>WTGV01000007.1 GCA_011525295.1 Pseudomonadales bacterium | reverse complement strand
CCTGAACATAACGGTCTAAATGCTTCGGACTGATTTTGTGGAATGTTCCCTTGTGCGCTCGCTTGAGCATACTCCAAAAAGACTCTACACCATTAGTGTGTGCCTTCATGCGTACATATTCACCGACACTGTGCTTGACAGTTTCATGGTGATAGAACTTGCGTAGCTGATTGTAAGCGGGGTGATCGTCCGTATAAACAGTCGCGCCGTCTTCAGTATGTTCTTCAACGAAACTGAAGAGCGTATCAGCGTCCGTATTCTTTACAACTTTAGCGTGTACCTTTTTCGTCTTACGATCCTTCGCGCCAACAACTGCAGTTTTACCAACCGCACCACGACCCTTTAACTCTTCGCGTTTGTGTTTCGGCATATTCCTACGTTTCCCGCCCACATAAGTTTCGTCAACTTCAACTGGTCCGGTAAATTCATCTTCCATCTCTCCCGCCCAAGCCTCGCGGATACGATGCATCATATACCACGCGGTCGGTTGCGACACGCCTAAGTCTCGATGCAACTTCATGCTGCTAATGCTCTTCAAACTCGTAAGACAAAGATAAACCGCAATCGCCCATTTTCTCAGTGGAACATTAGACCGAGCGAGTGCCGTTCCAGTTCGCACAGAAAAGTAGCTGCGACAATTCGTACACCAATACGGCATCGGCTTACCGCTCTTAACAGGGGCAGTTTTCTCGCTATTGCATTTCCCGCACTTGCGACCTTCATGCCACAAAACATTTTCAAACCACTTCGTTGCAGTCGCTTCATCAGGGAACATCGCAAACAATTCGATAAGAGTAATCCCTTCTCTATATGCTTTTCCTGGTGCTTTTATCATACACATATTGTATCACAAAAACGATGATAAGTCAATAGGTATAAGTAAGTTATTTTGAATATTTACTTAAACTTTAAATTATGAATATACGACCTAACAGAGTAACGGAATTACTATAATCGTAGATTCATTTATCTATAATCTCCTTAACTCGATTGCTTTGTCAAGTAAAGTTTATAATCCCCATTTATATACTTAGGTTGAACAACCAAAATATATTTATTGACAGGTCGTCGAAGTCACCTAAGTAAACGCTTCTCGCTGTCCAGACGCCCCAATACCAGAGGCCATACTGGTATTATACACATGTATTCAACCCAAGTATGTAATTCCCCTAAATATCCTTAAGTTTTAGTTTTAAAAGTAACAAAGTTTACCGACTAACTCGCCGCGGAAGCAGCGTTTGCTCGCGCCAATCTTTGTCGTATAGCATGAACGATTCTTTCAACAAATAGAAGCACAAGGATCGACCCATAGATCACCGTGTCCGTGTATGTCGACCGTTCCTGCATCCAAAGGTGAATGAGTGCTAGAACCGCGATTAAATATATCAATCGATGAAGTCGTTTCCAATTCAACTTGAGTCGCTTACGCCATCCTCGAGTCGAGGTGATTGCTAGCGGTATTAACAATAACAATGCGATCATTCCAAATATGATGTATGGACGTTTCGAAAAGTCTCCTAACAGTGTGTTGAAATCGAATCCTAAAATCGCGGAGAGATATGCAGTGAAGTGCAACACCACATAGGTAAAGGCAAACAACCCGCAGGTGCGCCGATGTTGTACCAGTACTGGAATCTTAAATATCCGGGAGATCGACGATACCAACAACGTCAAATACAGAAACCTGATCGACCACGTTCCGAGCCGATCGACTAAAACATCCCCAGGATTAGGTCCTAAGCGAGCACCGGGATCGAATAGCTCGATCAGTACTTCGTTCAAAAGTAGGAGTAAAGGAATGACGAGCAGCAGTCCAACGATCCACTTAGCTGGTTTGGTCGCAAGAAAACTAAGTCGCGGTCGCGCCACAAATTCTTACCTTGAGCGAGTCAAATCGTTGTAAATACGCACAGAGTCAATCGATGTTGCGCGCGTATCTATTGCAACTCAAAAATTTCTTTTTAAGTTCAAGCCTTCGTAGAGACTAGCTACTTCATCATAGCCGTTAAACATCTTCGTTTCGATTGACCTTGCAAAGAGTCCTTGCGGCAGTCTTCTCTCGGTAGCTTGCGACCAACGAGGATGATCAACCTCGGGATTGACGTTCGCATAGAAACCATATTCATGAGGAGCGGACAAGTTCCAAGTCGTTCTCGGCTGTCGTCTCGTTAATTCAATTTGGACAATTGATTTAATACTCTTAAATCCATACTTCCAAGGTACCACGAGACGAAAGGGAGCACCGTTTTGATTTGGAAGCACTTTCCCGTACATGCCGATCGCAAAAATCGCGAGTGGATGGTTCGCTTCGTCTAGTCGAAGCCCTTCAACGTACGGATACTCAATGGAAGAAAATCTGGATTTGGTACCTGGCATTTCACTTTCTCTCAAAAGCGTTGTAAATTTGACGTACTTCGCGCCACTTTGCGGCTTAACTTTGTCTAAGACTGTCTTCACAGGGAAGCCGATCCACGGGATCACCATCGACCAAGCTTCAACACATCTAAGGCGATAGATTCTTTCCTCTAAATCGATGTCCTTGAGAAGATCTTCTAAAGGCAACTCTCCCGGTTTCTCTACTAGTCCTTTAATTTCAACTGACCAGGGATCCACAGTCATCTGATGAGCGTGTTTCGCGGGATCTTTCTTATCAGTACCAAACTCGAAGAAATTGTTGTAATTGGTGGCATGCTTTTCGGGTGTGATGTCTTCGTCAATATCTTCCCCCGGCTCATACCCCTGATCTTCAATCCAACTTTCGGGTAAGGCAAGACTAGATTGCGCCAACGCTCCAGCAGCCACGACGGCGGAGGATTGTCCGATGAACTTACGGCGGGACAAATAAACCGCTTCAGGAGTGATTTCCGAACTCGGTATTTCTTTCTTTGTCTTTATTAATACCATCTACGCTCCTTGGCAGTGTGAAATGAGTTATGAATTTCTAACGTCGTACCGTACAAATTGTACTTCGAGCACTGGCCACGCTTAAAATCAACTCTGACATCCGCATAGGATTTCAACTCTGTTCGTAAACCAAATTCGCTTCGCAGAAATAGATCAAACATGACGACCCCTACTCTTACCATCGCAGAAGAAGTTGTCCTCTTACAACTACACGATGACGACGGCACTTTTATTCATATCACCGATTGGTCCAATAGATATGCAATGAGCGGGGCGATACTTATGGAGCTTGCCGAAGCGGGACGTATTGACTCAGACCTCGAAGAACTCTATGCTACCAGCACTCAACCTATTGGACAAAAAGTAGCCGATGAAGTCTTAGCAGAAATTTCGAATCTTGCTGAACGACGGAGTATTCGCTACTGGGTTGAATTCGTGTCTGAACGTGTTGACGACATCCGCGACGAAGCCATCGCCGGACTAATCCGAAAAGGCATTATCGAACAACAGGACACTCGGTTTTTGTGGGTTTTTCGATCAAGAAGATATCCAGTAATCGACGGTCGTACTGAAAAGGAAGCAAAGCTTCGTATGTACGAGTTGCTCTTTTCAGACAATATCCCGACACCACGCGACGTTATTCTGCTTTGCTTGGTCCACGCGACGGGAATCCTAAATGCACTCTTACCCGCAGATCAACTTGAGACCGTCGCTGATCGGATTGAGCAAATTCGATCGTTAGATCTAATCGGACAAGATGTCGTGTCGGCGATCAAGGACATTGAACTGTCCATCGCGATCGCGACCGCGCCGCTCTTCTAGACTAATTCACAGATTTGTCGACGAGTTTTTTCTCTTCGATCCAAGGCATCATCGCGCGGAGTCGTTCACCGACTTTCTCAATCAAGTGTTCCTTACTTAGCCTGCGCATGGAATTGACGGTCGTAGCACCAGCCTGACTTTCAGCGATAAACTCTTGCGCAAATTTCCCCGTTTGAATCTCATGTAGGATCGCACGCATTTCGCGCCGAGTGTCTTCGGTGATAATGCGATCACCACGAGAAATCCCACCATATTCAGCTGTATTGGACACCGTATACCACATATTGGTGATACCGCCTTCGTAAAAGAAGTCAACAATCAGTTTGAGTTCGTGAAGACACTCGAAGTATGCCATCTCTGGAGCGTATCCAGCTTCTACGAGAGTTTCAAATCCGGCTTGTACTAACGCAGCTGCTCCACCACACAAGACAACTTGTTCACCGAACAAATCTGTTTCTGTTTCTTCTCGAAACGTCGTTTCAATGATTCCTGCTCGACCAGCTCCGATCGCCATCGCATATGACAACGCAGTGTCGGTAGCTCGACCGGAGTAGTCCTGTGCTACTGCATAGAGTGCTAACATACCGATACCACTCTCATAGTTAGCTCGTAACGTGTGTCCTGGTCCCTTTGGTGCCACCATAATAACGTCAATATCCGTCTTCGGTGTAATCAGGTCATAGTGCACGTTAAATCCGTGAGCGAAGGCAATCGCTGCACCTTGTTTTAAGTTCGGTCCAATGTGTTCTCGATAGACGTTTCGTTGAATTTCGTCAGGTAGAAGAATCATCACTATGTCCGAATCTCGAACGGATTCAGCGACGGGTTGGACCGTAAATCCAGCGTTTCGGGCTTTCTCAGCGGAAGGTGCCCCTTCATACAGTCCAACTACGAGCTTTTCAACGCCACTATCGCGTAGATTGTTCGCATGGGCATGTCCTTGAGATCCGTATCCAAGAACCGCTACTTTACAGTTTTGAACAATGGATAAGTCACAATCTTTATCGTAATAAACTCTCATCTATGCTCCTTTCGGTCCTGCGCTCAGCGCTTTTGCACCTCGAGTAATGCCACATGTCCCAGACCGTACGACCTCAAGAATGTGAGCGCGTCCAATAGCTTCCAAAAATCCTAAAAGTTTCGCGGTCGGTCCGACCAGTTGAACAGTGTAGGTGTTCGTCGTTACATCTACGATCTGTCCGCGAAAGATATCACAAGTCCGCTTAATTTCCTGACGTTCGTCGCCTTCCGCGCACACCTTCACCAACATTAGCTCGCGTTCCACATGTTCGACATGAACTAAGTTTACAACCTTTACCACACCCACCAATCGATTGAGATGTTTAGTTATCTGTTCGATGGTTTGCGCGTCCGACACGGTTAGAAGCGTCAACCTTGACATGGTCATGTCTTCGGTTGGTGCGACTGACAAAGATTCAATGTTTACGTTCCGTTGGGCAAACAAGCCAAGAACTCGTGCAAGCGCGCCTGCTTCATTCTCAAACAGTATGGCTAGAAGTTGTTTCACGCTAATAATCTAAATACCAACTGAATCCTTGACACTCGTGTCGAAATCGCTGTTTTGAGTTGGGAGTACAAGTACATTCGGTTCGACCTGTACATCGACAAACACCGTTTTTCTTTCATATTCTTCGCTAAAAGTGAGATTGACTGCTTCCTTCAATTCGTCATGTGAAGACACTCTGAGTGCATGATGACCAAATGCCTCGACTAGTTGCACGAAATCAGGCATGGACTCTGGATAACCGAGGAGTCCGTCCTCCCCTCCATGTATCTGGTTCCACTGATTAACCATACCGAGAGTGCCGTTGTTAAAACAAAACACCTTGATTGGCAAATCATATTGCGCGCAAGTCGACAGTTCTTGTAGGTTTACCAAAAAACTACTCTCACCTGTTATACATACGACGGTTTCATGGGGTACGGCAAATTGAACACCCAACGCGGCAGGCAAACCAAATCCCATAGTACCAAGCCCCCCTGGAGTGACCCAACACCGAGGAGTTGAGAACTTGTAGCCTTGTGCGACAAAGATTTGATGTTGTCCAACATCAGTAGTAATGAACGCCTCACCCTGAGTTTCTTCATACAGAGCTTGAACCACGTCACTTGGATGCAGCTGTTTGGAATCGTCAATAGTCAGGTTGTGTTGTTCTTCTCCCGACGACTCTTGTCGCCAACTCTCGATTTGTTTCCACCACGAGTTGTAGGTGTTGTGTCTTTTTGATTGGAGTTCTGGTTTGTCGTTCGCTAGTTGATTCAGAATGGTCAATACTTCTTTGACTGGTCCCACGATTGGCAAATCTGCAACAATCGTTTTCGATATTGATGAGGGATCAATGTCGACGTGAATGACTCTCGCTTGGGGGCAAAACCTCTCTGGGTCGTCGATCGCACGACTATCTAATCTGGTTCCTAGAGCGAGTACTAGGTCTGAGTGCGCGATCGCATTATTTGCTACACGAGAACCATGTATACCAAGCATTCCAAGACACAACGGGTTCGAACCTGGAACCGCTCCTAAACCCATGAGCGAAGTTGCAACGGGTAACTCCAGACGCTCTGCAATGGTCAAGAGTTCCGATGATGCATTACCTTGAATCACGCCCCCACCTGCAAAAACCACTGGGCGCGCACTCTTAAGTAGTGCGTCTAAAGCTTTCTTAATTTGGCCGGCGTGCCCACTCTCTGCTGGACGATATCCACGGAGCGAAACCTGTTCAGGCATCACGTACTCAAACTTCTCGGTACTCTCGTGCGCGGATCTTGGTAAGTCGATTACTACAGGTCCGGGACGACCGCTCGTTGCTACGAAAATCGCTTCTCGAACAATACGCGGAATATCTGACGCTGTGGGCACTACGTAACTGTGTTTCACCACGGGACGCGAAACGCCAATCATGTCGGTTTCGTCAAGCTGAGCGGAGACAGATTCTCCAGCTATGTCGCGACCACAGATCACAATGATGGGTACCGAATCCATGTAGGCGTTTGCAACTCCCGTGATTGAATTTGTCGCACCAGATCCCGAAGTGAGCATGACAACACCTGGTCGTCCAGTTGCCCGGGCGTATCCGTCCGCCATGTGACAAGCTCCAAGCTCGTGTCGAACTAGCACGAGAGCAATTTCCTCACATTTTGAGAGTGCGCGGTGATAGGGAAAACTAACCCCACCAGGATGCCAAAAAATGTGTTCGATCCCCTGATCAACCAAAGATCTTACTAGCATCTCATCAGCAGTTAGCGTCGGAGTCATTTGAACATACGGTGTTTCTAAGGAAACAAGAGAAATCGACGGATTCGCACTTAGTCGCCCAAGAATTCTACATTGTCGCGTCGCAATACCTCGAGCAACGCTTGCATGTCCTCGGGTAGTGCACTAGCGAAACGAAGCTTGGTCTCAGAAATCGGGTGCATAAACTCTAAGGACTTTGCATGCAATGCCTGCCTCCTAAATCCACGGATTGTGTCGACTAATTCCGGTAGGGGAGTGGTTGGGAGTCGTCCTTTCGCACCATAAGTTGCATCTCCAACGAGTGGTAACAATAGAGAACTTGCATGGACTCGAATCTGATGTGTTCGGCCTGTGTCCAATCGAGCTTGAGCAAAGGTATGACTACGAAATTGTTCGAGTGGCCGAAATTCCGTACGAGCCGGTTTTCCATCTTTTCTGACTTGTTGCTTTGTTCGAGTTTTAACATGCCGACCGATAGCAAGATCAACCTCCGTTGTTTGTTCCATAAGGCCTTCCAATACGCACACATATATTCGGGTGACTTCACGTCTAGCCATTGCCTCTGTCAGTTTCGAACATGCAATTGCCGATGCGGCTACCAACATAATGCCCGACGTATCGCGATCCAATCTATGTACGATGCCAGCCCGTGGAAGTTGAACTAACTCCTCGCGATGGGATATGAGGCCGTTGACGAGTGTGTTGGTTTCATTTCCCGGTCCCGGATGTGTAACTACACCAGCGGGTTTTTCTACCACAAGTAAGTGTTCGTCTTCGTGTAATATTTGAAACGGAACTTCTTCTTTACTTTCCCAGTCTAAACCCGCACTCAGTAAGGCTTGAACACAAACGTGTTCATGTCCCCGAACGCGATAAGAGGGTTTTGAGTCTGAGCCATTGACTTGTAACGATTTATCCAGAATCCATTCGTGGATTTTTGAACGCGAAAGATCTGGCCACAACATTGCTAATGTGCGATCTAATCGCAGACCTACGCACTCCGAAGGAATCTTCAGTTCGCGCTCAATGTGTTCTCTCTTCGTCAAAAACTGAGTACCATATTACGTGATTCAGTCAAACTAAGGATATAGGCGTGAAATTAACAAAAGTCGGCCCTCTTTTAGTAGGAATCTTCCTTTTAGTATCGGGTTGTGCTTTTTTCGGTTCGGGAAACAAAACGAACGATGGGACACAACAAGAAGCTGGGGACAGTCGGGATAAAACGCTCTACGACGAAGCCCAGTGGAGTCTGCGAAACGGAGATTACGCTTCGGCTATCGATCGTTTAGAACTCTTGGAATCGCATTTTCCGTTCGGACGTTATGCGGAACAGGCACAGTTAGAGTTAATCTATGCGCACTTCATGCGTACCGATTACGATACCGCTGTCTTAGTTGCAGATAGATTTATCAGCCTTCATCCCCAACATCAAAATGCCGATTATGCCTATTACATGAGGGGTCTGAGCAACTTTCAAAGAGATCGGGGCTTTTTTGACAGGCTACTCGGTACGCCCGAACCACTTCGCGATGTCACTTCAGCACGAACCGCGTTCGCGCAATTTGAAGAATTACTGACGAATTTTCCGAACAGTTACTACGCTCCTGATGCTCAACGTCGCATGTTCTACCTGCGTAATGTCCTTGCAGAAGCTGAACTCCACGTTGCATACTTTTACCTACATCGCGACGCTTGGATTTCGGCGATCAATCGTGCGCGAGAAGTGATTGAACACTTTCCAAAATCAGCGGTGGTACCGCGTGCATTGGTAGTCGTGATTGAAGCCAATCACAAGTTGGGGCTTGAAGACGCTGCCAACGATGCATTAGAAATCCTCGCGCTCAATTTTCCCGATTATGAAGGCTTTAACGATGACGGCGAGCTGGTCATCCGAAGACCAATTCGCAATAAAGATCGAAGTTTGCTGAATACGATTACGTTAGGACTGCTCGACCGACCCAAGTCTGCAGCTGTCTTGAAGTTGGAACCGCCAAAGACGGAGACACCACGACCTCCAAGCTTGGACGACTCCTAGTTATTCAGACGTAGACTCGTCGGTATCCGGTTCCGCCGGAGCTTCTTCTTTATGCAGGAAGTGTACTAACAACCAAGTAATCGCTCCTAAGGTTATGAGAGTGTCGGCTATATTGAATATTGGAAAACTCATATCGCCGATGTAAAAGTGTAAGAAGTCAATCACGCAACCTCGAAACGCGCGATCAATTAAGTTTCCCACGGCGCCAGCCAGAATGCCCGTAAACGCTAATCCAAGCCAAAAACGGTGGTGCGGAACCCGATAAATCAGAACCGCGAACAGAATCGACGCGGCAACACTGAACCACATTAACAGGTTACCGAAATCGGTGAATAAGCTGAACGCAGCCCCAGTGTTACAAGCATAAGCAAGCGAGAAGAATGGTACCACCTTCACCGATTCAAATGCCAAGTGGTGAAGTGCCAGGCGTTTAGTCACGTAGTCCACTAGGACTAGCAAGACTACTAAACCAAACCATCGCAGTCTAGATACTAGTTGGGTGTTAATCCTTCAATACTCCTATTGCAAACCTGAATTTAACCAATTTTGAACCGTTGTGATATCTCTTTCCATCTGCACTTTTAATGTGTCAATCGAGTCAAATTTCTCATCCGATCGGACTTTCTTCAAAAAACAAACCTTCAATTGTGCACCGTAAATTTCCCTATGAAGATCAAAAATGTGCACCTCTAACAATGGCTCAGTGCCACCTATCGTTGGTCGAGTTCCAACATACGCTGCACCAAAGTATTCCTTTTCTAAACCTTCAACTCTTACAGCAAAAATACCCTCAATTGGAGATCGGTAACGCTGGAGACGTATATTCGCAGTCGGAATTCCGATATTACCCCCAAACCGGTTTCCTTCTACGACAGGACCCATCATAAAGTAGTTTCGACCAAGTAATGCTTCGGTAGTATTGAAATCACCATTCTGCAGCGAATCCCTAACTCGGGTACTTGAAATAGTATCACCAGAATACTCACAGGGATCGATTTGCGTGATTGTAAAACGACATTTCTTAGCTGCTTGGCGTAGCGTTTGAACAGTTCCGCTGGCGTTTTTTCCAAATCTAAAGTCTCTGCCTACTACTATGTGTTGAATGTTCAAAGTCTCTACTAAGTAATTTTCAATTAAGCAATCTGCAGTCGTTGTTTGCAGTTTTTCATCGAACGGCAAGCACAAGAGATAACTAATTCCAATTTCGCGAATAAGCTCAACCTTTTCTCGAAACCGCGTTAGTCGCGCAGGAACCAGCTTCCCCTGAAAATACTCTCTGGGTTGGGGTTCAAACGTAATGACAAGCGATCCAACATTTCGCGACACTGCTTCATGTTGCACATGCCTAAGTAGAGTCGCATGTCCTAGGTGGACGCCGTCAAAATTACCAATGGAACACACCGAGCCTCGGTGGCGAGTGTGAACATTGTGCAATCCCCGAATAACTTCCACCGTAGAAATTCTAGTTGGGGCCGATAAGCTGTCGGGGTCGAAGACCGACTACTAGACCGACGACAAAATAGGCAACCATCCCTGCCCCGATCAGCAAACTAAGCCACAAGATTCGAACCCAAATCGAGAAGTCCAACCAAAGATTGTTTGAGGGACTTAGGAAGTGCAACAATACAACCATACTCCCACTTGCAATCGCTACTTGCATACACACTTTGATGAATGGTTTCGAAATCTTAAAGTCACCTCTTCGCATGAGACCGACCATCAACAGTGTCGCATGTACAAACGCGGCAACGCTAGTTGCGATGGCGATACCGACATGGTGAATAAATTGGAACAAACTCAGACTAACGAGGATGTTGACGGCTACGCTAATCGACGCATAGTAAAACGGGGTTTTCGTGTCTTTTTTCGCGAAAAATCCAGGGGCAAAGATCTTTACCAACATTAATGGCAAAACGCCGACTGCGAATGCTTGCAGAGCGACTGCAACCATCTGTACGTCCTCCCAAGTGAACTCGCCCCTGAAAAAGAGTGTCGCAGTCAGTGGGGTTGCGAGCACGAACAAACCTACTGCCGCCGGTACTCCCAATATGAGACCTACTTCTGCCCCCCACAGTATGTGTCGTCGAAAGCCGATCTGATCACCACGATTGTGTAGTTTCGAGATGCTTGGCAAGATAACCGTTTGCAGCGCGATCGCGATCATTCCTACTGGAAGTTCAATAAGACGATCCGCATAGTACAGCCAAGATACACTTCCGATCACCAAAGATGCAGCTATCTGCGTCCCTACCAAAATGTTGATTTGACCCACCGACGCTGCAAACACCGCCGGACCGAACAATTTCATCATCTGCGTAAAGCCCGGCAGTCTCCAATTGACCTTTGGCAATTTAAGCAATCGAAGGCTTACAAGGGAAGGAAAGTGCCAAAGTAACTGAATGACTCCGGCTACGATGACCGCCCACGCCAACGCATACGCCCGTTCCGCAAACCAGGTCGTGCCAAAGAGCATCGCACAAATCATCGCGATGTTGAGAATTACAGGTATGAAAGCGGGGACAAAAAACCGATCAAAACTATTGAGAACAGAACCGAGGAAAGCTGTGAACGAAATTAATCCCAAATAGGGAAACATGACAACCAATAACCCTGTCGCAAGATCAAAACGACCATCTGCAACCCATGCGGACGTTGAACCTATAGTGAAAATAGTGATGAATGCCGGTGCAAACACCGAACCTAAAACACAAACTATTAACAGCACGAGTCCAAAATTTCCAGCGACAGCTTGAACAAATTCTTCAAGCTCTTCCCTTGTACCGGTTTCCTGAAATTGAGCAAGTACCGGAATGAACGCTTGCGCAAACGCACCCTCAGCGGTAAGTCTCCGAAAGAAATTGGGAACTCGAAATGCGAGAAAAAACGCGTCTGCTATCCGTGTGGCACTAGCGCCTAAGAACCTAGATTCGGCCATCGTTCGGAGTAGTCCGAGGACGCGCGAACATCCAGTCAAACTTCCGACTACGAATCCTCTGGACCCAATCCCCTTCTCTTTCCCTGTCGTGATCGGTTGATTGTGATCTTGGTCCACGTGCTTAGTCTCGCGTTGTCATGGTTGGCAACGAACACTCCGGACCGCCGAACAATCCATATAATTCGCTTCGCTTACCGTCCCTTATGGGATCTTTCATCTGAAGCAATTAAAGGTATCCTCGACTTTGGCAAACAGTCCTCAAGCCCGTAAACGCGCCCGTCAAGCAGAAACTCACCGGCAACGCAATATGGGTCATCGTTCTAAATATCGTACCTACATCAAGCAGGTAGACAATTATCTTGCACAAGGGGATCTTGAAGCTGCTTCTCAAGCTTATAAAGAGGCGGTACCGATTATCGATTCGATGGTAAACCGAGGCCTCATTCACAAAAATAAAGCCGCTCGGCACAAGTCTCGGTTGAACACAAAGCTCAAGTTATTGAGTACTGCCGCATAGTCGCTTATCGAGCCCTTTTTAAGCAACTACCGCTTAACTTTCCGACTTTTTAACATATTCGACTTCGCAGTGTTCGGGCGATTCCGATTTATCTAGCGCGTGTTGGCGGCGCGCTGCTAAAGACTGTGTCAACACATCAGTAGCAAGTTGATCGGTTCGTTCTTGAACGGCTAACCGTGAATCAGGACTGACTGCAGTCGATATTTTTCGATGATGAACTTCCGTTGCCAAAGCATCAACTAATTCGTCGATACCTTGTCCACTGTGCGATGAGATCGCAAACAAAGGACGCTCGTGGGAGAACGATTTTTTAATTTGTATAAGTTCTTCTTCGGTTATACAGTCAATCTTCGTCAGCACCGTGTAAATTGTGGTTTCGGCCAGTGTTTGACTATATTTGGAGAGTTCTTTCTCAATATCGTTGGCGTTCGAGACGGGAACAGATTCGTCTGCTGGTTTGACTTCTACTAAGTGAAGTAGGATCGAAGTACGCGTTAAATGGCGCATAAACCGAGTTCCTAGACCGATTCCTTCGGACGCACCTCGAATCAGTCCTGGAACATCCGCGATCACAAAGCTCTGATCTGAATTCGCTCGAACGACCCCCAGATGTGGTTTCAGCGTCGTAAATGGAAATTCCGCAACTTGTGGTTTTGACGCTGATACTACTGAGAGAAAGGTCGACTTCCCAGCGTTTGGCATGCCAAGTAAACCAACATCTGCAAGCACTCGTAACTGTAAGCGCAACCGCCTTTGTTCACCCGAAGTTCCCTGCGTAGTCTCTCGAGGAGATCGATTGGTACTCGTTTTGAAGGAGGCATTGCCACGCCCCGGCTTGCCCCCGTTTGCGACGTTCAACCGCATACTCGCTTTTGTTACGTCGCCCAATACCCGCAGAGTCTCGTCATCGACAACGGTTGTACCGACCGGAACCGGTATCTCGAGTGTTTTGCCGTCCGCACCTCGTTTCAGGGAACTCCCACCGGGAGCTCCGTTACTTGCTTTTTGTATGGGTTTGTAGTGTAAATCGATTAACGTCGTCAACGATGCATCGCCGACCAAATATACAGAACCCCCTGAGCCACCATTGCCTCCATTTGGCCCTCCTTTCGCAATATTTGCGCGTCGCAGAAAGCTGAGACAGCCATCGCCGCCTCGACCAGCGTTGACCGTGATGGTTACTTCATCAAGAAAGTTCAAAGTGCGTGCCTCCTTGAATGGTAGGGCACGAAATACGGGAGCTTAGCTCGCCGCAATGACGCTTACATATGTCCTTTGAAGCGAACCGTGTTTTCGATATTCGACCGTACCATCTGACTTTGCAAACAGAGTGTGATCTTTACCACATCCAACATTTGATCCTGGATGGATTTTAGTACCGCGCTGTCGAACGAGAATATTGCCTGCTCGTACGATTTCTCCACCGTACTTTTTAACTCCTAAACGTTTAGATTCTGAATCGCGACCATTTTTGGTCTTTCCGCCTGCTTTCTTATGTGCCATTGCTACTTACCTTTGTGTTCAATTGACGTAATCTCGACCCAAGTGGCGTGTTGTTTGTGTCCTTTTCGTCTGAGGTAGTTCTTTCGTCTTTTGAATTTAATAACCGTTATTTTAGGTTGCCGACCGTGGCTCACCACCCGCGCATTGACTTTGCAATTAGCTAAATATGGAGTGCCAACCGATACCTTATCTTTTTCTTGGTCTTTGACCATTAAAACTGAATCAAAGGAAATATCGGATCCTATAGGAGCATCAAGTCGCTCCAACGCGAGCGTTTCTCCTAGTGTAACGCGGTGTTGCTTACCACCGCTTTCAAATACGGCATACATTAGCTGTTTCTTCTTGGTCGTTTTGGAGTGAGTAAATTGATAAATAATTTACAAGTTATTAAAGGTCTGCTTACCTAATTCAAACGTTGCAAAATTTAAGCACGGAATTTTACACGATTCGAGTTATTATAGTCGAGCAATGCGCCCTCTCTTCGCGAGTGTATGACTTGAAATCACGCTCGATGAAGCACATGATCTTGCAATGGCATCGAAGAGGATCTGTCAAATTAATGACTCAGATCGCAGATTGGTTGCAATTCTCACTCAAAGTGTCCCTAGAAAATAAAATCTGTTTGCAAAATTCCTTTAGCTTTCCATGTTGCATGACTTCAAAGAAGGATTGATTTCACCTTTCCTAAATCCACCTTTCTTGGTGGAAACAGTTTAATGAACGCCCACGTAGCCAGCGTGCAATCGAGTCCGACCCTCGGTCAGATTCGCGCGCTAGTACAACATGACTTCGACGAGGCGAACAGCCTTATCGACCGTCAGTTGTACTCCCAAGTGCCACTTGTAGTCGAAATCGGTCGATATATCGTTGGCTCCGGCGGGAAGCGTTTGCGACCATTAATTGTTTTACTAGCAGCGAAGGCTTGTAGCTATATTGGTAATGCGCAGATCAAATTAGCGGTACTCGTTGAATTTCTTCATACCGCTACGCTATTGCACGACGATGTCGTCGATGCTTCTGGCAAGCGTCGAGGAAAACGTACCGTTAACGTCCTTTGGGGCAATGCGCCCAGTGTTTTAGTGGGAGACTTTCTCTACTCCCGAGCGTTTCAGTTAATGGTCGAGATCGATTCGATGCCGTTGATGGAAATCATCAGCCGCGCTACAAACGTTATTGCTGAAGGTGAAGTATTACAACTGCAGAACAGCGGCAACACCGAAATCACCGAAAGCGAATATCTTGAAGTGATCCGCTGCAAAACGGCCATGTTGTTTCAAGCCGCCGCGCATTCAAGCGCGACACTGGCTGGTGCGGATGCACAGGTTCGCAATGCCTTACGAGATTTTGGATGCCACTTCGGGATCGCCTACCAACTCATAGATGATTGGCTAGATTTTGCGGGTGATAGCGAAGTAATGGGGAAAAATGTAGGAGATGACTTAGCCGGAGGAAAAGCCACGATACCTTTGATCTACACGATGCGAATGGGTAGCCCTACTGAAGTTGCGTGCGTACGCAATGCCATCAGGAATCGTTCACAGAAAGAACTGTCATTCGTAATTGCGGCTGTTCGAACTTCTGGTGCTCTGGATTACTGTAAAGCACTCGCAGAGAAGCATACTCAACTCTGCATAGAATGCTTGGAGGAGGTACCGAACAACACCTATCGAGAAGCACTCGTGGCACTTGCACGCCTTGCAATGTATCGGGCATATTGAGACTCCTGCACAAATCTTAGGCGAACACATAATCGGAGTGTAGCTCAGCTTGGTAGAGCACTGTCTTCGGGAGGCAGGGGCCGCCGGTTCAAATCCGGCCACTCCGACCATGCAATTTTGCGGTCGGGAGTTATGAACTGTAATGCGTGACGGTGTTTACTGTGAGCGCGGTACTTCGATTAGACGAAATCGCTCAAGCCATCGACGTAGTGGAATCTTGAGTTTTACTCGGTCCTGACGACCCTTCAGCCAACAGCTATACTCCGAAACTATGTACATCATCATGAATCCCGCAAGGAAATCTGTGAGCAATGCATAATCGAAACCTGTGGTGGCGGTCAAGTCTGATACTGCTTCCACTTGAACAAAGAATCGAGCAAACAGTGTTGCTGAAGCTAGTGCCGAAGCGATGCAGCACGTGTATAGCCACCACCTGACTCTACTTGGACCAATAGCAACAAAAGACAATACGCCACAAGATAGAAACAGTCCTGCTATCCACGGGGTTTGCCAAGAAAACAACGTAAGCACGACAAATGCTATGCCAATTAAACCCGATAGATAGTGCAAGGATTACCTCTGGAATCTGATTGCTTGTCGATCCCGCGTGTGAATACACACGTCAGTACCTCTTTGAATCGTGGAAGACTGTTCCACGCAACAGACCGATTTTACATGTCGAGAGAGTGCTGTCATTCTCATCTGAGTCGAGTAGTTGAAATGCGTCAACATTAAACAGCGTCTTCACCACATTTCTAAATCGATACCCTAACCTCCAAAAACAACGTTGCGCCATGAACGAAGAAATCGTAGTTGAAGCTACGAACGTAGCGAAGTCCTACAAAGAAGTCACAGCGCTTAAGGATTTCTCACTTCGGGTTTCTCGAGGGCAAAGATGTGTTCTCCTTGGACCGAACGGTGCTGGCAAGAGTACATTCCTCAATCTTGTACTAGGTGTATTGCGAGTCGATCGAGGTTCGATCGCGATATTTGGAGAGACCCCTGGTCACCTATCCGTGCGAAGACGTACCGGCGCGATGCTTCAGATTTCCGGAATCCCTAGTACACTAACGGTACGAGAACATCTACGATTGTTCCGTACTTACTACCAAGATCCCGTTCCGACAGACGAACTCATCCGCATCGCGAGACTGGAAGGACTGGACCGGAGAACATTTGGGTCCCTTAGTGGCGGGCAACAGCAACGTCTAAACTTTGCGTTAGCTCTATGTGGAAACCCACAGTTGGTGGTTCTAGACGAACCTTCAACTTCTCATGACGTGGAAGCACGAATGGCTTTATGGGATGAAGTCGACCAATTCACGGGCACAGAAAGAACTCTCTTGCTTGCTACTCATAACTTACAAGAAGCTGAAAGACTTGGAGATCGGATACTAATTTTTCACGACGGCCAAGTCATCGCCGACGCTAGTCCAGAAAAACTTCGGTCCTTGATTGGGACTACAGAAATTTCCGCACAAACCAATGTAAGTGTAGAAGCGTTTGAGCGATATAAACAGGTTAAACGGATTGAACATGTCGACAGTCATTTACGGCTCTACGTCACTGAAGCCGAGCCTGTCGTATCGCTATTGCTTCAACTAGATCCAGATCTTAAGAACTTAGCGGTGAAACCTGCTTCCCTACAAGATGCCTATTTACACCTGCTTTCGCCAGCACGAATCAATGAGCACACGCTCGCCAATGTTTGAACAACTATCACACTTCTGCCGAGTCCTGTTGGCCGAGTCTTACACTGAATTTTTGAAGTGTTTGCGCACTCCAGCGTTCGCGACAGCGATTCTCGGCTTTCCCGTAATTATCTATCTCTTTTGTGGTTTAGTGATTGATTGGGGGGAGACGATCGAACGCTCGCATCAATTCTGGATTATCGCAGCAAGTTCAATTGGCGCGATTGGAACCGGAATGTTTGGTTTTGGGGTATATGTTGCAAACGAAAGAGGTCAAGGTTGGTTACTGCTCAAACGCGTGAGCCCGATGCCTATATTCGTCTACTTTCTTGCCAAAGCTTTGATGGCAGTTGCGTTTTCGGTGTTGATAGGTTGCATCATTTTGGCAATCGGGCATGCCTTTGTTTCCGTTCAGTTATCTTTGGTACAGAGTGCTTTGATAGTGGTAGTTGTTTCGCTGTCTACGATTCCCTATTGCATGATCGGACTGTTGTGCGGTTTCATGGCAGGTCCCAATACCGCACATGCGGTTGTTAACATTTTGTACCTACCACTGTTGCTGCTCGGTGGTATTGTTATTCCCTTTGACGTTTTACCCCAATTTGTTCAGTCGATCACTTTTTTCACTCCCGTCTTTCACTCGTCGCAACTCGCGTTCAAGTTGATTGATACATCGTTGGGGTATCCTACAATATTGCATTTACTCGCACTGAGTGCGTACTCGATCGTATGCGTCTCCTTGGCAGGATTTTTCTACACTCGAGAGAAAGCACGGCCCTTTGGTTGAAACACTTTCAAACTCCTTTAGAGTGGGCGAACGTGTTTGAGAAGGATATCTATCACTGATTACTTCGACAAGCTATTGTGTCTATGAGTCTTCATAATCACCAATCGATCGCTTCAATCGACGCGATCGATTGGAATGCTTGTGCACTTCCACTAGACTGTCCATATCAACCGTTTGTCGACCACAGATTTCTTCTCGCGCTAGAGCAAAGTGGATGCGTTTCGGAGGAAACTGGCTGGATTCCAAGTCACATCCAACTCAAACAGAATGGCGAAACCGTCGGAGTGGTGCCGATGTATCTCAAATACCATTCACGAGGTGAGTACGTCTTCGACTACTCTTGGGCAGACGCTTTCCAACGTGCCGGTAGAAATTACTACCCGAAGTACCAGGTTTGCGTTCCTTTTACTCCTGTTACCGGCGCGCGCATACTGGTAAAACATACGCAAGCTAAGAAAGAAATCGAATCATCCTTGATACAGCAGATCATTGATCTCACTGACAACATGGGTGCGAGTTCCGCACACATCACGTTTATGAAGCAGTCGGAATGGTCTATGACAAAATTTGCAGGACTATTACAACGAATGGACTTGCAGTTTCATTGGACCAATGAAGAATACGATTCGTTTGACGATTTCGTCTCCCAACTAACGAGCAAAAAACGCAAAAACATTCGACGCGAAAGGCGTGATGTCATGGAAAACAACTTACGTATTGAGTGGCTAACTGGCTCAGATCTTCGAGAAGAACACTGGGACGTGTTTTACGAGTTTTATTTGGAAACCAGCTCCAGAAAGTGGGGTAGTGCATATCTCAATCGAGAATTCTTTAGTCTAGTGAGCACTACAATGTCAGAACGGATTCTCTTGATACTCTGCCGTCGCGGGACGAAATACATCGCTGGAGCACTGAATTTCCTTGGGGATGAAACACTTTATGGTCGAAACTGGGGTTGCATCGAACACTACCCATTCTTGCACTTTGAATTGTGTTATTACCAAGCGATGGAATACGCCATTCAACATCGTCTGCAGAGTTTAGAGGCTGGCGCACAGGGTGGGCACAAGTTTGCGCGTGGATATCGAGCGGAGCCGACCTATTCCGCTCATTACATTGCGAATACACAGTTTCGCGCTGCGGTCGCCCAGTTCTTAGCGGATGAAGTGCAGTACGTACGACGCGATCTCGAATATCTTGATTCACAGTCTCCCTTCAAAGAGCGTACGCTTTCGATACCGGGAAGCGATGAGGCTAAGACTCTCATCGATGTCCGAGAAGCTTAGTTCTTTATGACTACAACACCACTACCGCTTCCAACAACAGAAGACACTGAGTCGTCGTTGCTTGGCGCACAATTTACTCTGAATGATGTAGAGAAACTACAAATTCTCGACTCCAAAGTTGTTTTGGAAACGCCCGAAGGAGCCGAACTAGAGATTCGTCCCGCAGGATTTCTGCCGCGAGGGATTGCGTTTGTAGTAGATGAGTTTTTGAGACTCCTGATAATGATCGTGCTGATAGCAATCACCTCAATAGTAGGGTCGGTCTTAGGTCCTGCAGTGGGAGAAATAATTACCGGAGTAACTCTAATAGCGATTTTTGTCATTGGTTGGTTCTATGGTGTTTTTTTTGAGCAACTAAATGATGGCAAAACACCTGGAAAAGTGGTCTCATCCATAAAAGTGACGAATTCGGAGGGGACGCCCGTTGGCATCATGCAATCGATCGTTCGAAATCTGTTCCGACAAATCGATTCGATCGGCAGTAGTTCGATAGGACTCTTGCTTCTAGGATTTCCTGCTGGGTTCATTCCCGTGGGGCTACCCGGATTATTCTTCATACTGTTCTCCAAGAACTTTCGACGTCTAGGAGATCACTTAGCCGACACAATAATAATCTATACCAACCAGCCAAGAACTGCACCTTACAAAGGAGTGAGTTCCCCGGAGACGCTTCCGACTACGCTTTCATTGCAAGATCAAAATTTGTTATTAGCTTTCCAAGATCGGAGCACGGAGTTCTCCGACGAGCGTAAAGTAGAACTAGCTGAGGTACTCGAACCGCTACACGGCCGACGCGCTGACCAAGCCGTAACCATCTGCTTAGGCTACGCGAACGCGATACGTGGAGCCTCATGAAGGAAAATCGCTTCATTCAAAATCGCGAAGAGCTTTGGAATTCGTTTGAAACCGCGCTCGACGAGTATGAACGCACTCGAAGAGTTCAAACTTCGACTAGTGTGGAAAAATTCGTTGATTTATATCGAGCAGTGTCGCATGATCTTACAGTCGCGCGCACTAGACACTACGGAGCAAACTTAATCACGCGCCTGAATACGTTAGTCATACGAGGACACAACTTGGTCTATGTCTCTCGTACGGGATGGCTCGAGAACATTTTTCGCTTTTACACAAATACGTTTCCACGAGAAGTACGCAAACACAAAAAGTGGGTACTAACTTCGTTGCTCTTGTTCGCTCTTCCTTGGCTAGTCGTGTCTTACTGTATTTCTCAGTCCGATACCTTCATATACACTGTATTGGACCCAGTCGAGGTAGAAAGATACGAGGTGATGTACGATCCGGACGCGCCGTGGAATGCTGAGGGTCCGAACCCGTCAAGTCAACTTGAAGCCTTAGGAGGATATATTCGACACAATACTTCCATCGGTCTAATGGTCTTTGTATCAGGAATAGGATTTGGTCTACTCACGGTCTTTGTCATCTTGTTTAACAGCGTATTCTTGGGCTCGGTGTTCGCGCATTTGACCGTTGTCGGCTACGGATCAACGTTGTATCCGTTCGTAATCGGACACGGAGCACTTGAACTGACGGCTATCGTCATCGCGGGGGCGGCTGGATTGCGATTAGCGGTAGCCCTTTATTTCCCGGGAACCTTAGGACGTCACACTGCGCTCAGACAAGGTATCCGTGAATCCATGACGCTTGTTGCAGGCTTCTTTACGATGTTCATCTTAGCAGCATTCATCGAGGCGTTTTGGTCTCCTTTAGATGTACCCAACATTTTCAAGTACTTCATAGGTAGCATCTTATGGGTGCTTGTGTTTTCATATTTTTTCTTCGCGGGACGGAATGAAATTTCAAGACTCTCAGGTTGAACTTCGGTTAAGAACACCTGATGAGGCTACAGATGTAGGCGTTCTGTTAGCTCGCAAGTATTGGTGGGCTCTACTAGGTAGCTGGGCAGTTTTTGCAATTCCATTTTTTGGAATTGCCTGTTTAATTCCCAACACGATCTTCGCACTCGTGTTCTTTTGGTGGTTCAAACCGTTATACGAACGACTACCACTACAAGTTGTCAGTTCAGCTATTTTCTTACAAAAACACAGTATGAAATCAGCATTGCGAGGAGTTTTTCAATACGACACACTGGCATGGCTGACCATCTTTCGATTGTGTCCCGGTAGAAGTACGTTGACTCCAGTCGCGGCATTGGAAGGAATAGAAAGTGGTACTGGAAAGATTCGTCGAAGACGACAACTGGTTAAATCGCCACTGATCAGTACCTACTTGTTGTTACACGTAGGGATGTTCCTTTGTGAGTTAATCTTGGTCGTTCTTGCGATTTTCTTATATATGAAATTCTTTGAACCAGTTTTTGATGAATCCATTAATCCCTTTGAACTGTTTTTCACGCAGTGGTCCTGGTTATGGGATTCGCTATCCGGTAAACTTGTGCTTCTTGGCACGTCGCTATTAGTCACCGCTTTCATGGCTCCGTTCTATGTTTGTGCCGGATTTGGGTTGTACATTAATCGCAGAATCAGTCTAGAAGGATGGGATCTCTATCTGGGGTTTCAAAGGTTGATCGCTCGGCTTGGTGTAGTGTGCGTCTTATGTTTTGTTTTGATCCCCACCGACAACGTGATGGCCCAAGACGTAACTTCTGCTATTCCATCGACAGCCGGCGAGCAAACAGATTTGAGTTCTGATGTCAACGATGTCATGCAAGAGCATGTCGTTGAGGAAAAGACCTATCGAGAGCGACGACCTAGAGAGCCGTCCCCCCCTAATTTGCTTTGGCAAATAATTGTACAGTATATCAGTATAGCACTCATGATTCTGTTGCTGACGTCGTTGTTAGGACTAGTGATATGGACCGTGATCAGACTTCGCATTTGGGAGTTCGTCAAGAGACGATCTAAAAAGAGTGCAATCGAGGGCACTGAGGTTTCCATTGTCTCTGACGCGGAAACAGAAGTAGCTTTACCGTCGAACGTAGTCGCGCAAGCAAAGTTGGCTTGGAGCCAAGGACGCGCTCGGGATGCTATGTCCTTGCTCTATCGAGGCTCATTGCTTTACTTGATCGCCAAGCACTCGTGCCCGATTGAAGTTTGCGATACGGAACGAACCTGCTCCCGTGTCATTTCGCGCCGGGTACCTACATTGAGTACCGTGTTTAACAAACTTAGTATGCATTGGCAACAAGTCGCCTACGGTAAAAAAGCACTCGCTGACGAAGAATTTCGACATTTGCTCTCACTATATGAAGATTCGTTCGCGTAGTTCCACTCTCTGGGTGTACGTCCTAATCGGCTCACTTGTAGCATTGGGGTTGTTGATCGTTGCTGGTGTTTGGCTTGTTCGGCAGCTAAACACTGTGGAACAAACTCGAATCGTTCTAACAAACGAAGCACTCAGAGATCGCTGGCTTGCTCTTTCAAAGTTCGGTGAAGAATATGGAATATCTGTAAACACAGATGCGAAACTTGACGCTGAAGATATGCCCGCATTGTCAGATACGATTATTCTGACAGATGTACGCAGCTCTGAAGTAAACGAGAGTGTCAATGCAGCATTGGAAAACTGGGTCCTTCGAGGAGGTACATTGATTTATCGCGTGCCCGTGGTGTCTTCAACCGAAGATCCATTGAGCGCATTGAACACTCAGTATTTTCCAAACAAGTTGATGGTTTTCGAAGAAAGTGAGTTTGCGTTCTTTTTTAGCCTCTGGTTGAATTGGCGCATGCAAGCCAGACAGAAACACTCTTGTAGAACGGAAACAATGTCGATGCAGTTTGAGAACGGAGAAACTGTTGATCTCGAAAAGAGAACTTTCTCTCCACCTTACCTCGTTACCAGTCAGTCCCCGTTTGTTGAAGACATCGTACCGCTCTCAAGAATGTTCTTCCAAAAGATGAACTGGGGACACGGAACTGTGTATTTTGTGACGGACTTAGATCTTTGGTCAAATCACTATTTGGATTGTGCCGACCATGCCGATGTGTTCTTGCGCTTGGTGCGTGGAGTTGTAGTCCCACTCGTGAGTCGGACACACGAGATTGCGGTTTGGATTGTTCCTCCAGAGCCCGTCAATATGCCACATCTTCTCGATTTGTTGTGGGACAACTATCACATTGCATTAATCGGGATCCTGATTACGTTTCTCGTCGCATTAATCGCCCGCAATATACGGAGTTCTCCAGCTATGCATGCGATAGCAATTCCTCGCCGTGCAACAATCGACTACGTAACCAGTGTAACGGAATTTTCTTGGCGCAAGAATGACATTAAACGTTTTTTCCAAGCATTTCAATGGGTAAGCGACAATCCGAAGGGTGTCTTTGGTCCAAGCGCAGCCACCGACACCGGAAACACGACAAAACTAGAGACAAGCGACACATCAGATGTTCTGAACGACTCGCCAGAGACTGAGGCAGACTTGGTCAACAACGTGAGAAAACTACAAGCAAAATTGCGACAAAACATGCAGCCGTCACTACGACAACCTTAACGGAGATACACGAACAGTATGAATGATATAGTCTCAAAGGAATCGAATCAAAAGCACCAAGTCGATGCTCAAACGATCGAAGCGATCGACCAATGCTCTCAAACTTTTAGTCAGATTTCAGCGAACGTTTCAAAAATTGTCCTTGGACAGGATGAGGTAGTCGATCACGTCCTACAGTGTTTAATTGCAAACGGCCACGTACTACTAGAGGGTGTTCCTGGTTTAGGGAAGACTCTGCTTGTGCGCGCCCTCGCTACGAGCATTCAAGCTGATACGGCACGTATTCAGTTCACGCCAGACCTGATGCCGAGTGATGTAACAGGCCATGCACAGTACAGTCTAAAGACAGAAGAGTTTATTATTCGAAAAGGGCCAGTCTTCACCAATCTGTTACTAGCAGATGAGATTAATCGAGCACCTGCAAAAACTCAATCTGCGCTCCTTGAGATCATGCAAGAAAGACGTGCTACGATTGAAGGGGAGAGCTTTGCAGTAGCCAAACCATACATGGTTCTAGCCACGCAAAATCCAATCGAGTTTGAAGGCACCTACCCTCTTCCAGAAGCGCAATTGGATCGATTCATGATCAATGCTTACATTGACTATCCTGCCGCAGACGATGAAGTCGCGATCGTGGATCAAGTGACTACCGATCGCGCTGTCGACCAACTTGACACTTCGGCTATCAAAGCTGTGGCGACCGCGGAAGACGTCTTGAAAGCACAACAGATCGCTTCGAAAATCCACATAGACGATGAAGTATTGAAATATGCCGTGGAGATAGTTCGAGCAACACGTAACTTCAATGGTGTCACCCAAGGTGCTAGTCCACGCGCAGGAATTGCGTTAGCGCGCATGGCACGAGGTGCAGCGCTGATGAGTAACCGGTACTTTGTCACGCCAGACGATATTCATTCAACCGCGCTCCCGGCTCTACGTCATCGCATTTCACTCAGTCCAGAGTTTCAAATTGAAGGTCTGTCCGCAGACAAAGTTTTGAGCGACATTGTCGCAGAGATTCCCGCTCCAAGAACATGAGGCCTTCTAACCTCTTTGTCGGTAGCCTAGCAAGTATTACGCTGTTGGCGATACTATCGCCGACGGTGAGACTACTTGGATTTCCTGAGTTCCTCCATCAGTTTCTTAATCTGACGTTGATCATCGGGGCGAGTCTTTGGCTCACAATTCTCGTTCTCGACTATTTGATACTACGCAATCGGGCTGAACTCGAGGCGCGCCGGGACATGGCTAACAGCTTAGCTGTGGGACACAAGAGTTCCGTATCACTCTCCGTTCGCCACAACTACCGCCGAACAGTCAGAATGGTCATTCATGATCGATGTCCTTTAGAACTCAATCCAAAAAACTCAAAGACCTCGCAATCGGTTCCAACACAGAGTACGCTACGCTTTGAATATGACGTCCATCCACGCGTCCGTGGAAATTTTGAACTCGATTTTGTCGATATCACTTACGATTCGATACTAGGATTCTGGCAAGTTATTTCTCACGTACCCTGTAAGACTTCGGTACGAGTCTATCCAGACTTTGCCCAAATCAGTAGGTACCTTCAAATTCTGCTTGCACATCAAACTCTCTTGATCGGAATGCGAAAACAGCATCGCCGCGGGACCGGACTCGATTTTCATCAATTACGTGAATATCGTCAAGGAGATCAGCTAAATCACATTGACTGGAAAACAACGTCGAAACGTCGAGCACTGATTTCTCGTGAATTCCAAGACGAACGATCGCAGCAATTGTTGTTCCTCGTTGACACTGGAAAGCGTATGCACGGCGACGACGAGGTCTCGCCACTCTTTGACCAAGCTCTCGACGCGATGTTGTTGTTGTCCTACATCGCCCTCCAACAAGGCGATGGTGTGTCTGTATATTGCTTCGGACAAATCTCTCGTTGGATCCCAGAGATGAAGGGACTGTCGTCAATCACGCGAATGCTCCATCGCACCTACGACTTGCACACCGGTACCTATGCGTCCGATTACATTGAGGCAGCCGAAAATGCCCTCGCAAGGCACCGAAAACGATCATTGGTGGTTTTGTTGACGAGCTTTCGAGATGATGATCAAGACCTACCGATTGCGTTGAAATTGCTTTCGACTCGACACATCGTCATGCTTGCGAACTTGCACGAGAGTCTGGTCGACCGCTTGTATGATTCCGATGTCGACACTGCCGCGAGTGCTCTTAGTGTCTTGGGAATAGCGAAATACATTCAGGAACGTGCACGAGTCGTCGCACAATGCAAAGGAGCTTGTCGAATAGTGCTCGAAAGCAAACCCAAAGACCTTCCGATAAACATGGTCAACGCCTACTGGAGCCTCAAACGCTCCGGGCAGTTTTGACGAGCATATGCTTCGATCAAACGCACCTTATAGAAGCTTAGGGAAAAAACTCTACTCCTTTTGATTCAAACACTTCACCTCACTTAGTTGAACGATGTCGAAAACATTTAACCCCTATGCAGCTCCGGATTCCCTCTTCACTGAAGTCCAATCAGAATTGGTTGAGATCGAGCTTGCAACAATTGGGCAACGAGTATTAGCGCGAATAATCGACGCACTCATACTCGGTTTCGCACAGTTGGTACTCGCGATAATTGTCATAGTTGTCGCGTTCTTAGTTGGTGCGCTCAGTCTCCCTCAATTGGAGGCTATTGCGGGAGGGGCTTTTTCGGTTCAAGTCGAAGACGATTACTCCCTGTTTTCTTTGAATCTGTTCGATCCCATCCTCTACATCGGTATTGTCATCACACACGGTCTATTTCTAGCTTTACATGGGGTGTTTTTGCACCGGTTCGGTCAAACTATCGGAAAGAGGATACTCAAAATTGCGATGGTAGATGCGGATACTTACGAGATTGTCCCCTTACCTCGTCTCTTCGTATTACGCTACTTGATTTGGGATATTCCTGCCCTGTTCTATCCGTTGGTCAATTGGATCATTCGTATAGTAGACTTAGCTTTTGGACTGAGAGAGGACCGCCGAACCCTTCACGATATGACGGCAAATACCATAGTAATTAAAGTCGCGCATGCACCTAACTATAACGCACCTACTCTAGATCGCTTGGGGCGTAAGGCTCAGAGTCGTGGTACCCATAAAGTAGTGTAGTAGTATTGCCAACAGTATTTGGAAAGGAAGTTTTAGTGTTAACCCCTCAAATTTAAATGTCGTGGCCCAGCACTTCGCAACCCTACTGGGCAAAGTTCTCATTAACCGATCGAATTGAGAGCTTCATGATTTCAACATTTCCAACGAGATCGTTGTGCTGTCGAACAAGCTGTCAAATCAACAGACCATCGTTGAGAAGTGAAACGAACTCTCTGTAAGGCATAATCTCGACGGGTCCAATCCGTCGTCGGTCGTTTTCGGAAGTCACGACGATTGCTGTTTCCGGTTGATACTCTTCGATAAATGCATTAATTCCTCTCAAATCTCCGGACCTCACACGGCTTTTGACTTCGACTGCCACTTGGCCGTCTCCAAGAACGAAGTCTATTTCAAGCCCTGAACTGGTACGCCAAAAAGCAATGTCAAAGTCTTTCTCTAAGTAGCTTCTCGCCGCCCAAATTTCTGTGAGTATCAAATGCTCAAAAGACTTTCCAAATTCGCTTGTGCTCCGATGGTCAAGAGTGCGTCCACAAACAAAATTTGCCAGTCCAACATCGAAAAGGTAGAACTTGGGTTTACTCGAAATTGTTGTACGCTTTGAAGGTCTTCTAAACGGGTGCACGAGATATCCCACAAGCGTATCCTCAAGGACTTCGATGTAGGTACGAACGGTGTGGTTGCTAACCCCACAATCGCGTGCGATACTACTGTAATTTACGATTTCTCCATGGAAGAATCTCATAGCCTTAAAAAAGCGAGAAAAGGACTGTGCGTTGCGGACGTAGGCTTCGTTGTAGATTTCTGTTTCGAGGTAGTTGTTTACGTACGCGTCAAGGTTGCGACGGTAATTTTGTCGCCCGTAGATTGCGGGGAGTAGACCGCAATTCAAACCTGTCAGCAAGTCGAATTCTCCAATTTCGCCTATGGTTAGTGGATACATATGGTGTCGCCACGCTCTGCCACCGAGTAAATTGACACTAGGAGCTTTCAATTTCCGGCCACTAGAACCACATAGAATAAACGAGTAGTGTTTGCTTTCAATTAAACGGTGTATTTCATCTAAAAGGTTTGGTGCGTTTTGCACTTCATCTATTACGACTGGATGGGCTAGTTTTGCTGACGGTTGGGCGTGTAGCATTTCACCAAGAGCGGTTGGTCGCACGCCAAAACGATCGCGCAGATCAAAGTCTAGGAGATCAATATAGATGGACTCGCTAAATTTTTTTCGCAAGTAGGTCGACTTGCCGCACTGTCGAGGACCCCACAAGAATGCAGACTGTTTTGCGGGAAGCTGAAGATCCAACTTTCGATTATAATATTTTTGCACTTAACTTCCAAAATAGATAGTTATTTGGAATTATACTTCCAAAATATCGTTCTGTAACAGGCCGAATAATTTAAAAGACAAACGAATTGGCCAGCAGTGACCTTCAGCCGCGCGACACCCGAGCCCAGTCTATTCAAGAAATTACTGATCCCCTTGAAGACAAACTCGAATATTTTGCGATTGACTACTGAAAAGTCTCTACGGTTAGCAAACAATTTGGTCGTTTCAACTAGGACGAACACCATTCTTAAAATTATGCGGTCGGCGACGATTTCGGTGTATAGAACTGACGGGTAACGTCGCCGCATTCTCGAATTAATACCGCAAATTTATGACAGAACTCAATCCGTATCTAGCACCTACGGCATCACTAGATCACGAGTATGAAATCGAAGACATCGAGCTTGCAGGACTAGGAGAACGGTTCCTCGCTCGGTTGATTGATTGGACTCTACGCGGAATCATCTTTGTGGTTTTGTTTGTAGTGTTCATCCCCGTTCTCGTTGTTTGGTTTGGGATGACTTGGGGCGGGGATTGGTTTGATAACGTTGCGAACAACCCTTACGCCGTATCTTGGTACTTATTCATAAATTTCAACAACCCTCTAATCCTTTACCTCATCGCGTTGACCCACATTAGCTTTCTTCTTTTACAAGGAATTCCCTTAGCAATTTGGGGGCAAACTCTGGGCAAGAAGTGGATGAACATTGCAATGGTGGACCAAGAAACGTACGAGAGGGTCCCCTTCCACAGATTATTTTTCCTGCGGTATCTGGTGTGGGACATCCCAGCATTTTTCTTCGGACCGTTAAACTGGTTAATTCGACTAACAGACTTGTGCTTCGGTTTTCAAAATGACCGCCGAACACTACATGACAGGCTCGCGAAAACAGTAGTCATCAAAGTGTAGGTTGGAGTTGTTACAGCGTTAGATTCACTTTCGTAAGTGCCACCACTGAACTTTCTGTCTAGCACCTGCATCCTCAACAAATGAATCCTCACTGTTCTTAACACTATGCATTTCTTTGAATTTTTGAATTTATGACAGATTCTGATCAAGCAACCACTCGTAGAGTGTCTGTCAAACAGGCACTAATTGACGATTACGACAATACTGAGCCAATTGAAGTCAAGGGTTGGGTTCGATCGATTCGCACGTCGAAGGCTGGGCTTTCTTTCATCAGTTTAAACGATGGTTCCTGCTTTGACTCCATCCAAATTGTTGCCGAAAAAACACTCACAAACTATACCGACGTGTTAGCACTCTCCACTGGAACCGCAATTTCCGCTAGTGGTCAATTGGTTGAATCTCTCGGTAAGGGTCAGGATCGTGAGATCAAAGCAGCGGATATCGCCATCGTCGGTTCGGTTCAAGACCCAGAAAACTATCCGATCGCCAAAAAACGTCACAGTTTCGAATACTTAAGAACTGTTGCTCATCTCCGACCCCGAACCAATACGTTCGGTGCGATCGCACGGTTACGCCAAGCTCTCGCACAAGCAATCCACTCATACTTCGAGAATCATGATTTTGTTTGGGTCAACACACCGATCATCACAGCAAGCGATTGTGAAGGTGCAGGTGACTTGTTCCGAGTCAGTACGCTCGAACTCACCAACGCACGAGTACGTTACGAAGACGACTTTTTTGGTAAAGAGACTTTTCTATCGGTCTCCGGACAACTAAACGTCGAAGCATTCTGCTTAGCGTTGTCCAAGGTTTACACGTTTGGTCCGACTTTCAGAGCCGAGAATTCCAATACTAGTCGCCACTTAGCCGAGTTCTGGATGGTTGAGCCGGAGATTGCGTTCGCCGACTTAACCGACAACGTGGATTTAGCTGAAGATTTTCTGAAGTGGACTTTAGCCGACGTCTTGGAACGAGTGCCCGACGACATTGCATTTTTTGAGCAGAGGATCAACAGTGAAGTTCCTAGCAGATTTAACAATATCATTGAGAAACCATTTGTCCGAATGCCATACCATGAAGCCGTAGAAGTTCTCCAACGATCTCAAGAAGAGTTTGAATTTCCCGTGGAGTGGGGTCGAGACCTGCAATCAGAACACGAAAAATACTTAACCGAGCACACTGGGTCAGTGGTTGTGGTTACGGACTACCCAGCCGAAATCAAAGCGTTCTACATGCGCCTCAATGACGACGGTCGAACCGTGGCAGCTATGGATGTATTGGCACCCGGCATCGGAGAGATCATTGGCGGTAGTCAGCGCGAGGAGAGACTCGACGTTCTCGATTCAAGAATAGACGAGGAAATTCGAGAGGAACTGTGGTGGTATCGCGATTTACGAAGGTACGGCACCGTACCTCACGCTGGTTTTGGGCTAGGGTTTGAACGCCTTCTTCTTTATCTATCAGGGATGGAAAACATCCGTGACGTGATCCCCTTTCCACGGGTACCAAACAACGCGGCGTTTTAGTGATCAGACGATGATTCGCTAACGTATGATTCGCGATTTACTGCGACTTTGGAAATACGTACGAAAGTATAAAGGACGCCTAATCGGCGGTATCGTACTATTTTTCTTTGCGCGTGTTTGCGAAGCTTCGATACCGTTGTTTCTTGGTGTCGGCATTGATCGTCTCGCTAGTGGTCGCAATGACTATTTGTTTCCCGTGGGCGGTATCGTCGCTGCGGTCATATTGCGGTTCTGTATCGTAACTGCAGCCCGTATCGCAGTGCGACGCGCTAGTTTTCTCGTCCAGCGCGATCTGCGAAATGTCTTTTATCAGCATTTACAGCTGATGGGGCCGAATTTCTTTGCTCGATTTGCAGTCGGTGACTTAATGACCCGTGCAATTGCCGACATTCAATTGATTCGACGTCTCATTGGTAACGGTACAACAATGGTTGTAATCTTTGTCTACGCAACGATGTTCGGCTTTGGTTGTATGTTCTATCTGTCTCCGCAATTACTGCTAGTCGTACTTCCGCCACTACCTATCGTTGTCATCTACGCTTGGCGAACATCATCTAAGCTCGGTGTAGCTTCACGCAGAGTTCAGGAAAAGCTCGGTGATCTAGGTTCGCATGTGCAAGAAAACCTCTCAGGTATTCGCACTATTCAAGCAATGGCTCAAGAGGAAAATGAACAAAGACGCTTTGATTCTCACAGTAAGGCTTATTCGGACAAGTTTTTTGAGCACGCTCGAATACACTCATTGATGCAAGCAATCATGCCATCGCTGGCAGCAGTGTCCATTGTTGGAATTCTTGGTTATGGTGGGCATCTGGTTCTTACAGAGCAACTTAGTGTGGGGGCATTCGCAGTGTATTTTTTCTACGTGAATATGATCGTGCAGCCATTTCGTGTAGCAGGTATGATCATTAGCTTGATCCAACGTGGAGCAGTAGCCAGTCAACGCCTGCACCAAGTCTTGGACTTTGAACCGGAAATCGAAGACAAACCCACAAACGACGTCCCCGAGGTTATTCGAGGGAAGATAGAAATTCAGTCACTCACCTTTACCTACCCTCGAGCTTCCCATCCTACTTTAGTCGACATCGACTTGAAAATCGCGAGGGGCGAGTCTATCACGATTATGGGACGAATTGGATGTGGAAAAACCACCTTATTGAAACAACTAGTACGACTGCTCGATACTCCTCCTAACACCGTCTACTTGGACCATTACGACATTTCCGAGTATCCGTTGCACCAATTACGAACACAGGTTGCATTCGTCCCTCAAGACACTTTCCTCTTTGTCGAACCCCTGCGCGCGAACATTACTTACGACCAACCGCGCCGAAGCATCGATCAGGTCTGGCAAGCAGCGGATGCAGCGAGCCTCTCCACAACGATAGAAGCAATGGAGCGCAAAATGGAAACGATTGTTGGAGAAAGGGGGGTAACTCTCTCTGGCGGTCAAAAACAGCGAACTACTATCGCGCGCGGAGTGATCCGACACGCTCCTGTGCTTGTGTTAGACGACTGTTTTGCCTCGGTCGACACAGAAACAGAAGACTACATCCTCCAATCTCTAAGAAAACTTCGAGTTAATCAAACGACGATTTTGGTATCGCATCGAGTCTCAACCGCCAAACACTCCGATCGAATACTGTTCATGGAAGAGGGTCGCATTGTAGAAATCGGCACGCATGATGAACTAGTCCGCTTAAACGGTCGCTATGCGGAATTCGATCGTATGCAAAGAGAGAATTCCGATGCGGTATACACGCGTAACCGAGAGAGTGTAGGTTTCGGACGGTGAGCATTCTAACCCAAACATCGCGGGATTACAGTGCGTTCGAAGCGGACCTCTCAGGAGCGATCCTAAACACTCGTCTCTTACTACGACTGCTCAAGTGGCTGAAACCCTATTGGTTCACTCTCACAGTAAGCATCTTTCTTGTGTGTGTAGCGTCATTTTTCGCGATCGTGCTACTACTAATTTCTTCGATCGTCGTGATCGATCACATTCTTCGCTACGAGACCAGCGTGATTGTGCCAGATTTTGGTCTAATTAATCTCACCGAAGGACTCGCTGAATACACGGGTTTTTCGACACTGTTCGTTGCTTGCACTCTCTATGTCGTTGCACAGGCAGTTTGGGCGATTGCTGGACACTACCACCGCGTTACTCTGACACTCGCGGTAGTGAACGGGTTAAGAGACCTTCGCCGCGATCTGTTCCAACACTTGGAAACTCGTCCTGCGTCGTTCTACGACAATGTTGCAGTTGGTCGCGTTATGACTCGAGTTACAAACGACATCGAAGCACTCTACGAACTTCTACGCGGTCTCGGTTCGTTGATCGGTGAGTTTCTACCCTTCTGCATTGCCCTTGTGGTGATGCTGAGCATCAATGTTGAGACTTCTTTACTTCTGCTAACCTACCTTCCTCTTTTAGCTGTGATTACGATGGTATTTCGGAGATACACTCGGCGGTTGTTTCGCTTAGTACGGCAGTCCGTATCAGCCCTCAATCAAAACCTTCAAGAAAATCTCAATGGTCTACAGGTAGTACAAATATCGGGACGGGAAGACTTCAACTATACACGTTATCAACGGATCAATGCCAATAATCTCGGATTTGAGACACGGTCGATGCGGCATGAAACAATCTACACTTCATTCAACGAGAACATCGCGTCGCTGGCAATTGGTGTAATCTTGTGGTTTGCTGGAGGACAAGTAATACAAGAAACAATCACGCTTGGTAGCCTAATACTGTTCACTAGGTTCATCGATATGCTTTTCCATCCGATTGTCGTGCTGGGCGAACAAATAAATATTTTGTTTCGGGCAATGGCTAGTGGCGAAAGAATTTTTCAAGCTTTGGATTGGGATGAATCGTTGCACGAACCAGAAAATCCCGTTACTTTACCTACGCGGTCTCGGTTCGTTGATCGGTGAGTTTCTACCCTTCTGCATTGCCCTTGTGGTGATGCTGAGCATCAATGTTGAGACTTCTTTACTTCTGCTAACCTACCTTCCTCTTTTAGCTGTGATTACGATGGTATTTCGGAGATACACTCGGCGGTTGTTTCGCTTAGTACGGCAGTCCGTATCAGCCCTCAATCAAAACCTTCAAGAAAATCTCAATGGTCTACAGGTAGTACAAATATCGGGACGGGAAGACTTCAACTATACACGTTATCAACGGATCAATGCCAATAATCTCGGATTTGAGACACGGTCGATGCGGCATGAAACAATCTACACTTCATTCAACGAGAACATCGCGTCGCTGGCAATTGGTGTAATCTTGTGGTTTGCTGGAGGACAAGTAATACAAGAAACAATCACGCTTGGTAGCCTAATACTGTTCACTAGGTTCATCGATATGCTTTTCCATCCGATTGTCGTGCTGGGCGAACAAATAAATATTTTGTTTCGGGCAATGGCTAGTGGCGAAAGAATTTTTCAAGCTTTGGATTGGGATGAATCGTTGCACGAACCAGAAAATCCCGTTACTTTACCTGAACGCTTACAAGGAAAGATAGAGTTCAGGAATCTAGAGTTTGCTTATCGAGATGAACCTGTGATCAAAGGTGTGTCTCTGACGATTCAACCCGGTGAAAATCTAGCGATAGTCGGTACGACGGGATCTGGGAAGAGTACTTTAATAAGACTGCTGAATCGCTTCTACGATATCCCAGACGGCTCTGTCTTTCTAGATGGTATCGACATCAATGAAATTCAATCCAAAGACTTAAGACAACGCATAGGCGTGGTCTTGCAGGACTTTCACATTTTTTCCGGTTCAATCCATGACAATATCACACTAGGAGACACTTCGCTAACACGGGCACGGGTGATTGCTGCCGCTCAATATGTGAACGCACATCAGTTCATTGAAACACTGCCCGACGGATACGACACGCAACTGTCTGAACGCGGACAGAATCTCTCACAGGGACAAAGACAGTTACTAGCCTTTGCGCGCGTGCTTGCGGCGAACCCTGAAATTCTTGTTCTGGACGAAGCAACGGCAAATATTGACTCCGAATCCGAAGTACTAATTCAGGAAGCACTCGAGGTTCTGACGACGATGAGAACATCAATTATCATCGCACACCGGTTGCAGACTATACAAAACTCTGATCGCATTCTAGTTCTTGATGAAGGTCGCGTGGCGGAGTTGGGTACGCACGATGAACTACTTCAGGCTAAAGGAATCTATCATACTCTGCACAATTTCCAATTCCGGCAAGACTCAGGACTAAGGGAGTCTCGTTGAGAATTTTGTAAACTTCGATTTGCGATATGCCAAATACGACCACAAATAAAGCAAAGAGTGGTGAGAAGTACCTCACTCAACACGGTTTCTCAGCCATCCGAGACGGGTTGAAGAGTAAGCGTAGTGCGCGACGGGTCGCAAGTACTGAGATCACGCCAACGGATCGAAAGCCACCTTGGATCCGAGCCCGATTACCAAATGGAAGGAAGTACGAGGCTGTGAACGCGGCCGTGCACGATCACCAGTTGCATACCGTTTGTGAAGAATCCCATTGTCCGAACTTAGGGGAATGTTGGAGCGCAGGCACTGCAACGCTGATGTTGTTAGGCTCGGTTTGTACTCGCGCGTGTAGGTTTTGTTCTGTCGATACCGGTAATCCAAATGGGTGGATCGACTCTGATGAGCCTCGAAAGAGTGCACGAGCGGTACAGCTCATGCAACTAAAGTACGTGGTGCTTACATCGGTGGACCGCGATGACCTTCAAGATGGCGGTGCGGCCCACTACGCCGCCTGTGTGCATGCGATTCACGACTTGAATCCCGCAACGGTTATTGAAGCTTTGACACCAGATTTCGGTGGGGACCTTTCAGCTGTAGACACAGTAACAAACTCGCCTATAAGCGTATTTGCCCAGAACATAGAAACGGTCGAAAGATTGACCTATCCAGTTCGAGACCCTCGAGCCGGGTATGAACAAACTCTTCGCGTTCTGAAACACGCTAAGACTTCAGGTTCGGTGCAAACAAAGTCAAGTTTGATGCTAGGACTGGGTGAGACGGATGACGAAATCGAACAAACCATGCACGATCTGTTACGGCATGGTGTAGACTTTTTGACCCTTGGACAGTATCTACGACCCACGCGCAATCATCTTCCTGTCGAACGTTGGGTTCATCCCGATGAGTTTGATTCGTACCGACAGTTGGGTTGCGAGCTTGGATTCAAAGATGTTGCTGCAGGACCGCTAGTTCGCTCCAGTTATCGTGCTGACCGACTGATCGGTCACATCGAATGACCTAGCGCCATCACAATTTCATTTTTATTTAAGGATTTTTAATGTTAGTTTTTGAACAACCTCCGAATGGAACAATTCCTATTGACTTGGTATCGAGTAACGAGTTTGAACAATGGCATCAAGAATGCTCGGACGCTACGAAGTCTTGGGTTAGGCTCACCAATTTCCGCGGGAAAGCAAACCAATTTTTTCACTTACCCGACTCAAACGGCAATCCTACCAGTGTTGTCGCAGGTATCGGTGACTCTCCGTCCAAAGCAAGTCTTGGATTGTTGTCGCAGAAACTAGGCGAAGGAGACTTTTGTCTTCGTACAGCACCGCAGGACGATCTTTATACGCTCGCTCTGGGATGGGGAATGGGAGCGTACACGTTTGACAAGTACAAGACCAAAGCGTCCAAACCCGAAAAGAGAGCGACGTTGTATGTTGATCCGCAAATCGCGAGCGTCCAAGATGAAGTGGATGCGATCAATCTCGCGCGGGATCTGATCAATACGGGTGCGGGAGACATGCTCCCAGAGGAACTGGAAGACGCCGTTACCGGTGTCTGCAAACGTTTTGGCGTTGATCTGAGTGTTACACGAGGCGACGAACTTTTGGAAAGAGGTTTTCGAACTATTCACACCGTCGGACGAGCGAGTAAATCTCCGCCACGACTAATGGAATTCCAATGGGGCGATGAGAACGCACCCAAGATTACCATCATGGGTAAAGGCGTGTGCTTTGATTCAGGAGGTCTAGATCTCAAAAACGCACAGGGCATGCGAGACATGAAGAAAGACATGGCTGGTTCAGCAATGGCATTAGGGCTATCGCAATTAATCATGGCAAGGAAACTAAATGTAAGGATGCGCCTAATGATTCCTGCGGTCGAAAACGCGGTGTCCGATAATGCATACCGACCGGGCGATGTCATTACTACCTATAAAGGAACGACCGTTGAAGTCGGCAACACTGACGCCGAAGGTCGGCTCATACTCTGCGACGCGCTCGCTCTCGCGGCGGAAGAAAAGCCAGAGTTCATGCTAGATTTCGCGACTCTAACAGGTGCTGCGCGAGTCGCTCTCGGGTTCAACCTACCAGCAATGTTTTCTAATAACGACAGCCTAGCTGAAGGACTGCTTGCCTCATCTAAAGCAACTTCTGAACCGATTTGGAGGATGCCGCTGTTCGATGATTATCGCGAAACTCTCAAATCTAGCGTTGCTGATATTTGCAACATCAGTTCCATGGCAGCTGGTGGTGCAATCACTGCGGCGTTGTTCCTTGAACACTTCGTCGATAAGGTACCCTGGGTGCACTTTGATTTAATGGGAAGCAATACTAAGACCCGTCCTGCGCATCCTGCGGGAGGCGAAGGGTCCGTAATTCGGGCCGCGTTTCACTACATCGAGAATCGGTATAACGGTTAACCACCGCTATTGCACACGCATGTCTTTCGACGAGTTCATATACGGTCACCAGTAGTCAGTACGCAGATCGCAATACTATGGATTTATTCCTATACGACACTAAGGCAAGGGAAAAACGTCTTTTTGTTCCGATTGATCCCGCACATGTAACAATTTATGTGTGCGGACCCACGGTTTACGATCGTGTGCACATTGGAAACGGCCTCTGTGCTGTTGTTTTCGATGTTTTAGTGCGACTACTTCGCGTACTCTACCCGCAAGTGACCTATGTGCGCAACATCACAGACATTGAAGACAAGATCATTACCGCGGCGCAAATCAACAATGAACCGTGGCAAGAGCTTACAGAACGATTCACTGTAGCGTTTCAAGAAGACATGCAAGCCTTGCACGTACTAGAACCTGATATAGAACCAAAACCGACGCAATTAATTGATGAAATCATCCAAGAGATCGATACATTGATTACCCGTGGAGCTGCGTATGAAGCTGAAGGTCATGTACTGTTTGCAGTCTCGACAAATTCTGACTACGGTAAGTTGTCTCGTCGGACCATGGAAGAGTTGCTGGATGGTGCTAGAGTCGAAGTGGCTCCTTACAAACGGGATCCGAAGGACTTCGTATTGTGGAAGCCTTCGTCGACTGATCAACCGGGTTGGGACTCCCCTTGGGGTTTGGGACGTCCAGGTTGGCACATCGAGTGTTCCACTATGATTCGAACCCATTTAGGACCGAACATTGATATACACGGAGCGGGTACAGACCTGATCTTTCCCCACAACGAAAACGAACTCGCCCAAGGTACCTCGGTCGAAGACGGCGCGCAATACGTCAACTACTGGATGCATAACGGTATGTTGAATATGGGTGGTCAAAAAATGGCAAAGAGTGTGGGTAATGTCGTGACCATTGCTGACCTACGGCAACGATATCCAGGTGAGGTAATTCGCTATGCGCTATTAACAGGTCACTACCGCCAGAGTCTCCTCTGGAGCGACCAATTGTTGCAGCAAGCTAGCCAGAGTATAGCATCACTCTATCGCGTACTACGGTACGCAAATGAGATTGTTGGCGACGAGTCGTTGACTGCAACCGATTTTCGCGTAGCTCCTCTCTCTGCGATTCCAAAGCAAGTCCTAGATCCACTGCGAGACGACCTGCATACACCGATAGCTTTAGCAGAATTGCATGCATTAGCGAAAAAAATTCAAGCTACTTCAAATCGTTCCACGGTTAGTGAACTTCGAGATCAATTCCTCGCTGGAGCTTGGTTGTTGGGTCTTTTTAACGTACCAGTGTCCGATTATTTTCAACCGGAGGACGATGTCATCGAGACCAGAACAATCGAAGAACTCATTACTGCACGGAACGAAGCTCGACGCAACAAGGACTATGCTCGGGCCGATGAAATTAGAGATTTTCTCGCGTCAAAAGGGATCGAACTTGAAGATGCCCGAAACGGTACGCGATGGTCGCGAAGATAATATGTTGCTGAAGCAATTAATCGAACCCCTTATTCAAGTCTCTTACAGGAGAAGTTCGTATTAGTACATTTTCCCCCAGCGACCTAACTCAATACATTGGTAGTTTGTGGCGTGCGCCAATTCTTGGACTGCTCAAACACTACACGAAAATTCCAAATAAATCGCCCGTCTTTGACCCTGATTGGAAAGAAAACGGGCACATGGACGACGCGGTTCGCTTGCTCACTGATTCGATCCGTTCTTTTGATATCGTTGGTCTCCGGTACGATGTCCTTGAGGTCGATGGCCGTACGCCGCTGATCTTTATCGAAGTCGAACCGTATAAGTCAGGTACAGGAAATGTGTTGTTATACGGGCATTTCGATAAACAACCGGAATTTACCGGCTGGCACGAGGATAAAGGACCGTGGACTCCCGTTCTTGAGGATGGACGCCTTTATGGTCGCGGAACCGGTGACGACGGCTATGCAATGTTTTCGTGTCTCTCTGCGCTTGCGGGATTACAAGAGCAAGGATGCGCACATCCGAGGTGCACCATTGTCATCGAAGGCTGTGAGGAAAGTGGTAGTCCAGACCTGCCCTTCTACATGCAAGTGTTAAGTCCCAGAATTGGAACACCAGATGTAGTAATTTGTTTAGACGCAGAGTGCGGCAACTACGATCAACTTTGGCTAACCACATCACTCCGTGGGATGGTTAGCGGAACATTGCGAGTGGAGGTACTTACCGAGGGTGTGCACTCGGGCGCGGCGGGAGGCATCGTGCCATCTAGTTTTCGAGTTCTGCGAGATGTACTTGAACGTATCGAGAGTGGCAACGACGGTACTCTAGTAGATTCCTTGCACGTATCGATCCCAGAGTGGGTATCGGAGCAGTCTAACGAAGTGGCAGATGTACTTGGAGATACTATTGTAGAACGTTATCCTTGGGCGAGCACTAAGCGGTATGATCAAACAGACTTGGCTCAAATGGTGACCTCAAACACGTGGTTTCCTTGTTTTGAAGTCGTTGGATTAGGAGGAGCTCCTGAACCGCAGTTCGCGGGGAATACGTTGCGTCCAAACACTGACGCAAAACTAGTCTTTAGGCTTCCCCCGGCGGCGAATCACGAGAAAGTGCAATCATTCGTTAAACGCGAACTCGAACGCGATCCACCGAACGGTACAAGAATAACCTTCAATTGTGATGTCGGAGAATCTGGATGGTATTCGCAACCCGTTCAAACATGGCTTGACGAAGCCTTGAATGAAGCTTCAGACCTGTACTTCGGTCGACCCTATAAACGCATGGGAACTGGAGGTACTATTCCATTCATGAAAATGTTGGAGGATCAATTCCCCGCATGTCAATTTGTCGTAACCGGTGTTATGGGGCCGCACTCCAATGCGCACGGACCAAACGAATTCTTAGACTTAGCAACAGCGGAGAAAGTAACTTGCTGCGTCGCTCACGTTCTCCACCAAATGGGAGAAGGCAACCAATTTAATTAGGTAGTCGTGCTCGCTGTTCTTTGATCGCGTCGCGTTTTCGACGCGCGTTTCCAAACTGAGTTTGCAAAAAGGACATTTGGTCGCCCAATATTCGACCCGAATTGATTAGCGCAAGGTACTCCGCTAAATTTGGTGTGTAAGGGAGTGCGATCAGTTCCCAACCGCAGTCTTCTACCAAACGGTTACCCTTGTGATGATTGCACCGTTTGCACGCAGCGACTACATTAGTCCAGTCATCGGTGCCGCCCATAGATTTTGGAACGATGTGATCTCGAGTTAGGTTGAAAACCGAATGTTGTTGCCCACAATACATGCAAGTGTTGTTATCGCGCACAAAGAGTGCTTGATTCGTGAGTGGAGGAATTTGACCACGGTCTCTTTGAAAAATGCGCCCATCACACGCAACGATGCTGTTAACGTCAACGACGGTCCTACTACCATCTAATCGAGAATATCCGCCTCGAATTCGTAACACGGACTCACCGAGGGTCCAGCGTACCAAGTCCCGCGTGTATAGACTAACCGCCGATTGCCAGGTAATCCAACGGATCGGTTGTCCAGACATGTCCAGTCGTAAGACCCTGGGAACGCGATGAAATTGATCGAGTGTTGCTAGCATAATAGCTTCAATTTTGCGACTTCAAGACACCGAACAAGTGCACATGCTCGTTACTTCTTGATTTGATGTACTAAAACCAAATTGGAAAAAACTATATTTCTTCAAAATCAAGCCCTCTATATCCAAGATTTGGACTCTGTCAAAAGTGCGTCGAATATCTAGAAATGTTCCTTCGCCGTGAACAAGCACCGGTAATCAAAAAAAAAAGATGACTCATTAGTGTGGAACACTTGGTCGCGTGATATGATATAGAAAATTCGAGAATTTCCCGACCAAAGCTGGTGTTCTAATAACTGTTTGGACAACTAAGTTATACATTCGTTGCGCTCAGCATGCACAATCGTCCAACGTGATTTGGGATTGTCATTGCTATTCTTCGCGCTGTGTTGAATCCAAATTTTCCTTGGTGCACAAACATTGAAACAGGAATTCAACCAAAGTTCTTCTTAAGTCGCCCCGATTTGGAGACTGGAGACGTTGTTACTCTAATTGGAACTAAGACCACTACCTACCACCAGGTGGGTGTGTCCAAAAACTAGCTAATCGAAACTAGAGCAAGCTCATTTACATACCCGAAGCTAGAGCAAAAATTTGAGGTAACTCAGAGGAACTAATGAAATCAGTCAGTACTTGATCTAATCACTTTAACGTTACTGCCCTCTGCTTCTTCGGGCAGGTAAGACTTAAGGTGCTCTAATTGTTCTTCCGACAAATCCTGTCTCCAATTATTATGCCAACCAATGAGTGCTGACGCCGCGCGGGCTTGTGCTTCAGCAGAAGGGAGAAGGTCAAGATTCGCTAAGGTCTCTGCTGAGTCATGCGCAGCCCAGTGTCCCGCGAGCTGGAGATAGTATTCAGCTTGCTCTGACAGTGGCAATTGCTTGCCAAACTCTATCGATTTTTCCGGGTCGTTATCACGGGAGAAAAAAACAGCACCAATGGTCGCATAACCCAAAACACGAGCAGGCCCTTCACGCATCTTAGGAAGCAAATCTTTTGCTTTGTCGAAATCAATTGAAGCGAGCTTGCTCAGAATTACTCCTTCAAAATCTTCGTTTGACGCATCGTCTGGTTGCTTCAACGCAATTTCAATCAACGCTTCTGCGTTATCAGCGGTCACTGCTTCTTCAATCTCAAAATGCATTTCGTCATGTATATGGGCAACTATCGGGTCGGTGAGCAACCACTCGAACGCTGCCAAAGCATCAAATTCTGCCCAAGCGCGAAAGAGATTATGAGCGACGTTATGAATTCGGTCAGGAGCATCCCGTGCATATTTTGGGACTTCTTCTTGGCTTTCTTGGTATTGGGTGATCTTGGAAAGGTTCTTGGCCGTTTCTATAGGATCTTCTGTGGATAAATTGAACAAGGCTGAATAAACAACTACTCCTCTTATCGATTCAGGGAACGATTTAAGTAGTTCAATTGCGCGTCGTGGTTTCCAGTCCGCCAAGTACAGTGCTGTGGTTTCAAACAAGTCATCGCGCAATCCTTCATCTTCTAAATGGGATAGGGCTTCAAACGTTGCCTCTGCATCCTGATTAAACCAGCGGTCGGCGACGTCAAAGACGATTGAACGATTTGTGTCGTCTAGCAACAACACAGCGTCGTTGAACGCGGATTCATAGCCAACAGTTCGTCCACGAGCAAGAAGCACTTCAGTTAGGACTTCGTTTCGAAGGTGTCGGTCTGCTAGTTTCTGGTGCAATGTCCTAAAGTCATCAAACCCGTTGTTCTCAATCATTGCGTGAGCTAACATTACTAAATCTTCGATCTGTTCGTGATCATTAAGTGAGTCCCCTAGCAATAGACTCCAATGTTCCTTAGGGTTTTCAAGCATTGCAAGTCTTCGAGCTCTCGCACCTAGTGAGTCGAAGTAGGTTTCCAGATCGAACCGTCTTGCGATGTCCCGTTTAACTTCTTCGGAGAGTGCACTTCCAGAATCCAGTATCGAGTGTAAGATCATCATTCTCGTGTCCCACTCAAGATCCTGTAGATTTTGCTCCGTGTACATCACCACCGAATTGACGTCCGTAGAAGACCACTCTTGAAAGATGACCGACTGGTACAGTTTACGTTGAGTTCGTAGAAACTCATGAGTATGAGAGAGCGCTAGCTCTGGATCTAGCGAAGCGAGTCTTCGAAATATCTCCACTTGCGTCGATTGTCTAAGCGCGATGTCGGAGAATTGCTTCGACTCATGGAGCAGACTCAGAACTTGTTGAAAATTTGCTCCACTCAAGAATTTCCCCAGTACAACAGATCTCGAGAAGTAGGAAGGGAACTGAGACAGGTCGTCAATGCTATCGATAGTTAGTTCGGACCTGTCGTCGTCATGTTTCGAGTCGTCAATTGACGACACTTGACTCTGCACCGCAGATTGGTTTTGGGAAGATAGCGTTTCAGAATTGGACTCTTTATTGCCAGTAAACAACAATAAGACAATCAACCCCGCGCCGCCGAGAAACGTAATTAGTGCTGCTCCTGCAATGAAGGGAACATTAAGAACCTTGGTGTTAGCAATATTCATTGTCAAATCACTAGTCCGTATCGTCCAAGAGGTAGAGTTCGATTTCTTGGAGTTGTTCATCTGAGAAATAGCGGTGAGGTCTATAGTCACTTAAAACTCTATAGGATAGAATCTCTTTCGCCGCGTCAGACTTCAACTTCGCTGAGGGTAGTTTTTCTAAGGACTCGTACATGCCCACGATGTCTGAGTAACGCCATTGACTAAAGAAATTGAGGAAGAAGTTAAGTTGTAGAGGTTCTGGAAGTTCGAGCCCTAAATTAAGAGCTCGAAAAGGCTCGTTACGTTCGACGAGAACTCTGGAAACGTCCACGTAGGAGAATGTTTTGGTATTTGCGTCATCTCGCACGCTCGGAAGCATGGCAATCGCTTGGTCTACATCCGATTGAGCAACTATGTTTATCACCATTTGTTCGAGCCCCCGAGAACCTCCAGTAATCGGCACACTCAATGCAGTCTCGAGTGCACGTTGAGGGTCCTCCTGTACAACATCGTACAAAACTCCACGTAAAAGTTTTTGTTGCTCCTCTTGAGGTCGAGAGAGAATCCATCCGAGAGCGCCAACAGCATCTTGCCGCGACCAAATCCCGATTACACTCCAACTGTAGTCGTTGATCCCGTTTGGCATTTCGAGCATTAGTTGGGCTGCTTCTTGAGGTGACTCTCGTGCGATACTAGATAATGCTGATCCACGAGCTCTACGGCGCACATTTTCAGGAAATTCCGTCAAGTTTTCTAAAAGTTCTCGGGGATTCAGAGCCGCCCAAGAGCCAGTTAGGTAATTCGATAGATGGTTTCTCAACGCTCCGTCGTCAACTGTGGAAACGGCATGCAAAGCGGCTCGAGGGTCGAAGTCCCCCCACTTCAAAGTGACATCTTCCAAAGCGATCGCTCTCATGTGGTCCCCCAAATTTCGCGCCAATTCGAAAGTGTCTTGTGGTGCATTCTCCGTTAGAAAATTAAGTGCGCTGTACAAAATACCGCCAGGGTGATCAATATGCGATATTGATTCTTCGATTTGAGAAACAACGTCTGCCCCATATTGCATTACCCACACTTCTAGGATATCTCTTAAAGCTTCGTTCTGCTCGACGTCCGTTCTACTATCGTTGAGTATTGCGTTCCAAGCAGCTTCTGGATCATCCATGGCACTGGCGACGTGAGCCTGTTCCAGCACATCCAATGCAAGGGATTCATGCCCGAATTCCCGCGCCAATTCGACGATTTGCTGATCGGACCGATCAACTCTCAATTTCAAGATGGCCTCCAAGGCAACTCGCTGATCTGAATCAATTAGACCCCTAGCGTGTTCGACAGCTGCTTCGAAATCCAATTGCACCCACTCGCTAAAGATCGCATTCACAAGAGGCGCGCGACGATTCCAAACGACTTCGGTAGCTTGAGTTATTGCTTTGACCGGATCTATGATCGCAAATCTTCGCAAAATATAGCTTTGAGTAGACAATCTGCGATCGGGACTCGCGATGGACTTAGATTGTTCCAGCAGTTCAAGCACTTGCGATTCGTTCGAGTGCTCCAGCATCTTTAAGAGAGCCACAGATCTCGCAAAATCGCTCTTGAACTCACGTAGACTCGTAATATCAGCGGCTGAACCTGGCGATGTATCGCTATACGACGTTGAATTGAGTGCGTTGGACACGAGTCCATCTTCCGTATTTATGGTCGATGTGTCGTCGGTAGCGTTGTTAAAGAGGCCTGGTAGGAATATATAAGCAAGTGCGATGGTCCCCAGAACGACTGCCCCTACGAGAGCTCCTTGGAAGAAGGAGGAGGTGACACCACCGTGACGATTAGTTTTTGGGGTGGTTTCGTTCATCAGTTCAAACCTCTATCACAAACTGAAATTCGCGTGTGGTTTATCTATTGTACCCGTCTTAGACGAGCGACAGAAGTGTTCTACGATTTTCATCTTCGACTCAATACACCGAGTGCCTTGGAAACCAAATTAAAGTAATCGAAGAAGTAGACTCACACACAGAGTCGATCACTGACAATTGGTCGGACATTCACAAATCAAACGGGACGGAGTGGTACGCTTCGATAGCTTCGCATAGTTTGTTTGAACAGTTGTTTTCTCGAAGACTAACTATAGAGTCAAGGAGCGAATTCCTCGTCCATGAGCAAGACATAAACTGGCTCGTAATATCGATGAATTCTCCCCGGCTTGTCTCTTTCACCAGGCCCAGAGGTGGTTAGATAGGTCGTTTAGACTTTCGGAATATTCGACACAATTCCTAATTAGGAGTACAATTATCGATTGAATGGATTGAGTCCTTGACTTGAGACCCATTCATTAAATCAAACAAGGATGTTTTGAGGATTACGTTATGAAATCATGGCAATGGATTGCTATCCCTCTTACTACACTCGCCCTCTCTGGCTGTTCTTCATTGTTTCAGTCAAACCAATCCAACGAAACCGTCGCCGACGAACAGTGGGACTGTACCGAAGTTTACGAAAACGGTGAATGGGACTGTGAAGAAGTCGAAGGTGGTGTAAGCAACGAGCAGCTCGTAGCTGCCGTCGGCGGAAACGACGGATCTACACACACGCTCTCTTTAGTTGGACCGACACCGACTACGCAAACTTCTAAACCGCGATCGCAGTCAGTAACCACACCAACAGTAACGGCGTTAGCTCCTCCGCCTTCACAGGCTACAGGGTCTGCCGACAGTGAGCCAGAGGAGGAAGAAGAAGATCTTCCTGACTACCTATGGCTCGCTTATGAACCCGAAACCGAAACGCGCATTCAGGACCTTCCAGATGACTTCTACGTGGTTCAACTTGCGGCTTTCGCTTCGAAAGAAAAAGCGATAGAGTATGTTTCTGAGCAAACGAACTTACGCGAGCTAAGAGGTGTTCGAGTTCTAGCTAACGAAAAAGCTTACTTCAACATATTGCTTGGAATCTACGAGAACAAACGCCGAGCAGAAAGAGCAGTGAAAAGTGTTGAGGGCGAACTTGGTGACAAGACACCGTGGATTAGGTCCATGTCATCTATAAAGACTGCTATGAAAGCAGCTGACGAAAAATTTGGCGAAAAGTACTAAACTCGTACGTTCGAATCAATTTATAGCGCGTCGAGAATACTCTCGGCGTTGCTGACCTCAAATTTACCTGGACCCTCCACCGCGAGCTTGGTCACCGTTCCGTCTTCGACAATCATTGCGTAGCGTTCCGAGCGACTTCCCAGTCCGAGTGACGAACCGTCAAGTACAAGTCCAATAGCTTGAGTAAATTCTCCGTTGCCATCGCTAGCCATAACGATGTCATCGGCATCTTGCTCACGTCCCCAAGCATCCATGACAAAGACGTCGTTAACAGCCACGCAGACTATTTCATCTATGCCTTTAGCTTTAATCGCTTCGGCATGACGAACAAAGCCTGGTAAATGCTGTTCGGAACAGGTCGGCGTAAACGCACCTGGAACTGCGAAAATTACGACTTTTTTGCCGCTTACGATTTCATTGACGGCAACTTTCGCAGGTCTTCCATCCTGCATAATGCGAAACGTAGCATTGGGCAACCGATCACCTTCCTGAATTGACATAATTTCCTCACCAAGTTCGTTCGATTTCTGAACGCGAAATTGTAGTTACTAGAACGCGAAATTGTCGCACTAGATAAAAGTTCGATACTGACTGAAGTTCAATGTTTTCAAAGTTGCCGCGTAATGATCTGATCGCGATCTCACTAGCGGTTGCGGTGGTACTCTGTTGGTCGACAGTGGCCACAGGCTTTAAGTTGGGGCTACAACATCTTTCAGTCCCTCAACTATTGTTCGCGAGCACCTTGGTTTCTTTCGTGTTCCTTTCCGTAGTTGCATGTTTTACGGGAATCAAGAAACTGACATGGAAAACCGTTAGCCTTGGAGCACTCCTTGGACTGATCAATCCGTTTTTGTATTACTTAGTCCTATTCGCCGCCTATGACAGATTACCTGCACAGATTGCACAACCACTAAATTACACGCACGCGATCGTCACCGCGATACTCGCGATACCAATTCTCAAACAGCGACCTACACCACGAATTTGGTTGGGATTGATTATCGGGTATTTAGGCGTTGTCGTACTGATTACGCAAGGATCTCTCACAGACTTTTCTTTCGATCGACTTGGGGTAGCATTAGCCTTAGGAAGCGCTTTAATTTGGGGGGCTTACTGGATTCTCACGGTACGATATTCTGAAGACGCAGTGACACTCTTACTCATTGCATTTGCTACTGCAACGCCTTGTGCTGCGATATTCTGTCTACTTTTCGACACCTTACCGACATTCAATCTTGTAAATTTAGGGTTCGGCTTGTGGCTTGGAGTTGCTGAAATGGGATTTGCCTTTCTGCTCTGGCAGCAAGCTCTAAAGACTGCTACTCAGGTTAGTCTGATCACCCCGATTGCTTACTTTAGTCCAGCGTTATCACTATTTCTAATCCACAATGTACTTGGCGAAGAAGTACCCCTAGTAACAATCTTGGGTCTAGCCACGTTAATGCTAGGTATCTTGATCATGTATCTTCGCTTCGAAAAACGAATTCCCTAGCTTAAATTAACGGAGTAAACAGGATAGCCATCTGCGCTTATTAGCGAGTAATTAATACTCGTAACGAATCGATCATTTATCAGTGGTAGCGAGTACCTAGTTTGTGGCGTTCAATTCCAAAGTCCAAGAGTTCTGTTGGACCATCCAAACTGAAGTTTCTCGCAGGTCCTTCGAATTGTTTTATTCCTCCCTCGTTGAGTGAGATTACTTGTTGTTTGTAGATATTACATGGAGAACGAGAAGACGGATTAACCCGTGACCTCCCCATATAATTCTTGCGGTCTTACAGAAATTCAGTTTGTCGTTCCATGCAAAGTTTAGTTTCGCGCGCTCTGATCCTCTTGGCTGGTTTGTTAATAGGAGTCCTTGGTGTAATTGGTGTTCTTGTTTTCCTAAAGGACAATGGTTCATCCTCCGAGACTCAATCTTCATCGGACTCGCAGCAGAGAGAACAACAACCAACAAGTGATACAGTAGTAAACAGGAGCTCGATGAGTCGTGTCACTAGCGAATCGGTTCCCTCCAACGTCAACGACTTAGTCTTTCCGAAACTTGCTTTCGATCGAACGGCTTCAATCTTATCTTGGGTCAATGTGCTTTCAGACGATCAAATCTTAAATTGGCTCGAGCAATCCACCGAATCGTCATGGGATGTAACCGAAGCTCATCGGTACGAATTGCAATCCGCACTCTTACAGAAACTTTCGATCACGACACCTGAAAAAGCTTTTGAATTTGCGTGGTCAATGGACGAAGACCTGCGTGAGAGTGGGATTTTTGAAATTGCAGCTTTTGATTTGTTGTGGCTTGGAGGCGTTGCAGACGATTTACAGCGCGAGGGCATGATTTCCAATGTACTTCTGGCTTGGGCTAGTTCAGATCTGGAGGGCGCGGTCGCCCATATCAAAGAAATGGACACAGGCGTGGGTGCTTACTATCTGCCGGTTATCCTACAAGCACGCGAAGACATAAACTTAAATCGCCAACGTGAAATCGCAAAAGAACTTGGGGATGAGAGCTATGCATTTTTCCATTATTTTCAAAATCTCTCCAGGGGGCCTGTAGAGAACCCGAAGGAAACCTGGTACGAGATTGTCAACCTAGCTAACCAAGAGGGTATGCAAAAGACGACTGGACATGCACTAAGCCGCGTCGCAGTAGCTTGGGTCGAGAAAGAGGGAAAGACCGTTTTTGACGAAATTGTGTCTTCAATTTCACAAGATTCAATGTACTCTCACGCGCTCTCAAATGTATTCAGTTCCCTGTCTACCGACGAACCCGAAGATATTTTTGACTACATACTGATGAATCTCGGCGATGACGCATACGAGATTATTCAGGAAAGCGATATTTTGTATAACTGGGCTCGGAAAGATCCTCGCGGACTGTTGTCAAAGGCGGAGACATTGCCGGCAAGTAGACTTCGGCTATCACTAATTTCCCGCGCGGCAAGAGAATGGGCATCTCAAAACCCTCGACATCTACTTGACAATTTAGAACTCCTACCACAAGAGTATCGAGAAAACGCTAGTGATACTGCAATAAGAACACTCGCGAGAAAGTCACCCCCTGATGCAGCTAAATTTGTGCTTCAAGTCGTGGACTATGAATCTCAACTAGAACTTGCGATCACCCTTGTTCGTCAGTGGTCGTACCAGGATGCCAATGCTGCGAAAGATTGGGTGTTTAGCCTACCAGAGAGTGATTCTCTACGTTCCGCATTAATTCGCCCACTAGCAAATGCACTAGTTAACACAGACCCTAGAGCAGCTTTTCAACTGGCACTTGAACAGCCGATCAGTGAGCAAGGATCCTCCTCGGCTCCTGCTGCTGGGTTTGAGTCTTCTATCTTGAACAGGATTGCATCCCGAGACATAGATCTTGCCCTAGAGTTGCTACCTCAGGTGAGAGACGTTGGGTCTAGCAGACTTCAAGCATACTCCATGATCGGTACAACATTGATCGAGAACGGTGAAACGCAACAAGCCCTAAACCTCGCCAACAATCTATCGGAAGAGCAGCAAGTACCGTACTACCAACAGGTCACTTCTATATGGGCCGTTCTGGACACAAACGGTTTTCTCAGTGCACTCGAAGAATTTCCGACTGAGGAAATTAAGTCATCGGTCGCGCTTTCTGCGAAATTTGTTAATGAATTAACGAATACTTTCTCAGCTGAAGAACTCGCTAGCATAGAAAAGCACATCAGCAAAGAAGACAAAGAGAAACTTAAACAGATTAAAGACATTGACATTTTCATCGCGTCCGAAGAAGAACAAGAAATGCTCGAAGCGTTATTCCCGGGTCAGTGGTAGATCGTTTCGAGTACAGCCAAAATTACAACTTCGATAAGAGCGCGAAGATAGTCTGTGAGATCGCCGATCTCTAGAGGGCGTACCATTTCAACAAACAATCAACATCCGTTAAGAAACAGAATCCGATGAAAAGAGCTATTGCAATCTCACTAATTCTTCTAACCTCAGGAATTGTAGTAGGGGGTGGAGGTACGTATTTAGTACATCTGGCGATTTCTGGCAAAGACGCTTCAAATTTGTCTCAGACCGAAGTAGAACGTACATCGACAGCGGGCTCGCTATCAGAAAATGACGCTGATGATGTTGCACAAGAAAACATGTTTCCTAGTGATGGTCAATCATCTCATGTACTAACAGATCCCTCGTTACAAAATGATACATTTCAGAGCAAATTATCAGTCTATACCTACGTTTCTGGCTTATCTGCGCAACAAGTTTTTAACGAACTACAACGTTCTGTAAGTCATTCGAATGAGGTTTCTCGCCGCGTTCTCGGAGAATTGCAGACTGCTCTCTTGGAAAGACTAGTATTTTTCGATCCCGTCGCGGCTAAGGAATTTGCCTTAGTACAGGACAATTTGGATACAGTGTTACTGGCACCGGACTCTTGGAGTTCGTTTCAAAATTCCTCTCTATCGACAGATTCCGAGATAGTTGTTATGCCTTTAGCTCAAGGTGTATTTAAAGAGTGGGCACTCAGCGACCTAGATGCAGCCATCCTTAATGCTAAATCTCTCAACGACGACGCTAGGACTAACGCACTTGTTGGAATTCTCGCTTCGCTTTCCGGAGAGTCTTTGGCGACCTATCGCACAATTGCCAAACAATTGGGTCATGAAAAACAGGGATTCGACTCATATGTTTTGTCATATCACACGACGAGTGTCGATGATCCCAAAGAGAGTTGGAAAAAATTGATAAATCTCATTAATCCTGATAGTTATGAACAGCATCAAGTCTTAGTAAATATCGCGGTGCAGTGGTACGAGCAAGATGGGATCGGTGTAATCGAAGATATTAATGCTGGTTCCTTGGACGAAAGCGTTAAATCAACCGTAGTCGATGCAGTCCTAAGTGCAGCCGCGAAGGCAAACCCTCAAGAAGCGTTTCAATACGCCCAGACGCTGCCAAGCGACGGATACATTTGGGGACCTGTGCGTGAAGTCATTCGAATATGGGCGTCAACTGACCCTCAATCAGCTTATCAAGCTGCTACCAGTATTGAACAAAGTTCACAGCGCGAGATGCTTCAGGGGACTGTAGTCAACATTTGGGCTTCGAATGACCCCTATTACGTTTTAGAAAATTCAGACAGTTTTCCAATACAAATCAGGGACGAGGGAATATCGAACGCGATTGAAGAAATCGCACAATCCTCACCGCAAGAAGCTGCTGAACTAGCATTAGAACAAGGGGATGGTTTCATGGGTGCTTTGAATTTTATGCTCCCAACTTCAGTAATGCTACATTGGGTCAGACAGGACGTGGAGGCTGCAGAAAATTGGGTCTTCAACGGACCTGTCAGTGAGGAGAAACGAGATAATTGGGCTCGTGCGTTCGTTAGTAATTTGGTTCATTCAGATCCCCGCCGAGCCTTTGAGCTCGCTCTAGAACAACCGAAAGCCGAAGGTGGATTTGCCGCGTGGTTACCGCCGTTGGAAGTACAAGTTTTCGGTCAAATAGTCGTATCCGATCTAGATCTTGCAATTGAACTATTACCGAAAATCCCAGCAGGTGAGTCACGTTCTGGCGCATATTCCTCGGTAGGAAATCAATATTTAATCAAAGGCAGCTCCGATAAAGCTATAAACCTCGGATTGCAGCTTCCTTCTGAAGAACAGGAAAGTTACTTTCAGGACATTAAATATACATGGTCTAACATAGATCCGGCCGGATTGGTAGAGTCAATTAAAAGTTTGCCGACCCCTGAATTGCGTACAAGCCTGGCTCAAGAGTTGTCCAGCGGTTGGTTGAAAGAAAATTTCACCGATGCTCAACTTGATGAACTAAAGGAATATCTCAATGAGTCGGAATGAAAGCTTGTTTGTGGTGTTGGAGACCGAGGTAGTCGATCGTTAGTCTCGAAAACAGTATCAACAGTTTGTGCGTGCTAGTCGGGAGACATTTACTAACCACGAAGAGTGCCTGCGGTATTGGAATATCGATCTGCGATAACATATCAGCAGAAATTGCTGGGGAACATCGTTCTACTGCCCCCCAATTAACTAGCCACCAATCTAAGACAACAGCTGGAATGTTCGTTCGCCTTTCCTTTTGACCCTACTTCGTCCGAGTGCATATGTACATTCTGGGGGACTAGGAAATATTGTTGTCATCAGGCGATACATTTTGAACTCGAGCAAACGAACATAGCTAGTTTTTGTCCCAATATAATTTTTCGGTCTTAAGGATATTCAGAATGTAGTTCCATGCAGAATCTATTTTCACGCTCGCTAATCCTCTTGGCTGGATTGTTAATTGGGGTCCTCGGTGTCACCGGAGTTCTTGTATTACTTCCAGACAATGGGACATCCGCTGATTCGCAGCAATTAGAGAATCAAGCACGAAGTGATGAGGGAGGAAATACTGGTTCGACTAGTCAGGTTAGTTACGACTCGGTCCCCTCCGACATCAACGATTTGATTTTTCCAAAACACGCCTTCGATCTTAAGATGTCAATTGTGTCTTGGGTCCAAACACTCTCCGAAGATCAAATCTTGGATTGGCTTCAGCAATCCATTGAACCATCTTGGAATGTTTCCGATACAAATCGGACCGAACTGCAGTCTGCACTCCTACAGAAACTGTCGATGACCGCTCCGGAAAGAGCTTTTGAGTTTACGTGGGCGGAAGACGAGTACCCGCGTTATGGTATGGTCTACATAGTGCTTCAGACATGGGCTAATGTCGATCTGGAGGGTGCGGTTGCTCATGTCAGCGCGCTGGGTTTAGAGGAATATTCTGCCGTTCCGCACGCGATTTTAAACGCGCGCGACGACTTGGATTTAGATCAACAACGTGAAATCGCAAAAAAACTTGGAGATGAAAGCAATGCATTTTCCAATTACTTTCAAAATCTCACTCAGGGACAAATTGAGAATCCCAAGGAAATTTGGTACCAAATAATCGATCTAGCAAACCGGGAGGGAATGCAAGAAACAACTGGATTTGCCCTTAGCCGAGTTGCGGATGCTTGGGTGGAGAAAGAGGGAAGAGCAGTATTTGACGAAATAGTGTCTTCACTTTCTCCGGATTCAAAGTACGACCTCGCACTATCGGATGTGTTTGGACATTTGGCTACCGACGAACCAGAGGAAATCTTTGACTACATGCTGAAGAATCTTGGCGAAAACGCCCTCGAAATTATTGATCGAAGTGGAATTGATTGGGAGTGGGCACGTAAAGATCCTCGTGGGTTGTTGGCGCGAATGGAGACGTTACCGGCGAGTAGAGTTCGGCGAAATATGATCTCTGGAGCGATTTACCAATGGGCAGATAACAACCCGCAACAGCTTCTTAGTAATTTAGAGCTCATACCACAGGAACAGCGAGAAAACGCAAGTCGCGACGCAATCCGAAGGCTTGCACGCACATCGCCTTCAGAAGCCGCTAAGTATGTGTTGCAAGTGTCGGATTATTCGACGCAGCTCTCCATTGCAAGTACGCTAGTTCGAGAGTGGTCGTACAAAGACGTCGACGCCGCTAAAAACTGGGTTTTTAGCTTACCCGAGAATGAACCATTGCGCTCCGCGTTAATTCGACCACTCGTTCGAACACTCGTTGCCACTGATCCCAGAGCAGCGTTTCAACTCGCGTTAGAACAACCTATTAGCGAGCCTGCGGACAATCCGCTATCAGGTTTTGCCTTTGAGGCTTCGATTCTCAGCTCTATTGCCTACAACGATTTAGACCTCGCGATCGAATTGTTACCCCAAGTGAGAGATAGCGGTCGTAGCAAGGTAAATGCATACTCATCCATAGGATCTTCGCTAATTCAAAATGGCGAAACGCAAAAAGCAATGAACCTTGCGAATCAATTGTCAGGGGAACAGCAAACACAATACTATGATCAGTTGGTTTCTAGCTGGGTTCTTGAGGACCCGAAGGGATTGTTGAAGGCGATTGAAGAATTTCCCACTAACGAGATGAAATCCAAAATAGCACTTTCGATGAATCTATTCAACAGCATGATGCAAACTCTTTCTACTGACGAACTTGCGAGCGTAGACAAATACCTCACTGACAAAGATCGTAAGAACCTTGAAGCGATCCAAGATATAGACTTGATGAATCCATCGGAAGAAGAAATAGAGTTGCTCGAAGAGCTCTTTCCTTTTTAACTTGTTGTGCACCGTGCCGCGAGTTCATTTTTTTGATCACATTGCAAACCCTCACGATCATCGAATCACAACCGCGTTCGTGCTTTAGAAAGAATCAGTTACCCCGCACGAGTTAGTCTCTCATGAAAAAAACTGTCGCAATCCCATTAATACTGCTGACCTCTGGAATATTGTTAGGGGGCGGTGGGACGTATTTCGTACATCTCGCAACATCAACTAATGGTGGTTCAGATCCATCGCAGAGTGACCATGCTCAGCAAACAGGAGGAGCGTCCTCTTCGATGGACACCGAGATTGATGACCTACAAGACACAGCGTCAGTCGCCGCCACCGATTCATCTGGCGCACTGGAAAATCCTTCGTTACACAAGATCGCGTTTCAGCGTAAGCTCGCCGTCTATTCCTATGTTGCTGGCCTATCTGAACCACAAATTTCAGCTGAGCTCGATCGTACTTTGGACTCAGAAAGCACACTTTCTCCCCTTGTCGTCACGGAACTGCAGACTGCTCTCATAGAAAGACTAGCGCTGTTAAATCCTGTCGCGGCTTTGGAACATTCCATAGATATCAATGATCTGGGTGCTGATTTTGTCATACGCAATCCTTTAGACAATCAATCGTACTCGTCGATCTCGACCGAGAATGAACGCATGCCTTTTGTTCAAAGTGTTTTCAAAGACTGGGCACTAAGTGACCTAGATGATGCTGTCGAAAATGCTAAGTCCCTCAGCGAGGAGGCGAGAATGAATGCGCTTGCAGGAATTCTTACTACATTGTCGGGCGAGCCCTTGACTAAACACCGCGATATCGCGAAGGCATTAGGAGACGAAGATCAAGGAATAGACGCGTATGTGATGTCATTTCGTACTGCTACCGTCGCGGACCCTAAATCTAAGTGGACAGAACTTTTGCGTCTTGTTAAACCTGACCATCGCTTTAAGACGCAGATCTTAGGAAACGTTGCAGAGCAGTGGTACGAGAAAGAGGGTCTACGTATTCTCGATCAGATAAATGCTACATCGTTGGACGAAAACCGAAAGCGCCATTTAGTGAGCCGAGTACTTGGTTTAGCCGCGACAAACAACCCGCAGGAAGCGTTTCAATATGCACAAACACTTCCAACCGAGAGAGGATACTCATCGTCTTTATACACTGTCGTTAATGTTTGGGCTGAATCAGACCCACAAGCAGCTTATCAAGCTGTCACCAGAGTTGAACAGAGTAGGGAACGCGAACGACTACAGGGGAGAGTCGTCGAAACTTGGGCGTCTAACGAGCCCTACTACTATTTAGAAAATTCCGATAAGTTTCCTTCTCATACACGCGAGATGGGAATCTCAAGCGCGCTTGAAACCATCGCTCAGACATCACCACAGGAAGCAGCGGAACTAGCATTAGAACAAAAAGAAGAAGGTTTCATGAGTTCGTTGAGCTTTGTGCTCCCGGGTGTGGTATTAGATCATTGGGTCGAACAAGACGTAGAGGCCGCTGTAAATTGGGTACTCAACGGTCCTATACCCGATGAAAAACGATACAGTTGGGTTCGTGCGTTAGCCACAAACTTAGTTTATTCAGATCCCCGCCGAGCCTTTGAAATAGCTCTAAAACAACCGAAACCTGAAGGAGGAATCGAGTCGTTCCTACCAGGAATAGAAGCAGAAATTTTCGATCAAATAATCTATCACGATCTAGATCTTGCGATTGAACTACTTCCGAAAGTACCCGAGGGCACGTCTCGTATTGCCGCATATTCCTCCCTCGGGAGTGAATACATTGAACAAGGCGACTCCAAAAAAGCAATAAACCTAGGACTGCAGCTACCCACAGAGGAGCAAGCAAGTTACTTTGAGGGTCTTATATTTACATGGACGAGAATAGATCCTAGTGGATTGGTTGAATCAATTAAGGAATTACCTACCCCTGAGTTGCGTTCAAGCTTAGCTCAACAATTGACTACACCTTGGAGGAAAGACGATTTCACTGACGCCCAACTCGAAGAACTAAAGCAATATATCGACGACTCAGACTGAGAATTTTTGGACAGTCAAGATTGAGTTCGAGTACAACGTTAGTAAGTCTGATCTAACAGAGGGAGAACAAACAAGACAGACACCGTGTTGAAACGCTCACCTGTCGTCCTATTTCTGACAAGAAAGGATCAACAGGTACTTAACACTCGGATCGTTGAACTCTGAGCCGTCAACCGGTTTGCGATCCGTACAGTACTAGTTTAAGTCAATACTGCTTCAAATAGCTCTAGTTGAGGTCCTGCTAAGTAGGTTCCCTGCGGAGCACTTCGTTGTGCGTGCGCCTTTCGAAAAGCCTCCGATTCAGTCCAAGCTTCAAACGCGTCTTTTGATTCCCAGATTGTATGCGACGCATACAAAACATAGTCGTCAAAACGGGGCCCTTTGAGAAGTGCAAAGCTTCGAAACCCCGGCACTTCATCTAAGTAGGACTCTCGTTGTCTCCAAGTTTCTACGAAATCTTCTTCCAGCGCTGGGTTGATTCGAAATCGATTCATTGCTACGAACATCTGAGTATCCTCGGAATCAGTTTGTTGAGGGAGTGCTAGCGCAATGCTATGCACAAAATGTCATTTTAGTTTTGGAGTCAACTACGCGCGACTGAACTAAATTAGGTCACCGAGTAGGAGGTCACCTGGTAGTTCTGCATCCCTTCATGACACTCTACTTGTGCTGTAATCGTACCGGTAATTTGGTAATGCCGTGAAGGAAACTTGACCATTGGAACTCTGGTGACCCGACTATTTCGACACGTTTGAAGCGCTGCAATATTTCTTCCCATAGTATCTGCAATTGCATCTCAGCGAGTCGATAACCCACACAACGGTGAATACCGTACCCAAACCCTAGATGGGTTCGAATATTCTCTCGATCAATTCTGAATCGGTCTGGCTGATGGAATACTTCTTCATCTCGATTCGCCGATACATACCACAGAGCTAGCCGATCTCCTTTCTTCATTTTCTTACCACGAAACTCGGTGTCTTCAGTCGCAGTACGAGCCATGTGCGCAATCGCGGATTGCATACGAATCATTTCCAAAACAGCTGAAGGTACTAAATTTGGATTCCGAGTTAAGCGTTCAAACTCATCCGGGTACTCATCAAAAAACTTAACTCCACCTGAGATAGAGTTTCGCGTAGTTTCGTTTCCGCCGACTATGAGCAACAACAAATTTCCCAAGAGTTCGTTCGGTGGCATTTCTTTTGTCGATTCACTCTGAGCGAGCATGGATATCAAGTCGTGACCAGGTGTTGTGCTTGCTTTACGCTTTTCGAAAATGTTGGAGAAGTATTCAAAGCACTGCCACAGTTCCTTGAACGCTTCTTCTACGGAACTAAACAACTCTGGATTGGCGTTATTTGTAGCGGCATCTGACCAACGTATCAATAGCATTCGATCTTCCTGTGGAACATCAAACAGAATTGCCAACATTTGACTGGTAAGCTCGATCGAGACTTCTGTGACCCAATCGAATTCCTCGTTGATTGGCAGTCTTTCCAAGATCGCTCGAGCACGTTCGCGAATAATTGGTTCAAGCGGTTTCAACGAACGTTGAACAAACATCGGCTGAACTGCTTTACGTTGAGCGGTGTGTTTCGGCGGGTCCATCATAATGAACATTGGAAGATTGAACCGCGGGTCTACCCCTTCTTCATCGTAGGGTTTTCCAGCCAGTTGAATCCCACCGTAACGTTGTTCTGAGGAAAACACTGTAAAGTTCCTTTCGATGTCCATGATGTCCTGATGCTTCGTTATAGACCAATATGGACCGAACATGCTGTCTTCGGTACGATGTACCGGATCTTCTTTTCGTAACCTAGCGAAGTACTTAAACATCGACTGGTGTTGAAACAAGCTTGGATGTTCAGGAGACAATTCAGCTAAAGGAATTTGATCCACATCACGATGGGGATCTACTGCATACTTCGCTTGAACCTCTTTATTCAAAAGTGCGAAGCGCTCCGCTGTCGTTAGTTCAGAAACATCAACTTCTTCTGGATTCATTCAGAGTTACCTCAAAAGTGCGAAAGACGCGAGTAAAAATTCCAGTTGCCCTAGAGAATGAATGTTGGAATTCTAATTGCGACCACAAACTCGTGGCGTTAATGGTCTGGCGGGAGGTTATTTTTGAGAAAAGCATCGAACTCTTCAGAATTCAATACCTTTAACCCTAACTCCAATGCTTTGGTCAACTTACTACCAGCAGCTTCACCAGCGACCACAACGTCAGTCTTCTTGGATACAGAACTCGCCACCTTCGCGCCAAGTTGTTTTAGTATCTGTGCCGCTTCTGGTCTCCGAATCGACAGTGTACCCGTGATGACCCAAGTTTGACCTGACAAAGGTGAGTTTGACTCCTCTTCTTCCACTGGCCAAGAAACTCCTGCATCAACCAATGCAAATACGAGCTCTCGATTTTTCGAGTTAGCAAAGAAATTGCAAATGTTTTCGCTTACAACTGATCCCACGTCATCAACAGTTTCTAGTTCTTCCGAAGTTGCATTTATGAGTACGTCTAGCGTACGAAATCGCGCAGCTAAGTTTTGTGCTGTTGACTCACCAACTTCAGGTATACCTAATCCGAAAATGAACCGTGCGAAGGTCGTGTTTTTGCTCTTCTGAATGTTCGCGGCTAGTAGAATCGCGTTTTCCTCTCCGATTCTCTCTTTTTTTCCTATGTTGTACTTTAAACTCTCAAGAAAGCGAGTTGCCAACGATTTGTCAAAGCCATCGAGTTCGACTACACTGCAGACACTTGCTGTTAGTAACGAATTCAATGTCGAAAAGACCCGCACTACGGATTCTGCTTGTGATTTGTTCAAGACGGAGATGTGTTTCTCTCGCAGAAATCGTCCCAGCGATTGCTTTTGGACACTTTTGTTCGACTTTTCGTCGTGTTTAAGCTTGTTCAATATCTCTTCTGCATCTGAAAGCTCCAACGGGCAGACACCAAGTAGTTCCTGTGGAGTAGCTTGTTGAAGACTTTCGAGATTGTGATACTGATTCACAATGTCTTTTACGAACGAGCGGGGAACTAATGGATATTTCAACTTCCGCAAGTAGCTAATCAACCCCTCCGTTTGATGTCGTTCGACCTCTCGTCCGTGCAACGCCTTCAAATCGTCGTAATCTTTAAATGTTGTGAGTAGAAACGTACAAATTTCCTTTGCTGCGTGCTGTTCAATGCCTGTCAGAACTTCCATGACTTCTTCTTCGGATGCACGTGCTAGTTTTGGAAGATTTGAAAACTTGTTGCAAAAAGTGACGAGCTTTGCTTTTTTGAGGTTTGGTATGTTTAGGGAAAGTACGTACTGCTCATATGCAAGTTTGTCAATTCTCGTCCGAGCGTTCGTAATACGTTCTAAATTGGGTTCTCCAATTCGTTCAAACGAAGCTAGCTCATCTGAAGTGAGACAGTACAAGTCCAACGGTGATTTAACTACGTCTAAATCCACTAGGAAATCCACCGTGTTGTCACCAAGCCCTTCAATGTCCAATGCGTCTCTAGAAGCAAAGTGGCGGACGGACTCTTTACGCTGCGCGGAGCACAGCATTCTTTCAGTACAACGAATCACAACACCATCAGGATCTTTACTCGCCACACTACCACAGACAGGACACTCGGTAGGTACCGCCACTTCTTGCTGGCCCTCAGATATGACGCGTAATATCTGTGGGATTACGTCGCCGGCTCGCCGGAGTACTACTTCCGCGCCAATTTTCAATCCTAAACGGTGGATTTCATCGATGTTGTGGAGCGTCGCATTTGACACTGTTACCCCATCGACAAAAACAGGTTCTAAGCGCGCTACTGGCGTGAGAGCTCCGGTCCTACCAACCTGCCAATGGACGGCTTGCACCTTAGTTCTTGCTTCACTCGATGGATACTTGTACGCAATTGCCCACCGTGGTTGACGAGTCAATTGTCCTAAATCTCGTTGGTCTTGAAAATCATTGATTTTTACTACGACACCGTCAATCAGATAATTTAAAGATGCTCGATCTGAATTGATTTGATCAATGTAGCGTTGACACTCGTCGATACGATCGAATACTTCAATACGTGGGTTGATTCGGCAACCCCATTCCTGACAGTGTTCTAGCGCGCTAGAGTGCGTTCGTAAAACTAGATCTTCGGACCCGTGTCCAATCGAATGACAATAAATACTCAAGGGGCGACCTCGTGTAACTTTGGGATCCTTTTGTCGAAGACTGCCGGCTGCCCCGTTTCGAGGATTTCTCAATTCCGGCTCACTTCGCTGTCGCGCTTTTTCATTAAATTGCGCAAACTTGTCGAGCGGGATATAGATTTCTCCCCGAATTTCAACTAATTCTGGAATCGACGATCCGAGCAAACGAAGCGGCACGCTCTGAATCGTCTTCACGTTAGCAGTGACGTCTTCTCCGGTAGTGCCATCACCTCTAGTTGCGGCGCGTATTAGTTCTCCACGCTCATAGTGTAAGGTGACTGCGACACCGTCTACTTTCGGTTCGCAAATTAATTCTCGGATTTCTCTGTCTAGCAGAGCTTCATTGCGTTGAATCCAACTCTTCAATTCGTCCATCGACGTACTCTTATCAAGTGAGAGCATGGGCTGCAAGTGATGGACCGGCTGGAACGCCTCGCTCGGAGTCGCGCCAACCCTCTGTGTGGGAGAATTCGGAGTTACGAGGTGCGGATGTCTCTTTTCGATGTCCAACAGTTCGTCGAACAACTGGTCATATTCTTGGTCCGAAATCTCCGGATCGTCTAATGCGTGATAGCGATAGTTGTGATACTCAATCTCGTTGCGAAGTTTCTCAGCTCTTGCTGCGATCGTCAAATCTGCTACTCGTTCGTTCTCAACGATAAGAGTTTACATAGACATCTGTTTGCGGCGAAAGTCTGCTACTCGATAGCGATAATGCGTGATGGTTTGATTGCTGAGTTTGTTGCTGTGCTCATCTTGGACAACGGCATCAAAACAGCGGGCGCATTCACTAGCTAGGCTCAGCATTTGCTCAAAGCTTTGTTGTGGATTCGAGAGTGGAGCTAAGCACATTATGAACGTCAATCCCTCGGTACAGTAAGTTTCAATTTGCGCACGATCGAACTGGCCGGGAGAATACACATCTGCAACTCTGAACATCAACTCGTTTGTTTCTTCATCGTGCATAGAGAATAAACCAGTATTGTCGAACTTAAGACTTCGATTGAGCATGAATCGAGCGAGTTCGCGCAATGGAAACGCATTCGCGTGTTTGCCGCTCACTCGAAGCACCACGTACTCTTCCAAACGATTCTGTTCGCTGTTTGAGTTTGAATCCTTTTGACGAGCCTTTGTCGCACCATTGGACAAGATTTTGTTACTTCCTTTACGCAGTGGCACGACCCTCTCGGTTGCACGAGATTTAGTCGAAATTCGAGAGTTTTTTGTCTGCTCTGACTGGAGCACATGGGCATTGTTTTCCGTGGTCCAGCGATGTCCACTTGCAATCGTCGGTTGAGCTTCTTCTCTTGATTTAGTGACAACTTCGCCGACAATTCCTTCTAGGAGAGGCGGAGTAGCATTCTCCGATGAATCAAGAATGTCCAATGGCGGTTGAATCTTCTCGCCCAGTGTGGTGGCTGCACTTTCCTGTTGTTGGTTATCAATAGTCGTCTCGACAGACTTATCCGCGTCTAAACCTGTTCCGAAAACATCGGCGCGCTTACCCTTGATTTCGTGTTTTATAATGCCTTCCACAACTGGGACGCCACCAGTGGAGATTCCACCCTTATACACATCTTCGATGCTCATGTGTGGTAGTTCCGGCGCATCGGCGAGAATGTTTGCTTGACCCTTCGTCCCCTGCGAAGCCTTTGCTGTAGAAGCAACTCTCGCGGGCTTCTGCCCACGTTTTTGCTTCTTGCTGAAGGTACGATTAGAAGTTCCACGCGCAGCTTTAGGCGACTTAATTACGCGTTTAGCAGGGGATTGCTGTGCGGCAGAGATTTTGCTCACAGCAGGACCTCGCGCTTTCGCATCGGAGGCCGCATGTCCAACGACATTCTCCCATTGGTCGTGTCGTCGATTAAGATAGATGCCGTATCCAATTACAGCTACCACGAGTACTGTTACCAGAACAAGTACCGCGATACCAACAGAGAAATCCATTTCTCACTCCATGTTGTCCTAAATCTCGAGCGACCGAGTCTCCCGATATCGTCTGGTAGATTCCTTTATTCTAGGTCTACCGATACCACTCGAGATACTCCTGCTTCCTGCATAGTGATGCCAATCAGCGACTCGGCAAAGTTCATTGTACCGCGCGAGTGGGTAATAATCAAGAATTGTACGTCATTTGCCATGGAATGAATCAACTTTCCGAATCGTGAAATATTGTTCGTATCTAGTGGAGCATCGACTTCATCTAAGATACAAATGGGACTTGGGTTAAGTTCAAACATTGCAAAAGTGAACGCTAACGCAGCCAGTGCTTTCTCACCATCCGACAATTGATTGCGGTTCTTGATTTGTTTGCCTGGAGGTTGGACACGCATCGACACACCGGCCGTTAGAGGATCGTCTTCGGTCAAAATAAGCTCGGCTCGACCGCCTCCGAAGAGTCGGGCGAAAACTTTTTGAAACATTTCATTAGCTCTCGAAAATACATCGTTAAACAGCGCGAGCGTTTCTTTGTCAATCTTCTGCATTGCTTGCACTAACGTGTCTTGGGAAAGCTCAAGATCATCGATGCGGGATTGGTACGTTTCGTATTCTGCTTTTCTCGTGTCAAGATCCTTCGTTGCCGCTAAATTAACAGCTCCAAGTTTTTCGATTCGTGACCGAGTACGGTTTAATACACGTGTCAATGATTCTTCATTGTCAGCAGGATCGAGAGAAGCTTTGGCGTCTACTAAATCTATTTCCAACCCAGACAACTCTGTCAACATGTAGTCTTTCTTTGAAGTGAGCTGGATATGTTCTTCGCGAAAATTGTGTAGCTCTTGTTGTTTCTGATCTACACGCAATTGTTGCTGCGATTCTGCTACATTGTTGTCACGAATCTGCTGCAATATGGAATCACGATCACTTCTCACGGTTGATAAACGCTGGTCTATAACTGCTGATTGCTTGACCGCATCAGCGAGTCTCGCCTCTAGCTTTGTCATAGCGTTGTCATCGTCTGAGATTTGTTGGTCCAGAGATTGCACACGATGTTTGAGCTCATCTATGTTGTTTGTAAGAAGTTTGCTACTCAAGGTAGCAGATTCGATTCTAGCCTGTAAATTGTTGTACTCTAGGTCCAAACGATGGTGCTCTGTTTGAGCGGCTCGATCTTCCTCCAACGCCGCTGCTAACAAGTGATTGTTTTCCTGCTCTTTAACCTCGAGCACTTGTCTCTCTTGATCTAATTTCGCTGTCTCTACAGTCAGTTTTGAGATGTAATTGTCTTGGCCGCTAATTTCCTGTTCCAAGTTCGATTTACGTTCTGTAATTGACTCTCGCTCTTTTTGCGCGTTGGCCGATCGAACGCTGGCTTGGTAATGCTCAAGTTTTTCCCGTTCGATACTTGCGCGCGTCTCAGAGAGCTGTGAATTTAAGTCGCTCTGTTGTTGTCTTAGGTCGCGATGCGTCTCCCGTATCTGAGTGCGATGTTGCGTCCGAGTCGAGATTTCTCGTAGCTTCTCTTGGTGTTCCTGTGCTTTCCGGTCATGAAGGGAGTTTAGCTCTTGCAACTCCGCCCGGTGTTCAATTACAGTACCACTGTCTTCGGCGTTACCACTAAACTTAATCCAAGACTTACCCATCCAAATACCTGATTTAGTAACTGTACTTTCATGGGGTTCGAGTAGTTTTTGGCGCGCGAGCGCAGCATCCAAGTCGTCATCGACGAACACGTTCGAGCAGAGTTCAGGGACATATTCTCGACCCTGCGTAATTACATCTGCTAATCTTGAACCAGTTTTCGAATCAGATGAAGGACCCACTAGCACCATATCGCTTTCGCACAAATTTTTCAATCCTTCCTTCTCGAAGGCTATGTTGTTTACCGTGATGGCTGGTAAAAATGAATTTAGTACGACTTCTACAGCTTTCTCGTAGCCTGATTGAACGGCAATTACCTCACCCACGCGAGGCTGAGCCTGAAGTTTGTGATAGGTCGAAGTTTGCTCACTTGAAACAGATGGGTCCATCTGTAGAGTCTGGTCAATCAATGCAGTGAGTGCGCTGCGCCTTTCTCGAATCTCGCTCAATTCACCTTCCAGTTCCCGCCGAATTTCTTCGTCCCGAACATCGAGTTGTTCTAATGTCTCTATTTCTTCATCATATTCCTTGATTCGCTGTATAGTTGACTGTAGTTCTTGTTCAATTGCTTTCTCTTGTTCCACCAGTGATGTGTCATCATCCTGGCTCTTCTTTGTAGCGAGTAGCTCATCGAGTTCGGCTAGGGTATGCTCGATCGCGTCCAGTTCTTGTTGTAATCGCGTGCGTTGGTCAGTTTGCAACGACAACTCATTGGACTTTTCATTGAATTCTTTGAGAAAGTTGTCCCAATCTGGACGCCAGGTTTCAACTTCGTTTTGTGTATCTGTGAACCTTTTCCTCGCTTTTACACACTGCTTTGCCGCTATTTTTCGATCGTTTTCAAGCTGAGCCAGCTCTTTGCGAAGATTGGAAATCTGACTCTGTTGGTTCGCGAGTGCTATTTCTTGCTCCGACTGCGTCTCGGAAGTCTTGACCTGTGCTTGTACAGCTTCGTCACGGTGTTGTCGACGTTGCCGGTTCTCTTCTTCGACTCGCGCGAGTACGCCTCGGGCTTCAAAGGACTCACCCTGTACCGTATTAAATTGTTCCATACAGTCAGCTTCTCGAACCCTTAGAGTGTCCAGTTCTGTCCTAATGGACTGAAGTTTTGCAAGTTCTTGCTGCACACGCAGTGAAACTTCCTCCATGCGGGCTTCTTGTTCTTCGATTTGAGCTTCAACTGTTTGCACCTGTAGCACGACTAACTTTGCTTGGACACTACGCTCTTTCTCTCGCAAATCTGAGTATCGAGCTGCTTCGCGGGCTTGTCGTTCTAAGTAAGAAATTTGCCGAGCGAGTTCGGTTGCATAATCTTTGACGCGTTCTAAATTCTCTCGTGTCGAATCTATCTTCTTTTCCGTTTCTCGACGGCGTTCGCGATACTTTGATACTCCCGCTACCTCTTCCAGATGAACTCGCAATTCTTCGGGCTTCGCGGTGACGATTCGGCCCACGAAACCCTGTTCAATTACTGAATAACTTCGCGCGCCAAAACCCGACCCCAAGAACAAGTCACGAATGTCTCTTCTCCGGCAGCGACGGCCATTCAAAAAGAACTTCGAAGGAGAATCTTGGGAAATTTCTCGTCTAAGTGCGAGTTCCGAGAAATTGGCGTAGCTTCCTCCGATCTTGTTGTCTTGATTATCGAACAGCAACTCTATGGTTGCTTGACCGGAACGCGCCCGCGTGTCGGAACCGTCAAAAATAACATCTTCCAGACCTTCGCCTCGCAGGTGGCTTGCCTGACTTTCCCCAATTCCAAGACGAATAGCGTCGACTATATTGGATTTACCACAACCGTTAGGACCTACGACGACTGTTACGTTGTGAGGTAAGTCTATGACTGTCGGATCAACGTAGGACTTAAATCCAGCGAGTTTTAAAGACTTGAGACGCACGTCAGTCGACCCGATAACCGTACATTAACAAACTAAATTCGACTCTAAAGAAATTCACTATAACAAGTTGTTATAAACAACATGTTAAACACTTTGTGGTCGAAACAAGCACTGAAATGACAAAAACTTTTAAAAATGGGAAAAATCGCGCGAAATTCAGAAATAAGCAGGCGTTTCCAACGGTTTCACACACGTGCTAAGTCGGCGGTTGAGTCTGATTTAGTTAGACCTGCTGACAATGACCAAGCTTGTAGTTGGTTTAGAGTCCGAGCAAAAGGTCGCTCGTTTGCGTAGCGCTTTATCAGCTAAGAAGAGTCGTGTCGTTTTAACTAACGAAACGACTCTTCGTCTGCTTGATACCTCTCAAAGTGGTCGTAGTAGTCTGCGTCGCGTTTGCCGATTGACAAACTGAAAGAAAATCGGCCGGGTTCGCGCCTTCCATGTCCGGAGACCTCCATGGCGTTAAAAGTTGCTCATCCTTGAGCACCCCCGGTCGATCGGAATGGTTGGTTGCATGACAAAATCCTGTTTTGAAATTTTTTCGATGTATCGAACTCTGACACGCAATCCTTTCCGTTTTAAAGTGAATACTATACTGAAAATTCAATCTTGTTCAAGTTTTGTTAAGATTTTACCTAAACAAATTATGAATGCTACACTAGCAATTGGTGTTTATCCGCGATTGACCTTAGTGCTCGTTCCATAGAGTTTTCGGCAGTTTTTACTGCTTCTACCACAGCGATGTCTAATGCACTGTCGGTCGTACGACTCAGATGATCAATCATGGCGCGTTGACGGTAAACAATCTCTACGAAGTCCTCTGGTTCCACACGTTCGTTCGTTTTACAGCGTCTCAAATGTTCTAACTGCTCATCGTCGAAGCATCTATATTCCGAGTAGGAGTCTTCCTCAGTTACCACATGATCAAAAATAGCATCTACCGTTGATTGCCAGTCTGTGTCTTGCATTTTCGCAACGTGAATGCATGTTTCGCGCGCTGATTCGAGATCCGATTCGCTTGCATACTTGTAGACAACAAACACAGGTACATCTGAAGCCGAAGTCATCTCGTCAATTTTTTCAACATTCAGACTCGTGATTAAGAGTACGAGCACATCAAAACTAACATGTGGTTCATTTGTCGCCCAGTCCCAGTAGGATTCAAGCGTAAGAAATCGGGCCGACACGTCGTACCGTGAAGACGACTTCGGTTCTTCGAAGTTCCATGTGTCTCCTACGAGAACAATAGTGAGTTCTGAACTCAGACTGGTCCTTTCCTTGCGCCCAAGTAATGGTTTGAGTTCGTTAACTGATAAATCTTTGAGCTCACCTATTGAAAATCCTTGATCGATGAGTTCCTTTATCAGAGTGAGCTTTGCCAATTGATCGTCATCGTAAAAGCGTATTCGGTTTACTTTTTTCGTCGGACGAATTTCGTGGCGTTGTTCCCACATACGTAATCGTTCGACGGACAGTCCCGTTAGTTCGGACACTTTTCCAATCTTGTATAGCTGTTCTGCCATGATTGATTCTGCTCCTAAAACCCTTCAAGGAACGTTTAGTTCTTAAAAGGCTTTGTTTAGTTTATGTCAATATTCTAACGAATTAAGACTCAAAACTGTGAAGATAATGCATTTATCTGCGTTCAGAATGTTGATCAGAACATCCTTATAACGCAGAATCTAGAGGCAGTGTTCAGTAAATTTGTCCTTTGTGGCAATATTTACTAAACAAAATCGAATCGTTTAAGAAGCCTCTTACAGGAAAGAATTGCTTATGAAGAACGCCCTTCATAGACGCTCACAGAGAGCCGAAACCGACGGAGGATGATGTAACGTTAACGTACGTGGGAAATCCACAAATTTAGACTTATAGCTAAATGTCGATCCCATGATGTTTTGAGTGATTTTCGAGATCTAAGATCCGAATGATCTGTCGATCGAGTGTGATCTCGCATTCTTCAACCTCGGCACGTGGTTGCTTATTTTCGAAATTCAAAGTCTCATTCACCTGTTTTTTGAGTGCGGTGTGACGTTGTGCTTTAGACTGTATCAAAGTTCTTTTGGATACGGCGATCGACGTCCTCCCATCGCGTCCTTAGGTCAACGTCCAAGAGCTGCTTTCTGGGTAAATTTGAGAGTGATGAGACCGCCCCCGGTGTTCCTGGCGATTTCAGCCAGCGTCATAAGTCCAACGGATGACCACCGTCAACCATTGAGCTCAATTCCGGTTCCTTGTTCTATGAATCGTTCTCTTGCATCGTTGTCACCTAGTAGTGATACTGTTCTTGAGATCGCTCATCGAGGTATGCATCAAGATTAAATCGCGTTGCTCTTTGGTGAAGTTTCTTCGATACAGATTAGCCGACCGCACAAACTGCACCCGGTCGCGGGACATAAGATCTTACCCCCCGCTTTCAAACACCCTTCATATCTGTGCCACCCTTCGATGATCTTCCCTTTGAAGGTGTGGATTTTCTGCAGTAGTCCATTCTTTTGAATGTCGTCCACTAGTGCTTGTTTTTCGGCTGCGGACATAGGCGGAAAAAATTGGGCGAGCTCGTGTTGTTCCAAAATGTCAAAGAATCTCAGACTCTAGATTATGTTGAGAAAAAAGTGCCCCGATCGAGTTGCGATCAGATCGAGGCGCGGGGTATGAAAAATGAAAAACTTCAACGATCTCAATCGGTTTAAAGATAGTACGACTGCGATTGCTACGCCACGAGTTTCGCGATCAGATGTTCTTGTTCCCGATCGCCCTTCACCCGGTTGCAATATCCACAGAGCAGTTGCAGATTGTTCACATGATCAGTACCTCCTTGCTTCTTCGCAATGATGTGTTCGACTTCTACATTCTGTTGTTCGAAATGCTTACCACGCCCGTTGCAGCGACAGCCCTATTCTCCGTACAAGGCTTTCTTAATGCTCGGCGCGTTGTACAGGAGCAACGTTCCGACGTCGGTTCTCTGCCTTTCGTCCGTTCGAGATTGAATATCTTGGAACAGTCCCTGGTCGGCTTTATTCCGGTCCTCGGCCAAACGTACTGCGAAGTTCGAAACATTAATCCCCACCCAATTCCGCTGCAGTCGATCTGCAACAACCAGAGTAGTAACTCAACCACAAAATGGATCGAAGACAACCTCATCTTCATTGCTAGACACTTTGATAACCCGTTCCAATAATGAGAGAGGTTTATGTGTAGGGTAACCTACGCGTTCACTATTGATCTTCCTACTGGATAAAACTTAGTCCACCAACTTTCTAGGATCTTTCCATTTTGACATTTCTCGTACGGATCCTCTGCATCTGTTTCCCACTTCGCAGAAGTCCCACCTTGTCCGATCGCTTTCTTGTGAGGCACTATGACTAGGCGATGGTTGAACGTCCATTTTTCTCCGTTGGAATACCAGTGAATGATGTCGTGCTTTCGAGAAAACTGTCTCTGTTTAGGTACCCCTGGTCCGGTGTAGCACCACACCAATTCGCTCCGAAAATTCTTTCGGTCAACGATCGCGTCGAGTAGAAGTTTCAAGTAGTGGATCATGGTCGGATCACAATGCAAGTAAATCGATCCGGAGGGCTTGAAGAGCTGGTGCATTTCCAAGAGCAGCACCGCCATGTAAATCAGATACGACTCGTCGCTCTTGCTCATCGCCGCGTGAATGACTTTGTTGAGACGCGAATGCTTTGCTTCAATCAGATCGAGCCATGCAATGTCCGCGTCTTGCAACGTCTAGGTGTCCTTGAACTCCACCCCTGTAGCTTCACCCCATATCGGAACCGCGTAGTTCGCTTTCGAATTGAATGGCGGATCTAGATAAATAAGGTCGACGGACTCTGAGTTCATCCCCCGCATGATGGGGAGATTGTCCCCGGTCCAAATAGTTCTATTCGACCAATTCGAAGACACGAAACACTCCCTGTTCTAGCACGTAGAGTTAACGCTTACTCGTACACTTCTAGCTCTAAAGCTACCTGCTCGAACTTGTCCAATGCCTGTAGCAAGGGTGCGAATTTAAGATCGCGCTGGCGGAGCTCATGAACAATCTCCTTGCAACTTGAATGCTCTCCGTTTTCCACCTGCACAAAGCCCTGTCCAAAAGATGTGAAGTAAGGCGGTTCGCATAGATGTCGAACCACAAAATCCCAAGCGAGTTCGATCTCGTCGCGCGGGTCGGGTCTACGTGCTCCAACTCTTCCTAGCATTTTGAAAATTTGTAGAAAACGATCAGTAGAGGGCTCTTTTTTCACAACAAACCCCTGCCATTCTGCACTCGTCAACAGCCAGGTAAAACGTCCATACTTTCCCCCATCTTCTAGGTAATAGTGACTATGTGGCACAAAGATCTCTGTTGTAAGCCCTGCTGCGTCGTCACCTAAACGGGCCGCTAGTTCAATTAAGAGCACACGAGATCCTTTTCTTGAATTCCATCCTTTAATGTCATTCGTTTCGCGAAACGACATAACTGACTCATAAAGCACCGGATAGTGCTCCGAAGTGAGTTCCAATTCCGAGTCTAATCCTGCGCATTTTCGTTCAACCCAAACACCTTCCAAATATTCTTTCCACATGAATCGATCTTGCTCTGGTGTGGGATTATCTTCCTCCCAGTAATACGTCCGGTTACGATTGCTGATTCCTTCGTCAAAACAAAACCGATTGATGAGGGCATAATTCAGAAACGCGTCCGCATGACAAGTCTCTTTCAACTCCCAGTTGGTTTCGTCTCCTTGTAATAAACACTCAGGGCGAGAAAGCGCGTCTTGCACCCGAGCTAAGTCACCAGCAGGATCAGCAAAGATACGCTCGAAGGTTAGGGGATTATTTAACACCACAAACGCTTGTGGGGATGCTTTGTTGGTATTGCCCCAAAGATAGGGGTTGATGGAATTGATATGACTGTCCAATGCCATCCGGCACTCTTCGGATTCTGAAAAAAAATCTGCTAAATTTCCATTTGCGTCATAAGGGCTTCTAGGCCAGTGGTACTCGTTATCTGGATCATCGAAGTGGTACGGCACAAATTCATTCAAGCCACACGCTTCTTCCACAGAACCCGGCGCGAAGTCAAGATGAGGTAACTGTGGTGGTGGCGTCTCGACTAAAACTACGGGGGTTATGGTGGTCCATGAAGAGGGTACAGCAACACTCGGATCACTAGTCCCAACGCTCGAAACTTGAGGCGGTGGACGACTACTTGAGTAAAACAGTGCGCACACCACTGCTACCACAGCCAGACCAATTCCAACGCTTATACTCCAGAACCGGTGTCGGGCGCGCGCGATACGGTTTATTCTTAGCATTCTAATTTGTCAGTGGTTTTATAATTACCACCGCGACCGTCGAACCAAGGTAAGTTTTCCGGTTCTCGAAACCACGCTCCTAGTTCGTCCATTTTCTTTTTTTCTGCTGCTGTTAACGTTCCGGCAGCCTCTTTTGTCTCGTAGTCTTTATAGTCGTCCCTATTTTTCTTGAACTCTGCATCTTCCTCTGTGAAATTGATTTCGGTTTCAGTTAAACCCGCTAGCGGTGCCCAAACACCGAAGAGTTGTTTATACCACGAACGCGAGAGGTTCCAAGCTTCCACTTCATTGTCGTAAAGTTCGTAGGGTTTGAAATCCTTCCAATCAGGATCTGCGCGCCTCGCACGTTCTGCCTGAAGCGTGTGGATATATTCATGTAAAACTACCTGTCTGGCTACATGCGTAGACAACGTTCCGGCGGGTCTGCCTGCCTGGATGCTGGTGGGGAAAATAGTCACAGTCAATGGGAGTCGTGTCGCATCTTTGGGCTCGTGTGTCGTGGATCCCATGACTCCTGCATTGTTCTCCACACTTCGCCATGTGTAATCCTTCGTGACTATTTCATATTTAAATTTCTTGTCCTTTAGCTTAGTTTTTGCTAATTTTTGCCAACAATCATTGAGCGTTTCGAGTTCATCCGTGGTGAACTCAAACAGTTCTTTCTCTGTACCTGGC
>WTGV01000030.1 GCA_011525295.1 Pseudomonadales bacterium | reverse complement strand
GTAGAGTACTACTAGTACTACTACAGCTAGTCCTGCGCCGAGTAGGAATACGACGATGTCTCGTACGGATCGACTTGAGGTTGCACTTGTGTTCATCGATGCATCTCCTGTGAATTATTGATGTGAATTTGTGGAGCTTTTAGTTTTCGAGATTCGCTATGTGTTAGCTGCTAGTGTCATATGCTGGCATGGAACGATCAAGGTATATTGACACGCAATTCGAGACTTCGCAAATCGAAGTATGATCTTTTCAGTGGTGTTATAGATACTCGTAATCGCTCAAGTCTATTAGTGACTGCAACTAGATTTGGCCGCGTAACTGATAAAACTTAATCGACAGTGAATCTCACTACCTCTCGTGACTATTAGGCATGGCACATGTTTAGTAACAATTATAAACTGAGGACAACATTCAAGATGATGTGAAATAGAGTTGAAAAACATCGTGATCACGGATTAGACTAACCTCAGTAATAAGCATCGAGTTTCTGTTGCGACGCATGAGTCGTACCCTACGGACAAATTTGTTGTAACTAGGATTATCGTACCATAGCAGACAGACTCTCAAAACACCGTCCAAAAACCTTATAATGAACCGTATATTTAAAATATGTGTTTAAATTTACGGTGTATATTCACAGACAATGCTTTGAACAGATCAACGTCGCGGTGCAGCGACAAGCAGCGGTCGTTCTCCTAGGTGCGCGTCAGGTTGGCAAAACTACATTAGCACTCCGCTTCGCACACAGTTGTGATCACCATTACCTAGACCTCGAAAATCCAGAAGACCGACAAAGCTTAGAACATCCCTTGTTCTTCTTACGTCAGTTTGAACAGAAGCTCGTTGTGATTGACGAAATTCACCGTGTGCCCGAGTTGTTCTCAGTACTACGCGTATTGATTGATGAAGGGCGTAGGAAGGGTATACGTACCGGTAGATTTCTTATATTGGGGTCCGCGTCAGTTGACCTGCTCAAACAAAGTAGCGAAACTTTGGCCGGGCGGATTGAATTTGTCCACCTGAACCCGCTAAGTGTTGCAGAGGTTGAGGAAAATCTAACCAATAAACTTTGGTTGTCTGGAGGCTTTCCTTTAAGTTTTCTAGCCGATAACGAAGAGGACAGTCACGTGTGGCGAAAGAATTTCATCCGCACTTACGTTGAAAGGGACGTACTACAGTTTAACCCCCGCGTACCCACAGAATTGCTCACTCGACTTTGGACAATGCTCGCGCACAATCAAGGTACCATGCTCAATTCTTCTCGGCTAGCTACTTCGCTAGAAGTCACCTCGCCGACCGTTAATAAACACGTTGGGTTTCTCACGGATATGCTAGTTGTTCGAAAATTGAATCCTTTTCAAGCAAACCTTGGAAAACGCTTAGTAAAGACTCCAAAAGTTTACATCAGAGACTCAGGACTACTTCATTCCTTGCTTAATCTACGGTCAATTGACGAATTACTACGGCACCCAGTTTGCGGATTTAGTTGGGAGGGTTTTGTTATCGAACAGATTTGTGGTGTGATCGAAGGTCGCGCTACGCCGTTGTTTTATCGCACGGCAGACGAAGCTGAAATAGACTTAGTGCTTGAGTGGCATCGAACAGGCGAACTTTGGGCTATTGAGATCAAAAGATCGATGTCGCGTCCTCCGTCTAGAGGATTCTATTCCTCTATCGATTTGTTACACGCTAGAAGAAGATTTGTAGTATGTATGAACCAGCGCGCTTTCATGATGCAAAAAGAAGTCGAAGTGCTTAGTCTTTCCGAATTTCTTAAGATTGCGGCTACCGAGTGAAGACTTGGATCAATTGAGTTCAAAAGCACACTTGAACTTTTTGAATCGGTTTTCGGAGTATCAGATCGAGATCTTCGGTGTTCTACTCCGTGTTCATCGAGAGTAAAGATTAATTGAAAAGGACTAGGGAGGATAGGGTAATAATTCTTTCACTTTGCCGCTATTTCAAATCGCAGGATGAGTCTAATGCTAGACAATTCTCGTGAGTTTGATTCAATACATGCCTCTTTGGACCGATGGGTACAACAAGATCTCATTCCTTCGGCCGCATCGGTGGTTTTCGATGGATCAACGGTTGTCGATGAGTATTTCACTGGTAATCAAAATCGTGAGAGGGAGAAACCAATCGATGGAGACTCGATTTTCCGGTTATTCTCCAATACCAAGCTAATCACATCGGTCGCGGCGATGATTCTCCATGAAGAAGGAGCGTTCAAACTAGACGACGAAGCTGCGATATACATCCCCAAACTCGCTGATCTCTGCGTACTCAAAGAAGATGCGACGGACGTCCATGACACAGAACCGTTAGAGTCTCAAATCACTGTGCGGCAACTTATGTCGCATACCGCGGGATTCTCATATGGTATCTTCATGGACACGCCAATTGACCCACTGTTTCGTTCTAAGCGTGTCCTGCATCCGGGGAACAATTTGGAGGGACTCGTTGAAGCATTAGCGACAATCCCGTTGTTATATCAACCCGGTTACAAATTCCACTACAGCATAGCGACAGATGTACTTGGGAGATTGATTGAAATTTGGTCTGGACAGTCGTTCGGCGAATTTCTAGCGTCTCGAATTTTTAATCCACTTGGGATGACCAACACCAGCTTTTATTTGTCCGAACACCAACGAGAACGGCTTTGTGTTTTATATGACGGTGCAGATCCAGAAAATCCCTATCTACCTGGACTATCTATCGCATCGGAACTTGCGGGAGATCACTTTCGTCCTCGTGCGTTGGAATCTGGTGGGGGAGGGTTGCTCGGAACCATATCCGACTACAAGAAATTTTGGCAAATGCTGATGGCCGAGGGTACCTATAACGGAGTCCGATTGTTACAAAGTGAAACACTCGCGCTCATGCGAACGAATCAGTTATCGCCAGGTAATGTGGTGGAATTTCGACAATGGGAGATGCCGAATACCGTATTCGGGCTAGGGTTCGCAATCAAGCAAAAACCAAGTGTTAGAGAACCACCCGAAGCAATTGACGAGTTCTATTGAGGAGGGATTGCCGGCACCCATTCGTGGATTGCGCCTCGTGCGAATGTCGGAGCACTTTTGTTTACTCAGAGACTTCCGGGTTATTGGCTGCCTTTCTTTCACGAACACAAGCGGGCTATCTATGGGATGATTCGAACACTTGCTAGCTAAATCGATTGGATGGAGTATCAATCTGTGCATTACACCATTTATAGTCTTTACAATGCAAGTGAGGTTCCTGTAGTCAGGACCTTCTCGACAGTTGAGGGACTGAACAAGACCAACCATTAATCTTCGATCGAAAACGTGGAAACTTTTTTCCAGTTACTACTAAGCGGTATTGCGCAAGGGTGCGTCTACGGACTCGTTGCCATAGGTTTTGTATTGATTTACAAAGCTACCGAAATGGTGAACTTCGCGCAGGGCGACATCATGATGTTGGGCGCGTTTATCACGCTCACGTTGATCAATCATTTGGATTGGAATTATTTCCTAGCGGTAGTAACTGCGATCGTAGCAATGGCGCTCTTTGGACTAGCGTTGGAACGAGTTTTACTACGTCGCATGATTGGCGAGTCTCCTTTCGCTGTTCTCATGGTCACCATTGGGTTAGGCTTTGTATTAAGGTCTGTTGCTGGCATGATATGGGGGGGCGATTCACAGAGTATCCGCACGCCGTACAGTAATCTACCGCCGCTAAGGTTTGGCGAGGTGGTCTTTCCAGTTGCAGACGTAGTCGTTATCGGAGCAACGGTCGTTTTGTGCGGTTTAACGTTTTTGTTCTTTAGATACACTCGATTCGGCATTGCGATGCAAGCAACCTCTCAGAATCAGCTTGCAGCTTCCTACGTTGGTATTTCTGTCAAGCGCGTCGTAGCAGTAAGTTGGGCACTTGCTGCGGCGTTCGCAGCGATCGCTGGCATCTTGTTGCTACCTCTGAAATCGGCTTACCCGCATGTGGGCTTAGTTTTAGGAATAAAGGCATTTGCCGCCGCAATTGTAGGTGGCTTTGGTAGTCTTCCGGGGGCGATGATTGGTGGGTTAGCGATCGGTCTCGTCGAAATTTTCACGAAATATTGGATAGACGATTTAGTCCAATTCAGCGTCAGTGAAACAAGTGTCTACATCTTGCTGCTGCTTATGTTGATCGTTCGCCCTAGTGGCATCTTTACGTCGATGCAGAGGAAGAAAGTCTAGTGCGCTTTGTTCTCAAGACCGATTACCATCGAGATTCGGATCTGTTCAGAGATAGAGTGCAGTTTAGCTGGTACGCGACGTTGTTCATTTTCGTACTGTGCTTACCCATTGTTTCGGGCACCTATGTCGAGTCCCAACTCACAACGGTATTCATGTGGAGTATTGCTGGTGCCGGTTTGATGATTCTTGTAGGTTACACCGGCTTAATCAGTTTGGGGCACGCTGCATTCTTGAGTGTCGGAGCCTATACCCATGCCATCATGATAGATTTGGGCGTACCGTTCTTTGTATCGATTCCCTTGGCTATGGTCTTGTGTAGTGCGTTGGGTGTCGTCGTGAGTATTGCAGCATTACGCATGACGGGAATCTACCTTGCTATCGCGACTTTAGCGTTTGCAATGATTGTTGAGAAAATTGTTAAGAACTGGAGTGCGGTCACGGGAGGGAACGCGGGGTTCAAAGTAGCACCTCTTGAGCTATTTGGTTGGGAACTCAATTCGACAGCATACTACTATTTTTGCTTGCTTGTTCTTACAGTCGTGATGCTTTGTGTTTCAAATTTACTTCGAGCACCTACAGGTCGTGCTTTCCTAGCAGTTCGCGATTCAGAGATATCTGCACAAGCAATGGGAATCAACCTGTTGAAGACTAAGGCACTAGCATTCGCCATATCTGCCGCCCTCACCGGTCTTGCTGGTACTTTACTCGCCTATCAATGGCATTACCTCTTTCCTGACTCTTTTTCCATGCTTACTTCGATTCAATTGCTCATGCTGGTAATCATCGGTGGTCTGGGTTCGATGTCAGGAGTTGTTTTTGGGGCGATTTTTATAACTCTTCTACCTGATGGGATCGCCACTGTGCGAGAGTGGCTTCCCGACTCAATCGGTAACTTACCAGGGTTCGAACCGCTCATTTTTGGCTTATTGCTCATCTTGGTCTTAATCTTTGAACCGCTCGGAATTAATGGCAGATGGCAAAAAATGAGATTGTTCTTTAGTCAGTTTCCACTGTATCGAAATAAAACTCTCAAACGGCAGAAGTCGTTCTTACGTACGGAAAGGGTGCACTAGGAACAATGTTTGAAGTAGTAGGATTATCGAAACACTTTGGCGGGGTAACTGCCTTACACGAAGTATCTTTTTCGGTCAATGAGGGCGAGATTTTTAGCATCATGGGTCCGAATGGAGCTGGGAAGACTACTGTGCTAAATTTAGTTAGCCGGTTTTACGATGTTGATGAAGGAACAATACAGTTCGCGGGCGAAGACATCACCCGCGCACGTCCGCACGAAATAGCGAGAAAGGGAATCGCCCGTACGTTTCAGAACATCGAGCTGTTCGAACGAGAAACTGTTTTACAGAACCTACTCATTGCTCAATACATTCACCGAAAGACAAACATTTTTTCCGATCTTCTGTTTTTGCCCCGCGTCCGGAGGCAGGAAGTGCAATCAAGAAGATTTTTAGAAGACATTGTGGACTTACTCCATTTACAGCGGTATCGTGAGCAACAAATTCATTCGTTACCGTTTGGAGTTCGTAAACTCGTTGAGTTGGCTCGAGCACTATGCCTCAAACCAAAGCTACTCTTGTTGGATGAACCTTCATCGGGGTTAAATCCCGAAGAAACTGAAGATCTATCATTTTGGATCGAAGACATCAATAGGGAACTTGGAGTTACCCTTCTCATGGTCGAACACGACATGAACTTGATCGGGCAGGTTTCGAATAGGGTTCTAGTGCTAGCAAGTGGGCGGTCGATCGCTTTGGGGACGCCAGTTGAAGTCAAAGATCATCCCGATGTAATTAGCGCATATTTAGGAACATGACCACGTCTGAACCATTACTAGAGGTTCACAACATCGAGACATATTACGGTTTAATTGCCGGTGTTCGAGGAGTCTCACTCGAAGTCCCAGAAGGCTCGATCGTGACGATATTAGGTGCTAATGGAGCGGGAAAGACGACAGTACTAAAAACGATCTGTGGCGCGATGACACCCGATAAAGGGAGTATTCATTTCGCTGGTCAAGAAATCACTGGGCGCGATCCTGATCGAATTACTCGTTTAGGAATTGCCCATGTGCCTGAAGGACGAGAAGTGTTTCCGTTTCTTACGACCGAAGAGAATTTGAAGATGGGTGCATTTACCTGTAATAGTTCAACTGTCAATACGGAAATTGATCGAATTTATGAGCACTTTCCGATGTTGAAAGAGCATAGAAAACTCGCGGCTGGATACCTGTCTGGAGGACAACAGCAAATGCTAGCCGTTGGTCGAGCTCTCATGCTTCGACCTAAGATAATGCTCCTTGACGAACCATCTCTTGGTTTGTCTCCTAAATTAGTGCATGTTATATCCGAAGTCATTGAGTCCAGTAACCAAGATCAAGGAGTAACCGTATTGTTAGTCGAACAGAATGCTCAAATGGCTCTCAACATTGCTGACTATGGCTACATTTTGGATAACGGTCGTGTAGTCATGGAAGATACTGCTACTCGACTATCAAAAACTGCCGATGTTCAAGAATTTTATTTGGGCAAAAAAGTTAGCAGCGTTCGCGGTAAACGTCGTTGGAAACAACGTAAAACATGGCGATGAGTATGCACCGAACTTTCGATTCCTTTGACTCAGTCGGCGCGGTTTTTCAACATCGGGTTGATTCGTTCCCGGAGAACGTTTGCATTCGAGAGAAAGATTTCGGTATTTGGAACGAATACACCTGGGCTGATTGGGGAGAGTATGCCCAATTAATTGGATATGGATTACATGCATTGGGTTTGCGGCGAGGAGACATCGTTTCGATCGCCTCAGAAATCAACAAAGAGTGGTTGTTTGCAGATCTAGCAACGATTTGTATCGGAGGGATTTGTAGTGGCGTGTATCCAACGGATGCCTCGAATCAGGTCGAGTACTTGATCAATGACAGCGGAACAAAGTTCTATTTTGCTGAGGACGAAGAGCAACTGGATAAGGTTCTAACGGTTCGAGAACGGACACCATCTTTAGAGAAAATCATCGTGTTCGACATGGAAGGACTTCAGGAACTGAATGATTCAATGTGTTTATCAGTCGATGAACTGTATGAATTGGGTAGAGCACATCGCGAAAAGAATGCAGATCTCTGGGCTCAGGAGCTCGATAAAGCGGACTCAGAAGACACAATGATTCTTACTTACACCTCTGGTACTACAGGTCCTCCGAAGGGAGCGATGATTACTCACAGAAACGTGCTGTTCATGATGTCGTGTGCTCAGGACTGTTTTCATGTAAAAGACACGGATCGTATTTTGGGATTTCTCCCGCTAGCGCACGTTGCTGGGCGCATGTTGTATACCTACTTGGTAATTGAGTCGAGGGCAATCGTTCACCTAGTTGAAAGTTTAGAGACGGTCGCGCAGGATACTGCGGAGATCGAACCCACCGTACACTTCGCGGTACCACGAGTTTGGGAAAAGCAGCATTCCTCAGTCTCAATCATGATTAAAGAAGCGACGCCGTTGGGTCGCTGGGCTTACCATATTGCAATGCTGGTAGGCGCGAAACGAGCCGGTTTTCAAAAGCAAGCTCAATCCGTACCGGTTCATATTGAATTCCTCTTCCGATTGCTTGATCTGTTAGTATTGGGTAACGTCAAACGGATGCTGGGAATTAGTAAGAGTCGTTGGTTGGCTACTGCTGCGGCACCAATCTCGCCCGATTTGATTGAATGGTATTGGGCACTTGGAAATCCAATGTACGAACTCTACGGTCAAACTGAATGTACAGGGATCGCCACTTGTAATCTTGAAGACGACCACCGGATTGGCAGTGTTGGTAAAGCCGCCAAAGGTGTTCATATTGAACTGTCTGAACACAATGAGATTTTGATCCAAAGCCCAGGAGTAATCAAAGGTTATTGGAATCTACCGGAAAAAACTGCGGACTCGATTCGACAAGGTTGGCTCTACTCGGGAGATCTAGGACGTATAGATTCAGAAGGTTTCGTGTATGTCGTTGACAGGATTAACGACATCATAATCACCGCTGGTGGTAAAAACATAACCCCTAGTGAAATTGAAAACCAATTGAAGTTTTCACCTTATATCACTGATGCTATTGTTGTTGGTGATAGACGTCCGTACTTAACCTGTTTGATTATGATCGACCAGGATAACGTTGCGCTGTACGCTCAGCAGTACTCGATTCCTTTTACTAACTATACTAGTTTATGTCGAACGTCTGAGGTTGTGGAACTGATCGGTGGAGAGATTGAGTGCGTGAACAAAAAATTTGCACAAGTCGAGACCATTAAGAAGTTTCGTCTGATTGATCAGCTCTTGGGTCCTGAGGATGAAGAGTTGACACCGACCCAAAAACTCAAACGTAAGGTTGTAAATGAAAAGTATGCTTCTTTGATAGAAGAAATGTATGCGTGAAGGTAGTATGTTTATGAAATCTTTGTTCAACGTTCTAATTTGTAGTGTTGTGTGTTTCTTGTTGTTCGTGTCGGGATGTTCAAGGGAATCTGATTCTCAGTCGGAGACAGATGTCGTATTGGACACGACTGGAGTTTCAGATGACGAGATTGTGTTTGGAATACATACTGACCTTTCCGGTCCAATTGCACGTTATGGCGCGGAGTCGGTAAACGGTATTCGAATGCGTTTTGATGAAGCGAATGAGCTCGGAGGCGTCCACGGTAGGAATCTAAAGCTTATCGCCGAAGACCACCAATATAAACCACAGGAATCGATTCGTGCTACGAACAAACTCATTCATAGAGACAACATTTTTGCCATGATGTTAGCTCTGGGCACTCCGAATAATCTCAGTGTGATGGACGAACTGTTTGCAGCGGGCGTACCGAATTTGTTCCCTCTGACTGGGTCCGTTCGCATGGCGGAACCATTCAACAAACTTATGTTTACTCAGCGCGGAATCTACTACGACGAAATTCGCGCAGCAGTCAAACACTTTGTGGAGGAGGAAGGTTTTACCGCGCCTTGTGTGACCTACATTGACAACGACTATGGACAGGAAGTATATAACGCAGTGGTCGATCAAACCACGGAAATGGAAATCGAAATTGTCGCATATGCCGCTCATGAGCGAACTGAAACTGAGTTCACGGCGACGGTGTTGCGGTTTAGAGAAGCCGGATGCGATTTCGTATTAATGGGCACCGTGGAGGGCGACACTCTAGGAATTTTGGATGCAGCACGAAAAATGGAATGGACAGAAGTTGCATGGGTTGGTAGCAATGCCGCGGGCGGTAACTCAGTCGCGGAACATCCGAGTGGCGCGGGAGAAGGAATGTACACTCTTAGTCATATGATCAGAATTTACCCCGACACCGAAGAAAACGAAGATTCGATTCGATGGTTTGAGAATTTCCAAGAACGTTTTAATGCGATTCCTGACGTTGCAGCGATGGAAGGATATCGAGGAGCTGATCTTGTTGTCAAGGCGTTGGATATTGCTGGTCCCGATGTCACGCGCGAGAATTTCATTGAAGCCTTAGAGTCAATCAACGACTACACAGATCCTTGGGGGTACAAACTGAGTTTTAGCCCTGAGAATCATAATGGGCTCAAAGTAACAGGTCTGTCACAAGTCCAGAAAGGTCGTTGGATTCAGCTTGAACAAACTATTTCGTTAGAGCGTTAGGGCTGGCGAGACTCGCTTCTGCGACAGTATTCCAGGAGCCGATCCAAGATTTTGGCAGATTGACGAACCATCTTCCACATTTCGCTAGGCAAAAATTTCGAAATTCTTGGAACGTGTAGATGTCCTAACGGAAAAGACTTATTCATCTGCAATTGCAATAATCGAGTACGGTAAGCGATTTCATTGGAGAGAAAGCCACCTCCGGATCCCCGAATACAAACTTCCCCTTCAAGCTCTTTCAGTGACAGAGGTTCGAATTCACCTCGATTCTTAGTTGCGACCTTACGATTGTCAAGTGTCTTCCAGGGTCCTCGAACGTCGGCAAAAGTTTCAGTGGGTAGCGTAAACTCAAGAAACTCGGGGCTTTTCGTTAGACTTGGTGGATTTCGTCCGTCTCTCACAGGAGAATAATCAAGATTATCGAGTGCTCTGGACGATCTTCGACGGCCAACGAAACGTTCAAGTTCAAAATCGTCACGTCCCATACTTAAAGTGAGCACAAATAAAGGATCTGTTTCAAAACGTGGTTTAAGAAATTGCTCCACAATGCCTTTATTGAAATCACGGTATCGTACTGGAAAAATGAAGACCTCGATTGGAACAGAGTCTTGGTAAATCTCTGTTAGAGTCAACGCTATACTTGCAGACGGGTTACTCTGTTCAATGTTGGTGTTCAGAAGAAAAGGGTCAAAAGCAGTGAGTATGACTCTAGGCACTTTGAAGGGAGCTGTTCGGGCAGCTTTGTTCGCGTAACGACGGGAAGTGATTTCGTGTATTGAGCACAAATCTGTTCTTACAGTTCGTGGTACCAGCCGTCGGTTACACCAACTAAAGAGATATTGCGTAAGTAGTCGTCCCCAGTAGATAGGACGATCATCTACCACCTCACCGTGTGAACACTCCTTGATCGTGGTGGGGATGAGTGTTTCCGCGTTCTGAATCAATAGTTGATCGAGGGGGATCTGATCGTCGACATTTCTAAATCCCAGTTGAGCAAGATGCGTGTTACCGATAAATTTAGAGATTTGGTTCCAGATTCTTGGAGCTTCTTGGTTGAGAACGTGCAACCTACGTTGCTCAACGTCTCCACGGGGTTGGCTTCGGTTATCCTTTTCGAGACGTTCCCACAGATCCATCATCAATGTCAATAATGCTTGTTACTTTCATAGCCGGGCAAGCATTAATGCTAAATCCTAGCTTGGGATTAATCTATTAAGCGGATTCGCGTTCAAGCCACGCTTGGATGCGATCCCAAGCTTCAGCTAATACAGGGATCGGTTGAGTTAGACTCATTCTCACGTATCTTCGAGTCACCTCTCCCGATGGAGTGCCGGGAACAACGGAAACACCCGTCCCGTCAAGTAATCGGCGCGCAAACTGGTCGCTCGGTTCGTGCACGTCGATCATGACAAACATACCCGCCTCGGGAGACACTGCAGAAAATTGCGGAATCTGCGCAATACGGCTCATTGTGTAATCTCTACGGGCTCGGTACTCATTTCGCATCCGTTCCACAGCATGTTCATCGTGTAGTAACGCTAGCATCGCAGCATCTTGAATAAAAGGACAACCACTGAAAAACGTACTGAGCGCGATTTCTCTCAAATGTTTAGCAAATTCCTTGGAGCTGAGTGTCCAACCAACACGCCAGCCACTCATAGCGTGAGATTTTGATAAACTGTCGATAACCACTACATTCTCAAAATTTGGGACAAGATTAGCTAGGGATGTGTGTTTTTTCTCGTAATACATCACTGAATAAACTTCGTCTGAAATTAACCAGAGATTTCTGTGGAGACACTCTTCATAGAGGCGAATGAGGGAGCTCGAAGGTACGATGTTGCCCATCGGATTGGACGGAGTATTGACTAGAACACCTACGGTTCGTTCATCGATTAAATCCAAAGCTCGGTCAACGTCGTAGCGAAAGTAGGGTGCTGGTGTTGCCGCCGCGCGCAATTCAATACCTAAGCACACAAACGTTGATTCATATCCCAAGTAGGTAGGCTGACAGGTTACGATATTGTCGCCAGGATTCGCGATCGCGCTTAGCGTAGCGTGAATCGCTGATGTTGCTCCATTAAAGATCGAAAACTGTCGTGGTTCAATCGATTTGCCAGTGACGCGACTCTCAAGTTCTGCTAATGCACTTCGTAGGGACATCTCACCTGCCGAATCGGAATAGTGAGTTCGCTCTTTTTTGAGTGCATCGATCACACCGTCGATGATGTAACTTGGCGTCGGAAAATCGGGATCGCCAATCGAAAGCGGGATGATAGCTTCTCCTGCTTGCTTGCGTTTCATTGCTTCGATATGAACGCTCCAAGCAGAAGTGTCGATCGCATCTAACCGTTGCACAGTATCACTCGACGACAGTGCCTTTCGCGTATGAACCGGCGTGCGCGTCGCAGTGTATTTTTCAGTCATGGAAGACAAAGCAATTACCCCTCGAAATACGGTACCGATTGACTTTTCATTATAGTGCTTTGACTGGAGTAAATTTTTGTGGTTTTCTATACAAACAGAACGTCCAAATTGCAGTTATTTACTCACAAACGGATTGTCTTTAACGTAGTACCGGTAGGGTAACTCAAGACCCTCCGATAAGCCTATTCGTGCTGATCGACAAACATCAAATTGTCTTTGCTCCTCGTAGTCGCAAAGAAACAATGTGCTCTGTGTGAGATCCATCGCGTTGTGTTGGAGATTGACTCCCAGTGCAGCCGTTAACTTCCCTGGACCGTTACTTAATTGAATTTTTGTTTTCGCTCGAGGGCGGCGTTGTTGCATTGTCTTGATCCCTTGAATGGGTTCAATAGCCCGTAGTAACACGCACCCCGCGCTACCCTCTGGGTCGGATACGATGTTCATGCAGTGATACATACCATAGATCAGGTAAACATAAGCGAAGCCCGGGGGTCCCCATTGAATTGCTGTACGGGGCGTTTTACCTCGAGCGGCATGAGACGCGGGATCGTTCGCTGAGAGGTACGCTTCAGTTTCGACGATCAATCCTGAGGTGTACTCGCCATCGATATGACTAACCAACAAACATCCAATCAATTTGCTTGCCAGTTCTAAAGCAGGTTGCTCGTAGAAATCCCGCGGGAGCGAATTACTCAATCGGTATTATTGACCGCGCACAAACTAACGATGTGGCATGCGAAACTCGATAGAACATTAGGTTTTCCTTTAGGTCCAAACATTTGGACCCGCTTGGACTCACAAATATCAACGTTTCCTGCAATTGGTTCAATTGTCTTCACTGGAAAACTTCCGGAGTCTCACTGTGATGGGAGTGGGTTGTTCATCCTGAACATTAGCAACTCGCAGAACACTTGGCGGACTAGAAACGTAATCGAAAATTTCCTCGAAAATTTCTCTTTCACCAACTCCGGTGGACATACAGTCATAGAACTTGGTACCTAGGTTCATACCAAAAATGGTCGAGGCGGTATATTCTCCTTGGAATTGAAGGTCTATTCTTACTTTAATCACACTTTTGCTAGACTCTGTCACAGAAATGATCGTTGTCGTGCGTCGGTTTCGCTGTACGTATCCTTTCGGACAATCTGCGTATTTGTCGTTGATGCGAGATGATCGAACTGTTTTTCTTGCGTGAATGACCCAACCGTCCCGATCCACCTTAGTGATAGGAATTTTTCGGTCTGAGAAATAGTGTATCGCTCCATTCCAAACCAATTCTTTTTGCGCGTCAATCGTGAAAGTTCGCTGGATAAATCTTAGTTCGGATACACTCGCACAACCACCCAATCCCACGACGCCTAACAAACAAGCTCCTATAACGAATTGGTACTTCAAGAATTGTTTCATGGTCAACGTCTCATGCGCGGGTTTTGATTCCCCATACTCACAGCTACTAGTTCTTGTAATTGACCTTTCATGTTCCGTGCTCTAGATCGTAAATATTTGAGTCGACTAGCGAGAAAAGGTTCTAAATTTCCCCAAAAAATTAACATTCCTCTTTGTGTTAGCGTGACTAAGCGAAAATTGTATGGCTGTAATTAAAGAAGAACATCTCATTCAGAGCGTAGCGGACGCCTTGCAGTACGTTTCCTACTACCATCCGCCCGATTTTATCCGGGCTATGGTATCCGCGTGGGAACGTGAAGAAGGGCCTGCTGCCAAAGATGCTATCCGACAAGTGTTGGTCAACTCACGAATGTGTTATTTGGGTAAACGACCGATTTGTCAAGACACTGGAATCGTTATCGTGTTCTTAGAAGTAGGTATGCATGTCCAATGGGACACGGATCGTAGCGTCGAGGACTTGGTGAATGAAGGAGTGCGTCGCGCTTATTTAAACACTGACAATCCTCTTAGAGGTTCGGTTCTTAGGGATCCTGATGGTGCAAGGAAGAACACCAAGGACAACACGCCAGCCGTCATTCACACCAAAATCGTTCCTGGAGATACTGTGGTCGTAGAAGTGTCTGCAAAGGGCGGAGGAAGCGAACACAAAGCAAGGTTTACGGTTCTTGAATCTTCGTCTTCGGTCGTGGATTGGATTCTTAACGTCGTGCCAGAAATGGGTTCTGGGTGGTGTCCCCCTGGGATGCTCGGAGTCGGAATCGGAGGAAGTCCAGAGAAAGCTATGTTGTTAGCAAAAGAAAGTCTGATGGAACCAATTGACATACAGGACTTAATTGAAAGAGGGCCGTCAAATCGAGCAGAAGAACTTCGCCTTGAACTTTATGCTCGTGTAAATGCACTAGGCATCGGCGCTCAGGGATTGGGTGGCCTCACAACTGTATTAGATGTGAAAGTTCGCGATTACCCAACCCATGCTGCTAATAAGCCGGTGGCGGTGATCCCGAACTGCATTGCGACCAGACATGTACAGTTTGAACTTGATGGATCAGGTGTTGCACAATTTACACCACCAGATTTTTCTTTGTGGCCCGATTTAGATTACGAAGCCGATGCGAACGCGCGTCGAGTAAATTTAGAAACTTTGTCAAAAGAGTCTATTGGAGATTGGCAAGTTGGAGAGGTTGTGTTGATTTCTGGCAAAATTCTTACGGGGCGCGATGCGGCGCACATCCGCCTTTGCGAATTATTGGACCGGGGTCAATCTTTACCTGTAGACCTTAAGGGTCGATTTTTGTATTACGTTGGACCCGTTGACAGCGTGCGGGATGAAGTCATTGGACCCGCGGGACCGACGACCGCTACGAGAATGGACAAGTTCACAGATCAAATTTTGGGCACAGGTTTGCTGGGTATGATCGGTAAAGCGGAACGTAGTACCGAGACTTGCCAAGATATCGCGAAGCACGGAGCAGTCTACCTCATCGCTGTCGGTGGAGCTGCATACCTCATTTCGAAGTCGATAATTGCAGCAAAACGGATCGCTTTCGAAGAGTTAGGAATGGAAGCGATTCACGAATTTGAAGTTCGTGATATGCCTGTCATGGTCGCTGTAGATTCTCAGGGAAATTCCGTTCATCAACATGGTCCAAAACGTTGGCGAGTCGAACTGAGTTCCGATATTCCGGTAACCAGTCTCTAATTTTTGCGACCGAGTCCCTGAGGAACGACTTCGATTGGTTTGCTAACTATTTTCAAACAACAGTTGTTGTCTCTGATTTCATGTACAGTTCTGCGTTGTATAGTCTCTATAATTTCCTGACAAAATCTATCTCCTGACCAACGCATGAACGCGTTGTCAATAATCTATTCAAGAATCTTTAGCAACCTTATCAATCTTGGCGGACCAATAATCTTCCAGTTTGGTATTTCGTTTCAATTAGTACGATTCACTCTTCACATCGATAAAGAATGACTGACGCGAATAACGAACTTGAACAGAAAGTGCAAGGACTTCGTATCGATAGGTCGTCGTCGAAGGGAAAGTCTCCACGTCCTTGGCTTGTGTTTCTAGTCATCGCGGTGATTGCCGGACCTTCGCTATTCGCTGGCTATTGGTTCTTCCTCTCTGGCCGTGGCGTTTTGGAAGTAGAAGCAGTAGTGGTTCGAATTGCAAAACCTCAGGCTTTAGAGAGTACCGTACTGGAAGGGACGGGATACGTTGTGGCACGCCGACAAACAACTGTCAGTTCAAAGACTACCGGGAGGGTGGCTGCGGTCTATGTTGAAGAGGGCATGTTGGTTGAAAACAATCAATTGTTAGCGACTCTAGATGACAGTCGCCAGCAAACCAATCTGGAACTTGCGAGAGCCCAAGTAGAAGAAATCCGTGCGTCGATTGACGAAGTCGAAGTGAGAATCAAGCAGTCTCAGCTAGACCTTGAACGGGTAAAAAAACTTGTGGTCGATGCTATGGTGAGCCAAGACGAAGTCGATCAAGCTCAATTACAACTCGACGGCTTCTTGGCACAAAAGCGGCGACTTGAGAAGAGTGTTGACGTTGCTCAAAAAAACGTGACCCTCCAAGAACAAGAACTTGAAGACACCAACATACGCGCACCTTTTGAAGGCGTTGTGATTGCGAAGGCTGCGCAACCGGGAGAAATGATTTCGCCTGTTTCCGCGGGCGGTGGTTTTACCCGAACGGGTATTTGTACTATCGTAGACATGGATTCGATCGAAGTTCAAGTAGACGTTAATGAAAAGTACATAAACAGAGTGTCTCCGGGACAACCAGCAACAGTTACACTCGTTTCTTATCCAGAGACTCAGCTACCAGCACAAGTGATTGCTATCATTCCAACAGCTGACCGTGCTAGATCGACGGTTCGAGTCCGCATTGCGTTTCTAGAACGCGATTCCCGAGTTTTACCAGATATGGCAGTCAAAGTATCTTTTTTTGAAGAAGGCACAACTCTTGTATCAAACGAAGATACACAGCTGGGAGCGGACGTTCCTCCAACTGCGGTGGTAGTTGAAGATGGACAACACTACGTATGGCTGATCGAACAGGACACCATCCAACGTAAGAGCGTAGAAGTCGTGACTATCACTTCTTCAGGATTGACTCGGTTAGTCAATGACTTTGAAAGAGGCGCGAGAGTGGTGCGCAACCTATCTGAACTCGATTTCTCGAAGTTTGAAAATGGCATGCAAGTGAAGATCGCAAATTAATTTGGAGCAAAGTTAAATGGCGTTGGTCAATTTAGAGAGTGTGTGGAAGTCTTACAAAAAAGGTCGAGATCGCGTCGAAGTACTGAATGACATCTCGTTCAGAGTTAACTCTCGCGACTTCGTTGCATTAATGGGACCGTCCGGTAGCGGCAAGACAACCATGCTCAATCTTATCGGAGGTTTGGATCGTCCTACTAGCGGAGTAGTCACTGTCAATGATATCGTCTTGAATAGTCTTTCATCAGGCAAACTTGCGCGTTGGCGATCGGAAAGTATCGGGTTCGTATTTCAGTTTTACAACCTACTTCCCGTATTCAGTGCAAGACAGAACGTAGAACTTCCGTTACTACTGACGAAACTCAGTCGCAAGCAAAGGAAGAAGAATGCTGCACTTGCACTAGACATCGTAGGCTTGAGTGATCGTGCGAGACATACACCTGCTCGCTTGTCTGGAGGGCAACAACAGCGTGTAGCCATCGCTCGAGCGATTGTAGCAGATCCGAAGATACTTGTATGCGATGAACCAACAGGTGATTTGGATCGATCAACCGCCACAGAAATACTGCGCTTGCTTCAAATATTGAATCAGGAACACGACAAAACCATCATCATGGTGACTCATGATCCCAAAGCGGCCGAATACGCGAAACGAACCATGCTGTTGGACAAGGGCAAGTTGGTGAGTAGTTTAATGCAACCTGAAGTCGGAGCAGAGGTTGAGGCATGACTACATTCGGTTTTTTGATAAAGAGCATGTTTCGTCGAAAACTGTTGGTTACATTGAGCATGCTATCGCTAACAACAGCCTTTTTGCTCTTTATTCTCCTCCGGTCCGTAGCGGTGCTGTTCAGCGGAGACTTCGCTAGTGTAAGTGATGTACGCATGCAGACAGCCTCAAAGTATGCCATCATTCTTCTTCTACCTCACCGTTATGGTGAAGAAATTGCAGCAGTAGAAGGGGTAAGAGCTATCACTTTTGCGTCTTGGTTTGGTGGTGTATTTAAGGAAGGAGATGATAGTGCGATGACGTTTGCCGTGGACCCATCCACTTACTTTGAAGTGCACGAAAACTACCAGATCTCATCGGAACATCTGGACGCATTTCTAGAGTTAAGGACGGCAGCTGTGGCACCTGAAGCTATCATGGAAAGATATGACTTAGAGGTAGGTCAAAAGGTACCTGTGACTAGTTCAATTTTCCCAACCACTAACGGCGAACCATGGACGTTCGATCTGGTTGGAACTTATAGCTCAAAAAACGAGGTCGAAGCAGACTATTTACCGTTCTTGTTTCACTATGAATATCTCAAAGAAGCGACTGGAGTATCTGATGTTGGATGGTATACGTTTACCATAGAGGATCCAGAAAAGGCTAGTGAAATTGCACAGATTATCGATTCGAAATTTGAAAACACCGCTGATGCAACCAAGACAATGACTGAATCGGAAGCCATGAAGAATTGGATGTCTCAGATCGGTGATATTGGTCTGATGATGAATGGAATTATTGGTGCAGTATTTTTCACGATGCTATTGTTAACCGCTAATACGATGATTCACAGTTATCGACAACGGATTCCCGACTTAGCAGTTTTAAAAACTTTGGGATTTTCTAACAACAAAGTAGCTGGAATCATGCTCTTCGAGAGTTTATTATTTTGTACGACAAGTGCCGCGGTTGGCATTGGGATCGCAACTCTTGCACTCAATGGTATCGGACCCTTTCTTCCTACAGGATTTGTGCTGGCTGTTACAGGTCCAACGTTGATTTGGGGAGCAAGTATTGCTCTTGGCTTGGGTCTAGTAATCGGTCTTGTACCTGCGATCAGTGCAAATAGATTGGTAATCGTTAACGCCTTGCACACAAAGTAACAATTTACTGATAGAAAAAGAGTTCCGACTATCGTGTTAAGTCAAATTTTTGCAGTCACTCGGATGAACATCTTGACCATCCCTTCAAGATGGAGTTCGTCTCTTGTCGTTGTGATTGGAATCGGTGGAGTTGTTGCGGTTTTAGTTGCGTTGCTATCGATGGCGACTGGGCTAACTTTCGTATTTACGAGTTCCATTGATCCGGATCGTGGGGTCGTAGTTCGAGGTGGTGCGACAGCGGAGCTTTCTAGTAATCTGAGCTTAGACGAAGCAAATATTATTTCTACTCTAGCCGGAGTCGAACTTGCCGCGGCCGAACTGTTTGTTATTGCGGATATGCCGAAAAGAGCGACTAACATTGCGGCGAACGTAGTGGTGAGAGGTGTGTCAGTGGACTCATTCGCCATTCGACCAGAGTTAAAACTAATTGAAGGGCGGCACACTGAACCAGGAAAGAATGAGGTCATCGTGGGAGTTAAAGCGCAAGAGGAATTCATCGGACTAGATTTAGGCGACATAGTGGAGTTGAGGGAGTTTTCGTGGATGGTCGTTGGTACGTTTGAGGCGGGTGGCGGGTCACTTGAATCCGAGATATGGGGCGATCTATCAAACGTACAGTCTGCATTCAGATATGAAGGTGGAATTACTTCTGTGCGATTACGCTTAACTAGCCCGAATATGTTCGAGCGTCTAGATGAGAACATAAAAGATGACCCTCGTCTCCAAGTCGATCTTCATTCGGAACAAGACTGGTTCGAAAAGAGTTCCCAGGACAATACTCAACTCATAAAGACATTCGCCCTGATTGTTGGAATCATCATGAGTGTTGGGGCGGTTTTTACCGCATTGAATACGATGTATACGGCTGTAGCATCGCGTACTTATGAGATTGCTACCCTCCGTGCTATAGGTTTTGGTGGAGGCTCAGTCGTTATTTCGGTCCTCGTCGAATCGCTAATCTTAGCTATTGTCGGTGGTTGCTTAGGCGGTCTGATCGCATATTTAGCGTTCAACGGTTTTACCGTTTCTACACTAGATTCGACAGCTTTTTCTCAGATAGTGTTTGACTTCAACGTTTCCCCAACTTTGATTTCGATTGGCCTATTCGTGAGCGTAGGGCTTGGTATGATTGGCGGCTTTTTTCCGGCAATTCGGGCAGCATCGTTGCCAGTAACCAGTGCGTTACGAGGCGAATGAGAGTCGTAGCTAACCGTGCCGGCGATACCGATACAACAAATTCAAGAAGCTCGTGATCGAATTCGAGATCATGTCCTCTACACGCCGTTAATACGATCGGAAACACTTTCCAAACTTACTGGTGTAGACCTCACTCTTAAGTACGAAAATCAGCAGTTTACTGCGGCATTTAAGGAACGAGGTGCTGTAAATAAATTGCTTTTGATGTCCCCGGACGAAAGAACCCAAGGAGTGGTTGCGGCATCGGCAGGTAATCACGCGCAGGGCATCGCTCGACACGCCGGTCTACTGCAAATACCGATAAGAATAGTGATGCCGAAATACACGCCGAACAATAAAGTAGAAAATACCAAAGCACTTGGTGTGGAGGTCGACTTAGTCGGTGACCGGTTCGACGAATCGATGCAATTTGCACGAGAACTTGCAATCTCTACGGGACGTACACTAGTACATCCTTTTGACGACTTAGACGTGATTGCTGGTCAGGGTACGTTAGGTATTGAAATTCTAGAACAAGATCCAAGTATCGAAACAGTCATAGTGCCGATCGGAGGTGGAGGTTTGATTTGCGGTGTCGTCTCCGCGGTAAAACAGATCAAACCAGATGTGCGAGTGTTAGGAGTGCAGGTTGATACTTTTAATACCGCGTACGCTATGTTCTACGATCTTCCACCAACCGAAAAGCGTACCGCGATGACGATTGCGGAAGGAATGGCTGTTAAACGGCCAGGCGAAATAACTGGGCCAATGATGAAAGAACTTCTTGACGACATCGTTGAAGTGTCCGAAGAAGAAATCGAACGCGCGATCTTTACACTACTTGAAGTGAAAAAAACGGTAGTTGAAGGTGCGGGCGCAGCACCACTTGCAGCTTTGTTCCGACACGCTCATCTCACAAAGGGAAGAACCGCGCTTTTGGTTACTGGAGGTAATATCGAAATGATGGTGCTTGCGAACGTAATTGAGCGAGGGTTGGTACGATCCAAACGCCTAATTCGTTTGCGCGCACTTGTTGCGGACGTACCAGGCTCTCTTGCTAAACTGACGCAACACTTAGGAAAACTTGATAGCAACATCGTTGATATCACACATCAACGGAAACTCCATACTAGTACTCTAGGGGCACAACCAATTGACGTACTGATTCATTTGTGTGGCGAGGAACAAGCTGATCACGTTGTCGAACAACTACGCGCCGAGGGTTATGAAGTAAACGTCTTGGTCAATTGACGTACTTTTGGATAAATTTGGGACTTATATACGTAACTACACACCAATTATAATAGGACTATGTCGTATAGAGG
>WTGV01000021.1 GCA_011525295.1 Pseudomonadales bacterium | reverse complement strand
CTCCTCTTAAAAAAGAAAATTAAATTATGTCCACTAACTAGTGCACACTCCAGTACGTGAGGAGCACCGAGTTCACCTTCAATGGTAGTTTTGCCGGTTTCCCATTGCTCAGAAGCTATTTCTTCGTTCTCTATTGGAACTGTTTCGTTGTCGATTACACGCACGAGTTGAACCGAAACGGACTCTAAATCAATCTTTCTCGGTTCGAAATCTTCTGGATAAAACGGCGGTTCAACTGCAATATAGTCAACGATCAATGTGAATCGATTACGTGGATCGAGCTCGGAACCGATCGCGACAACACATCCGAAAAGCAAGGCTATCAAGAAACAGACTCTCCACTTCATTGTTTTGATTCCTTCCTTATGTTGGCAGAGTTATCGACAAAACAATCCCTCGGGCTATGCATCGCCTTCATCTGGTGGTTTTTTCAATAATTATGAACAAGCGAAGAGAACCGAGTTGATGTTAGATGCATCAATCCACTCGTTCAAGTCTTTCGTAGACGATTGTTGTAGCGAATTAGTCACTGTTTCCAAATTGTCGTGGGGTCTAAGCCCGCATTAAGAGACAGTCAATGAACCAACAGAACGTCCAATGGTGCTTGTCGTTCTATGGTTTGAGGACTAGTATGGAGGGGTTCGAGACTGTACCGACAATGCTTCCGCCGCGAGTGTGTTTACACAGTTGCAACGAGAGTGAGAGTACAGCTATCAGGTTAGAGCTCGAAAGGAAGTGTTCAACGCGTCATCTAGTTCTTCTTAAACTCCATCGATCCTAAGCGACAGATACCAGTTCGACCCCAAATCCCAGACTCGATCGGAGCACTCTTTGAAAGGAAAAACAGCAGTATTTTGATCAATAAGAGAGTTAAAAAAGTATCCTTCTGAGCGTGCTCAAACCCTTACGCTTGGCACGGCCCTCGATAGTGTCCTAACAAAAGGTCTAAACCGTCTTCCTCTAGTATTCTTACATCAATATAATTGTAATAATGATCCCAGAACTAGTGGAACTTACAGACGCGCCATGGAAAGTACTTCCCGAGGGAATTCACTCGGCGACACTCGAAGAGACACGAGTCAGATTCGCAATCAACGATGTAAGAAGGACTCTTTTCGGCGGTTTTCTCGAGGCCGTTGTGAAGCTTGCAGACGCTAGATGCCTACTCGTTTTCTTGAATGGTAGCTACGTGACAGAAAAACCATACCCCAATGACTACGACGTCTGTTGGAGCCCCGACGGTATCAACGAAAATCGTCTAGAACCCATCTTCTGGGAGCCAGGACTACGCGATCAACAAAAAATCCGGTTCATGGGTGAATTTTTTCCAAGCACCACTATCGTCAATGAGACCGGACAAACATTCGTTGACTTCTTTCAAAATGAAAAAACTACAGGGAGAAAGAAAGGTATAGTAGAGATAAATCTCGAAACTGACCCGATGCTCTCAGGAAATTAAGATGATCTACAGCGAAAAACAATACACAAGAACCCAGAGCCTTCTTCAAGACCTCAACGCCGCGAGAGCTCAAATTGCAGAAAATAACGCAACGAGCGATTGGCTGAAACAAGCAGAACTAAGTGGATTGGACTCCCAAATAGCAAAAACAAAAAAAGAAATTGAACACTATGAGAAACTCAAAGACGGTCGAATTTCTCTATCCAAATCCTATACATTGCAAGAACTACCGACTCTATTGGTGGACGCGAGAATTGCAAAAAACTTAAGCCAAACAGACCTTGCACATCTACTAAATTTAAGTCCACAACAAATTCAAAGATACGAGGCTACAAGCTATATGGGTGCTAGCCTAGCGAAATTAATTGAAGTGGCTAGTGTCCTGGGAGTTCAAATGTCCGGAATGATTAACCCGAATACAAAAGCAGAGAACAGAATTTTTATCTCGTGGAAGTCAAGCAATGAACACGATTGGAGTAAGTTGCCTAGTCGTCAAATGGCCAAGCGCGGTTGGATACCAAAAGGATCAGAAGAGGACTTGATCGTTCAAGCGAGGGACTATGTTAGAGAAATGTTAGGACATAACCTATCGCGAGCTCATCATCGAAAGAAATTGCGAGCCGACTCTAAACTAAACGAATACCACCTGATGGCTTGGCAGGCAAGAATAATTGAGCTTTCGCTCAACATCATAGCTCAAAGGGAGGTGGTTAGCTATAAGTTTGACGAACACAACATGAAACGTTTAAAAAGCATGACTACAAGACGAACTGGACCCACGGAAGCACGAGAGTTTCTTTTGTCTAAGGGAATCGTTTTGGTTACGGAACCCCACTTACCTAAGACGTATTTGGATGGTATGGCAATGTTGCTTAATAACGGTACTCCTGTAATTGGATTGACACTCAGACACAAGCGAGTGGAAAATTTTTGGTTTACATTGTTTCATGAAATTGGACACGTATTGCTGCATTTAAAAAAGGGGGTGGTTTTTGATTTCTTTGATCAAGAAGATGCTGGTTGTAACGACAATCTCGAAAAACAAGCCGACCACTTTGCAGTTGAAAAACTAATCCCAGATAGTGAATGGCGAAGCTGTTTAGCGCCATTCGTGGCTAGTGAAGAGGCAGTTACTATTGATGCAGAAAAACTCGGTGTACATCCTGCGATTGTTGCTGGGAGAATACGTAAAGAAAGGGAAGATTTTCAGTTGCTATCTGCATTGGTTAGCCGAGATACAGTTGATGTCAATTTGAGGGTAGAACGTAATGTCAAGGTCTAACTGGACCTGCCTCAGTTGGATGGACACTTACAATTAGGAAATCTTGAAAAGACCATCTAATGGCAAGAAAACACCGCTATCTGCAAGGTCCTGAAGCTCGAAACTTCTTCTTTCAAGATAACTGGAAATGATCATTCTCGATCAATTAATAACTCTTGCTGTTACGACCTCACTGACTAGTATTTGTAGTCCTTGTGTGGGAGACAAACGTCGAACAAATTGCATCGATGGAAACGCAAAGTACTCTTAATGTATCTATATTCCTTGTAGGAGTTGGACACTCTCGTTGATCCTCCAAATCAAATTGTCATCGCTGTGTATCGAATAGAGTAGAATTTTTTTGACGCATAAAGTTTCAAATTCCGACAACGGGGACTGGTGTTGGGTAAACTTGCAGAATCGAGTCGAGTAGAATCGACGAAACTAGCAATCAAGGCCACGAAATTGTGTGAGACTCCAGGGACGTACAACATTCGATTGCGAAAATGAAAGAACTTAGGAAATTCCAATGGCACATCGTTGGCAGTACGGCCGTGGTCTTGGTAACTGCTTCAGTCTTTCTCTACCTACACTTCAGTTCCAAAGCGAATGACGAAGTCAACAAGTCTAGTACACAAACTACAAATGCGTCGAACGCGCTAGGACTAGAGCAAACTAGCCAAACAAATCTAGATCATCGGACTCCCCCAGAGGCACTAGTTGAGTTAGTCAAGATCGAAAGCAACTTTCAGCGTACCGCGTCCTTATACGCATATCTCGCCGAAGTGAAAGAAAGCGATCTCGTCAATTTCTTGCACCATACCGAAAGCATTGAACGCGCGAGTATTCGTTCAAACATTCAAACCATAATCCTCCGGAAGCTCGCAACAGTTGACCCAGACCAAGCATTAAATTGGATCACTGATGTTCCAAAAGTCCGACGATTACCACTGCTAAAAGGACTGTTCCATGATTGGTCCATCACAAGTCTCATGCAAGCCATCGAAGGAGCAAAGTCCCTGATCGGCACCGACCGACGCGTAGCTCTCGAAGCAATGCTTGCAACACGGGAAGATCTATCGAGCTCGACTCTTCTCGATATGGCGCAGGAGTTGGGTCTTGAGGAATTCGCGTTGCTCCAGATCAGTGCGAACCAAACTCACAAACTTCTCGAAAATCCGAGTGCTGCCTGGGATGTAATCGTCAACGACAATGTCGAGGATACAAAGCAACTCGACTTGTTTCAGCTTGTTGCATCTACTTGGAAGGAAGACGAAGGACTTGATGTCCTCTTGCGGGCGGCTACCGTATTTCCACACGAGAACGATCACCTTGCTTTAAGCAAAGTCATTGAAGAGGTAGTAGGTAGTGAACTGAAGGAAGCATTTGACTATGTTCGAAACCTATCGAAACAAGATAGAGGACAACTCCCTGCAGCACTTGCTATGGTTGCGGCACGAGTCGATCCCGAAGTCGCGCTCAATGAAATTGCAAGTTGGTCAGATGATCCAATTCATACCCATTTAGAGAGAATAGCATCCACCACCTGGGCGGAGTCTGATCCTCGCGGAATGCTGAATAAGCTTGAACTAGTACCTCAGTTTACACGAGCGACAGCACTGGAAATCGCGTTTACGCACCTTGCCTATGTTTCACCAGGGGAGGCAATTCAGAATCTTGAGCGAGCCAATAAGTTTCTTAGTGCTAAAACAATGTTACCGGCAATCATCGCGGAGCAGTGGTCCCACAGGGATCCGGAAGCCGCACTCGAATGGTCTATTTCCTATGCAGGTTCTAATAGCGAATTACGAAAAAGGTTGGTAATGAAAGTCTTTACAAATCTCGTAGTGAATGACATTGACAGAGCCATAAAAATCTCTGAGGAAATTCCAAGTACATATCTCAGAGGACTCCCTGATGCAATGTACGATGTGGTTGAAAAACTTGCACAAATGGGAAAGATTGAAGATGCGATCGCGCGTCTTCCACTGTTGGACAATAACGCAGGACATTTCGCGGTAAAACATCTTGGTTGGATGCTTGTGCGTGCTGGTGAACCGTACGCGGCAATTGAATTAGGAGCGAATATTCCAACACCAGATCCTAGCTTCATAATTACAGGCCCTGCGAGCTATTTCAACAGCATATTCAATCTATGGGCAACACGCGATCCACAGCAACTGTTCGATTCGTTGCAATCGTTAAATTCGCCCTTAATCCGATCTATGGCCGCGCGAACACTTATCAATCAACATGAGTCCAGACCCACGTTGTCCGAAGAGTCTATCAAGGACGCAGAAAAGTTGCTGAGCGAGTACCCAATAACCGAGAATATGCATCTGTTAGAGCTACAGCTGCAAGATGAAAAAGGATTGATCGACCTAGATCAACTGGTTCTACCTTCAGATTGGGTGGAATAAAGAATGACGAAATCAGCGTTGAAATTGACGACAGCAGAGCATGTATAGCGAAGTACCTGATGAATTTTGAAATACACAGATTTGCAGCTAGGTATGGAAAGTTGCGCCACATAACAATCATAGGTGTCCTCGCACTTCTTCCATGGATCGCTCTTGCAGAAGAAGATGCAGCTCAGTCTACCAATTCCACTCCATCCGATCGTGATCCTCAAGCGAGTTCGAACACCGCGAATTCACTGTTGGGTGATCATGCTGACATCTTCGTTCATAACGCAGAGCTCTTCGAAGTGCTGACCCAAGCGAATGAAGAGGAGTTATTGGCTTTGTTGGAAGAATCTCGAAATATTGCACTGGGCAGTGTAAGAGACGAAACAATATTTGCGATAGCGGGTCGGTTTGCCGTAATCGATCCACAAGCAGCATTCGCTAAATTCGAAGAACTCAGCGATCAAGAACAAGACCCGTTTTTAAGGGGAATGTTCTCCGAGTGGTGTGTTTCGAACTTGGATGAAGCAATCACTGCAGCTACGAAACTGAACCGACACGAGCGTTTATCCGCACTCTTGGTTATCTTGAACGTGAGGGACGAACTAACCCAAGCACAACACAACGAAATTGCTCGTAAACTGGGTCATTCTGACTTTGCTTCATACTTTGAGAGTGATTCAAAAGCGATCGAGTTTGCTGACGATCCAAAGACCGCTTGGAATGTGTTAATCAATGACGGATTGGATGACTTCGCACAGCTTGACACGCTGGTTCTGGTCGCTGAAACAATCATTGAAGAGCAAGGATTTGACGCTCTTTTTCATCTTCATGAACCTTTCGACGTCGGATTTCGCATCATCGGCAGGACTTACATCTTTGATGTGGTTTTACGTGAGCTTGTCAAGAATGATCCACAGAACACTTGGGAATACATTCAAAGTGGTTCCACACGAACACTCGATCAATTGAAGAGCAAGGATTTGACGCTCTTTTTCATCTTCATGAACCTTTCGACGTCGGATTTCGCATCATCGGCAGGACTTACATCTTTGATGTGGTTTTACGTGAGCTTGTCAAGAATGATCCACAGAACACTTGGGAATACATTCAAAGTGGTTCCACACGAACACTCGATCAATTGGAGGGGAAGGATCGATCACAAGACCAGAATAAGGTCTCGCCGCGAGAACGGGCATACATGGCCGACAGAGTGCAACACCTGCTAATTCGATCTTGGGCTGAAGTCTATCCCGAAACGGTACTCGCTGAAATTGCACAGATACCACACAAATTACAGCCTGAAGCGTGTGAGCACGCATTAACAGCACTGGTAGCCACAGATCCGGAACGAACGATTGTATTAATTCAATCTTTGGCTCCATATGGCGCACGCAACGATGCAACACTACAGGAAGTCGTAAGACGGTGGTCAGCTTTGGATCCTTCAGCGGCCCTCGATTGGGTCTTGTCTGCTTCTGAAATGGACAATGTTGCGTCCTCTAACCCGGGCCGATTCCCTTCTAACAAAATGGACATCATGAGAACAGCCTTTGGTGCACTCGGTCTAGAAGATCCAAAACGCGCACTTCGGCTCGCGAAACTTCAGGAAGACGCGGAGTACCTTGAAGGTTGGATCATGGGCGAACTCGCGGGAAGTAACATTGAATCTGCTATTGAAGTATTACCCTTAGTCAGTCAATCCAAACGAACCAGTGCTACCGAAACGGTAGCAGAAGCACTTGCCGAAAATGGCGAAGTTGAACGCGGAATGGAGCTTTTACACCAATACGAAAATAGCTCCGATGAAGAAGTGAGTTGGTATTGGTTTTTCCATAGTTGGGCGGGCTATAACGCTGTTGATCTTTTCGACCGGTTGGATCAGTTAGAACCTAAATTGAGAACCGCAGCTGCTCGTGCCTTGGGTTACATTCACCTACCAGGATTTACTCAGGAACAACTCGATTACATAAGCTCTATTTATGACTGGGACAATCCCCCAGAGTAAGTATAAGACGGTTTTCTCGACGGTAGTCAGATCAAACGTACGTTCGCGCATCTACTTAGGTCTGAGCACGGATTAAAGGACATTCAATACACCATCAAGACTTCCTACAGGTGCTTGTAGATCTATGGTTTGAGGATTAGTAAGGCAAGGGTTCGAACCTCGGCCGACGATGCTACCGCCGAGAGTGTGTTAAACAATTGCAACGAGAATTAGTGCTCTACCCTGAAGTTCGAGCTCGGAAGGAAGTGATCAAAAGCGTCAACTAGTACTTCTTAAACTCCATCAATCCTCAGCGACAGATGCTAGTTCGACTTCAAAATCCGAACACGATGTGAGCACTCACCGAAAGGATAAACAGCAGTATTTTGTAAAAAAAGAGACTAAATATGTGTCCCTTTAAGCGTGCTCCGACCCAGAACTAAAATACCCGAACTCACAAAACACATGTGTAGAGAACGTAAGACTAAAGCACGGATTGTTACTTTGACAGACTTCGGTTAAGAAATTGATATACAAGGACAAGAAATGAGAGGAACGCTTGGTATAGCGATTGTAGTTTTGAGTTCATTAATGGTAGGATGTGGCTCAAACGCTGAACTCAAGACTTTCACGATTACTGGTGAAAGGATTGTTGTGCAGTTGGAAACACAAGACAACGATTTAGGTGCAGACGAGAATTCATCCGAGGACCTTGATGCTGCTAGTGAACAGGAGATATCTGTCGTGATTACACGTAGAGAGGTACCGAACGAAGAAATCACCTTATTTTCAGGTACTTTTACTGATGACAAGATCGTTTTGGAAGGCGAAGTTGAACGATGGCCAACTCTAATTACCATACTAGTTAGCCGCGGTAATGAAGAGCCAATGGAGCTTCACACAACGCTTCTGAACTCAGAAACGAATCCGTCGTTTGCATTATTGGACTACGAGTCTCCCGATTCTGAAGACCGATTGCTTTTAGTAGGAAACTCAAGATTTCATAGAGTAGGTCGACCGGCTACTGATACTATATTTACAATTCGCGGCGATGTTAGTTCGATCAGAGACCAGAATCTGTCACTAGCAATTGCTGATTTTCGGATTGCATCAGAGAACCCTAAATCTCCCAGTACGTTGTCCTCGACTGAAGTGCTTCTTGACGACGGCAAATTCTTGATCGAAGGAATAGCTACCGAACCGTTTCTAGTCGATGTTGGAGTAAGTACTATTGACTATACGTACTGGGGTCTCGTGAACGTCGTAGTGGAGCCAGGTGCTCAAATAGAGATTTCGCCGAGCGCGACCTCTAGCTCGTTTGCTCCCGGGAACTTTGCGTCCCCTTTACTGGCCAATTCTCAAAATAAGAATAGTTTGCACGCTACAGTGATTGAGAGCTGGCAAAACAGCGAGGAATATCTTGCCAAAATGGAAGAATACGCCCATGCGATCGAGAATGCCGCACCTCCAAACACAACCCATTCCCATACTGAAGAGAAAGATACTGAGACCGCTGGCACAGACGAACCGTCTTTTAGGGATCCCTACGATGTATATACAGAATTACAAGAGATCGAATTTACTGCTTTGACATCAATAGCGCAAAATTTAGAAGATCCTATCGCGTCTTTACTCGCCATGGAAATTGGTGCCCTTGCTTGGATGGAATACAGTCGTAAATTGGAAAACTGGTATACACTTGCTAGCGTACTTGAAGAAGACATAGTTTCGCGGCGAGTGGTACCGCAGCGAGAAGCTTTAGAGAAGCAGCTCAATAAGGCAACAAATGCCAAGACTATGATCGAAGGTCAATCGGCACCTGATTTCACCCTCGCGAACTTGGAGGGCGATGATATTGCTCTGTATGAAGTTCTTGCTAATAATGAGGTAGTACTGGTAAACTTTTGGGCATCGTGGTGTGTACCCTGTATTGATAAGTTACCAAAACTAAAAGAATTGCACTCCGAATATCGAAACAAAGGCTTCGAAATCGTGTTTGTATCTATTGACGATACATATGAGGATTGGAAGAAGGGGTCTGAAAAACACGATGTGCCAGGGGTAAACGTCGGTGATTTGCATGGTTTTTTAGCTGAAACACCCGTTGCGTACGGTGTGCAGTCGATTCCGACTGAATTTCTGCTAAATCCCAACGGAAAAATTCTCAACCGGGATCTTACGCCGGAGGAGCTAGAGAGCTTGCTGGTGGATCACTTTGGAGACGCAAACAGTCAAGAGGAAGGAGAATAGTCGGCATCTCCTTTCATAGCATCAAGAATTTCCTTCTGTTTTTCTCGCTGAACTTCCGGTAAATGTCCACAGTCCAGATTGATACTGTGTTTCCAACTGATTGAAACTTAGTCTTCTGTTTCCCATAGTGTATGGAAAGTTTCCCAAAGGGCATTTAGTCGACGCACATGGATGAATCCTTCAAAAGGAAATCCATCTAGACAAGTTCGAGGAAGTACTTACGCCCCGATACGAACGCCAATCAAACAACTAATAGCTACTTCTTAAGTACTCTGTAGTCCATCGATTACTGTCGATGTATCATGTAAATGGCTCCTTCGCTATTGATCGGCGATGGGAACTCAGAAAAGCCTATCTGCCTTGAGTACCATTCCCGATTTTTTATCCAGAACTTGCGTCTGTAGATTCCGAATCAGCTTCATCAGACATTTCACCATATTTTTCGACGAGAAACTCGGTGAGCATATCTATTCCTAAGTCCTTTTGAACGACGCACCCTTCTTTGTCGATCACATACCCCATAGGGTACCGTTGAATGCCATAGGAGTTTGTAACCGGTCCTTCTTCTCCTAACTCGACTAAATCTATCCATGGTAATTGGTGCTTCTCCGATTCCTGTCTCCACTCTTCAATAGTTTCATCTACATTTATGGTAATAACCTGAAACCCCTCTTGATTGTAAGACGCGTGCAATTTTTTTAATTCTGGAAATTTTTCGATGCAAGGGCCACACCATGACGCCCACCACTCTACGAGTACAAGATCATTCTTTTCTAGGGTCTGTTGTAGAGAATGGTCTACTCCTTCAAGATCGGGTAGGGTAAAAGTCGGAGCGGTCTGGCCAGGAACTAAATTTCGATTAGTAATTTGGTCTCTTACGATTGGCGCAAGATCAGATTTCATTGGTAAGAGACGTCTTTCGGCAAGGTCGTCGTCAAGCCTTGCAGCGAGTTCGTCTATCACGTCCAGTACCCTATAGAATTCGTCAGAGAAAAAAGCAAAAGCCCCCAATTCCAACGCGAGAAGACTTTCCATTGGATTGTTAGAACGTTGTGCGCGCTCCTCTAATGCACTATATCGAAATTGTGCCATCTCTTTTTGTATTTTTACATGTACTGGGAGTGACCACTCGAAGTAGTCCTCCTGTCCGACTTTGACTTGAGTGAGGTCCACATGCTCACACTCTTTGACCGTAGGAATACCAAGCGAAAGAGCTGCTATGGATATCGTTTCCTGTGTTTCATCTCCCAGATCTTCTTGAGAGGTATCCGAATCGTCGTTGTCTTCTGAAGTATCTACTGTCGTCTCACTTACGTTACCTTCTTCCTGAGTCTGCTGCTCAGCTGCTTCTTGACCAGCTGCCATTTCCTCTTCATATTTCTCCAACGCGACGCGATAAGCATCATCCAAGGCTAAGTATTCCTCGCTCATTGCCCAACTTTCGAATAGATTCGCGTGATAGTCACTGTCCGATAGAGTGATCAGACTAGTGCTATCAGTATCGGGAACTAAAGATATTGAAACTTGAGGTTCTAGGACGGTTTGAGAGTTATAGTAGAACCCCTCTGCATTTTGAACACGAATCCTTGCTACACGGGGTTCATCTACCTCATTTTCGACCTTGAACGTTCCGTCGTCCGCAACAAGAACAGTTCCGTAGTGTTTAAATCCTTCACTGTCCATTCCAGATACACTGACTGTAGTCCCTGGCACTATCTCGTCAAGAGCACTGAGATCACCCATCACCGTGAATTTTTTCGCTTCGTTTTGATGTAAACGCACATTGCCCACAAACATCACTCGGTTCGGTGTGCCATCTTCAGTTTGTAACAAACGAAATACAAGATCGTCATTTGGAGCTACGACGGCACTGGTTGAAATCGCGTCATAGTCGTCGAATGAGACTGTAATAGTCACGAGAGTTGGATTGGCGACCATACCTGAAAGAAGCACCACGCCATCGGTGAATTTGCCTTTAGATAGTTCAACAGCTTCGACTACACCAGTTTCTTTGAGGACTTCCTGAGACACCAGCACGGTTGCTTCAACCTTCAATTCACTATCGGTTCTAAATTCTCCGGTGATGGAAAACTTCTGCGATCCAAGTGTTTCAGTTTCTGTCGCGGCGAGAATCAATGGTAGCCACACCGACATCACTATCCCTAAACAAGTTTTCATAATCAATGATTCCTAGTCGTAAATCGTATTGTGTCCAAAAAAATAATACACAGAAAGGTGTATATTGAAGATGCGAAACAATCAATTGTACGAGTGTACGCCAGTACGGAATTTAGCAGAGTTAAGTGACGAGAGAGCGACATTAGCTGTGTGAATACTGACATCTAAGACGCACATCGGTCCAACGACCTCTCCCTTTCACAGGTTGAAGCAGTTAGTTGCAGTTCTCACGCGCTTTGTGGTCCAAGATTGAGGAACCAATTGTTGAGATGTTCCTTAGTCATGTTGTATTCAGCCACCTACATCAAGAGGCATTCAGTTTGAGAGCGTGTTTGCGCAAGCGATCGGAGAATTGATGCATCGCCGACATCGAGGGCTGAACTGCCTCGACCAATCCTTGAAATTTACCGTCGGAGAGAAAAAAACAAACATAGCAAAGCGACCAGGATTACTGAGCTCTATTGTTCTTGACTTGTCAAAGCCTACACATGATAATGTCTAATGTCCATTAAGTCTCAAATACTGGCACCGGCGTATCAGATCCCAATCCCACCTACGCGAAGGATAATTTGGCATGTTAAAACAATTCATACTAATTGCTACACTTAGTTTAGCAACCTTATCAGTCACAGAGGAACTGGATCTCACCAAGAGATTTACTGTAATTGGAGACTACATCTCTATCGAAGAAGACCCAGACTATGCGGCATATGTCAATCCATTAGATGAACCAAAGGAAGAGGTGGATCTGTCCTCCGCCACTGTATCGGTATCACAGGAAATTTTGGATGACGAAGGTCAAACTCAAACAATCGAACTCGCGCGTGGAACCTTTTCGAATGGAAATGTGGTCCTAGAGGGTGAAATCCAAGAACCCACTTTTGCGAATATTACCGTTCAAACAGGCGAGACTACAACCTTGTCAGTACGGACGCTGTTAGTGCCTAATAGGGTTGTGTCATTTGCACTCTTGGATCATCAAGGACCGTTTCCTCCGGATCAAATGGTCTTGACTGGAGCATCTAGACATGCTAAAGATCCATCTAAGAGATTTACTATTGTTGGTGACCTTACTGGCATCGACGAAGAGTACTATCCAATGCCGACAGTCACTGTACGTGGATCAGAGTACGACGACGATGGCAATAAACAGTTCGTTACTTTTGGTAAGGTTCAAGTAAAAGATGGCAGTTTTCTAATTGAAGGAGAAGTCGACAAACCTCAAACGGTGGGAATTTTTGTCTCCTCAAACATGGGACTCTACTGGGGAGGCGCAGAAGCCATCATCGAACCTAATGCAGTGATAGCTGTTGTTATTTCCGCACGCTGGGTCAACCGATTAGCAATCACAGCAGGTGCTGGTAAACATTCAAAAATTATTGGTAAGTGGCGAATGAGCGAAGAATATCTAGCAAAGGAAGCTGCGCTTGATGAGGAATTTAAGAAATTAAGAACAGGCACAGCCTCTGCTGAGGAGCGGGAGGAAGATGCTGACACTGAGCTCGCAGAAGAACAGGTAAGTGAAGAGCCAGTTGTCAAACATGATTCAACACCCACTCCTGCCGAAGGATGTGAACACGTAGTTGTTCAAAAGGATACGGGGGCACAAAGATACGAAGAGTTCTCTCCCGGTGGGACTCGTCCTCCCTTCATAACACTACAAGACGATCTGCGCGAAATTCGTAATGCCGCTCTTCTAGAAATCGCACTCAAATCAGAGGATCCTATCGATTCTCTACTTGCGTTGGAACTTGATCCATTTACGTCTTCTGAGCATGAAGTCAACGACGCAGCTTTACCGATCTACGAAAGACTAATGACATTACTCGATGAAGATACCGTGGCTCGACGGGTCAAACCACCGAGAGACGAACTCGCTCGTTCAGTAGCACGTGATGTGAACGACAAAGCTCTCATTCCAGGTCAAAGAGCACCAGAATTTACGCTCACGGATCTTAGTGGAACCGAAGTTTCGCTGGCAGAGGTGCTTGATGCGAATGAATCTGTCTTCATCGACTTTTGGGCATCGTGGTGCACTCCGTGCATCGAAGACTTTCCAGCTTTGAAAGACTTGCACGCAACTTACAAAAACGATGGTTTTGAAGTCTTAACGATTTCCGTCGACGACACGTTCGAAGATTGGAAAGAAGCTGTTGACCAAATTGAATTTCCTTGGATCGATCTTGGATCATTGGGTGGAATTGAAACAGAAACACCAGTTTCCTATGGTGTGTTTGGGATTCCCAAAGGATTTCTAGTCGACTCACAAGGATGCATCCTTCAAAAGGAAATTCGCCCAGACAGACTCAAGGAAGTTCTGTCGCTCCGATACGACGACCAATCAAACGACTAATAGTTACATGCCACGCACTTACTGAAGTACCCTTTGACCCGCTATCCTTCTTCGTTGAACGGTTCAATCCATCGACCAATTGCACCGTCGAGTATAACCAAATATTCTTCGTGCGATGCATAGTTCACAAATCGTAGAATCAACAATATGACTAATATGGTAGAACTATGAATACGACTCACGAGAAATCAACAACTAGTCTAAAACGCATTCTTGGTATAGGACTCACATTAGTCGCGGGTCTCGTTTTGGGCATACTCTCTGTTCTCGCAATCCAAAATTTCAGTTCTTCAAATGAACGTCCGGTTCCCGGCGTCGCACAGAATGAAGTCCACCAAACTTTGACAAAAAACACAGATGACGTCTCGACATCTATCGCTAAAAAACTTGAACAATTTCAAAGCACTATCGATCAAATGAGCGTATTTGATCGTCAATTAACACTATACACTTCCCTTTCGTCGGCGAAGGAACAAGAGCTAAAGGATTGGTGGAATCAATCTCAAACAATTGAAAGACTCAGTCATCGAGAGACCGTACAGAATGCAATTCTGAGGAAGCTCGCTACGATAAACCCCTATGCCGCGCTTGATTACATTGGCGAGGTCTCGAATTTTCAAGTGGAAGCGATGTTGATGAGTCTGTTTAGCGAATGGTCGATCTCTAAACTAAATGATGCTATTGAAGCAGCTAACACTCTCTCTAGCCCTCGAAGGAGAGTCGCTCTAAGAGCTATCCTTAAAACCCGAGACGATTTAACTGAAACGCGTCGCCACGAAATTGCGATACAACTCGAAGAAGAAGATACATTTCGTAAATTTGTCAGTGATCTACAAGCATCACAAAGCATCGAAGAACCTTGGGAATCGTGGGAAATATTGATCAATGACGAGATTGATGATTACCTACAGACAGAGTCTTTGGCAATGGTGGTTGAGGAATGGCGCGAACAAGTTGGTTTCGAGGTGCTCTCAAACCTCTATCAGGCCGAAATCGACAACGATCAGATTAAACGTCAATTAGTACTCGCGATTGCTCAAGTTGATCTCGCGGGAGCGTTGGACTATACACGCGAACTAACGGAAAACGAACAACTATACTTGTCTCGTATCATCGCTCGCGAGTGGGCTCTTGCAGACGCCCAAGCTGCATTAATTGCGGTCTCTACATTCGAACCAGACTCTTTAGCTTTACGACTAGAAAATGACGTTGTGACAATCTGGGCTCGAACCAGACCCAACGAGGCGATTGAACACATCGAATCGATATCGGAGGATTTTCGAATTGGAACCTTGGAGAGGGCATTTTCTCAAATTGCCTCCGAGGATCCGATGGAAGCGATCACAAAGCTTAGCACCGCTGAACAATACGTTGGAAACACATCCTCTATTGCGCTAAGAATTGTCTATCAATGGTCTTCACAAAATGCAGAAGCTGCCGCAGACTGGGTTGTAGGCAATTACGACGAAGAAGACCCTGTACGTCGTACGCTTTTAGAGGAAGTGTTGTTGCAATTCGCGAGCCAAGATCCCAACAAAGCCTTTGATCTTGCTATAGCACAACCCGTTCCTAGCGAGGGAATAGGACTGGAGTATGTGGTAATGGGAGTCATAACGCAAGAGAACAACGTAGATCTTGCGATGAAACTATTACCGCGTGTACACGAAAGCTCCAAACCCTTCATTTATGGAAGCGTTGCCACGGCATTGGTTCGTGAGGGACGAACAAAAGACGCATTGGAACTTGGAACAGAAATGAAAGAAAATCAACATCGTTTTTTCTATTCCCGAGTATTCAGAGAATGGGCTAAAAGTAAGCCTAAAGACCTTTTTGAATCTTTAGCAGATATGACTACGGATGAGCTCAAGTCTCAAGCTGCGATGCAGTTGATATTGTCAAACCGAACTAAACCGGTGTTAACCGATGAACAGGTGGAACAAGCCAGATCTTTGTTAAGTTCAGATGATGAGGTCAGATTGAACAATTATTGAGATACGACCTAAAACGAGCCCAGCCCAAACTGTACTGGATTATTAGTCGACAGATTAAAGAGCGAGCGTGAAATCGCAGTTTCTGCAATAGTCTCTCACGAAAGCTCGTGGTCATCGGGTCGACCGGAAGTACTAGAACAAATCGAATTCCAAACCTTCGTCGACAAACTTAGGATTTGTCGCTCCTTGATTCCAGTGATTGTTTTACGAGCGGCATAAATTCAGCTAAGTGGCTTAACGCGCTCAATCCATGTCAACCACCTCAGATGGGCAACGGCGGAATAATACTCTAGCGTAGAGAATAGGATTACATTCGTGGTCCGTATTCGATTAAATTTCACGTAATTTTCGCTGATGATTCAATTACCCCACCAAGTCTAGTTTAGGAAAGTGGATCCGATGTGGTCGTTTCATTCAGTACACTCCATATCCGACTTAACTCGTAGCGAATTCGTAACTTTGAATGTCGGGACGAGACGGAGACCTCTACATCCTTCTACTTACACTTCTGACTGACAGTAAAATGAGTTCTTTTTTGAGATTCCTTCGGCAGTGAGTGCCGAAGTAGTGAGAACAGCACCATGAAGCAACAACGTCACCAATGGTTCAATTCAATTTCGACTTGTAGACTAGGATTCTTACTCGTACTGCTAGCGATACCTCTCTGGACCGCTTGCTCCAATAACGACGAAGATAGTAGTCTGGATACATCAGTGGACTCCGACGAAGACACAAATCAAGGAATGGAGTTTTTCGAGGGATCCTATGAAGAAGCCCTAGCGCTCGCCGAGCAAGAAAACAAATTGGTTTTCGTCGATGTGTGGACCACTTGGTGTGGCCCATGTATTGTCATGCAAGAAACAGTATTTCCTTTACCTGAAGTTGGTGACTATTTCAATTCTCGATTTGTGAATTACGAGCTTGATGCCGAGGATGAAGACCAAAACGGACCAGAGATTTCTGCGCAATTTGAGATTAACATCGTTCCGACCTATCTAATTCTCGACGGTACCGGTAACGAACTCGGTCGTGCAACGGGAAGTGGTACTCCAGATCAGTTCATCGCAATGATCGGACGAATCCTTGGTGAAGTCGAATCTGAGTTCGATGACATGCGCGCTCGATACATTGCAGGCGAGAGATCGCCAGAGTTCATTCAACAATACTTGATGGATGCAATTGTGGAAAAAGCGTTAAAAACGAACACTGACTCTCAAGATCTCTCTACCTCGGACGAACCTATTCCTGAAGCAGATAACTACTCTCAGATAGCGAATGAATATTTCTCAAGTCGACCACATTCAGAACTAATTAACGCAACTGACGCACGATTAATCATGCACTACCGATTTTCCGAACCTCGTGGCGAAGAATTGGTGGAATTTGTGATTGAAAATTATGACGCTTTTCTTGCTGTTTCGTCTGACTCCGCTATGACCCAATTCGTGCTAGACGCAACGTTAGGTGCGGTCGCGACCGCGGCGCGAGCAGGTGATGAGAAATTTCTCAATTACGTAGAAGCACTGGATGTCAATCCGTTGAAGAAAGCGGTAGACTATGAACGCAATCGCAATCCCAATAGCCGGCTACTCCCGGAACGCATCAAATACTCGTGGGAAGCGGACTTCCTCATTGCGACGGAAGATTGGGATGGGGTACATGAGTTGTACAAGGGTCGTCTCGAGAAGAGAGGCGATGCGGCCACGGCGAACAACTACAAATGGGCGGCACGGAATCTGATTCAATCTCCTAATCCAGATCACCAAGAAGTTGCCTTAAGTTGGGCGGAACGTTCCTATGAATTGGACAGCACAGATTTATGGGTCGTGCTAGACTACATTGACGCACTGGCGGTTGTTGAACAATACGACAAAGCACGAACAATCGCAAAAGAGTTCCGATCGAGTCTTACGGAGTCGGCTGATGATCAAAAAAAATCCTTGAAGTACTCGACAATTGGACTTCATTTCTGTACGACGAAGCCGAAGCCGACGGCTCAGAATAGGAAAACTTCGCTTTACCTCTAGTTCGACGTAGTTGTAGAAGTTAAGGACTCGACAAACTTCGTGGTCCCGTTTCTAGATTTCTGTTATATCAGTAAGCCGTACAGTGTGTTTTCGAATTCTTGATAGAGCTGGCTTTAAACTCATGTCTTGCTAAGGTAAATAGCGGGAACATTCTAAATAGAGAGTTTTCGTAGCTTTTGGTCATGCTGCGAGACGCTCTCCGTTGGTTCGATCCAGTTGTTCCACGAGTTTCTATTTGGTAGCTTCGCCCATCTCTACCAATGCGGAGTAATGATCGTGCGATCCTGATCATAGTTTTCCCCTCGATGATTCGACAGCAAATTTGGTGTTCTTTTTCCACAATGAGTGAGCAGGACACTCGTGAGGATCATTCCCATCAGGAAACTTGGGCACTTAATTCTCAACCAGTTCGTAGGTAAGTGTCTCTCACCACCAAATGAAAGTGAGTGCTTTAACCTAGTCGTCAAAGTCGGTTGAGCCGAACTTCTCGTTGAGAAACTCCTTTAGCTCTTCCGTACTGATATCTACAATTGTGATGTACCCTTTGTTGTCAACGAGAAAAGTCTTCGGAACATAATGCACGCCGTACGTCTTGGGTGTGCTCTGAGTGAATCCACCAATATCAGCAACATTCATCCAGGGCAGACTTTGTTCGGTTGACGCTTCTTTCCATTCGGCTTGTGTATCGTCAATCGAAACGGATATGATCTCGAATCCATGATCGTTGAATTTAGTGTACAGCTGTTTGAGATCCGGAAATTCTGCGATACATGGACCACACCAAGATGCCCAAAAATCGATCAGAACTAGCTCATACTCTTCCAATACATCCTTCAACGAGATAACGTCTCCATTTAGATCGGGGAGGGAAAAGTCCGGCGCTTTCTTTCCGGGAACTAGATTTAGTCTGTTCGCAGTGGTTTGCATTCGTGCGATAATCGCTTCTTTCGCGGGTGTCACACGTCTCGCCACAAGATCTTCGTCTAATTCGTGCTCTAACTTTTCGTACAACGGTAGCGTATCTGAACCGTATCCCAAGGCACCCATCTCCAAAGCTAACAGTACGTTCATTGGATCTTCAGCACTCCGAGCAATTCGATCAATCGTTCTGCTTCGAATTGCTCGCAGTTTGTCCATTAACTGAAAGTGCTCCTCGCTTTGAGTAAACCAAGGTGTATCTTTGTTCACAAAGGGTGCATATAAGTCAAAGGTATTTCGGTACTCTTCGCTGCGAAGCCAGCTTTCAATTAGCTCAACATGTCTACCGGTGCCTGCTGTAGAGAATAATTGGTCAAACCAAACCTTCTCTGGTGCGAGTCTGATAACGGCACCAGGCTCTACTACCGCCCAGGTCCACGCTGAATATCCCGAACCCTCCATACCTGTTCTAATGGGTATGTAGACAACTGTAGGTTCTTCGATTTCACCTTCGAACAGAAAGCATCCATCGGATAGTAGAACTGTACCCAAATTGTTGTTGCTTTCATATGCCCCTACTCTGAACACACTTGCAGTCGTTAAAGACACATCCATATCGACCGAAGTGAAGTTACCCACAATAGTGAACTTATTTTTCGCATTCTTGACCTGTCGAGAAGATCCTACGAATGCTAGTTGATCTTGTGGAAATGGTCCGAGATGGTCCAGAATTGTTACCGAAATTACGTCTCTAGGACCAATTACGGTTTTCGCTGAGAGAATGGTGTCGTCTCCGGATTTGACCAAAATGGTGGCATCAATGGGAGCATTGAGTTCACCTTCAATAGTGGTTTTGTCAGTTTCCCATTGCTCAGAAGCTATTTCTTCGATCTCTATTTGAACCGTGTCGTTGTTGATTTCCCGCACGAGTTGAACCGTAACGGTCTCTAAATCTATTTTTCTCGGTTCGAAGTCTTCTGGATAAAGCGGCGGTTCAACAGCAATATAGTCGAAGATGACTGTGTAACGATTACGTGGATCGAGCTCGGATCCGATCGCGACAACACATCCGAAAAGCAAGGCTATCAAGAAACAGACTCTCCACTTCATTGTTATGATTCCTTCCCTAGGTTGTTAGAGCTTTCGACAAGACAAGATCTCGAATTTTGCGTCGCCTTCATCTTGCGCTTTTTTCAATGATTCAGAATAAGTTTAGAGGACCGAGTTGAAATAAGATGCGCCAATCAACTCGTTCGTGTCTTTCGTAGATGACTGTTGTAGTGAATTAGTCAATGTTTTCCAAAGTGTCGTGATGTGATCGTACTTCACACAGATAAGCTATCCTTAAACTCAGGAACTTCGACCTGTCAAGCAGAGTGCTACCATACTCACTGTTTTAGCCTTTGCTGAGTGAGTCTGACCCATGTTTAAGACGATGTACTTACGTACGTTCCTCGGTCTATGGTTCACCGTATTTTCCAACAAGGAACTCTTTAAGTTTCTCAGTCGAAATGTCCTTGTCGATTATTTGGCCATCCGAGTCGATCAGGTAATTTTTTGGAATGAAGGTAACTCCATAGGATGTCGCGATTTCTCCATCAAATCCCTTCAATTCCCCTAGATTGACCCACGGAAGCTCCTGCTCCTCAGAGCGTTCCGACCAAGGTTCGTAGTTGTCGTCAATCGATATAGAAACAATTTCAAAGCCATTATCAGTAAAGCGTGTGTGCAAGTCTTTCAACTCAGGAAACGTTGCAAGGCAACCTCCACACCACGAAGCCCAAAAGTCTACCAGCACAAGCTCGTTGTTCTTAAGTAGATCATTCAAGTTCTGATCCTCGCCATCTAGATCGGGAAGCGTGAACATGGGTACATACTTACCAATTCCTAGACCTTTATCAATACCAATCGATGCAAGGTGCGATGCATGGTTGTTCCTCGCGTGAGTTACCCGACGTTCGACTAGGTCTTTGTCCAAAGACTTAGACAACCGGTCGTAGATTGACTGCGCTTCCTCTTTTCCCCAAAAGGCATTCAGTTCCATGGCGAGAAGCGCGTCAATCGGATCCGCTGGGTTCCGAGCAATTTGCTGGAGAAAGTCGTAGCGCACTCGATTCAACTTCCGTACCAATTCTCGATGTAGAGGAGTTTCATCGTCCGAAACAGATTCTGGGTTATTTTGAAACTGTTGGTAAGCTTCAAGGTAATCCCTCCTAGTAGACAAATACTCCTCGCTTTGTTGCCAAACGTCAATCAATCGGGCATGTCTACTATCAATGCTCGAGGTTACAAACACGCCCTTGATCCAAGAACCTTGCGATTCGAGTGTGAGTTCAGCATTTGGTTCGATAATAGCTTTGGTTTGAGCGTGTCCGAGGTATCCAATAATCAGAATGTTGACAATTCGCGGTTCTTGCACTTCTCCATCGATGGTAAACTTTCCTTCTTCAAGCAAAACCTTTCCAAGATTCAAGACCCGTCGTTCGCCCGTGTAATCGTATTCACTAGATCGTATTTGGACTATTGTGCCGTCAAGGTCGCCGTCAATGGAACTTAGATCTCCGGAGATCGTAAACTTGTTGGTGGGATTTTTTACGTTGCGGCTAGCCCCGAGCATTTCCATTTGAGCGATACTCTCTATGACTGCAAACGAAATCGATGCGCCGGGCGAAATCACAATATCCAGCGTCAAAGCATCCGTTCCTCCTGCGTCGACAATAATTTTTGCGTCAATCGTGTTCTCGATCTCTCCGTTTAATGACACGAACCCTTTTTGAAACTGTCCCGACAATAATTCGATTGTTTCCGTCTCACCTTCTACATTTATGACTTCGTGAGTGACAACTACAGTGGCTTGCTTGAAATTCATTTCTTTCGCATCACTCGCAGTTATTCCTACGCTGCCGTCATGGATTGCGATACCTTCCGGTCTAAGCTCTCCCATGATCGTAAATTGTTGCGCGGCGAACACCTCGGTGAAGAAGGACTGCACGACCACAATCAGTACAAGTATCCCAAAGAGGTTTTTCGCGTGTTTCATAATGTCGTCGACTCCAAAAATAAGGGAGTTACGTAGATAACGTGACAAAATCGGTTTGAGATTTGGGCACTATTCTCC
>WTGV01000056.1 GCA_011525295.1 Pseudomonadales bacterium | reverse complement strand
AGTTTGTTGATCAAAAAGTGACTAAAAATGTGTCCCCGAAAACCTACGCAGTCCCCAGGCACCATTTGGACCTAGTCATTCACACGTATTCTCTGATGTTGGTTGCTCTAATACAGAAATCAAGGATAGAAACCCACTGTTCGATTATGTTCCTGCACAAACTGAAGAAAGGCAAACAGATTGCTGGATATCAGCTTACCTCTGGACTGGATATCGTCACTTGCACTATTTCACAGAAAACCGTGATCGTAACGACCTGAAAGCTCATGTCACAACAGCTTCTCTTGGTAATCAACGAGTGCAAGCACGGGCGACGATAACTGACACACGAAAATTTGTTCTTGGCGACACTGGGTTGCTCTCTTTTGGTTATATCAAAATTGAACCGGTTGCAGTACGCTACGTTGCAAGATAAAAAAACATTCTCGCGGTAGACAAGGTAAAGGAATGGGAGCATGAGTATTAAAGCAAAGTTTTGGTTGATTTCAGGGTTGTTGAGCTTGATTCTCGCGATCGTGTTGGTTGTTTTTTTGGTGCAACGCTCTGGTTTTTCAAGGTCTCAAATCGAGTCGGATTCTTTATCAATTGAAGAGACAGAACAGAATACCACTTCTACAAAGTCTTTCAATAGTCAACAAGAACGCGCACTTGTTTCCAATCCTGATGTCAGTAACCTAAAACAGCTTTTACGTGAATTTGGTCAAGGAGATTTAGACCTATTCGACTTGCTTAGCCATCTCAAAACCCTAAACGCGCAAGCTAGTTTCAAACTCATCGAAGAAACATACTTTGAGATAGGAAACGCGATGTTAGTAGACATCTTAGTACCCATCCTGGTCATTCACAGTGCAGAACAAATAGGATACGACGCTGTTTTTAAAAAGGTTTCGGAACTAGACGAAAGCATACAAATAACTGTTTTTTCGTACGTGCTTAGAGGTTGGGCAGCGAAACGTCCACATGCCGCGTTGGAAGCAGCATCGGCCTTGGCTTCCACAGGTTTCTTTAAAAATCTAGAGACTGATATTCTAAAAATTTGGGCAGAAACAAATTTTTCAGATTTCGTTGAGAATATAGACACTTTACCTGTGACCTTACGAGCAATCGGACAACAAGTTCGATTGACCACGCTTGCTAATACGTCCCCCGAAGACGCATCAAAACTAATTAAGTGGTTTGCTGGAACTATATACGATTCAGAGTTAGCGCGTGCAATTGCGAGATCATGGACCGAACAAGACTCTGAGGCAGCCTTGTTTTGGATTGAAAATACTCAAGACCTACGACCACATGTAAGATACGCGGCGGCTGTAGAAGCATTACGCACTTTGGCAAGACTAAACCCTCAAGTTGCGATGGAACGAGCCTTTGAAATAAGTGAACATCCAATGATTGGTGATGTTTTAGTAGATGTGTTTGAAGTCGTCGCGATGTACGATCTTGAATACGCTCAGAAGTTGTTGTCTCAATTAAACCATGTGTCTACGCACATTATTGTCGGGCGCGAACTTGTTAGAAACAAGCAATGGGACGAAGTTTTGACTCTCATGGATAGTGTAACCGATGACAGTCGGTCAGAGTATCATGAGTACATCTTTCAATATTGGGCGATGGAGAATCCGGCTGAACTACTAAAAGCAATTGGCGTTCTTGAACCGGATGCTGCGACACACGCAGCATTGCAATTGTTGTTGCAGAATCGTGTGTATTATTTTCTAAGTTCCGATGAAGTTTCGTATCTTTCTGAAATGTTGTCACTCACACATTCTAAGCAATTAAAGGATACCGAAAAACACCCTACCCACAGCAGCATAGTTATACAAGACGATTTAGGTTTTTCAAGAACATATACGATGAATGAAGTGCTGTCGGCTCTGTACCGAGACATAGATAAGCAAGTAGATTCTTTGCCATTTCGACTCAAGAAATAAAAACTACATTCATCGCTGCAGTTGCCTCAGGTTGATTGACAGTTTATCGTGGAAATTCATTTAGAACCTCGCTCTGCAGGCAGCATTTCGCCGTTCGTTCGCTACTGCCTATATTCCAGCGTGAAGTACAATTGAGGTGCTGAGAGAGTGCCCATTAAGAAGTCGCACTTGTACAGCAGTATGTGCTGAATTGTTGGGATAGTCTACAACGGAGTCATTATTTTAGGATTTTTTACGGGGTACGGAAACCGGGGCGTTTTTTGCGAGACATGATAATAGGTTGTTGTGCTTCCTTGGTGATCTTCTCGTGGGTTAGGTATTGGAACAATTGCGCTTTTTGGAACGTTCGGTGGATGAGACCGTTGAATTGTTCAATTTGACTGTGTTGACACGAGTCATAGGGGTTACAGAAGTAAAACGGGGTGATCGGGTCTGAGTACGGTTTGTGGGACACTTTTTTAGTCACTTTTTGATCAACAAACTACACCATAGGTCCTCCCATTGATTGCTTTTTTCGTGTTCGGTTTTTGGGTTGAAATTGGCATTCGTCGCCAAGGATTGTAGGTGTTTAAGAAGTACTGATTGATCTTTTCGGTCGCTTCCTGTCGCGTGCGAAATCAGCAACGATGCACCAATTCTCGTTTCAACTGTGCAATCACACTCTCGGTGGATGCATTGTCGGCTCAGGTCCGCACCCGTTCCATACTCATCCCCAAACCATAGCGTTGCAAGCACTTTCAGTACGCGTCGCTGGTGTATTGACTCCCGTGATCGGAATGTAGATTCGTCGATATTCCATTCTGCCGCGGGGACGTAGCAACCGCCCATTCCACCGTGGAAACCACTAATTCCGCGGTCGGTCGAGCCTGAGTTTTCCAGCTCACGACCGTACCATCGTAGAGTTCTTTAATCACGCACAAGTACAACTTACCTTCTCCCTGTACCATTACACGTTAACCTTTCGAGAGATTAGGAAACGCAATTCGGTGTGCGGCCGTGAGCTACCAACCTTCTCCAAGTGATGTTGATCACCTGCGACGGACTTGTGCCACGGCAACGCACCATTGCAATGGAGACCCAGTAGATTGTTTGCGTCTCAGAACGCCTGTACAGGGAAAGGTCAGCATTGCAATTTACCGAATTGACTGAATCGAGCATTATTTTGGAGTTTTACGATGGAATTGCAATGGTACGTGGGTGTAGACTGGGGAAAATCAGAGCATCAAGTCTGCCTTCTGAATGCGACTGGAGAGCATGTTGCCGAGCGGAAGATACGGCACACCGGAATTGGGTTTACCGAGTTAGCGATGTGGTTGTCGGAACAGACAAATCAGGCGGAGACCGCGAGCATTGGCGTCGCCTTAGAAACTTCCAGCGGCCCGGTGGTTGATTGTTTGTTGGCACTGGATTATGGCGTCTTTGCCATCAATCCGAAACAAGCGGATCGCTTTCGGGATCGCTATTCACCGGCGGGTGCGAAAGACGACCGGCGCGACGCGTTGGTGTTAGCGACGGCGCTATTCCTAGAGCCTCAAGCACTACGAATCTTGGAAGCACCGGATGCCGACATGCTCGAGTTGCGCGAGCGACATCGCATGCGCGAACAGTTGCTGCGCAACAAACTAGGCTTAGCGCTCAAGATTCGGCAGAGTCTCTGGCGGTACTATCCCCATTTCGAAAGCTTGTTTGGTACCAATATCGGATTACCGTTTATCCAAGTGCTGTGGGAACATATGCCGAATCCAGAAGCAGCACGACACCGGCGAAAAAACTCGGTCGAGAAGATTCTCAAAGCCCACAAGATTCGGCGTTTCCAAGCAGACAAGATACTCGAGCAGTTGCGTGCCGAAAGGTTACCGGTAACGACTACTACGGCGCGGTTACTACAAGAACAAATCAAGCTCTTGTTCCAGCAATTAGCCCTTGTCCAACAACAACTCCAAGAGGTCACGCACCAGCTCGAAACGAAACTGAAAGGCTTGTCGACTAGCACATCCGCGACTGATATTTCAGGTACGAACCCCGCAAAACCCAGTGATCGCGATATTCTCGCTTCCATGCCAGGTGTCGGCACGATCGTGCTGGCTAACTTGTTAGGAGAAGCCGGGCAGGCCATTCGAAACCGAGATTATGCCGCCTTGCGGTGTCTCACTGGAATCGCGCCCGTGACGAAAAGATCCGGCAAATCTTATCGCGTCCAACGCCGCCGAGCCGCGAATCCCTGGCTCGTGGACAGTATCTATCATTGGGCTCGAATCGCGGCACAGAGGGATCCTCTCTGTAGGCAACGATATCAAGCACTACGTGCTCGTGGTCATACCCATGGTCGCGCGTTACGTTCTGTCGCTGATCGTTTGTTGGCGGTCGCTTGTGCGATGCTGAAAACCGGTACTCTGTACCGACGAACCATCGCCGAAACCTAACGCGCACCTTATTTGATTAAGGTACGGACTATCCACTCCTGGGTTCCGCAATAAAAATGTTACTCACCCTACCTTATTTGAGCAAAGGTCCCGTACTTCGGGGGCAAGGGGGCAGAGCCCCCGACAAAAAAAAGAGAATCGGTGAAAATTGTGAAAGTTCTCAAAAATACCCTTGCAAAATGGTAGATTGTCCGTTCGGAACTCAGTGATGTCGGTGACCCACACCAGGTTCGGTTGCTTCGCAGAGAACTCGCGTTACAACAAATCGAGAATGTTCTGGTCGGATCGGCCCGGTTTTCGGAAGGGTCTCCGTTTCCTCGGAACACCCGATAGTCCCGCATTTCGCATTAACCGTCGCACCCGCCGATTGCCAATCGATTTCCCATGATCCTGTCGCAACCGAGCACACATGCGTCGATAGCCCAAGGAGTGTGTCATAAATCCCGTGTATGGGTTGGATAATTTAATAGTATTTAGGTGGCTACTCGTCGTCGCCATTTACTGGACTTTATCGGAGAAATGATATGACGGCACGCAAGCCTAAGAGCCGCATCACGGACGATTTGCTCGATCAGATTGTGGGCGATTCGAATCCTACTGAGTTATTTCAGAGTGGTGAGGTACTGGCGGAAATGCGGCGGAAATTGGCGGAACGGATTTTGGATGCTGAGCCGGACGAGCACTTAGCGTAGCCGGCGGCACAGAGTGCCGGTAATGTGCATAACGGCCATAATCCCAAGACGGTATTGACGGATACGGGCTCGATGCCGCTGGAGGTGCCCCGAGATCGTCAAGGTACATTTGAACCCCAATTAGTCGAGAAGTACTGTCGGCGTTTGCCGGGTTTTGATGACAAGGTCATTCATTTGTTTACACATGGGATGTCGACCCGGCGGATTCGCGCGATGGTACAGGAGCTGTATCGCGTGTCGGTGTGGGCGGATCTCATTGCTCGCGTGACCGATGTGGCGATGGACGAATTTACCGAATGGCAGAATAGGCCGTGAGCGGACCCCAACGACTTCTCAGCAAACTTTAGCAGCAGTGCTGCACGGGGAGGGGACTAGGCCAATGTCAAACGGATGAAGGTTTTCGTGCCCTAATAGAGCGTATGGGGCGACTCGACGACATTCATTTAGCATCGTTTGTTGTTGAGGCTATCGTTTCCTATGGCACAAAAGCGCTAATCTATAAACACGAGTTGACGCAAATCGGTAAGCGATTTCACACTACCACGGAAACCGAGTTTGAATCAGCAAGTGAAGGTTCGTTCCCCGCCCACGGAGCTAAGGACTCACGTTACCGTCTACACATTGCTTTGAAAAACCTCGAAAGATTGTCTCAATTTGATCATCGTCGACAATCCACTGAAAGTTCCTCTATAGAGTCCCCTAGCACAGATGATGGGGCACAGGAAGCAATCAATCTTGCACCAGAAACTTCTAACTATGCAACAACGTTGCCGTACGACGCAGCATCAGCAAAGTCGTTGACAATTTTTCAAATTGAGTGGGATAGTCAACCGAGTCATCGTGAGATGTATTTCAAACTAGAAACTGATGCGGACGGCAATTTCAGTGGGGAATGGACTAACAGCCACAAAAAGACGTTTCCAGTGGAGAATCTTAAGATTCAAGACAATGAGTTTTACTTTACATTCCAACCACATTTCGATGACAAGAAATACGTACAAGAATTTAAAGGAACTTTCAATGAAGAGAACATTGCTGGTGAAATGTTTGAGATATTTGGTGATATTAAACCCCCAGGAGGCAGGCCGTTTAGCGGCCACCGTAAACCAGCCCAACCTCCTCCACCGGTTGCGGTTGAAATTGAACCCTTTGCGCCTTTAGCTTGGGATGATGGACTGTACGCAGTACTTACAAAATCAAACGAATGGACCGACGTGCAGAAGCGATTCATTGATTGTCAGGGGCATGAAGAACAGGAAACCGAACTACGAATGAATTTCGACGCGGTAACCAATGATCAGGAATTCGCCAATTTTTTGGACAACTTTGTCGAAACCACTATGAATATTCAAGGCGAGGAATCGTTATCCGCAGACTCTGCAAAGGAGACCGTACCGCTCGAATGTGCAAGGTTACAACTCACACTGTATCCAGTGCGCATAATGCGAACACATTTCAGAGTGCGGATTTGGATGGACCAGCTACCGTCGCTTTTTGATACTGCTCCTGAACCATTAGCGAAGTCTACAACGTATAACCGATCTTTCCCCTTTGTCTTATCGCGAGTAGTGATAGACACATCGTCGTTAAACGTTCAATACTCGAAGAACAATATTTATCGACCCTACTGGGATCGATACCATGGCAACACGATGTTGAATGCGAACGAGGAAGAGGTGTTCTTAACGAGAGATGACTTATACGGAGACATTAACGGAAACACTTTTCACCATTCCGTACACATGACGTTCGTTGACCCCAGTTCGACGCGTCTGAAGATGAAGTATGGTTACAACCACGGTGAGTACGCTCTACCTGAGACGCTCGTGTTGGATACTGAAGTACAGACAAGGTACACTTTGGAACTAGAGTTTAACCGAGGCGACATCGAATAATCTAACATCGGTAAACACTCATTATTTTGTTCTTCTGTTGGTGAATCTCATCAATTTGGTGCGACGACTCCGCCCAATAAACGACAGTTTTTGCTGAACAGGACATCTAGCTCGAGACTCTCGGGAAGTGCGTAGAGAATTGTAGGATGGTGCTTAGCAAGTTTTCAACCTGTCGGTTTCTCAATTTTCGTAATCCACGCGAAGCCGGGTTGCATCTGTTTCCAAAGTTCGATTTTGGTACCCAGCTAAATTCAACAACATCGATTCCAAAGCGAGCCACGAATCACCTTGTAAGATGCCTTTTTGTTGACAATCTAAGTGCGCGCACTCAACGAGCAGACGTTCCAGTCCTGTCCGACCTATCCGCTTTATAACTCGTTCGCCCACGCGGCGCCTGTTCGGCGTTAGGTGTGTTCGACGACCACAGGCTAAGTCATGGTACTTTCGTAGTTGAGAACCTAGAGCACCGACAAGAAACAATGGTTGTGCACCCTCTCTGCGAACGGCAGCTAACATTGTCGATATCTTGTCGACGTTTCCATTGCAAGCGGCATCAACCAAATCAAAAGCACCGCTTATGCTCCAATTTATTCGTGTCAGCCCTTCGATTCCGATCTCCTTGTCTTCATTCAAAAATATCAAACGAAGTTTTTCAAGTTCCTGTTGAGCAGCATAGAGATTGCCATCGGTGAGATCCGTTAGTTCAGAAATCGCGTCTTCACTGAGTTTTAAGCCGAGAGCTTGTGCTCGATCTTTAATCCAATGGGACAGTCTCGCGATCGGAACTGCTTCAATGACAACCGTCGTAGCCAGAGCAGAAATTGATTTAAACCACGCGGCACTACGAAAACGGTAATCCCACGACCAACCACGAAGTATCATGATCGTTTCCTCGTTAGCATCGTGAATCCACTCTTCCAAAGCAGTTTGCACTTTCGAAGTAAGCACATTCTTGGTCAGGCGGACATCGAAGATGCGTTTTTCCGCAAACAGCGAACGACCCGATGCGTCGGCTAACAGTGAGTACCATTCATCGGGTTGCGTGATCTCTACACGTTCGATTTCACCAAAACCGTGAGTCTCAGCCTCGGATGCGATAAGTTCAACGCTCTCCTCAAGAAGAAGTAGCTCGTTACCCGCTAAAAAATACAACGGGTCTAATTGCTTCTTTAAACTCTGAGGAAATTTGTCAAGAGTGATGATCACAATATGTGAATCTCACTGTGATTCCTGTTCCCGAGCCAGTCGTAGGTACAGTTCATGTACGAAGTCGTCAACCACACCTTGTATGAGTTCAGTCCTCACAGTTTGTTCTTCCGCAGACGTGCTGAGCAGCTGGTTTGGATGTACTCGTACCCGTCCTGCTTTCGTGAACGAAACGTCCTCTAAAGTCTCTTCGTCACCGTTATACCAAAGCGTGAACGTAACCTCAAGAATCAGTTCATACTCTTGTAGGCCCTCTCTCGGTACAACCAAAGATGTCGACTTCTGCAAGTTTGAATCCTTTAAACGAATTGACAAATCTGCACTCTCGGAATCGGAAACTGATACTTCATTGAGCGAAAACGCGTGCTTGAGCTCCTTTTCTAGGGCCGGTGATTTTGGTATGTCAATGTTGACCGACGACAGGTATGTACCGAGCGTCGTCGTGCGAAGATAGAATCCACATCCTGACGCCAACAATAGCGTTGCTACCAACAACAGAAACGACTTAAACGGGCAGATGATCCTCACGGTAGTACTACGCTGCGGGTTTTGTAACAAAATTCAACATCCGGTTCTTCACGTAAACAGTCCGTTGAACATCAACGCCTTCAAGGTGTCGAACTAAATTTGGTTGCGTCTTCGCCCGCTCGACTACTTCAGTTTCGGTACTATCAGTCTTAACATCGATCATGGCGCGCGTTTTACCGTTCACCGAGACTGGGATAGACACGGTTTCCACCTTGAGTAATTCTGAATCGTAGGAAGGCCACCATCCGCAGGCGAACAGTCCGCCCTGACGTCCTAATTGCTCATGGAGTTCCTCTGCAATGTGGGGACAGAATGGTGAAACTAACACTACCAAGGGTTCAACTTCCGATATCAGGGGAGTACGTCCATCTGCTCGAACTTCGTTGAGATATTCCATCATCGCGGCAATTGCCGTGTTATAACGGAGTTGACTCAAATCATCCGTGACCTGTTTAATGGTGCGGTGCAATGACTTTTTTAGTGGAGATTCTGAAGTACTCGGTACTGCCTCATGAACCGTCTGCCAAAGTCTGTTCAAAAACTTGTAGGGACCTTGAATCCCGTCCTCGCGATAAGCGCCTCCCTGTTCAAAGGGTCCCAAGAACATGAGATAGAGTCGTACTGTATCGGCTCCAAACTCTGCGATAACAGAGTCCGGTACTATCACGTTGCCTCTACTCTTGGAAATTTTCCGGCCTTCGCGAATCAACAAACCATGCGCGCGAAACTTTCTATAGGGCTCCTCAAAATTCAATATCCCCATGTCATACAGTGCCATCGTCAGGAATCGAGAATACAGCATGTGTAAGACGGCATGTTCGTTTCCACCGATGTAGAAAGCAACCGGTAGCCATTTATGGAGAATGTCTGAGTTGAACGGTTGATCCGTCGTATCCGTACACGGATATCGTAGAAAGTACCATGCACTATCCAAGAATGTATCCGAAACATCGGTTTCTCGGCTCGCATCCTTACCACATGTAGGACAAGGTACATTTACCCAATCTGAATCCCTCGACAAAGGGCTTTCGCCGCGATCGTTGGGACGAAAATCCTCAAGATAAGGTAGTAGTACGGGCAAGTCCTTTTCTGGTACGACAACTGGTCCGCAATCACTACAGTGAATAATGGGAATGGGAGGCCCCCAATACCGTTGCCGTGAGATACACCAATCATGTAATCGGTAAGAGATCGCTATTTCTGCAAGTTTGTCCTTGTGCAACCTGGCGACAATTTTGTCCTTCGCGACCGCGACGTCTAAGCCATCGAATTTACCAGAATTGACCAGTGTACCGTCACCTTCGTACGCGGCGATTAGATCAATCATGTTGTTCGCCCCAGGTTCCGCGATTACACGCCGAATAGGTAGTTCAAACTTGGTTGCGAACTCGAAGTCGCGCTGATCGTGCCCAGGAACAGCCATGATCGCACCAGTACCGTAATCGACTAAAACATAATCGGAAATCCAAATAGGAATGCGTGCTTTTGTCGCAGGGTTAATGCAATAGGTTCCTGTAAAAACCCCGGTCTTTTCTCGGTCAAGTATTTGTCTTTCGACGATGTCTTGTTGTGCTACGTGGCTCAAATACCTGTCGACCGCTTTGCGTTGTCCATCAGTAGTAACGCTATCGACAAGTTCATGTTCCGGCGCAAGTACTAGGTAGGTCGCACCAAACAGCGTATCTGGGCGAGTCGTAAAGACGACGATGCTCTCATCAGAATCTTCTCGCGCAAATTGCACATGAGCGCCGGTGCTCGCGCCGATCCAATTCGACTGTGCGGCTTTGGTCGTTTTTGACCAATCTAATTCGTCGATGTTGTCCAGCAATCGTTTCGCATATTTGGTGATCTTGACAAACCACTGGGGAAGCTGGCGTTGACCTACTTTCGCATCACAGCGTTCACAAAAACCGTTGATCACTTGCTCGTTGGCGAGAACCGTTAAACAGGACGGACACCAATTAACTGCCGCTTCTCGACGCTCGATTAGTCCAGCTTTAAACAGTTGAACGAAAATCCATTGCGTCCAACGATAATACTTTGGATCTGTGGTATCGACTGTGTGAGTCCAGTCGAACATTCCCCCGAAACGCTTAAGCTGCTGTGTAAAGTTAGCAATATTCTTCGGTATCAGTTCGTTTGGATTAGTACCGGTCTTCAATGCGAAGTTTTCGCTGTGAATGCCAAAAGCATCAAAACCAATCGGTTCAAACACCGTTTTGCCTAGAAGGCGCTGAAAACGGCCTTGAACATCCGCGCCCGTGTATGCATAGATGTTCCCGATGTGCAAACCCTCCGCAGATGGGTAGGGAAACATCATCAGGTTGTAGAAAGGACGCTGTACTTCGCGCAGATCTTGTTCTGAAAGCGAGTTAGTACCCTGTTCCTCCCACCATTTTTGCCACTTTTGTTCGATGGAAATGGGATCGTAAGAGATATTCAATGTGAGGTAGCGTTGAGTGTCGTGGGTGTGTCTAAACGAAAACAAATTATGCACCGCGACTAGGATTCGATAGAGTTAAGAAGCCCGACAAACAAATATCGAGAAGACGAAAGATATACCGATTGAGACTGAGGCCAGCGGAGGTAGTAACAACTCTTTCATCGAAGTAGAGATTAGATAGCTTACCTGGCTACCTGGCGAGGATGTGAGGCGTATCCAGCAGTCCTCAGAACAGTGAGTGTGCTAGCCTGCAAAGTCTTGCTTGTACCAGTCTCAGTTTACAAACAAAAACAAATCCGAATTAGGATAGAATCTAGATTGATCTGTTTCAATGAACTATGAACTGAATTTCCATGCCGAAACAACATCGAGAGTACGTGTTCGTTATTTTTGTTGGACTAATTGTTGGTGTGCTTGGCGTATCGGGAATCCTCGCACTAATTGGAGGAGAAGCACCAGCCGAGCATGAAAATCCGCTAGCTGGATCAAGCACAAGAGATTCATATCTTGAGAGAGATCGGCCAACACCTTCAAGCCCTTCTAAGGGTGTAAGTAGTCAATTCGTACCAACTAAGCTCAATGAGATCGTGTTCCCTCTGTCTGCGTTTGACCGAAAGCTGTCAATCGTATCTTGGGTAGCGACACTATCGAAAGACCAACTGTTAGGATGGCTCAAGCAGTCTACTGATCCTTCCTGGAGTGTCGATCGTGCAATTCGGGAGGAGTTGCAATCAGTCCTGTTGCGAAGACTTGCAGATTTGGCACCGGAAAAAACCCTTGATTTTGTGTCGTCGTTAAAGTACGACGAGCGCGAGTTTATGGCTACTATCGTACTGTTTACTTGGGCTCGCACCGATCTAGACAAAACGGTCTCTTATCTCAAGAATGTGAAAAAACAATCGACGATCCGTTGGATACCCACGATCTTACGAGCACAAGACAACTTAAATCTCAATCAAGTGCGGGAACTAGCACAAGCACTTGGAGACGAGAGTTATGCATTTACCGTTCATTTAGAAAGGTTAGTCCCAGCGAAAATCGAAAACCCAAGAAATACTTGGATTGAAATTGTCAGCACCATGGATCGCGAGGACATTAAAAATCTTGTGAGCGAATCGCTAAATCGAGTGGCTATTGCGTTGGTTAAAGAAGAAGGTCTTGCCGCACTAGAAGAAATTGAATCTTACTTCTCTAAATTAGCATTCTATGACGTGTTGTATGCGTTGTTGTCCGACAAACCAGGGGAAACTTTTGATTACGTACTTGACAACCTAGGCGAACGTGGTGAAGAGTTTATTCAATATGAGGGTATTTGGATTCTGGCACAGAACGATCCAGCTGGATTGTTGGCTAGGATCGAAGTGTTGTTGGATCTAGAATTTCATACAGAATTTGAAAGAGAATATACCATAGACGCAATCTATACTGCGGCAGAACACTCGCCCCGTCAGCTCCTTGAGGTGTTCAATGTGCTACCACAACAATATAAGCTGGGCGCAATTTACCGCGCTTTAGAGAATCTTGAACCCAACGAAGCAACGGACTTTATTATGAATCTTTCAGAGCCGGCATTGAAGGGAGAGCTTGCGTCTCGCTTCTTTTGGCACTGGTCGAGGCAAAATCTTGACGAAGCAAGAAACTGGGTGATCAATTTACCAGAGCACGAACCAGAGCGTTCTGCTTTAATGCGCTCGCTCGCGCATGCACTTGTTTCTACGAAGCCTAGAGAAGCGTTTCAGATCGCGCTGGAACAGCCGCCTGTCGAACCGCAACCCTTCCATGGGTGGACCGGAGAGTCTGCCATCTTGATCTCAATTTCGAGGAATGACGTTGATCTTGCTGTGCAGTTGCTACCGATGGTGCGAGATATTGGGGACAATCGAATCCACGCGTACTGTGTTGTCGGTGACACTCTAATTAAAAATGGCGAAACAAAAAAAGCTATAGCTCTGGGTAATCAGTTATCGAGTGAAGAGCAAGTAGAGTACTATCAAGACATTGCCAGGACTTGGGTTTCCATAGATCTTCAGGGTTTGTACCACGAGTTAACCGAATTTCCCTCAGACAATATCAAGTCTGAGGTGGCAGTTTTAATGGTCCGCTACGCAAGTGCTAATTCAGATATCTACTCCACCGAGAAACTAGCCCAATTGAACAAATACATTCTTAAAGAAGATCGCGACAAACTAAATGAATAAATTCCGTAGCCCTTTGAACTCACACCCGCAATGTCTACAGGAGAATTGCGAGGCCACACTGCATTTAGTCTAGATCTGAGTTCATGAAAAGAGAAACCTTGGTCCTCGTCACTATCCTAGCGTCATGTATCGCTATAGGTGGAGGGTGTAGGTATTTTCTACATCTTGTGACATTGAGTAATGAACCTACTGACGGGCACTCCCAGCAACCAGTAGTTCCAGCTTCAATCGACGATCCATTGCTACACACTGATTCGTTCCAACACAGCCTGACGGTCTATAACTATGTTCTCGGTTTGTCTGAAAAACAGATTTCTAACGAGCTACATCAATTAACAGCCGCGTCGCAACAGCGGCCGAAACGCGTTCCAGTCGAGCTGAAGTCTGCTCTTCTCGAAAAACTAGTCCTTCTAAATCCAGCAGCAGCCATGAAGTTTGCATTGGCAGAAAACCGTGTTGGAACCGATCTATCCGATCCTGACCCTTGGCCCACAGGAGCGAATGTTCCTCCAGATACAGAAACGGCACCCAATCCATATGTCCGAAATGTATTTCGAGAGTGGGCATTGCAGAACTTAGACGACGCCGTGAACAATGCTAAATCACTCAGTGAGGACACGAGAAAGAGTGCTCTCATAGGTATTCTTGCATCGCAGTCTGGTGAATCCTTAGCCACATATCGCACGATCGCAAACCAATTAGGCGAAGAAGAACAAGTAATAAACACATACTGGGTGTCGCTTCGAGACAAGCGCGTGGATGACCCAGAGTTGGTTTGGAACGACATGATACAAGTATTTAACCCAGATCGGTATGACCAGTATGAAGTTCTCATGAGCATCGCACAGCAATGGTTTGAGCGTGATGAATTTGCCGCCATAGACCGCATCCGCGCTTGCAACTTGGACGAAGACTCCAAAAGCAGACTAGTGAATGGTTTGATTTATATTGCCACTGAAGAGAGTCCTCTGGCGGCATTTCAGTATGCCCAAGAGCTGCCAGCAGAAGGGCAGTTTCGAAGTACACTTCGCCGAATGGTGGATAGATGGGCGAGTTCTGAACCAGCGGCGGCTTATCAAGCCATCATCAATACGGAAAACAGCGCTTTGCGCGACGATCTCATCGCGAACGTAGTCGAAAATTGGGCATCAGTCGATCCTCACTATGTACTTGAAAACCAAAGTGACTTGCTACCAGAATTGCAAGACCTAGCAGTATCAGAAGCACTTAACCAAATCGCTCAAACCTCGCCGCTAGTAGCCTCCGAACTCGCGATAGAACATAAGGAAAGTCTCAGATGGGATAGATATTTTCTCAGTGCAGTGATGAGAGAATTGATCAGTCAAGACGTAGAAGAGGCGATCAACTGGGTACGCAAGTTGGAGACAGAAAAAAATCAACAGGTAATCTGGGAAGCACTAATAACCCAGCTGGTACATTCGGATCCCCGAAGAGCTTTCGACATGGCGTTAGACCAGCCGAGGCGAGAGGACTCATGGGGCGGCTATGAACCCACACTCGAGGCAACAATTATGTCTGCAATCGTCCGTGAAGATTTGAACCTTGCACTTGAACTGCTACCGAAAGTACGAGAGGGTAAAGAAGAGGCTTACTCTGCGGTCGGAGAGGAATATGTCGAGTCAGGAGAGTTCAAGAAAGCTGTTGAGCTAGGACTTGAACTACCAACCTTTTCCGAGCAAGCAAGGTATCTACACCGTATCGTGTTAGAGTGGGTTCAACTCGATCCAGATGCTTTGATAGAAGCGATTCGCGATTTACCGACTGCAGATTTGAGAGCAAATTTAGCGCGGAATTGTTTGGGCGATTGGATAAAGACAAATTTCACGCCAACACAAATCGAAGTACTAGAAGAGTTGCGCAAAGAGTCCGATCGAGACGGTCCAACAACGACTTGGTCCGTTCATTATTGATGAATCTGCTCGAAAACTCCTAATTTCTTACTACCAGATATTGATCGAAGGCAATGGCAGTAGTAAACGCTGAGCCTAAATCAACGGTACAAAGAACCGTCAAATTTTTAAATACCGAACACTGAAGGATGTACAAACGGAAACCTTCGAGTCCGGAGGTCGTAATAGAACTAAACTTGAGATTTTGAACCAAGGTTGAAGTTTTATATGTCTTGCTACGGGATTTATAGGGAATGTTCTAGACAGATAACTCTCGTAGTGTTTTGTAGTACAGCAAGACGCTCCGAAGACTAACTAGAAGACTTTGAGACGGATATCGTTCGGCTCGTCGGTTAACCCAAAATATTCCCGAGCATAAAAAACATCAGCACGACCAAGACAAGCTGAAGAGGAATGTGAATCAACATTAATGGTTGGGTGATTCGTCTCTTAATCCAATATCGAGCTTCTGCACTAGTGAGCGAAAGCCTCCATCGATAAACCACCCAAACTGTAACAGGTACCAACAAATACATTAGCGCGATACCGCAAACAATTGCCCAAATCTTAGACGGGTCGGGAAGAATAATCGAGTGCAAGACCACAGCCGAGAAAATGGGAAAGAAGATCGCGACTAATATCAATCCAAGACACAGCGAACTTTTGACCCAGTTGTTTCGAAAAAGGCCAGGTTCTTGTAATCTTTCCATGTTCATCAATCTCTAAACACAATCGTCGTTCATTTAAATTGTAGGTAAGAATCGAATCGACACAGAGTAAGTCTAGCACTCCAAGTTAGTCGCCCGCCCCAACACGCTCTGAACTGACAGTTCAAGCTTCGTAGATAGCGACTCTTCATAGATGACATACTCGCAAATAAGGTTGGTGTGAGCTATTTGTTAAATTCGATGGTAATATTACTAACAAGTCAGCGTTCATGTGCATAATTCAATCTCAAGGTTGAACCCCGAGGTACGGATGCTTCAAAATGCGAAAGGGATTTCGCATTGGGTTCTCCGTGGAAGCGGGGACCTTATTACCAATCGTCATCCGGATCTTCATCTCCTTCGGTGGCTTCATCGAAGTTTTCTTCCTGTTCCAAATCCCCTTCTTCGTCATCAGTTTCGCTGTCGCCTCCAAAAACGCGTCTCATAAACATTAAACCCAACACACTTCCAAAAGCAGAGAGCACGCCGCCACCAAGCACCGCAATCACTCCCCAGACCCAGGCATACACTCCAGCCACGTACCTAACAAACCAAGTCTCCCCTTCCATCGTTCGGATGGTTCCACGTACAACACCTTGTTCATCAACGGGCATCGTCGCGATCAACTTTCCCTTCGGGTCTACGATTCCGCTAATTCCCTTTGTCGTCGCGCGCGCTAAGTAACGACCAGTTTCTACAGATCGCATGCGCGCAATCTGCATGTGCTGAGCTGGGCCGATCGAGTTTCCAAACCACGCATCCTCACTAATCGTCACCAAAAAGTCAGCATCTCGACTACGTATCGCAACGTAAGAGGGGAATGCAATTTCGTAACAGATAGTCATGCCCACTGTTACACCCTCTAGCACCATGTTGCTTTGTCGACCGATTCCAGGGCCGATCCTGTTAATTGGTAAATTCAACCACTGTATGATTGGTTTTAGAACGGCTTCAAAAGGAATTTGCTCTCCAAACGGTGCCATTTTTTTCTTCTGATATTCCTGATACTCTCGACCGTGCTTGCTCACACCTACGGCAGCATTGTGAAGAAAGGGATCTTCTTCTCCCCGAACGATGGTTTGACTCAACACACCGGTAATCAGCGACGCATCGACGCGAACTGCGAGTGAATAGAGCGCATCGATCAGTTCTTGATTTACCACTATATGGAGGGCACCTTCTGGCCAAATAACAACGTCAACGCCTTCCGCCTCAAGAGACAATCTCGAGTTAGTTCGTAATGACAAAGCCGGCCCACTTCCAGTGGTCTTTTCTGTTATCGAAAAATTACTCTGTACTAATGCTATCTCTTTCTCTTCGACCGGTTGCGTCCAAGGTAAGTTAAGTAGTACGATTCCTAACAACCATGGGCACACTGCTAAAGCCATCGTAATGAACCGTATTCGCCGAATTCGAAACAACGCCATCGCAGTAACTAAAACGAAAAAGCTGACTAAAGTCACGCCCCCAATGGTTGCTAATCCGACCAACCAAGTGTCAATATAGGCGTAGCCAGCTTGCAACCACGGAAACGCGATGTCAGATTCCAATAGGTTGTTTTGAAACTCAAAGACGACCCAACCTAGGGCTGTTCCTAAAACTGAGTAACCACCTAGGTCGCGCGAGGGGGTCCACTCTAAGGTGTAAGCTTTTTCAGCGGTCCGAACAAATCTTGGTCTGCGAGCCCAAAGTTCTTGAATAGTGACGATGATCACGGTAAACACAACCGCGTTGGCGAACACGAACAAAACGGTTACCCAGGTTGAGATCGTGTTCGAAATATCTCCAACAGCTAGAAAGCTGCTGTGCACCCACGAAGTGCCCACCCCGTACATACTGACAGCAAACGCAAATGGAACCAACAACCTCAATAAAAACGAACGCTCAAAGACTTGCTCCGAAGCAAAAAACAGTGACACCAGGGATACGAGCGCGAGCGGCCAAATCTCAAACGGCGCAAACGCTATCGGGTAGATCGCGCCGCCTAGAAACGCCAGTGCGAGGATCACCGCGGCGCGGTGTTGCACTATGGTTGAATCACCTGCAATAACGTGATTTTCCGATCGTCAGCATTTATAACACGAACCTTCATCGCACCTATTTGCAACTCGTCGCCATTAGCGGGTACTCGGCCAAACTTCCGGGTAATGACTCCGCCGACAGTCTCCAGTTCCCCTCGAGGAAGGTCGACGTTAAAGTACTCGTTAAACTCATCAATGGACGCGTCCCCGCGCACACGAAACTGGTGATCTGCTAAGGGTACGATACTCTGATCCTCGTAGTCGGATTGATCATGTTCGTCCTCGATATTACCAACGATCTGTTCCAGAATATCTTCGATCGTTACTAGCCCAGAAACGTGTCCAAACTCGTCAACTACTATTGCCATGTGGCGTCTTGAGGAACGAAAATCCTTCAAGAGTACGTTCAGTCGTTTACTTTCTGGTATAAGCGACGGTGGTCGACTAATTCTCGCAACATCGAAGCCATTGTCGTTTTTCACATTCGCGTCAATCAACAAGTCTTTGGCATGCAAGATTCCGCGGATATCATCGACATCTTCTCCTATTACAGGAAATCGAGTGTGCTGAGACTTGGCGATTTGGGCGAGAATTTGTTGGCGACTCGAATCAGCTCGAACGTATGCCATCCGAGCCCGTGGCACCATGATATCCCGTACACGCATATCGGCGACATGGAGCGCGCCAAAAATTATTTTCAGCGTGTCTGCGCTCTCAATTTCTTCTGAAGCGAACTCCTTGATTGCTTTTTTAAATTTGTCGGAGGAGTCGTCGTCCCGTTCATCGGCAAACAGTTGTTCAAACCATTCTCGCCAGCGAGGTTTACTTTCTATTTCTTCAGCCATAGTCTTGGTACGGGTTGGGAAAACCCAATCTGTGCATTAAGTCTGACTCTAACGATTCCATCCGTTGAGCCTCCGGTTCAGTTTGGTGATCTAACCCACACAAGTGCAACGTCCCATGTATGACGAGATGAGCTAAGTGAGATGAAAGAGATTTGCCTTGTTCTTGGGCTTCTTGCAACGCCAATGGTAGACAAATGGCAAGGTCGCCCAATATTTCTTGACAGTCACTTTGAAAAGCCAAAACATTCGTTGGTTTGTCAACTTTTCGAAATTGTCGATTTAACAGCCGAGCTTCTTCGAGACCCATGAAACGCACGCATATCTCGCCCAATCGATCTCCCCGCGCAGACTCCACCCATTCAGCGACATCGCTGTCAGAAATTTCTGGTACAGGTTCGGCAAATTGCACGTTCACCGATGCTCTTGATTCAAGAGTCATGCTCATTCCGACGGCTCGTCTTTTTTTCTTTGTCGGTGTACATCGTCGCGTTCGTATGCATTGACGATATCTTGGACTAAAGGATGGCGAACCACATCGCGACGATTGAAGTGAACGATCGAGATTCCCTCGATTTCTTTAATGATTTTCAACACGTGAACCAATCCTGACTGTTGGCGGTATTGGTGTTGAGGTAGGTCAATCTGCGTGAGATCACCAGTTACCGCAACGGTTGAGCCAAATCCTATGCGAGTGAGGAACATTTTCATTTGCGAAATCGTAGTGTTCTGACCTTCATCCAATATGATGAACGCATTATTAAGTGTTCGTCCCCTCATGTAAGCCAATGGCGCGATTTCTATTTCGTTCTTTTCAATACACTTGAGAACCCGTTGTGCTCCAAGCATTTCGTATAGCGCGTCGTATAAAGGCCGCAAATATGGATCGATTTTTTGCGCTAGGTCACCTGGCAGAAAACCTAACTTTTCTCCTACTTCAACCGCTGGCCGTACGAGTAGTATGTCAATCTGCGTGAGATCACCAGTTACCGCAACGGTTGAGCCAAATCCTATGCGAGTGAGGAACATTTTCATTTGCGAAATCGTAGTGTTCTGACCTTCATCCAATATGATGAACGCATTATTAAGTGTTCGTCCCCTCATGTAAGCCAATGGCGCGATTTCTATTTCGTTCTTTTCAATACACTTGAGAACCCGTTGTGCTCCAAGCATTTCGTATAGCGCGTCGTATAAAGGCCGCAAATATGGATCGATTTTTTGCGCTAGGTCACCTGGCAGAAAACCTAACTTTTCTCCTACTTCAACCGCTGGCCGTACGAGTAGTATGCGCGAAACCTTCCCACTCTCCAAAGCTTCAACAGCACATGCGACTGCCAGATAGGTTTTGCCCGTACCCGCGGGACCAACACCAAAATTGATGTCCAAATTCCGCATGTTGTCAACAAATTGCACTTGATTGTGCCCGCGTGGCACTATGTGCCGTTTACGAGTGACAATCTGTCCGTTTGCCGTGGTCTCTTCTGCGTCCTTTTGTAATTTCAGGTCATCCACAAATGTACCCTGCAAGAATAAGTGCACGGTGTGGGGGTCAAGAAGATCGCGCGATGCGGTCTCCTGATACAAGCGGTTCAGTACAGATTGTGCGGCGGATACTTGTGGTTCTGGACCAACGAGCTGGAATTGATTGCCTCGATTACGAATATCGACCTGTAAACGTTGCTCAAGTTGGCGAATATTCGTATCGTCTGGACCGCACAACGCAGCTAGACGATGGTGGTCGTTGGGTTCGAGATTTAGTGTGGTGATCGAATCACACGCCGGTGAATCGTCGTTCAAATGAACGTATCTTGGTAGTGAAGGGAATTAAAGAATAGCCACGAAAGTTTCGTTGTCAATAATAAGAACGCAAGTGTCATATTCATTTAGGCACACTTTGTTACCGAACTCAACAGGAGTATTTAAAGACATCGCCTGACTAACCCCATCTCAATCAGTCTTGTCTTTGAGCATCTTGATCTTCGTGAATGCACCAAGTTCTCAGTAAGTGGGAAATCACATCACGATGCCGTGGATTTTATGTGAGTTAGGAGTAATACTGTACGTATAATCACTTTTCAATTTTTTGAACCAACTACAGTGAACACCACATCTAAGTCTAAGAAAACCGTTCGATCCGCACGTTTTGGTTCTTCAGAGTTGCGATTGTATGACTCATTAAAACACATCGGTCTGCTCCAACCTCTTGTGTATGTGAAAAATGGGGACACACAAAATTTCGAACTGTTCGGTGGAGGTCGGAGACGACTCAAACTACTTGACGTAGTACAGAACGAGCTTAAAGGAAATGGGCAAGAACCTGTGCCAGTACCCACTATCGTGAGAAACCAAACAGTTTCAAGCGGCAATATTGAACTGTCGCACCTTATTCAAAACCAAGTTCGTCGCCGTCGCAAATTCATTGATCGAGCACTTCATCTCGCCGATTGTGTGGAAACCAGAGAAAAGGAAATTGCACAAACATTGTCGCAACGTAAAACTGTGAGATGGTTGCGACAAAACGGTTTTCCCATTAGCCAATCACTACTCAGCGATATGCTCTTTACCGTAAGAAAGCTCTACCCCCTTCTACCTCAAGCACTGTGCAATGGAATGGGTCGTAGGCACATTACGAACGTTCGAAAGTTCTACCTTGCAATGCGAGAAGTTTGGGAATCTTTCGGCGAGGATCTCAACGACTGTCATGAAGCATTCGAAGACATTTGTGAGGAATGTGATAAAAAGACATTTGACGTCAAACTCTTTCTAGAAGTCATGGAACGTGAAATCTGCCTTTGGTGTGATCTAAACTCACAATACGTGCGCGCCATGCTCATGGTCGATCATAAGGAGCGCACTCATCTAATTGAATCTATCACTACTTCTGATCGGAAAGGCACACCGGTGACTCGACCACTTCCCAAACCTGCTCAGCCAAGGGTTTTGAACACGCCCGTTGCAGAACCCACCTCGAAATACATCCCTTTAGTGTTTGATATACCACCAGCGGTGATCAATAGACGCAAACGCTTCGCGCGGCGTTTAGCATTAGATCTCGCACGTAATTCAGACCTTTTAGACTGTGTTTCTGGCTCTATTAATAATGCGATGGGGTACCGTGTTCTTTACCCTCCTAACAGCTCTCGAGCCTCGAACGTTGCTACTTGGCAATTGCTGCATTACTGTCAACAGACAGTGCAATCCACCGATATGAATAGCCAGCGTATTCAAACCGGTTGGAGACTTCTTGACCAAAATGGTTTCGGTAAAGTTCTTTCACTCGTCGAGGTAACACGAACACTCCGAGCGACGAGACAAATACCGGAAACAAAGACGCAGCTTCAAAAAGCCGCATGAAGTCTTGATAGTGGCTTAGTTTGAATTTATTACTATAATAAAGTACATGTTAACGGCGCATTGCTATCGAGTCTACCCTACGAATGTCCAGCAACAGACATTGCGTCGGCAGTTTGGGTCAGTAAGGTTTGTTTACAACTATTTCTTAGCACTCCAACAACAGCGGTATGAGGACAAGAAGAAGCACTTATCGTTCTTCGACATGTCTCGCGAACTGGTGGAACTGAAACGTAATGATGACTATTCTTGGTTGTACCTGACGTACGCGCAGT
>WTGV01000010.1 GCA_011525295.1 Pseudomonadales bacterium | reverse complement strand
ATTCTCCGATCTCTAATTTGAGCGATTTTGTCACGTTATCTACGTAACTCCCAAATTTTTGCTCGTTGCGACTGATCCATAATTCAGTGCTACGACACAACTAACCTTTTGTGGGTTCTAAAGTCCAAGACGACATAGCTACGACTTCGTGGTTCATTAGATCCCACACACGATTCTCCATCCTCAGAACTAGGACTCAAAATTGAAATTTAACGGCACCATATCGTTACCTGTTACACTAGCACTCGTTTTATTTGGCTCATTGGGTACGATGCACGCTGACGAAGACACCGACGAAAGTGAGATTGAAGAAATCCACGTAAAAACTGAACCGTCTTTTGTGAGATACACGCATGTAGTGAGTTCAGTTCAGATGTTTGCCTCGCCGATCGACGTGCTGAAACCAATTTCGAGTCTAGCGTTTGACAACAGTATCGGGCAAATCAGAAGCCGCGGCTCAGAAGCAAACCACCTTGGAATTCAGATTGACGGATACGACATTGCCGATCCAGTCTCTAACTTCAATTTCGCGACGATCTCCTGCACCGGAATAGATTTACTACACTTTTCAGCTACTCCTGGTTCAGGATCGATCGGCGGTGTAATTAATCTCGAGTCTACAGCCGACTCACAAAGCAGTTTAAATTTAGCTCACGGAACCGCCGGAAACCAAGCTCATTTAGTGTATGGTTTCGACGAACACAACGTTTCAATCTCACGAAAAGACTGGGACGGCATCGACATACTGGGAGATGGTGATCTGGATGGAATTGAGCACGTTGTTGGGCACTATCACTTTGCAGGTTCAACGTGGCAATCGACGATTCGATACGCGACGATTACGCAAGGATACGACCGAGGTAAGGCCGAAATCGACCAAGGCTTAGTTGGAGTTAACGGAGTACTGTTTGATCGGATAAACGTACGTCTATCAACTTCACTGAACCGCGCTACTTGGTTTGAGTCGTTCAATAACAATACCACAGGCACTCGTACAAAACTTTCGTTGTCGACACCCGTATGGAATTGGTTCACATGGGAGCTTGATCAAGTCTATGACGTTAATGAATCCTTAGTTCGTGGAGAACAGACACGCAAGCCAATTGGCGTGAATTACCTGCGTGCGAGGTACGAACAAACATACCAAAAGCTATCGTGGAATGCTTCGCTCACGCGTATAGACTCGACTCAAGACGAACCGATTCTATCAAAATCTACACAAGTTGCTTGGCTCGTGCAAGACATTGGGGCAGCGAAGTCTAAATTTGCTATTTATTTCGAGTTCGATCATCAGACCTTAGCTTTTCCGTCGATGATTGATCGTTACGGATGGGGACAAAAGTGGCTACCTAATCCAAACGTCAAACCTGAACGCGGCACCAGCATTAGTCTTGGAGCTAAATTCTCATCTCCAACTTCAACGATTCAAGCTACTCGTTTTACCACGCGATTACGCGACAAAATTTCCTTCGGTAGGAACGTGAGTGAGAACGTAGACTATGGTCGCAACCGCGGCTTTGAATTACTTTGGCAACAATCGTGGAACCGACAAATTTCAACCAACTTTGCTTTTTCTCGAATCAATTCTGAAGCACGTGCCGGAGCGGACCAACCATACCGGGAAACGGAACGACGACCGAAAAACATTTTGGCTGGTACAGTTTCTTACTTCGTAGCTAGTCTGACTTCAAACTTTACAGTTCGATGGGTCGATGAAGCTCTAGATGCTTGTTGGCGAGGCTGCGTTACTTTGGATGCTTACTTGGTTGTTGACAGTGCGATCACTTACCGTTGGAATGATGTGATTGAGACATCGTTCGAGGTCTTCAATTTACTCGACGAGACTTACTACCACGTCCACAGGTACAACACCCCAGGACGACAGTTTTCCTTAGGAGTTTCGCTATTGTTTGGAACGTGATAGGAAGTGAATCATCGTTTCTCAACCACCTTCAATTCGTTGTAAGAAAAACACTTCGCTATCTGGTGCGATTTTTTCGAACCAAGCGTCTTGAAACAACTGACCGTCTATCGCGACTGTGGTAGAAGTTAAGATCGATTCAATACCCGGCCACTTTTCTTCGAGTATGCGGACGAGCTGGCGAAACGAACTGCAGTCTACTTCCAATTCATGGGTCCCGTCCGTGAACCGATGCAAGTGATCCGGAAAAACTACACGCGCCATACTTGGTATAACCTAAAGCAAGACGACCGAGTATCAAGCTTCGGCGTCAATGGCCGCGAGCACGTTAGGTGGAGATAACGGTAGATCGTTGATTCGAAATCCAAGCAAGTCCCTCACTGCATTTGAGGTCGCAGCTAGTGGAGCTACTATAGGCGTCTCCCCTACTCCACGAACTCCGTAAGGATGCGAAGGGTTCGGCACTTCAATAATTTCGCAATCGATCATCGGCATATCAGAAGCAACCGGTACTCGATAGTCTAAAAAGCTGGCGTTTTCAACGACGCCGTGTTCATCGTATATGTACTCTTCGTTAAGTGCCCAACCTAAGCCTTGTACCGCGCCACCCTGCATCTGTCCTTCAACATAAGCGGGATGAATCGCTCGTCCTGCATCTTGTATTGCGGTAAATGCTTTAACGTCAACTTTACCAGTGTCTCGGTCGATGGTCACATCAGTCCAATTTACCGAGAAGCAAGCACCGGCACCTTGTGCGTTGAGACTGGCGCGACCGAGCAACGGACCACCTGTGCGACTCATGGTCTTCGCAATGTCCGCCAAGGATAAGGGTTCGACATCTAGGTTCACACCTGGTTTTGGTACGGCTTGACCGTCCCGCCAATCCACTTGTTCAACATCGAGTTCCCAGGTCATTGCTGCACGCGCTTTACATTGTGCTATGACATCTTCGCACGCCTTCACGACCGCTAACCCAGTTGCAAACGTCGTTCTACTCCCACCAGTGAGATTACAAAACCCTGTGGATTCGGTATCGCCAACATGAGCGTTTATCGTTTCATAGGGAACACCCAAAGTCTCAGCTGCCATCAAGCACATAGATGCTCTTGAACCGCCGATATCGGGGCTTCCTTCCATTATTGACACTGCTCCGTCTTCTGCGATGTTAACTTCGGCACTAGATTGCATGCCTATGTTAAACCAGAAACCGACTGCCACTCCTCGCCCTACTTCTTCACTAGGCTTGTTTACATAGTTCGGGTGTCGTTTTGCAGCTTCCAAACATTCCACAAGCCCGATAGGTGGAAACTTCGGACCATATGGCGCGATAGAGCCTTCTTTAGCTGCGTTTTTCAGCCGTAAGTCAATTGGGTCCATGTCAAGTTTTTGAGCAAGTTCATCAATTGCACACTCCATCGCGTGCATCGACTGAGGTGCGCCAGGAGCACGATAGGCCGCTACCTTGGGCTTATTTACCAACACATCGTAGCCTTCAACCAGGAAATTCTCGATGTCATAGGGAGCAAATACGGACATACAGCCAGGCCCTACGGGAGAACCCGGAAAAGCCCCGGCCTCGTAGGCCAACCAAGCAGTCGCTGCGGTTATCCGACCGTCTTTTTTAGCGCCCACTTTAATCTTGCATAGAGTTGCCGACGCGGGGCCAGTAGCACGAAAGACTTCCTCGCGGTTCATCACCATTTTCACCGGTTTGCCTGTTAATTCTGATAGTCGTACTGCAACTGGTTCAAGATATACCACTGTCTTACCACCAAAACCCCCACCAATTTCTGATGGTATGACCTTAATGTCTGAAACTGTCTTATTTAGCACTCCAGCAGTCGCGCTTCGTACTTCAAAAGGTCCCTGAGTTGTGCACCAAATGGTCACTCGTCCTCCGGGATTACTCGTCGCAACACAAGCATGCGGTTCTATGTATCCTTGATGTGCAGAGGGGACTCTAAATTCTTCTTGCACTATCACATCTGCTTCAGCGAAACCTTTTGTTACATCACCGCGTTCAAATCTCTGTGTCCCCGCGATATTGCTCGGAGGAATGCTTTCGTCATCGTTGGTACGCAAGTCTTCACACACAAGAGTTGCATTCTTCTGCATAGCAACGTCTAGCGATAGGACCGGTGGTAGCACTTCGTACTCAACCTCGATTCGTTCCAATGCTTCCTCAGCAATCCGCGGAGTGCGTGCTGCGACTGCAGCTATTGCATGGCCGTGATATAGTGATTTGTCGCGCGCCAGAATGTTTTTGCTCAAACTCGAGGTGACTTCTTGAGGTAAGTCGGCACTGGAAATAGCTGCGTAGACGCCTTCCATTGCCTGAGCTTTGGTTAAATCAATTCGCTTGATTCGAGCATGGGCATGTGGGCTTCGAAGTACCTTTCCGTGCAACATGTCAGGTAGGTTTAAGTCCGCACCAAAATTTGCTCGACCAGTAACTTTGTCGACTCCATCGGGGCGTATTGGCCGAGTACCGATTGCCTTAAAGTTTGCTGCTTCTGCCATTTATGTTTGTGTTCCTTACTTAGTCGGTGTTAGTTCCTGTGCGGCGTCTTGAACCGCGCGAATGATTTTGTCGTAGCCGGTACATCGGCATAGGTTTCCTGCTAACCAATAACGAATAGTTTTCTCGTCTGGATTTGGATCTCTGTCGAGTAATGCTTTCGCAGCGACAACAAATCCGGGAGTACAGACTCCACACTGTAATGCGGCATGCTCTAGTAATTTTTGTTGAACGACGTGCAAACCATCTTGCGAATCCGCGATACCTTCAACTGTGGTAATTTCTTTTCCATCTGCTTCCGGTGCTAGAACTAAACACGAACAAACCAACCGGTCATCCAACAGAACCGTGCAAGCTCCACAGTCGCCGGTACCACAGCCCTCTTTAGTACCGGTAAGTCCAATTTCGTCGCGCAGTAGGTCTAGTAAGGTCTGATGAGCTTCACAAAGCACATCCTCAGGCCTTCCATTAACAGTGGTGGAAACGTAAATCTTGCTCATATCTCTCTAGTCTTATATCGTTTCATTCTCAATTCCGATTCGACAAGGCACGATCTCTCGCGATCGCACCGGCGCGCCGACAAAGTACTCCGACTACCTTGCGACGATACTCCACCGTACCTCTTTTATCGGTAATCGGTTGTGCTGCGTCGCTACAAGCCTGCGCGGCTTGCTGTAATGCATCTTCATCAGCGGTTGTACCGACAAGTGTTTCGGCAGCTGAGGATACCAATAAGGGTGTAGGAGCAACTGCACCAATCGACACGCGCGCACGTTCGCAAATTCCGTCTTGATTTATCGTAAGTGACACTGCTGCCCCAGCAACTGCTATATCCATTTCAGTGCGCGGGATAAAACGCAAATATGCATCTCCAGTACCTGCAGACGGTCTTGGAATTTGAAACCCAAGCAGAAATTCATGCGCCGCTAAGCAGTTGCGTCCGACGCCTGTAACGAAATTTTCAGTGGGAACGGTTCTTGTACCCTCGTTCGTCGCGATTACACAAAGAGCGGAATTCACAATCAATGCAGGGATGGTGTCGCCAGCCGGAGATGAGTTGCACAGATTACCCCCGATCGACGCGCGTCCTTGGATTTGAGTCGATCCAATTAGATCAGCAGCTTCGAGTAATCCAGGAAATAAAGCCTTTAGTTCGGCATTTTCATTGAGTACACCCGACGCGATCGCGGCACCAACGAAAATGTGTTCTTTGTCGATACGAACGTCATTCGTTTCTTTTAATGACTTGATGTCCACAAACAATCGGTGTGAACTATCGAGTGATCGAAATTGCACTATGACATCTGTTCCACCCGCTAGTATCTGAGTTCGTTGACCCTGATCCGTTGCCCGCTGAAGCACTGCGAGAGTTTCCTCCACAGTGGTTGGGGCTACGTAACCAAAATTGGACATGTACTCTCCTGAAACTGGAAAAAGCAAGGGTGGATTGAGTTGCAATTTTATTGAATACCAATTGTCTAGATCGGTCATTGTTGCACTTGAACTTACGGACTCGTCAACGTCAATCTTCACTTTGGAAATCGAACTGATGAATTTGTAAAAACTCTAAAAAAATTGTCATTAGCTCAATTCTGTACGAAGAGTTCACAATGCGCGGGAATGCTAAAATTCCCTGTAAGATTCAAGTCGAACTATCTAACATTCCTCACCCATGGACGCGAACACACAAGCTCAATTTAGAGACCATCTAGCGACGATTTCCTGTTTGTGGTCAGACAAACTAAATCAACATCAGTTCGATAGCGCTTTGATCGCGGCAGGCGCGAACACGTTCTATTACGACGATGATCAATCACCGCCGTTTCGTGCCAATCCTCATTTCCTTCGTTGGACCGTTGCAGAGAACAGCGAACATTGTTTACTCTTGCTGAATGGAAATGCCCAACCAAAGCTCTTGTGGTATTGTCCTGCTGACTATTGGTATCTTCCCTCATCCGCTCCTGACTGGTTGTTGGATCACTTTGATTGCGAAAGCTATTCGACACGTCCAGCTTTAGAACAAGCGTGTCTACAGCATTTAGCAGCGATTTCGCGAGTAGCTTATTTTGGTACTACACCCTCTAGATACCTAGACCTTGAAAACGTTGAACTTCCGCCAAAAGTCCTTCAAAATCAATTAGCATATGCCCGAGGTTACAAGACTCCGTTTGAAGTATCACAAATCTCAAATGCAACCGCGATCGCAGTCCAGGGTCATCTTGGTGCTTACGATTGTTTTGAGGCTGGAGGCAGTGAGTTTGAAATTCATCTAGCATACCAAGAACGGACCAAGCACGTCCATCATGATCTTCCCTACCCCAACATCATCGCACTGAACGACCATGGCAGTACATTGCACTATCAACACTATGATCGGGACCCACCGGCTAAGCGACTCAGTTTTTTAATAGATGCTGGCGCAAGAGAACGATGCTACCACTCTGACATTACCCGATCTTATAGTGCGAATCCCAACGATGCATTTGCCGACCTAGTATCGTCCGTCGACGAAGCACAACAGTCGCTAGTCGCACAGCTACCAAATCTAACAGATTTTGTCGAGTTTCACAAGTGCGCACACCTCGCGATGGCAGAAGTGTTAGTAGCTCAGAAAATTGTCACTTGCAGCGTAACGGCAGCGTTTGAACAGCAACTAACTGACATCTTTTATCCACATGGTACCGGTCACCTATTAGGTCTTCAGACTCACGACGTAGGAGGTCATATAGTCGATGCGGGAGGTACTGAAGGGAAACCACAGACACGATTCCCATCTCTACGACTGGTTCGTCGCATTGAAGCAGATTTAGTATTCACGGTAGAGCCAGGAATTTACTTTATTCCTGTTCTATTGGACCGAGTTCGCGGTCACAACGATATTAATTGGTCTTTGGTCGAGCAGTTTGTGCCTTTCGGCGGGGTAAGGATAGAAGATAACGTTCTGGTCGAATCGAACGGTATCCGAAACTTCACCCGCGCCGCGTTTAGTGCTGCATGATCTTGGTCGCCGCTTTACGTCTCCTGATTTTCTGTTTCATACGAAACCATTGAATCAATAGACGCTCGATCTGAATTTGTCGGTTGAGGTTGCTCTGATCGTGCACGGCTCGACGAGTAGCGATGAGTTCGTCCCAAAATCCCAAAGCCTCTGGCGCTTTTTCGTTATGTACAACCCGTGCAGTGATCCGCAACCAACGGGCTAGTAATTCATAAAAGTCCTGGTCCTTCAGCGCCACAGCTACGCTTAGATCCACAGAAGCATCGCGCCAACCTTGTAAAAGATAAGTACGAAGGGATTGCAGCTTCAACTCAAATGCTTCTTTGATTGCGAATGGCGCGTCACCGAACTCGATCAAGAAGTTTTCTAACTCTTGCTGTGGTACTTCGTTTTCGAGCAACCACTGCACGGTATCATCCCGAGCAGCATTGTGTAAGTGTATTCGTGTACATCGACTTCGAATGGTTGGTAGCAACAAATCGTACGCGGTAGTCGTCAATATCCAATGTACATTATCGGGTGGTTCTTCAAGCGACTTGAGTAAGGCATTTGCCGCTGGAATGCTAGCCAGCTCAATGGACTCCAATATTGCAACTTTCCGCGCCGCCACTTGAGAGGATAAGTAGACAAAGTCTATAGCATCGCGTACGCGCTCAATCTTCAGCTTTGTGTCTTCGGGTCGAATCCACAATACGTCGGGATGAGGAATTTCCCTAGGATCTCCCTCCATACCGACAATCTTCTGTGTCAATCGACACGCCAGCTCCTCAACGCCCCAACTAGGGTATGCGTCGATCAATACCGCATGAGGTAAGCGATCAAAAAACGCTTCACTCGAGATCTGCTGTAACTTGTTCTCGATCCAAGGATAAGTTTGACTCATGATCTTTGAGATACGAAGTTCTGCACCACCAACGAAACCGACCGAGTTAGTTCTGTCAAGGGTACACTCGCATCAATCTTGACAATCCGAGATTCTGTCGCTGCGAGGCTCAGGTACGTGGATCTAGCGAATTCAAAGAAATCGATGGTCTCTTTTTCGATGCGGTCTTGGGTTCGATGTGCCCTTCGCTGAAGCGCAGTTTCGACATCTATATCAAGATATACAGTGAGATCAGGCCAGTACTCCGCATGAACCGCCTCGGCAAGACGTGCGACGAGGCCGAGAGGGAGGTTTCGACCACCTCCTTGATAAGCGAAACTAGCGTCCGTGAAGCGCTCGCAGATCACCCAGGTTCCTGCTTCTAATCGCGGTTTGATTACTTCGGCCACATGTTGCGCGCGGGCGGCAAACATAAGAAACAATTCGGCTTCCGCGGTTACGGTTTCTTCCCATTCGGACAACAATAACTTTCGGATTCCTTCGGCGAGCGGTGTTCCACCGGGTTCTCGAGTGATAAAGTAGGGTATTGAGTGGGAATGTAGTACTTGCTCAATGTTCGGTACGACGGTGCTCTTACCAACCCCGTCGACTCCTTCCAGTGTTATAAACTGACCCTTCGTCATTCAGTCGTTCTGGTTTAACTGGTACTTGCGCACGGCGCGATTGTGTTCTTCAAGAGTTGCTGAAAATTCACTCGTACCATCTCCACGAGCAACAAAGTATAGGGCATCACCAGGAGCAGGATTAGCCGCTGCTTGAAGTGCCGCTCGACTAGGTGCAGCGATCGGCGTCGGCGGTAGTCCGTAGTTTCGGTACGTGTTGTAAGGGTGATCCATGTTGAGGTGCGCGCGCGTGAGGTTTCCGTCGAATGAGTCCCCCAAACCATAGATTACCGTAGGGTCGGCCTGCAAGCGCATACGCTTATTCAATCGTCGAGAGAACACTCCACCGATCTGTTTTTGATCTTCAATTACTCCAGACTCTTTTTCAATAATCGACGCCAATATAAGCAACTCGTAGGGTGTGCTCAATGGAGTGGCAGGATCACGTTGTAACCACACTTCACGAAGTTCATCGAGCATCTTACCGTGTGCGATACTCAAGACCTCAGATGCCCGCATAGACGTTGTATATTGATAGGTGTCCGGGAAGAACCAACCCTCGGCGTGGTCTGAAGGGATTTGTGTCCAAGTTTGTTCCATTTTCAACCCCGCTAAGGCGGTTTCGACACTTCGGTTTGTTAGATCGAATTCAATCTTAGTTGCAGATTCCAAAATGTGCAGAAACTCAGCGAAGGAACCGCCTTCCGGGAAAGTGAGCGAACGTGTTACTACGTTCCCTTGAACTATATTCTGAAGTACTGTTACAGGTGTGTATGTGCCTAAAAACGAATACTCCCCAGCCTGGATTGAACCGGTGGAATTTGCCAATCGAGCCAACAATTCAAAGTATCTGACGTTTTGAATTATTCCTTGAGTATGGAGCTTGGAAGCAACGTCAGTAAAGTTGTCACCTAGCTGAATTTCTAGTCTTTGTGGTTCTTCGATCTCAATTTCATGGTGTTTCCACGCCTCGAAGTGACAGAACACTACCACACCCAAAATACATATTAAGACCACTATAGTCGCTATCGTTCGAGAACGATTCAGTGGTCCCACGATTACACTTTGCGAAAAATCAGCGTGCCGTTGGTACCGCCAAAACCAAAGGAGTTGCTGAGTGCGTACTCAGCCGAAATATCTCGTGCTTCCTTTGGAATGAAGTCTAAGTCACACTCCTCGTCAGGAACTTCTAAATTTATGGTTGGGTGCGCCCGTTGGTCACGGAGTGTCTGAATTGAAACAATTGCTTCAACTGCACCCGCGGCACCTAATAAGTGACCAAACATCGACTTCGAGGAATTGATGGGAATAGCACAATCTTCTCCAAAAACCGCTTTGATAGCTTTTGTTTCCGCGATATCACCCAGCGGTGTTGACGTACCATGAGCGTTAATGTAGTGAACTTCTTCTGGGTTCATGCTTGCGTCTGCTAGTGCTCGCTGCATGGCAGCGATCGCGCCTTTTCCGTCTTCTGGCGGACCAGTGATATGGTGTGCGTCCGCACTCATGCCAAAACCGACAATTTCCGCAAGGATCTCGGCTCCGCGCGCCGCAGCGTGCTCGTAAGACTCGATTACCAAACAACCAGCACCGTCCCCCAATACAAACCCGTCTCGATCTCTGTCCCAAGGACGACTTGCGCGTTCCGGTTCATCATTTCGGGTCGACAAAGCTTTCATTGAAGCAAATCCAGCGATCGCCAAAGGACAAGTCGACCATTCAGCACCACCGACGATCATGCCTGTGGCATCGCCGCATTGAATCATTCGAACGCCGACTCCAATGTTATGGCAACCCGTAGTGCAAGCAGTTACGATGGAAATATTTGGACCACCGAACCCGTAGTCGATCGAAACTTGCCCAGCGATCATATTGACAATACTGGAAGGCACGAAGAACGGAGAAACTCGACGTGGCCCTCGTTCAAGCAGCACTTGGTGCTGGGTACAGATCATCCGGATACCACCAATACCGGAACCAAAAGCGACGCCGACATTGGATCTGTTGTTGCTAAGATGAATCCCGGACTGTTCAATGGCTTGAACAGCCGACGCATATCCTAACTGAATGAATTCGTCGTATCGCTTGGCGTTTTTGGAGGGAAAGTGTTCCTCAACGTTAAAGTCTCTGATCCGCGCGCCGATCGTAACTCGATGATCGGTGGTATCAAATGCGTCAATTTGAGCTACGCCACTGACACCTGCAACTGCGTTCTTCCAAGTCTCCTCAACCGTGTTCCCGATGGGAGTTAAAGCTCCCATGCCGGTCACAACGACTCGTGACTTAGACATTACGGTCTGTTTCGGTGGAAGTTCGACTCAATGTGTGAAAAGGGTACGCGATAATGCAACAACACCGAGAGCTCTAATCGTTATCGGATTCGGAGGTATTCGATATCTGGTCCTTGATGTAGTCGATTACCTGTTTCACCGTCGCGATACGCTCGGCATCTTCATCAGGGATCTCAGTTTCAAACTCTTCCTCTAATGCCATAACTAACTCGACCGTGTCAAGCGAATCGGCACCGAGATCGTCCATAAGAGAAGCTTCATCAGTTACATCTTTCAGCTCGCTCTTAAGTTGTTCGGCTATCAGTCTTTTTACGCGCTCTTCAATAGAACTCATTCGTGTATGGGTCTCCGTATCTCGGTGTTATAAAAACAAACATCCCTAGCGGGACAACGTATTTTACTTTTGCTGTACATGGAAACTGAAGGCAGAACGACGGAACTCACAAAACACTTTGCCCGGTATCGCGACTTTTTCCAATCCCTACTCGCTGTGTTCCGGACTCGTAATTGACAGGCCTCTCAAGGCGCGTACATACCACCATTAACGTGGATAGTTTGACCAGTGATGTAACTCGCTTCGGTACTCACTAGAAAAGCGACTGTGTTAGCAACATCTTCTGGGGTTCCAGCTCGACCTAAGGGCACAACGGTTAACAAAGCTTCCTCACCACGCTCGGAAATATCTGTGGTCATGTCGGTCGAAATTAAACCTGGTGCAACACAGTTCACAGTGATGCCGCGAGATGCGACTTCCATTGCGAGAGCTCGGGTAAATCCTTCGATTCCTGCTTTCGTAGCGCAGTAGTGCGCTTGTCCTCGATTTCCCGTTCGTGCAACGACTGACCCAAGATTCACAATGCGCCCCCAGCGCTGCTTAAACATGCCGCGTAACACGGGCTTGGTAATGCGGAAAAATCCGGTAAGGTTTGTGTCGAGCACTTCATCCCACAAAGGTTCTGACATTCGAAGCAACAACTTGTCCTTCGTGACTCCAGCATTATTTACTAATACCGAAATCGTTCTTTCAGAATCAGCAATGGTTTGTAATGCGTTTTCGATCGACGGTGCATCGGTTAGTTGCAATTGGACTCCGCTACCGTTTGAATCAAGACTCTCCGATATGCGATCTGCTCCAGCTTGGGTTGTCGCAGTGCCGAATACGTAGAAGCCATCCGCGGCTAAGCGACTAGCAATTGCTTGTCCGATTCCGCGACTTGCACCTGTTACTATTGCCGATTTTTGTGTCATATTCACGCTCTGATTAATTCTTCAAGTGTTTCTCGGTTACTCAAAGCCGTTGCGGTAACCTCACGATCAATACGTCGCATTAGTCCGGTGAGGACTCTACCCGGACCACATTCTACAAACGTGTTTATACCGTGATCTATCATCGCTCTGATGCTTTGATGCCACAATACGCTGGAGCTGATCTGTCCGACGAGATTTTGTTTGAATTCACCTAGATCGTCGGTAACTTTCGCATTGATGTTCTGATAAATCTTAAAACTCGAGTGCTGAAATTCTAGTTGTGAAAGTACCTTTTCGAGCTGTCTTCTGGCACTGTGAAGAAGAGAGCAATGACTTGGCACGCTCATTGGGATCGGAAGAACTCGCCACGCTCCAGCGTCCATACAGGCCACCGAAGCTCGTTCGACGGCTGAAGTCAAACCCGCGATCACTACTTGTTCTGGGCAGTTGAAATTGGCTATCTCTACTGTTTCGCCAACTGAATCACAAACTTGTTGCACGCTTTCATCGTTCAGTCCAAGCACCACTACTATAGCACCCGAGCCTTCTGGTACCGCGGCTTGCATGATCTTTCCGCGTTCATGCACTAACTGCACTGCGGATTCGAAATTAAGCATACCGCTTGCTACTAAGGCACTATATTCGCCGAGACTATGCCCAGCCGCGGCACAGGGCATCTCTAAACCAAGTCGACGAGTCATGGAGAACAAGCCAATTGATGTCGCCAGAATAGCAGGTTGTGTAACTTCAGTCTTGTTTAACTTCTCCTCTGGTCCGTTCGCGACAATCGTCGTTAAATCTACTTTTATTACGTCGGACGCTCGCGCTAAGTGTTCCTGAATGTCAGTACCCAGTTCGGAGAGATCAGCAAGCATACCCACCGACTGTGAACCTTGACCAGGAAATAGATAGGTAATATTCGACATCAATTTAGATCCAGTGAGTGTTCAAAGTGAGCTTCTAAACGTTGCGGTACTTGTGCGACAATTTCATGCTTCGCCAACGCTAGGGCTGACCGAATGCCGATGTGGTTCGTATTACCATGGCATTTCACAATGACGCCGCGTAAACCAACGAGACTCGCGCCATTGTAAGTCTGAGCGTTTAAGCTTGAATTAACCTTGTTGACAACAGCTTCATGCTTCGAGTCGTCTGAACTAGCTAAAGCATGTTGTACATGTTGTCGTGCAATCCCCAACGCTCCTTCGATGGATTTCAATACAACGTTTCCTGTGAACCCGTCAGTTACGACTACATCAGCGATACCGTCGAAGAGCGCGTGCGCTTCAATGTATCCCACAAAATTTACTTTTGGATCTCGAGCAAGTTCCACTGCAGTGTCGCGCAAGTATTGCGGTCCCTTGTGCGCTTCAGTGCCGATGTTTAACAATGCGACCTTGGCTTCTTTCAGTCCACCGATGGAGTTTGCATAGGCACTCCCTATACGTGCGAATTCACTGAGCAAGCCACGACGACGGGCGAGATTAGCCCCCAAGTCTAGCATCCAAAAGGACCCAGTCGTTCGAGTAAACTGCTTTATCATCGCCGGACGAGTAATCCCCGGTAAAGTCGAGACGATTTGTCTTCCTAGGACCATCAGTGCCCCGCTATTCCCAGTGGACACTAGAGCATCTACACTGCTATCAGCAAGCAGACTCAAACCCGATCGCAACGAGGAATCACTTTTCTTTCGAAGTACGTCGAGGAGTGTCGCATGCTGTGGCACCGCAGTGGCACAATCTACGATTCGACAACGGCTCTCTGGAAAGCAAGAAAAATCACGACTGCGTCCTATGAGAGTTAAATCGCAATCAGCGTTGGCGTCAATAAAGTCCCGCGCGCCGGCAATAATTTGAGCTGTGGGTGATTCTGAGCCGAGAGTATCGACCGCGATCTGAAATCGAGCGGCAACCATGGAAGTGTTCCACAGCAATAGCTATGGAGCTCTACTCTTCTTGTAGATCTTCCTCGGGTATCTTAATTTCTCGCACTTGTCTACCACGATATCGCCCGTCTGAGGCGACGTGGTGGCGACGATGAATCTCACCGGTGTATTGGTCTTCGGTAAGCGTTGGAGTAACTACTCTATCATGCGCTCGCCGATGGTCCCGTTTGGAACGGGTCTTCTTATTCTGTTGGACTGCCATAAACTAAATATCGATTTGAGTAAAACTGATTACGACCTACTCGCTTTCATCAACCGTCCGATGTTGGCGAAAGGCCGATGTGTTGTCGGAGGTATGGCCTCGGTGTCCGTGTGTCGTCGCGGACAGGCCTGTTTGTCGTCGCAAACTCGAGAAGGAATGTTCATTAAAACATCGTCTTCAATGAGTTCTTGTAAGGTAATTTTATCATCGCTGACGACGATCGCATCAAATTCGCCAAAAATCTCTCGAGCTTCCCGCTCTGAACGTACCAACCTTACGTCAAGATTTACAGTAAATGGAACTTCTTTTTCTAGCGAACACGCATAACACCGAAGCTTAGCTTTGGTCTCAATTTGACCAAAAACCCGTACTCGATCATTTTCATCAAGCTCAAACTCTAGTTGAACACTTATCGCTTCGTTAAGCTTACCCACAGCTTCATATAACCGTGGAAACGTAGGCATCAAGAGACTGCGCTGCCATTTGCGGTTTGCACGGGCACAGTCGCTCGGACAAAATACAATCATGAATATCCAAGGCGCTTTCGCTATTCAAGATGATAGAGACAATACAAGAAACTGTCAATGTTCGCAGGTTGAACAATCGTATGATGCAACCGAGGTATTAGCCGATGCTTGACCTTGTGTTAGCGTCATCTTCACGATATCGTCAACGACAGCTAGCTTCTCTAGGTTATCAATTTCGTGTAGTGACTCCAGATGTCGACGAACGGCCCCTTACTTCGGAATCTCCCAGCGCTATAGCTCAACGAGTTGCTACGATGAAAGCACACGTAGTCGCCCAGAAATTTCCTAAATGCGTTGTAATCGGTAGCGACCAAACCGGGGTGTGCAATGGACGACTGTTAGTCAAACCCAACCTTTTTGAAAGAGCCCAAGATATGTTGCTTAGTTTCAGGGGACAATCAGTCTGTTTTTATACCGCTGTTTCGGTGCTAGATCCAAGTGGTAGGGTCTTATGCGATGTTGTTAAGACCGAAATTCAGTTCCGCGACTATACCAAAAGTGAAGTGACTGCCTATTTAACTCTGGATCAACCATTGGATTGCGCCGGAGCTATCAAGTCAGAAGCGCACGGACCTCTTCTCTTCAAATCAGTTCGTTCAGAAGACCCCACCGCTATTGTTGGGCTTCCATTAATACGAACGTCAGAATTTCTTCGAGAGTGTGGGATTAACCCGCTGGAGTGTGTTGAACCCAAAACTCTTCAAAATATGACGGGACCGGAGCCTGAATAGTCAGACCATCAACAAACTGAATACTCTGCGCGTGTAGCAACATTTTTGGTGGTCTCAAGCTCTGTAGTGTTGCGTATTTGTCATCACCCACAATCGCATGTCCTTGATACTGGCAATGTACCCGAATCTGATGTGTTCGGCCTGTTATGGGTTCGACACGAAGCCAACTCAACGAGTCCGACGAGCGCAGGATCTTAAATTTAGTCTCTGCCGTTTTTCCAGATTCATGCACTTCTACTCGACGTTCATTGTTAGGAAGTCGAAATTTCCTAAGTGGTGCCGTTATTTCGCTAACGTCGTGAGGCCAGCAACCTACGACTATACCCTCGTACTGCTTCACGAACTGATGTTGCTGTAATGCATGGTGGATTTCCAATAGAGCAACTCTTGTCTTTGCAAACAGTACACATCCAGAGGTGTCGCGGTCAATGCGGTGTCCCAATTGAATGTCGTCATCGTCAAAATACTTTCGAACGGCATCGACTAACCCAACATCGACAGAAGTGCCCGCGTGAACTGAAGTTCCACTAGGTTTGTTCACTGCGATTAAGCGATCATCGTCGTAAATCACATTTTTACCAACGATATCAATAAGCCAACCGGGCACTTCTGCGGTGTTCTCTTCTTCGAGTACGAGAGGTGGGACTCGAATACGATCACCTTCGCTGAGTTTTAGGTAAACTTTGGCTCGTTTACCGTTGACTCGAACCTCACCATTGCGAATCATTCGCATTATTCGACTGCGTGGAACAGGCTTTAGCTCCCGTAATAAAAAGTTGTCCAAACGCTGCCCAGCATGTCGACTAATCGTGAAATGTTGTACAGGAGTCATACCGTGTTTAGCAAACTTGTTACTTTACAGATTGGTCTAATGTGTGTATCATATAGTTTCAAGTACACTCGAATGTGCATCTATCTGGTCGTGAAGTCGCTTCAAGACATTTACTCAGAAGCTCCGATCAGACCTTTGAAGGAAAACTAATTGTTCTCGGTAAATAGATGACGTTTTTGGTTTCAAAAAATTTTCAGAAGCCCGAGTGATGTGATGTATTTACTGCAGTAACAATCAAGATTTCGATCCCGAAGTCAATCAGAACATCTACATTAAACCCAAATTATCGAAGACTTAAACGTGCCATTAAATCAAGCTGTGGCTTCATAACCACGACGATGATTAAATCAATCGAACTTTAGCAAATTTCCATGACACCCACGAGAGCCACTATACCCATAGCGCCCCGTTGTATCAGTCGTTGGAGTAGAACACTCCGTGAACCACGTTTGCAGGCAGGACCACCAAGAGTCTTCGGACGACTAACGATGTAGCTGACAGATTGACATTTCGGAGTCGAAACTCGACCAACAGGAAGTTTCGATATCATGAAAATCATGCTGATTAGCGTACTCAAGTCTCGAGAAGTACGCGTAGCAATTGTCAATTCTAATGGTGCGCAGAATGCACCAGTTTTATATGACCTGCACATTGAGAAGTTCGCAAATCGAAGTTCTCAAGGCAATATCTACAAAGCCAAGGTTGTTTCAATCAATGACCAATTACAGGCGGCTTTCGTCGACTTTGGGGATCTGAAACACGGACTATTGACCCTCGACAAGATTCACTACAAATACGGTCGTCGTGGTAGTAGTGATGAAAGCGACGCACCGGAACGCATTGCGGATGTATTGAGTGTCAATGACGACGTACTAGTACAAGTCGAACGAGATGCTCGAGTAGAAAAAGGTGCAGCGTTAACCGGTCAAATTCAGCTACATGGACAACATGTAGTACTGAACACGAACCGTCCTATCACTCGGATTTCCCGGCAAATCAATAGAGAACAGCGTGCCGAGATTGAAGCAATGCTACCTAAGTTCAAGGTTCCAAAAGAGTGTGGGCTCGTGATCCGGACCTCTGCAAGAGGGAGAAGCCAAAAAGAGCTACAAACCGATGTACGAGAATGTGCTGACTTGTTGAAACTAATTCAACAAGCATATTCCGATTCACAAGCACCTCGATTGTTGTACGAGGCTAACAACTTAGTCAATTCTGTATTACGGGACAATCTTCACAGCAACATAGAACGGGTCATCGTTGATGACAAAGGTATCTACGAGGATATTCGCAGTTTTGTGAAGTCCTACATGGCAGATTTTTCTGGCGACATTCAACTGTATGAAGACGAAATACCGTTATATACGAAATACCGTATTGAAGCACAGGTTAGCAAGGTCTTTGACCGCACTATTGAGTTACCCTCAGGTGGTCAGATTGTGCTCGATCCCACTGAAGCGCTCCTAACGATCGACGTAAACTCGGCGCAATTCCGATTCAACGACAACTTTCGAGACATGGTGTTGAACACCAATTTAGAAGCCGCGGACGAAATTTTCAAGCAATTGAGACTACGGGATATTGGCGGTCTCATCGTTGTAGATTTCATTGATCTGTACGAAGTTCAAGACATTAGGAAACTTGAAGATCGAGTCGCGCGTTTATGCGACTTAGATCGTGGTCGAACGAAATGGGAACCGATTTCTTCGTTTGGATTAATGGAATTGCAACGTCGACGCCCGCGCTCTTCAATATACGACACAGATTTTCAACGGTGTGACGGATGTGGAGGTCACGGCTATCGACAAACCGTGGACTCGGTCGGACATCGAATCTTTCGTGAAATTGAAGCAAGAAGTCATAGCAAACGCATAGCACGAATTCGTGCTAGAGTCACTCCAGCCGTAGCTCAATATTTAACTAACGATCTCCGGCCTCATTTAAGTATGGTTGAGATGCGCTCCAGCGCGAAATTAGAAATCGTTCCAGATCAAGACGGAGAAGATGCGTCCTTCGTCGTCGAATCGTTCTCTACGACCTATAGCAAGACACCGATGAAGACGAAAAATTTCGAACACGGAATGCCTGAAAACGGTAAAGGGAAAAAAGGAAAGATCAATCGGGAAACCCAGGCGGAGTCGATTCAAACTGCAGCTGTAAAGCGTCCAGAAATTGAGCGCAAGCCACCCAAGAAATCTGAAGCGAAGGCGAGCAAAGACAAAGCCGGATTCTCTAATGTCCTTGAAGGCGCGAATCGATTCTTTCGGTTCGTTCCAGCAGTTCCATCGTATCTATATCAGCGACTGTTCGTAGTAGAAAACAAGTCCGATCGTTCGACCAAGAGTAATAAACAATCTACTAATACCCGAAGAAAGCGAACTCACGAGGGACGTAGCGAAAGCGGTGCAAAAACTACTCAACGCGTGAAACAGAAAATTACAAGACATTCTCCGAACAAGACTACCGCGAGTAGTTCAAAATCAAAGCGTATCAAAGAACGTACACTTCCGTCTGCTGTACCCACAACAAAGAGTGGTAGTTCACACAGAGACCGAGTAAAGAACAATGCCAAAAGAGATGCAGCCAAAAAAGAAGCAAAGTCAGATACGGCACAAATTGGAGAGGTAAAGAAAAAAGGCGGTAAAAAAGCAAGTAGAAATAAAACTGCTGATACACCTACTTCAAAAGAAAGGGCCAAGAGCAAAACACCAGCGTCGCAAAGAGCACCAGAAGCAGAGACAAAACAAAGAACGGACCAGAATCTCGGTCGCGAAAAGAGATCTGTCGCTAAAACGGATGCTACAGATGCTCCTGAAGAAAAGAGTAATACTCAGAAGGCACAAACGTCACTTGAAATAGATTTACCCACCCAATCTGAGCCGCCTGAAACGATCAAAAATCATGGTAGCCGCGACGAGTTGGAAGTCGAGAACTCGAATGCCGCTGTCACCGAAGGGGCTCCAATCGAAGACCAGAGTCGATCTACACCAATACCTATGGAGTCGTCAGAAGAGATAGCTGCTAGTTCTGAAATGGATACTCCGCAGTCTGAAACGCTGACATCTTCCAGCCTAGAGTCCGATCACATGAGTGGTAACAGTGATTTAGAAGAATCAAGCGAAGGAACGACCACGGACGTCGATGCTAATAGTACAGACGACGACTCGACCGACGGTAAAGCTCGAGCATCAAACGATCCTCGAATTCGACCTAAGGAAAACCGACCGAGACCCGTAGTTTCTCAGTAGTATGTAGTCAAGTAGTTTACTACGTCAACTATCTCGTCCCATAATCACTGGTTCGAGTACCAGACGGATGTCGTAATGTTGCTCTACATCGTCGGACACGCGCGCGGCAACATCTAAAAAATCTGTAGCACTCGCGCCGCCGCAGTTGACTAAAACAAGTGGTTGTCGATGCCAGACGAGCACGTTGCCAACTTGCTTTCCTTTCCACTTTTGCGCATCAATGAGCCTTGCCGCAGGTACACGTATCGCTTCTCCTTGTGAAAATCCAACAATATCGATTTTGCCTCGTAAGCGATCATATTGTTGCTTCGATAGCGTGGGATTTTTGAAGAAACTTCCTACATTTGGAAATTCGTCTAGATCGGGGAGTTTGCTTTGTCGTATTTTGATGACTGTTTCAGCGATGAGATCGTGATCTATTTCCTCCCGTGCATACCCACTCAATGTATCGCGAACATCACGATACTTGGTCATCAATGGAAGATTTCCGAGCAAAAAAGTTACATGTGTTATGATGACATGGGGTATGACCTCGGAACGAAACACACTATCGCGGTAGGAAAATTGACACTCTTCTTTGGTCAAAACGCGCGTTTCTTTCGTCGCTAAGTCAAACCCTTCTACACTGTGGACTAGCTCCGATAGTTCGCGTCCGTAAGCACCGATGTTTTGATATGGTGCGCCGCCGACGTTACCTGGAATCAGCGCTAGATTTTCTAAACCTCCGATTCCCAAACTGAGCGTGTGCATCACGAACTTGTGCCAGTTCTCGCCAGCACCGACGCGTACTAAGTACTTACCCTCGCTGAAGGGCGTAACGGAAATCCCTTCGACACCGATGTGGAGCAAGCGTCCGTCGATCTTGGGTCGGAGGAGGAGATTTGAACCACCTCCCAAAAAATTTAACGGTCCTGCAAAACTCGATGCCTCGACTAGCTGAGCGAGTGTAGAAACATGAACGTATTCATCGACACAACTCTCTAACTTAAGGCTATTGAAATTGAATAGCGAAAAGTTGCGTAAGACAGAGAAGGGACGCGTCAGAGCGGTAGCCACCCGAAATATTTGGGAATTACATATTTGGGTTGAATACATGTGTATAATACCAGTATGGCCTCTGGAATTGGGGCGTCTGGACAGCGAGAAGCGTTCACGTTGGTGACTTCGACGACCTGTCAATAAATATATTTAGGATGTTCAACCTAAGTATATAAATCCCAAATAGTTACTTGTTCTCTGTCGCGAACAACTCTCGAACTCTTGCTAAGTCGTCGGGTGTGTCGATACCCGCACTCAGCGGTTCGTTCACGTGGTTCATCACGATCGAAATTCCATTTTCAAGAAATCGAAGTTGCTCCAAGCGTTCTATTTGTTCCAAACGTGACGGACTCCAAGACACAAACTTCTTAAGCGCCCACACGCGATACGCGTAGATTCCCAAGTGACGATACCAATGGGGTTTGATTTCTGTAGGTTCCCCGTCAGCGAAGTTACTTCGATCCCAAGGTAGAGGTGCCCGCGAAAAGTACAGCGCGTGCGAATCCGAATCTAATACAACCTTCACGGCGTTCGGATCAAAGATCTCTTTAACTTCTGAAATGGTCGAATACAAGCTTGCTACACCGCTAGTCGGACGATCAATTAAGAGTCGAGCAACCTGATTTACGACTTTAGGCGGAATCAAGGGTTCGTCGCCTTGTACGTTCACAACTATGTCGTTCGCGTCAAATCCAAGATCTTGGATAGCTTCTACTATACGATCGGTACCAGACACATGATCTACGGAAGTCATGACCGATATTGCATCTGTGTCAACCAAGGTGTCTATGAGCTGTTGGTCGTCGGCAGCAACATAAACATGTTTCGCATCGGACAAGAGAGCTCGTTCGACAACGTGTCTTAGCATCGACTTCCCTGCGATCAGTAAAAGTAACTTGCGAGGAAGCCTCGTAGAGTTTAGCCGCGCCGGAATTACGACGGAAAAGAAATTGTTCAAGTTGAAGCCATTACGTTTATTCCGTTTTTGTTGAACAATGAAGTAAGAAATTCATCCACGTCCTCTTTAAATTTCACGTTCACGTTTAGATACCAAATATGACTAGTGTCTATGGGTAACTCACGAATTTTTTGGGCGTCTTTTTCCGTAACGATGATAACACTTCCGTTATCATCGAGTTCATCTGGACGAAAGTGATGATGATCGCGAAAACCTTTAACAATCGCTTGAATTTGGATTTGGTTCAAAGTGTCCTGAAAACTATCTGGATTACCAATCGCTGCGATGGCTCGAACTTTTCCAAAGTACTGTTCCCGAAACTCACGGATTGGTAGAGTTGAATTGTTTGATACGTTCACAAATTCAACAGGTTCAAGTTGCATCAAAGTTGACGGTCGGTCAACGCATCGACGTTCGCCTTTCACGACCAACCACTGCACGTCTTGTAACCTCGATTCTGGTTCGCGTAGAGGGCCGAATGGCAACTGTAAGCCGTTACCGGTACCGCGAGCGCCGTCTAGAACCGCGATTTCAACGTCTCGGCCTAATTTGTAGTGTTGCAGTCCGTCGTCGGCAATAATGAGGTCGACAGAATGATGGTCTAGTAGGAACTGGGTCGCGCGTACCCTGTCTGGATCTACTACTATAGGAGCTTCAGTTCTTCGGTGCAACAAGACATTCTCTTCACCAACGTCTCGGCATTGAGATTGCTCACTGACCATCATCGGATATTGGGCCGCTTTACCACCGTAGCCACGACTCACTACCCCAACCTTTACTCCTCTTCGAGTAAGCCATTCGCACAACCAAATAACTAGTGGAGTCTTCCCAGTTCCACCAACAGTAATGTTGCCGACAACACACACCGGTACTGGAGCGTTCCAAACCCTATTCGAATCGTTTTTGTACCGCGATCGACGATATTCGACCGCCTTTCGTAGTGTCCAAGAAACGGGTGTAAGAACTTTCAA
>WTGV01000067.1 GCA_011525295.1 Pseudomonadales bacterium | reverse complement strand
TTTCTGGTTGTGTTCCACATGTTCCACGGCATAACAGACCGTGGCGTAGAACTTCCGGCACTCTTCTCGTATTACCACGGATACGGGCTCACTGTCTGCGTACGGATGGTCACCGCTGATGACTACTTGACCGATTTTTGCGAGATGCAACGATCGACCATTGAGCTTGAAACTACCGGCGGGAAACGTCACCGAATCGGTGTCGTACCATCGACTCTTGAACTTCGGAAACCCTTTGCCAGAACGGAAACATTGCAGCCACGCGTCGGCTTGATATTTCAACACGTAGCGAATGGGATTGAAAGGCAACTCACCCAACCAGTCCTTGGTTCGCCGCAGTTGGGTAAACTCCTTGCCCAGCGAGTAGAACGTCGTATTCGGTCGCGGCTTAGACGGGTCGGCGCGATAAGCCTCCATCATTCTTTGATTTTCTGCTAAGAAATAGTTCCACACGTACCGAGTAGCCCCCAAACACTGTTTCAAGAGGTTGGCTTTGTCCAACGTCAAGGGGTAGAGTCGATATCGTATTGAACGGTTATACATACTGTTATTATATATACCATCCGCCTAGACTCTCGTGTTTGTCAAGTTATCTATGGAATTCCCCTATTTAACCTAAGCCGGGTATAAACAGCCAAGTACTCGATTGCGGTTTGCACCCGTAACAGTGGGAATATTTCCTGCTTTGCCATTTACGAATAGGTGTGCTAAGTAGGCGAACGTAGCGGCTTCAATTGCGTCCCCATTGATTCCAAGTGCATCGCTTGTCAGAACTAGGTGGTTTGGTAGTTGGTGTTCGATCCTATCCATCAGAAACTTGTTCAATCTACCCCCACCACAAATGATGACTTCACCTGAATCGCAACACCACTTACGGATCGCCGCGCTCAGGGACGTCGCTGTGAGTTCAGTAAGAGTGGTAAGTACATCTACAGGTTTTGTTTTCATGCGACTAATCGGGATGTGGTCATGGATGTATTTGAGATTAAAGTGATCTTTACCGGTACTCTTTGGGGGCTCAATATCAAACCAAGGATCAGCTAAGAACTGAGGAAGTAAGTTTTCTAGTATTGAACCTGAGCTTGCAAGTTCTCCTTGGCGGTCGTAGTTGCGTTCAAAGTGGTGTTGGGTCCAAACATCTAGTAACGTATTTCCTGGACCCGTGTCGAATCCGATAATTGGATCAGCCCTCGCAATGGGGAGATACGTGACATTAGAAATTCCTCCAATGTTAACAACGACCCGCTCGACTTGCTTGGAGCGGAAAACGCGTTCATGCAATATCGGTACTAGCGGTGCTCCTTGACCACCCGAAGCAATATCTGCAGCACGAAAATCAGCGATGGTGTCAATACCGGATATGGCTGCGATACGACTTGCATCACCAATTTGGCACGAAAAACTGAACTCATCTTCGGGCTGGTGACACACTGTTTGACCATGTGAACCGACAGCAACGATGTCTGACTTAGAGTATCCGAATGTTGATATGAACTGGGCAACCTGTTCGCCTATAAATTGCCCTAGTTCTGCATGCGAACGGCCTAGTTGAACAGTGTTTTCGTCGGGATTTGATGTGAGATTCAGCAGACGAGTACGAAGTGTGTCTGAAAAAGGTACCGTAATCGCTTGTTTTATTTCTACAGTATTGGAAGTGATCTCGACGAGCGCTAGGTCAAGACCATCGACACTAGTACCAGATATAGCCCCAACGAAATAGCCCACTCGCGTGAATGGATGCGAAGTCTTTACGGAGCGGTTTCTGACGCTTGAAGTCTCTTTTGACTCGAAGCGAATGAAGCCATCAATCCAAATACCTCATCTGCATGTCGCTGAAATGGAATCAATTCTTCACCCTTGAGCTTCTCGTTCCGCGGAAGGTCGACAGTCTTTGGATTTTTGTGCACACCGTTTACAAGAAACTCGTAGTGCAGATGTGGTCCTGTGGCAGCACCGGTCATACCGACACTACCCAGACGTTGTCCTTGAACAACCTTTGCACCGACTTTGATCTTTGGATCAATCTTGTGCAGATGTAAATACTTTGTTTGATACGTCGCGCCGTGTTTCAGCACTACATAGTTGCCGTTGAGTCTTTTCTTTCCGGCCTCGGTTACCACACCTGTGCCCGTAGCATATACGGGAGTACCGGTGGGTGCCGCATAGTCAATACCGTTGTGCGGCATGATACGTTTATGAATCGGATGCAATCGGCGCGGATTGAAGTTTGATGAAACTCGTGTGTACTCTAACGGTGCGCGTAAAAATTGACCTTCGGTCGATGTTCCATCACGAGTGTAGTATTTAATCAATGCGTCTTCGGAGGGTCGATAACGGACTATTTGATGTGTGGTCTTGCCACTATTAAAGGTAATCGCCACAATATCGCCATCACCAATATACTCACCTTCAATATAGTTTTCAAAATACAGTATTTCATATGAATCGCCGGGATGAATATCGTGATGAAAGTCGATATCCCATTGCAATAGCTTAGGTAGTTGCCAAAGGGTCAGTTCTTGTTTGATTCCGCTGGCCATTCCAGCGGAAATTACAGATTGTCCCTTCGCAATCTCGACGCGATGGAAAGTCTTCTTTGAAATGACTTTCTTTTCTTTTACTTCTGCGGTGAAAGAATCGTCAATACGCGTGAAGACATAGCTCGTCAGTCGATCCTTGACAAACTCGAAGAAAACCAAGGTACCGTCAACGTTCTTTTGAAATTTCAGTGTTTGTCCGACATCGAGATATTGGTCCCCCCATTCCTCGGGGCAAACTTTTTGGATGGCGAGCAAGTCTTCCTGTGGGATTCTGACCCGCTGAAAAATCGAGCTCAAAGAATCTCCTCTTTTCACTTTGACTTTGAAAAACGGATCTGTTGCAGTTGGTGAGTTTTCGTCCGCTAAAGATTCAGTGTTTTGCAACGACGTGACACCCTCATCCAGCGTAAGAAACAACTCATCTGAATCGTTCAGTGGCAATGCTGCCAAGTTACCAGAATTCAATGTGTTCAGGACAGTAGGCTTGTTCGAGAAAACTACGAGGACAAACACAAATGCCCCAATTCCGACGCAGCAAGTCATTAAACTTCTTAATGAAAATTTACGCATAGTCTGATTCCTCACACCGCAACCTCGTAATAGTTGCGGCTTACTACTTCCTGTAATTCTTTGAGTAATTCTCCACAGCCTATAGTGGTAGATCACCAAACCAGCGGTCGAACCGCCGAATACTCAAGTCATTCACAATCATGAAACGGCACCAATCTCGCTAACGCAAGGAACGCGCGTCTCCGTTGGAACGAAAGGAAATCGATTATAAGAAGTATGACGACAATTATGTCCAAGATCGAAAAACTTTCGCGTTTTTAGCATGACAATTCAAGAACACACGACCGGAACGAGGTTTTTGTGTATGTTCAGTTCAATTTCTTAGATGGCGTTGGGATTGAAGACTAAATCTATAATTCTCGCAGCGTATAAACACTTGAAGACACTTTCACTCCGCTTCGATTAGTACCTTCGACTGAAAGAGCGGATTACAAATCTCCAGTGTGCCCTTAATCCTATGACAACTAGTCCCGTTCTTACAGAATTGCACGAGCGCGAACAGATCGCGCAGGTGTCGGATTTGAGTGCCTTAGACAACCATCTAAGTACTGCGTCGCGCGTGGTTTATTCCGGATTTGATCCTACGGCACCAAGTTTGCACATTGGGAATCTCGTGCCTCTTCTAGCTTTGAAGAGATTTCAAGAACACGGTCATCGTCCCATAGTGCTGATCGGAGGCGCTACTGGACTGATTGGGGACCCTTCTGGAAAAGAAGCCGAGCGAGCTTTGAATACCCGCGAACGAGTATCGGAATGGGTAGCTCTATGCAAAGAACAAGTCTATAAGTATTTCGATGACTCTGGACCAAATGCACTCAGAGTCGTTGACAATCTCGAGTGGTCGGAGGAATTCAAGCTCATCGATTTCTTGCGCGACATTGGAAAATATTTTTCCGTGAATGCGATGGTGCAACGTGATAGCGTTCGAACTCGTTTGGAACGAGAAGGTGCAGGAATCTCGTTTACCGAGTTTAGTTATATGTTGTTACAAGCCAACGACTATCTCGAGCTCGCTCGTCGGTACGATTGTTCGGTGCAGGTCGGAGGCTCGGATCAGTGGGGCAACATTGTGAGCGGGAGCGACTTAGTCCGACGCGCGTTGCAGCGACATGCGTATGCACTGACTTTGAAGTTATTAACGAAGACTGACGGTAGCAAGTTTGGTAAAACCGCCGCTGGAACCGTATGGCTAGATGCCGCGTTGACATCACCTTACAGTTTTTATCAGTATTGGTTCAATATCGCCGATTCGGAGATTACCAATGCTCTACACACCTTCAGTGCCAAGCCAGTATCCGAACGAACCGAACTAGTCGCAAAATCATTGGAGCGACCAGAAGATCGGGTTGCACAGAAATCTATCGCGCAGGAATTGACGCAACTGGTACACGGAGCGTCGGGTTTACAGGCCGCAAAACGCATAACCGATGCTTTGTTTGGTGGCAGTATTGCTGACCTTACAGTGTCGGATCTGGGACAATTGTGGCAAGATGGCTTAGCACGCGCTGAACTCCCTGACAGTGTTCCTGTCACGGTTGCACTGTGCGATACGGAGCTCGCACAATCTCGTAGTGCCGCAAGAAGGCTACTGGATTCTGGTGGTGTTTCGGTTAATGGGACGCCAGTTGCGGACGTGAACTTTGAACTGCAGCGCGCCGACGCATTATTCGGTGAATTCCACTTGTTACGGAGGGGAAGAAAGTCTTGGGGTATCGCACGACATCTCTCTTGAGTTCAGAAAGAAGAGAATTTCGAATATTTCTAAAAAAGTTTACAAATTAATCGACTTTCGCTCATCCCATCCCTTATAATTCTCCTCCCTTTGTCGTTAATCGGCGGGGATTTGCGCGCCCGTTGCGTACATCCTTGTTTGATTGCGACGTGATCTTTAAAAATAAACAAGCCATTCGTGTGGGCGCTCGATAATGAAGCAGAGCCAAGAACAGACAAAACACCGACGTACCCCGTGTATACGGGATATGTCAACACAGTACTATTAATTGAAGAGTCTGATCATGGCTCAGATTGAACGTTGGCGGCAGGTCTCATACATGCAAGTCGAACGGGGCACCGGCTTCGGCCGGAACCTAGTGGCGGACGGGTGAGTAACGCGTAGGAATCTACCTAGTAGTGGGGAATAACTCGAGGAAACTCGTGCTAATACCGCATACGACCTAAGGGTGAAAGCGGGGGCTCTTCGGACCTCGCGCTATTAGCGGAGCCTGCGTTGGATTAGCTTGTTGGTAGGGTAATGGCCTACCAAGGCGGCGATCCATAGCTGGTCTGAGAGGATGATCAGTCACACTGGAACTGAGACACGGTCCAGACTTCTACGGAAGGCAGCAGTAAAGAATATTGCGCAATGGGCGAAAGCCTGACGCAGCCATGCCGCGTGTGTGAAGAAGGCCTTTGGGTTGTAAAGCACTTTCAGTAGTGAGGAAAAGCGAACTGTTAATACCAGTTCGTCATGACATTAGCTACAGAAGAAGCACCGGCTAACTCCGTGCCAGCAGCCGCGGTAATACGGAGGGTGCGAGC
>WTGV01000049.1 GCA_011525295.1 Pseudomonadales bacterium | reverse complement strand
GCCAGCGGCAGCTACAGCTCCAACGTGAACCTGGCGGTTGAGAACAGCACCTGGGAAGAAGAAGGCGAACTGCAGGAGATGTACCTTTCCCGTAAAACCTTTGCCTTCAATGCCGACAACCCTGGTGAGATGAACCAGAAACGTGAAGTGTTTGAGTCGGCGATGAAAACCGCTGATGTCACCTTCCAAAACCTGGATTCAGCTGAGATCTCGCTCACCGATGTGAGTCACTATTTCGACAGCGATCCCACCAATCTGATCAAAGGTCTGCGCGACGACGGCAAAGCACCCACCAGCTACATCGCTGACACCACCACGGCGAACGCTCAGGTGCGCTCTCTCAGCGAGACCATCCGTCTCGACTCCCGCACCAAACTGCTCAATCCCAAGTGGTACGAGGGAATGCTGGATTCGGGTTACGAGGGGGTGAGGGAAGTGGCCAAACGCCTCAATTTCACATTGGGGTGGAGTGCCACCAGTGGTGCTGTTGACAATTTCGTCTACGAAGAAGCCAATGAAACCTTCATCAATGATCCAGAGATGCGCAAGCGTCTGCTGGAACTCAACCCCCACAGTTTCCGACGCATCGTGGGAACACTGCTGGAAGTGAATGGCCGTGGCTACTGGGAAACGTCGGATGAAAACATCCAGCAACTTCAGGAGCTCTATCAGGAAGTGGAAGACCGCATCGAAGGCGTTGCCTGATCGAGGTCAATACTGAACAAGGCCTAGACCGATCAACCTGGTGGGGAGAAACTTTCCACCAGGTTTTTTATGGGTCAGGCAGTTTGAGGATGTACCCAACACCTTTCACGGTTTGAAGCAGCTGAGGCTGACCATCCTTCTCAATCTTCTTACGCAGATAACGCACATACACATCGAGCAGATTATCCTTACCACTCCAGGATTGACCCCAAACAGCGTGGAGGATCGCGTGCCTCGACAACACCTGATTGGGATGGCGAAGGAAATGGGTTAACAAGTCGTACTCCTTCACGGTGAGCCGGATCGACTCACCATCGCGACTCACCTGACGGGTATCAGTATTCAGCGTCAATCCTCCATACTCAATCAAGTCACCATCAAGGTGTCGAGCACCCATCTGGGATCGCCGTAGCAAAGCATGAACGCGGGCGTCTAATTCATCGAGGGCAAATGGAGTCGAAACAACATCATCGGAACCAAGACGAAGGGAGAAGGCGCGCTGGGCGTAGTCGTTAGAACGTTGAAGGTGAAGCAATGGCACGCTCGAAAGGGTGGCACGTAACACCACCACATCCGAACAAGCAGACGTGGCAGTGGTGGTGTCTGTCAGCAGCACCAGGTCAACATCTCCAGCCCTAATGGCTGCAACGGCTGATTCACCGGAACAGACCACCTCCACATAAAATCCACAGGCTTCGAAGTGCTTGCGAAGGCGTTCTTCCTGCGGGTCTGCCTCAGCGATTAGCAGCAACCGTTCCTGCACGCGACCCGACTGTGATGGCCTCTATCAGGACCCTAATCAGAGCCAAGGGTCCTGACAGCCCTGGTCTACACACCCATGATCGACTCAGCACCGACGTCATCCAGATCCTCAGCCTGAGGCTGGAGCAGGTTGTCAAAGTTGTCATCGAGTGCTGCCAACACGGAAGCGGCGTCAGCGTCACCCACCTCATCAAGGGCGATCTCGACGGGATTATCAGGATCGAGGTCGGTGAGCTGATGGGCCAGCTGGTTGAACACCTCCTGCTGAATCGACTCATACTCATCAGCAGACAGGCTGTTCATCTCAAGGAAGCTGGTCACCGCCTCATCAAGGCCATAGGCCAGCTCTGCAACGCTGACGTTGCCGTCTCCATCCAGATCACCGGAAGACTGCATCGTCTCCAGATAGGTGGAGACAAGGCCACCAATCGGATCAACATCCTCAAGCATTGACGACTGACTATCAGATGATTCAAGAATTTCATCTTGATCACCATCAAGAGTGGCTACAAATGCCACATCTTCCCCTAATCCGAGGGTCCCATCCTCATACTCGACACTGAACTGACCAGACACCTCGACGAGACCATCAACGGCCTCATAGGCCTGGCTATCGGCGTCATAGGACAATGCAATAGAACTGATCTCCCAGTAATCCAGGGAGGCAAACTCACCCTGCTGCTGGATACCGTCCATGTTGGCGTCTTGCCAGACACCAAATGAACCCCAGGCAGCATCAGAAGAATCAAACACGCCATCGTCATTCGTGTCGAAATAGGCGGACAATGCCTGCAAGTCGGTATAGACCGAAGCATCGTCACCCCACATCGTGAGCGCGACTTCGCGAGCCTCAGTTACAAGACCGTCTGCGTTGTAGTCATAGACAAGAACACCGTCATTCCCCGCCACCCAAGCGGCAAACACAGCACCGGTTAGGTCGTAAGGGGACGCTTCGGCTTCTGCATTCACATAGGAAATCTGACCATCACGATCGAGATCGATCACAACGGGTGGGACGAGTGCGAAATCAACGGCGAAATGAAGCTGCTGACCTTGAATCAACAGTGACATATCAACAGATGCTGTATCACCATCACCGTCAACAATCACCAAAGAGAAATCAGTTGCGATATCGGGTACAACCACAGACTCCTCATACAAGGTTGGTGCATTGACATTGAAATTGGCGAAGTCCCCTCCTCCGTCAGGAGCATCATTAGTCACCCGTATCGATTCGATACCGTCGTAGACAAAACCTTGAGGCAGATCGTGCGCAATGGTGGCAATCACAGAGCCATTCTCAGCAGTGACCTCGATGCCATCCTCTGAGACAGTGACAACAGCCCCCTCCGGCACACCAGCAAGACCGGAAGGCAAGGACTCAACCAAGGAATACTCGACCTCAACAGGCCCATTGGCACCGACATACTCAAGAGTCACTAAGGGATCAAAGATGGCACCACCGCCAGTGGCCTTAGGCAACTCGAAGCTGAAACCATTCACACCGACACGATCGGGATCATTGTTCGCATCGTTGTCGATCAGGTCATCAAGGCGATCATCAACACCATCAAGATTTTGATCAGTGAGTGCATAGAACTCAAACAGAAGAGACTCACTAGGATCTATATTTTGGTTGTCAACACCCCAGCCTTGATTACTAGCATTGGGGGCACCACCAGGATTGCCATTGGCATACTCATCGGGCGTGGCCGTCACGAAGACAGAGATCCCCGCCTGAGGCAACTCGATCATCTGATACTCCGGTTTGCCAGGCTCAGCCAACGAAGCATCGACTTCATAAGGGAACGTGACGCCTTCAGGCGACCTCAACTGAACAGAATCATTACCTCCTTCATTGGGGTTAAGGGAATACTCCGCAACCTCCTGACCTTGATACGAAAGAGAGAACTCCAAATTGCCATCAGAGGAAACCACAACAGGCGATGCAGTCCATTGCGCACCGAGACCTGTCACATAGCCACTCGTAATCTGATCAAGGCCGTCGGCACCGGAAGACCAAACAATTAAATCAAGATCCTCATAAGCACCAGAACCAGCAGCAAAGGACACAACATCACTTTGGAATGGTGCTGTCGGCGAGGGAGCAATCATCGGTGCATCATCATGAAAAATGAGCGATTGCCCAAGCAAAAGACTCGCCGATTGCGAGACCTGATCACCATCAGCATCTGTAATCGTGTCAGTTCGAGTGACTCGAATCAAGTCGGATGCACGCAGGGTGACGCTGTCATCCGGATCATGGGGGTCATCATGAACAACGGCCCTCAATTGATTCAGCTCTACGGTGCCGGAACCGTTCACAGTCAACAGAAACACCACATTGCCTGTCATCGACGTATACCCCTCAACATCACCATCACTATTGACACGAAGAAAAACATCCTCGCCGGTTAGGACATCGTCCAAACCACTATCAACACCAGCAGTTAGAACATGAAGGGAATACGCACTAACAATTGACCCTTGCAACGAAGGCCCATCAGCACCAAACTCATAACCAAAACCAGAGTCAAAGTCAGCAGCTAGATCAATTGATGCATTGGTAGAAAGAGAGGTCTCATCCACAACCAAAGTCTGAGCACTAACGACCTCACCACCGATGAAAGATGGGGCATCATCATGGAACAGCAAAGCTCTGCCAAGATTGAGAGTCTGCGATTGTGTAGCCTGATCACCATCACCGTCAGTGATGGTGTCAGATCGCGTAAGTTGCACCAGATCTGAAGAAGACAGGCTCACAGGGTCATCAGGGTCGAGTGCATCCGGATGCTCTACGGCCCGAATCTGGTCTAAGACGACCATCCCCTTTTCATCAACAATCACGCGAAAAACAATATCTCCAGTTCCTGATGCATAGCCCTCAACTTCACCATTGAGCGCGAGGCGAAGCAAAACCCTCTCTCCTGTAGCAACGTCGACAAGCCCGCTCTCAACTCCATCGGCCAAAACAGACAATGAATAAACACTGACCAAAGCATCGATGGCTGCCTCACCATCTTCGCCATAGTCATACGAGAAAGCGGCATCAAAGTTGTCGGAGAGGTCAATCGTTGCGTTGACATCAAGAGTGCTTTCATCGACAACCAGATTTTCAGCTGCATGCAGATCAGACAATTGAATTCGAGGTGCATCATCCCTGAAGAGCAACGAGCGGCCAAGATTCAAGGTTGCAAAGCTTTTGGCAAGATCTCCATCACGATCAGAAATCGTGTCGGTGCGTGTAAGGCGAATGAGGTCAGCGCTGATCAACGTGACCGAATCATTGGGGTCATTAGGATCATCATGCTCAACTGCTCTCAGCTGATCCAGTTCAACGATCCCGCTTCCATCCACACTCACGCGGAACACCACATCACGGCTTCCTGACGTATAACCTTCCACATCTCCGTCACTATTGATCCGCAGAAGCACATCCTCACCACTCAACACATCATTCAAGCCACTATCTGCCCCATCAACTGAAACACTCAGTACATACAAGCTGCTTAAGGAACCGTTGAGAGCTGGACCATCAGCTCCATAGTCATAGTTGAAGACAAGATCAAAATTGTCAGACAAGTCTGCTGTTGCATTGAACGCAAGGTCGGATTCATCAACCATTAAACGTTCGCCACTAACCAACGCTCGTGAGTCAATGGATGGCGCATCATCCCTAAAGCTCAACGCCGTTCCCAGATTCAGCGTCATCGCATGCGTCGCTTGATCTCCATCGCCATCCGTGATCGTGTCCTCTCGCGTCACGCTCACAAGCTCCGCATGGCTCAGCGTCACGCTCTCATCGCTATTGCTTGGATCCGGATGCTCCACTGCCCTCAGCTGATCCAGTTCCACAATCCCGCTTCCGTTCACACTCACGCGGAACACAACATCTCCACTTCCTGACGTATAACCTTCCACATCTCCATCACCATTAATTCGCAGCAGCACATCCTCTCCGCTCAACACATCATTCAATCCACTATCCGCTCCGGCACTCGTAATATTCAGCGTGTATTCACTCACCAGTGATCCACTTCCTGCTGGTCCATCTGCTCCATAGTCATAACTCACTCCTGCATCAAAATTATCTGACAAATCAATCGTTGCATTGCTCGTTAAATCACTCTCATCCACTTCCAGACGTTCCGCTCCAATCACATCTCCTTCGTTGATGCTTGGCGCATCATCCCTAAAGCTCAACGCCGTTCCCAGATTCAGCGTCATCGCATGC
>WTGV01000001.1 GCA_011525295.1 Pseudomonadales bacterium | reverse complement strand
GTCCGATTTTCTGCATCCGGTACAGTTTGTAATAACGCGTAGAACTCGTCATATTTATCGTACCAAACACCCGCAACAGTTTGAATTCGGATTCGTCCCTCATCACTTACACGAATGGTCTGCTCCGCGGCATGGTCTATCAGGTCCTTTACTTCTGGAAAGAACCAAACATCGTGTACTAATGCAGAGGCTTCCGGTATTTCGACATCGAGAACCACTTCCGATTCTGTTGACATAAAAGTTGAGTTCCAATCCACCGCGATAGGATGTAAGGAGCGAGACTGGTTAAAGCGAGCTTGCCATTCGCTATCGACTGAACCGTCCCCTTTGGGTAAAGTAATCGAGACCTCACCGTCCTCGGGAACGCACGTGGAGTCATCGCAGGCTAACCAGTCTACTTTCGCCGAAATGGTGACAGCACCATCAAAAGACTCGGGTGCATCTACATCAGCGATGAAAAGAGTGGAGTCTTTGTAGCCATACTGCATTTGAGTCAGCAATGGAACGAAATGCGGAGCTTCGAACTGTAAGTCTCCGATAGTAAAGTTTTCGGGGTGAACCCAACCTTCACGCATGCGTGGTGGATAACCAGAGTCGCCACCGTTGACCCAATAGATGTGCCACCCTTCTTTGGGTTCTAAATGTAGCGCGATCGAGAAGGTTTCGCCTTCAGCAACACTCGTAACCTCGGACACAAGTTCAATGCTAGTATCCGGTGTTTCCGCCTGCCCGTGCAATACTGAGGTAAACATGAGTAAGACCGCGAAAATCAACATGAAGCGGAGAGTCTGAAAAGAGCGGTATTGAGAATTCATGAAAGTGCCGTAGGTGTGGAAGTTGATAAAAAGTTACACTGGTCTAGATATTGGGCTTGTGTCAATGAGAGGCTGAAAGTGCTTTGATGTCAGTCGGCGATCGCGTACTCATCTCATCTAGATCTCGTTCTGTCAATTGCTTGACACGTTGGGCGTGAATTTCAAAAGATCTTGGTTTTTCTGTCGCTACGCTTGGAACGGTACGTAAAACTCCCACAATCTCTTCATAGCGATCGTAGCGAACTCCCGCGACCGATTTGATTCGAATTACAGAATTTTCTACGCCGATGGATTGTGGTTCTGCATGGTCGATCAACTTTTTCGCGGCTGGAAAGAACCAAACATCCGATACATCTCCTACATCTTCTGGAATTTGGATTTCTAGTTCGACGGAATCTTCTGTGGCAACAAATTCTGCCTTCCAGTCCACTTTTTGTGGCTGCTTAGCACGGGCTGCTTCAAAGTCATCATGCCAAGTGCTCAAGTTCTCACCGCTTCCCTTGGGTATGGAAAGAGAGACTTTACCTCTTTCAGGAACACAAACGGAGTCATCGCAAACTAACCAACTCACCGAACATTCGATTTTGATCGGTCCATCGAATTCGGCTGGCGTCGTGATTTCGGTAATGAATAGTGCTTTGTCGTTGTATCCGTACGACATAAACTGCATGAAGGGAACGAAACCTGGCTCGGTATACTGCAACTCACCAGCTGAAAATCCTTCAGGAAGGGTCCAAGTTTCACTCGGAGCATTACCGTTATCGCCAGGATTCTTCCAGTAGACATGCCAACCTGGATCTGGATCCAAAGCAATCGCGACACTGAAGGTCGAGCCTTCAGCGGCACTTGTAACTTCAGAGATGAGATCAAGTTTTGAGTGTTGCATTTGGGATTGGCCAAGTGCTACCGAACTGAGCATGAAGACTAGGAGAGAGACAGTAGTCAATAATGTACGTCTAAGAAAATCTAATTTAAACATAAGAACTTGTTTCCGAGATGCGAAAGAATTTTTTGTTAGCAAACACATTTAAGACAACGAGATCACAACTAAGTTACTCACGTTGAATAGTATCCTAGCATTTTAAGAAGAAACGAAATAGGGGAAACTTCACTCACGCTAATGTCTATTGAAGCACTAGAACAAAACGCCAGATTATTACGAATCTGTGAGTGTATATTTGAGACTGGAGAGTACATCGCCAGCACTGTTGTCGAGGCTGAGTGGCTTCAGACTTTTGGTCTTGAGCTGCAAGGGAGTGCACTCGTTTTACCTTCGGGAATCGAATACCTAGACCAAGAATTCATTGAGCAATCTCTTCGCGATGTCGGCGTAATATCGAATCTGCCGCACATTCAGCTCAAAAATTGTGTCGAAAGCACGAATCAAGAACTACTTAAGGCGATAAGCGACGAGGGTATAGCAGGTAAAGTAGTTCTCGCGGAGATGCAAATTGCAGGCCGTGGTAGATTCGGTCGCAACTGGTACTCACCGGTCGGCCGAAATCTGGCAATCAGTTTAGGTGCTAGAATCGCGAGAACACCCGACGATCTCGGGGCGATCAGTTTGGTCGTGGGTATCGCGGTTGCAAGTGCAATTCACGAACTTGGGATTGATGTGGTCGCATTGAAATGGCCTAACGACGTCTTACTGGGCAATCGGAAAGTAGGCGGTATCCTAGTTGACGTGGTACAGGCGACGACACCGATCGATATAGTTGTGGGAATCGGATTAAATGTTGGTGGAGGATCATCAACTGAAAAGATTATCGACCGTCCTGTTGCAGATCTCTTGGACTACTGCGGGTTTCCGATTCGAAATAAATTAGCAGGATCGATTATTCGCAATGTCTATGAATCCATTGACAAATTTGAGATTAGTGGCTTTCGGTCATTTCTCGAGAAATGGAATGCGCTGGACGCACTGAGGGACAAAACCGTAACTGTTTCAACTTCCAGCAATGTAATTAATGGAATTGCACGTGGTGTAAGAAACACGGGGGAGCTCTGTATTGAAACCAACGACGGGACGACTCATCTCGTTAATGCAGGAGAGGTTTCCCTAGACTACACGATATGAACGATATCGTACTGGATTTAGACGTAGGCAATTCTTACACCAAGTGGCGCGCAGACGAACAACGCGGTCGCGTGGTCACGGGCGAGTTACCCAAGCTCGAAAAGAGTGTCGTCCGCGTTAGAGTTTCTGCAGTAGCTCAATCCGCAACTCAATTGAGCCAGCAGATTCAAGGTAGGTACGGCGTAGAACCGGAGTTCGCTAAAACCTCAGCGACGTTATCGGGGGTACACAATGGCTACGGCGACGTTAGCCAATTAGGCGTGGATCGATGGCTTGCGCTCGTTGCCGCGTGGCAAAGAGTCCAAAATGACTTGTTACTGTTTGACTTGGGTACTGCCATGACCGCCGACTACGTTCGCGCTGATGGAAACCATCTAGGTGGGTACATCGTACCCGGACTGAACGCGATGAAGAATGCGCTTGGGCAACGTACTCGGGATGTCCAAGTTCGTGAAAGTGACTCTAGTTTTCAACTTAGCGAGACTCCGGCAACTAACACTATCGACGCGGTTAATTTCGGACTTGAGCGCGTCCAACTCGGTTGGATTCAAAGTTGTGTTGAGATTGGGACTCAGACATTCAGTAATACACCCACTCTCATCCTCACAGGAGGAGACTTGGCAGTAACAGAATTGACTAGACTGTTTCGCTTTCAGTACTGTCCCGATTTAGTGTTGGAAGGATTGGCTATTGCACTACCGTAAACCAAGATTCAAAACAGTTGTAGATCGACACTCTAGAAAAAGCTTAACAAATCTGACTTCACCGCCTTAATTAGAATTCCACTTCCTGTCGTCAGTTGGCCGCCATAGCTCAGCAGGTAGAGCAGCTCACTTGTAATGAGAAGGTCCGGGGTTCGATTCCTCGTGGCGGCACCAACTACATTTACGCGCGGGAATGCCCCCATTCGTTTCCTTTTTATCGTTCCATTTCTAAATTCTGCTGTAGGGTAACTCAATGACAAAGTATCGCACTCGAACTCAAGCCATTCATGCAGGCGAACGTATTGACCCAACGACGAAAGCCTCGGCTCCAAATATCGAGATGTCAAACAGCTTTGTCATGAGTGAGGTCAGTGGCTTTTCGATTGACGCTTTTGGGGATAACAAGCCCTACGTGTATTCTCGCTGGGACAATCCCACCGTGCGAATGTTGGAGGACAAGTTAGCAACACTTGAAAATGCGGAGGCATGTTCCTGTTTTGCTTCAGGAATGGCTGCGACCTCAGCTATTCTAAATTCAACCCTCAAACGAGGAGACCATCTAGTCGCAATCGACGTACACTACAGTGGTACCGCAGAATTGATTAGGATTCTGAGAGACTCGGCAGGTGTTGAAGTGACCTTAGTCGATCCAACCGATCTTGGAATGATTGAAGATGCTGTGCAGCCGGGACGCACAAAGTTGTTCTGGTTCGAGACGCCATCAAACCCACTCTTGACTATTACAGACATTTCTGCCTTGTCTGAGCTTGCACACCATGTAGGAGCTCAACTAGTCATTGATTCGACGCTTGCTACACCGATTGCGACTCGACCGCTTGAACTAGGTGCGGACTTCATCGTCCATTCACTGAGTAAATATATTGGAGGTCATGGCGACGCGCTCGGTGGCGCTGTGTTGTGTACCAGTGAAAATATGAAGCCGATCAGAGATCACGAACGAGTTCACATTGGCGGAGTCCTTAGTCCATTCAATGCGTGGTTGATCGCGCGTGGATTGGCGACACTCCCGCTTCGTATGCCCGCACACACTGCAAGTGCCCTGCAAATAGCTCAATTCTTAGAGGCTCATCCTCGGGTAACTCGAGTGCTGTACCCAGGGCTTGAGTCACATAAGGGACACGAAATAGCGAAACGACAAATGCAGGAGTGTTGGGGTGGATTGCTTTCGTTCTCGGTCTCCGATGGAAAAGCTCTTGCGCAGCAGATTCCTACAACGGTAGAGATCATTCATTATGCGGTGTCGCTAGGCAGCCATCGTAGTTTAATTTTTTGGATGGAAACCGACGAAATGTTGCGTTCGTCGTTCGTGTTACCTCCATCTTTGGAACGTCAGTATCGAGAGATGACAGAGGAAGGTATATTTCGGTTCGCGGTTGGATTGGAAGATCCCGATGATTTATGTGATGAATTGTCGAGGTGCCTAGAACTCTAGAGAGCCCACTTTACTAGTGCGGTTATGTGCCAACTAACGGCGTAATTATCGTGGCTTCAGGACGATATTTCCGAACAGAATCGGTGATGAAATACCCTTGACAAACACGCGAAAATCAACAAAATTCGCAATCTTTATTCGCATGGAGTAGTGTATCCGTAGCCGGGAGGGGTTCCCGAGCGGCCAAAGGGATCAGACTGTAAATCTGACGTCTACGACTTCGGAGGTTCGAATCCTCCCCCCTCCACCACAATTTAATGATTGGTAGAGAGTACTGTCGCGGGCATTGTTTAGTGGTAGAACCTCAGCCTTCCAAGCTGATGGCGCGGGTTCGATTCCCGCTGCCCGCACCAATTGCTAAAAGCGTAGTATCAGTAACATACTAAGGTTGTCTGCATCCTGTACGCTCACATAGCTCAGGCGGTAGAGCGCTTCCTTGGTAAGGAAGAGGTCATCGGTTCAAATCCGATTGTGAGCACCACAAAAGCCTTATTGCTACGGGTGCTGTCAAACGGATGAAACGAAAGTGTTAAGCAGATGTCTGTGAACGCAAGAGAATTTACAGTACTCAATACGTTTAGACAACGTACGATCTCAGGATTTCAAGAATTGGTGCGCGATTTAGGTGTTCATAAACGAAAGGCCAGTAGCTCAATTGGCAGAGCGGCGGTCTCCAAAACCGCAGGTTGGGGGTTCGAT
>WTGV01000003.1 GCA_011525295.1 Pseudomonadales bacterium | reverse complement strand
GGGAATAGCTCAGTGGTAGAGCACAACCTTGCCAAGGTTGGGGTCGCGGGTTCAACCCCCGTTTCCCGCTCCAATCTTCCCTTCATTCTCGAACTCTGTTCATCCCAACTCACAACTACCCATTGACTCCACTTGTGCAAACCGATCGTTCACCAAGCGTGGATTCCCAAATCTATGCTTGAAAGGATGACAGAAGTATCCATTGAACCAGTCAAGGATTTCTTTATTGATCTTCAAGCTCGAATTGTTGGAGAATTTGAGGAACTTGATGGTGGTGGAACGTTTCTCATTGAGTCTTTTAACTCACCAAACGGCGGGCTTGCTCAACCGCGTGTGTTGACCGACGGTGTCTTGTTTGAAAAAGCCGCAGTGCAATTTTCCTACAGTGTCGGTGATCGTCTACCGAGTGCGGCAACCGCGCGGCATCCAAATCTAGCGAACAGTCCTTTTCGTGCGACTGCGATTTCTGTCATCGTCCATCCACGCAACCCACATGTGCCCACTACTCATTTAAACTTGCGCATGTTTCTCGTTGAAGCTTCAGAACCGACTTGGTTTTTTGGTGGTGGATTCGATTTAACTCCTTACATCCTTTTCGAGGAAGACATCAGGTTTTGGCATGAACAAGCGCGCTCGGTTTGTGGTAGTGACGCGCGTTACGTTGAAATGAAGGAAAACTGTGATCAATACTTTTTTCTACCGCATCGAGGCGAGACGCGAGGTGTGGGTGGCATCTTTTTTGACGATTTCAATGCTGACGGTTTCAACGAATGTTTTAAATTTGTCAGGGCTGTGGGTGAAACGTTTCTACATGCTTACACCAAGATCGTCCAACGCCGTGCTCACTTGAAGTGGACATCAGAAGAGGAAGAATGGATGTTGATTCGTCGCGGACGCTACGCAGAATTCAATCTGGCAATCGACCGCGGCACTAAGTACGGTCTGCAGTCTGGGCGACGCATCGAGTCCGTCTTAGCGTCCTTACCTCCACGCGTAATTTGGCCGTATCAACACGAATTGTTAGTGAGTGAGAAATTAGCAAACCTAACAAGTAAGTTGCAACCGGGTATCGACTGGTTAGGAATTGTGGATAACTCAGTGGATAAAAGTTGAACTGCTGAGGTAAAACTCTCGACGCTGAAGAAAGGTTACCACCAAATTTTGAGAAATGAGTGCAAAACCCTGTGTTTTTCTACAATTATTGCCGATTTCTAACGATATTGTAAACTTGGATTGACTCCAGTGATTTTCATGGCATTGTGGATAAGTTTCAACAAACTTCGGAAAATCCTTTAAGTTCGACGTGAGCATTTCGTAACTCACCACGCATCAGACGTAAGTTAAAAACTGAGTTCAATCATCTAGAAAATTTTGCTATATTCTTGGCTAAAATAACACTGTACTTCAAATTTCTTCGGTTTGCAGTAACCAATCTCTTTTGAGCAACAGAGGAACAGACAGTGAGAAATCGAGCTCGCGGCGCACTAGAAGAAGATCAGAAAATTAATCTCACCCCCATGTTGGACGTCGTGTTCATCATGTTGATTTTTTTCATCGTTACGGCAACCTTCGTAAAGGAAATTGGTATCGATGTGACTCCGCCCGAAGAGGATCAGCCTCAGACTGTCGATCCCGATAAAAAGTCTATCGTGATCGTAGTTTCAGCTCGAGATCAAATTCAAATAGGTGGCAGAACCGTGGATATCACCGCAGTGCGAGCTAACATCGAACGGTTTGCTGCTGAATTTCCCGATGCACCGGTCATCATTAATCCCCATGCTGATTCGAGCGCTGATGTCTTTGTCCGAATTTGGGATGCAGCTAATCTAGCTGGCGTAGAAACCGTACAAATGGCTGCTGACTAACTCGTTATCGTTAGTTCAGCTACGTCGTACAGCACACCAACGTATCCCGTCAGTTCGGTCCAATAGCTGAAACTACCCCCACAATTGATCCTGTAAGGAACGCAACCAGAGTTCCGGAGACGAGGGTCCTCGGCGCAAGTGCGAGCAAGTCTTCACGTCTCTCCGGAACTAGAGCGCTTACACCACCAACGAGTATTCCCACAGATCCCAAGTTCGTAAATCCGCACAACGCATAGGTCATAATCAAGTTTGATCGTGCGGATAACTCCATGCCGTCCTGTCCCAGCTGTTGAAACGCGACCAGTTCGTTGATCATCAATTTGATGCCCATGAGTTCGCTCCCGATCGCAGAGTCGGACCAGGAAAGTCCCATACACCAGGTAAGTGGACGGAACATCCACGCCGCGATCCGTTCTAAGGTAACTGGGCTGCCTCCAATTACTAAAAAGGACATCACATGATTGATGAGTGCGACTAAACTGATGAGCACGATCAACATGGCGATGATGTTGATCACAATTTTTGTCCCATCCATCGCACCACGAGTTAGTGCATCGAACGAACTCTGGTACTGAAATGCATCCTCAACATCTGCTTCGCCAGTCACGTGATCATCTGGGATCATTACTCTCGCAACCAGAATTCCTCCCAACACGTTGAGTAACGATGCGGTGATGACGTGCGCAATCGTATCGGTCAGGACATCACCAACAACAGTAACGTACAAGATCATCATAGAACCCGCGACTGTCGCCATACCGCAAGTGATCACCACGAAAAATTCCGATCGAGTAATAGTTTTGAGATAACCACGAATCATCATGGGTGCTTCTACCATTCCTACGAACACGCTTGCGGCGGCTGCAACGGCTACCGCGCCACCAATGCGAAGGGTCTTTTGTAACGCCCAGGAGATACCCTTTATGATCAACGGCAAAATTCGCCAATGCCACAGTAAAGCCACCAATACGGCGAACACAATGATCTGTGGTAAGAGCTGTGTCGCAAATATAAAGGGAGGACTCTCTGCAGTGAGGGCAAATGGTAGTTCACCTCCACCCAAATAGCTAAAGACAAAAGCAGTACCTTGTCCAGTGGCATCGGTGATTGCGCCGACAACCACGTTGAGATAAGAGAGCCCCTTCGATACCACCGGCAACTGCAACAGAATCGCTGCCAGAATTATTTGGACGCCAAGAGTTATGCCAACAGGGAGCCATCGTACTTGCCCCTTTGACTCGCTCAGAAGCCAAGCGATCATGATGACTGAAGCAATGCCTAGAAGTGCGTGCATTAGCTATTTTCCTCTACGAAATGCGACATTGTCTAAAACTCGTGATCTACTCTCTCAGAACAGAAATATTAAAGATGAACGGCCCTCTAGCGGGTTCATCGCACAACCACACGCGCAATACGAATAAGAGAAGCGAAATATTAGTAAAAATAGATGTTCCACGTGGAACATTTGTACATATTAATATAGTCTACGACGGACTTTTGAGATTCGAAAATACCCCCTTTTACACTCTTTAGGAAACATTCAAACTTGATGTTCTCGGTACATTTACTTGCTTAAAGAAAGGACGGCGACGGGTACAATGTTTCTCCAATAGAAATATCTAAATCCAGTAAGAGCTATCCACGATGCCCAAGCGAATCGCAATTGTCGAAGATGATCCAGATCAACGTGCTAATTACAAAGACGCTATTCGAAAAAAAGGCTATGAAGTAGTAGCGTTTGCTGATCGCGTGTCAGCTTTGGCAGGATTTCGGCACGCCATGCCCGACTTAGCTATTCTTGACATCATATTAGGTGATGAAATGGATGCGGGCTTTGAACTCTGTCGAGAGTTGTTGGCCCGTTCTCCGGATCTACCCGTGATATTTCTCACTGAGCGAATCGACGAAATTGATAAGATTTCAGGTCTTCGATTGGGAGCGTGGGATTACTTACCAAAACCGATCTCGCTCGACTACCTTGCCGAGCGTATCGCTTCACTACTACGAATCGAACAAGTACGGTCTAGTTCAGACGACACTAATCGGACGAGTATCGTTCGAGTCGGAGAACTACAGTTAGATCAAGACGCGTTGCTAGTTTCGTGGAAAGAACACCGTATTGATTTGTCACAAACGGAATTCAAAATGCTCGCTCGACTAGTCCGATCTCCAGGACATGCGGTGAGCTACGAAGCTCTTATGGAGACGACAAACCAAAGCTTTGTGTCAAACAATACGATCAATACGCACGTTCGAAACTTGCGTAAGAAGTTCGAACACGTAGATACAGGTTTTGAAGCGATCAAGAGCGAATACGGGTTTGGCTACCGCTGGATTCTCGACGCATAGACTAAACCTATGAGAATTCGTTCGCGGATTCGAGGTCCTAAACTTCGCACGAAGCTTCTGCTCCTCGCAGCAATTTTGCTGTTTGCCCCATTTTTGTTTTATACCTTGCTTGTAGAAGTAGAAACCCTACTCGTTGACGCCCAAATGAATAATCAGATCAGTCTTGCGAATAGTGTCGCGATTCTTTTCAACAACGAGAAGTCGCTCTTTGAAGACTTGCCCACCGAAGTCGACGAATCCAAGGATCTGATCGCGCAACCTCTTGTCGGTAGCGTGTTGTTGGATGGAAAGACTTTAGATTGGAAGACTAACGAGGACGTGGTCTCACGGAAATTTGGAACGGAAGACGGTTCATTCACGATTCGCTTAGGGGAATCTATCAACCAACTTCACGGGTTTGTCGAAGTCGAGGATGCTGATTTCGTTCCACGAGATCCAACGATCATCAGCCTTGGGTCTTCTGATCACCTTCGAGTGAACTACATAAATCATGAGGGTGTGCATGTTGAAACTGCTTTTACTTTCTCCAGACCAGGAGTTGCTTCTGCGTATACCTACCCTGCGAATCAAGAAGGGGACAATTTAGTGGCAGACATAGAGGTCGGTGCGTTTCTTACTGAAAGCCCAACCGGCGTAAATATCGAATTTACTATTCCAATGTCGATTTTCGGAAGTTTGGAAATTTTTGCGGTGACCTATGTTGACGTAGACACTAGTCCCATAGAGAGCAGTAAGCGAACTACGACACAACCAGCCACCGACCAGGAGTATTTTGAATTGGTTGTTTACCGATCAGCCCCGATCATCGAAAAGATTGAGAGTCTTGGCTTCGAAAACACTCAGGTCATGATCTTCGATACGATGCGCCGAAAACGCGGAGAGTCGGCTCTCGGTGTGATGCCGGAAGACTTCTTCGGTAGTCAGGCACAATCCAAGAATTTCTTTCAACGCATAGGAGGATTCTTCCGTCGTTTCTATCCGGGTCAAGCCTTCCGTGATCTATCACTTGATGACACCGAACAACGCACCATTGAGGTGATTGACAGCGCTCTCAACAATGAACCAACTAAAGACAAGATTCTGTCGCCATCTGGAGCCCCAGCCATCATTGCTGCTTACCCCATTCGAGCTCCTGGAGAAGTCATCGGAGTCGCGGTGGTTCAGCAGAACGTGGAAGACATCTTGAAACTTTTGGCGGGTACCCTAAGGACAATTGTCGTCGTTTCGCTAGTCATATTCGCCATTCTCACGATTTCACTGTTGGGATACTCGATACGACTCGCGTATCGTATTCAGAAGCTTCGAAGCACCACTGCACGAGCAATCGATGAATATGGACGAATAAGAGTGAGTTCGCTTAGTGTGGAGAGAGATTCAGGAGATGAAATCGGAGAACTTGCCCGTTCGATTGATTCAATGCTCGGTCGCCTAACCCAACACCAGACCTTTCTCCAAAGAATGCCGAGAACTTTGCGCCATGAAATTAATAATCCCCTAAATACGTTGAGTACCTCCTTGGAGAATCTTCGCAACACCAACGACCCCGAAGAGCAACAACGTTATCTCCAAAGCGCACAACGAGGCGTTGTTCGTATTGGACGAATCGTACAAAACTTAAGTGACGCCGCAAGCTTAGAGGATTCTCTCCAAAACGAAGAGCTCGAAAGAGTAGACATGTTGCGCCTGTTGAAAAACTATGTTTCAAACCTCGAGAACACCCACAAAAATGTTGAGTTTGTACTTGTCAGCGAAGAACAACCTGCGATTGCTAACGTCTCTGATTTTCATATCGAACAAATGCTTGACAAAATCATTGACAATGCGATCGATTTTCACCGTCATGACAGTCCAATCAGTATTCTGCTCCAAGTCGGCACTACATCATTGCGAATTACGGTAGCGAATCGGGGACCGAGCTTAATTGGTGATACTGCGGCAGTGTTTGACTCTTTAGTCAGTATGCGTTCGACACAAAGTACGATGCACTTTGGGTTGGGGTTGTATGTAGTCCGCGTGATTGTTGAGTATCACGGAGGTAGCGTCCAAGCGGTAAACTTAGAAGACGGATCGGGGGTAGCGATTACCGTGGATCTTCCGCTTGCAGCAGTTGCTTCCGAAGAATCAAACGTAGCGAGCGACCCGAAGACCGGTGAACCAGCTAGCCACTAACCCCAGAGATCCTAGTCTAGCTCCCAATCGGCGATAGTCTAGTTTGTTGACAGTCGTGAATCTTCATTTAATGGTCCGTCAGTTCGCAACAGTCCCTTTTTCACTATGAAACGCACAGCGGCGTAGACGCTTCTCCGTGCCGCCGGATAGAGGATGGGATCCAAATTTTCGTACATTAACGGCACTAGCTCCGAAATCGTTTGAACTTTTTTCTTGCAACAATCAAGAATCTGTTGTTCGCGATGCAATCGATGTTGAATAAAGGCTTCCACGTGAGGAATCGGATTGGTAATCGGCGGACCATGAGTGGGCCAATATACATCGAGTTCATACTCCAACAGTAAACGCAAGCTCGCCATGTAACTTTCCATATCGCCGTCGGGTGGCGAGATCACGCTCGTGGACCACCCCATTACATGATCTCCTGAAAACAGCGCTTTTTCCTCGTTCAATATGTAACACACATGATTTGAAGTATGTCCTGGCGTATGCACGCACGTAAGACTCCAGCTCTCTCCCTTAATCACGTCGTGATGTCTCACCTCAACGTCTGGAATGAACTCTGTATCGCAACCCTCCTCGACAACCCAATCGTCGCTAGTATTTGCTCCGTGGGGACCGTAGCCATAAGTCTTTGCTTCACAATGATCTACGAGCAAAGCACAACCCGGGGAATGATCCAGATGAGTGTGCGTAACTACTAGATGTGAGATTTCTTCATTTTGCGTTGCTAGCAGAATAGCGTCAATGTGAACAGGATCAGCAGGACCGGGATCAATGACGGCTACCCGACCTGATCCAACGAGATAGGTACCGGTACCAAAATAGGTAAACGGGCTTGGATTGTGAGCAATAACCCGACGAATCCTCGGTGACACTTGTTGGGACACGCCGTAAGTAAACTCCATGTCCTGCACAAATGGAATATCTACAGCCATGAAACAGCTCAGTAAGACTTGGAAGGAAACATGCTAATCCTGTTGTCTCCACTGTTGGTACTGCCGAGACCAAGTGTCATTCATTGGTTGAATGCCTAGCGCTAGATCCATGTACTGTATCGCTCGATCCACTAGCCCCGCGCTGAAGGCTTCTTGTGCGACGGTTGCAGTCCGCTCCGCACACTGTTCCAAAAGTGAGATTACCTCAGAGTTTTGTGCGTCTTTAGTCTGCGCCCTCCTAAGTACCGCAATCGCATTGTCATTCTCTGGTTCAGATATGTAGCCACGTTGAAAAAGCGACTGTGCTTCACGATACAACTCTGCCGCGTCCTGAATGTCCCGTTGTAAGCTCTCACGTGCCGTCGACATTTCCTGGAGCGTAAGGTCGGTGACTCCAGCACGTTCGGCTGCGTGAATGAAATTTGCTTCTGCACCGAATTCGCGCTCTTCCAACAACTCTTTATGCTGCGCGATCAGTCGTTTTTCAATCTCTTCAAGTTGAGCCCGAGCTTCCTTATTGTCAGGATCTAAAGCTAGTACCTTTCGATAGGACGACATTGCATTGTCCTCGTCTGGTGGTGTGATCAATCGCCCTTCTTCAAAAAAAGCATTTGCGCGCTGAATCGCGGTGTTAATGTCCGTCTCTAATTCTTCTGCAAGTTCTACCCTATCGCGAGCTTCTTCGAGCTCCTGAGCAGTGGGATCGGCTTTCTCTGCTTTGTCAAAAAAGTTGCGCGCAGCTTGGGTTTCAGAGGCATTAGCTGCCTTTATCGCGGCGTCTGCGTACATAACCGCTATATCGTGCAGATGGCGTTCTGCTTCTTCACTATCTGGAAACAGTCTTAATACAGTCTTGTAAGCGAGTACGGCGGCATCAAGGGAAGCGAGATCGTCCATTCCGGCCGCAACCAACGGACGTGCGTCTGCCAGCAAACCATCTCTTCGTTGCCGATTCTCAAGTTCAGTTTGTAACGGAGCTATTTCTGCGTCGTCGGGAACGGCAGTGACATATTCATCTAACCATTGTCGTGCGACAACAAAGTCGTCCGATCTTATCCTGGAATCAATATCTTCTCGACGATCTCGTTTTTCGTTTTCGATTGCCTGATGTGCGCCGTTGTGCCTAGGATCAAGTTCAAGCACTTTGTTATATGCTGCAATTACTGTGATTAGACTTTGGTTTTGATCTAATCGTAGCGATTCAGCATCCCGCCAGCGCTCGCTTAGTTCCGGGTGATCGGCTAAGCCAATTTCGTAGAAGAGCATCCGTACCCCGTCGAAGTTCATGTAAGCGAATCCAGACGCTAGGACACCGACGACAGCAATAAACACTACCGTACTATACAACCAAAATCGAGACTTTTTGGAGGGACTCTCGCTGGAACTAGATACGGGCTGATCGAGTGGTCGCGCGACCCTCTGTATTTCGGAGGAGTCAATCGTCCCCGAGCGATATCGAATGTCGCTGACCATCGTCGAGTCAGTGAATTCTTCTTCTCTAAATTTAAGCGTGTTCTCATAAGAAAGTGTACGTGCAGTCGGACTGAACGCCAACATATCTTCAATAGCTTGCTGCATTAAAGATAGAGAGTGTGGTAATCTCGGTACAACGTCTTCCTCGGCACGAATGCGAGACATGCCGTTTTGGTCTGTCCACGGAAAGTTTCCGACAAATGTTGAGTAGAGCAAAATTCCGAGCGCATAAATATCACTAGCCGCGCTATGTTGTTGCCTGGATAACACCTCGGGTGCATAGAAGGCTTGGTCGTGAATGGGCGTGGACTCTTCTTGGTATAAATTCCAGAGTGGCACGTCCAAACACACCGATTGAGTATTCGATTCAAACAGTACACTTTCGGGACTTATGGTTCGATGCACAATTCCATGCGAGTGCAAGTGTTGCAATGCACTCGCGATCGCATCATTCATCGCGATGACTTGATCGAACGACATCCCTCGATCTTTACGAGCTGCCAAATCTTCAGCTTCCAACCACTCAGTGATAACGATCAATTGATCGTTATCTATACCGACTTCCAGCACAGTCGGCAAATTCGGGTGTGGCTCATCACGAAGCCGTTGTAGACATTCTTCGTACTCTTGGATAGCTGGCTGAGACACTGTAGAATCCAAGTGAAGTCGACACACCGCAACCGATTGTTGCCGCTCTTTGTCGAGAGCTAACGCACAGTTCCAGCCGTTTACCTCTCGGTAAACCTCGAGCTCTTCGTAGTTGTCAAGGATCATCAAACTCTTCCGGCAATGTCATCGGTAGAACTACACCCTTGACTAGGTTACCGAGCACGAAGGTTCCGAGATTGACGTAAGCAGACCCGTCAAGAGCAACCGCGCGCCCGGTTCCATGCGCGAGTCCGTCCACACACTCATCTCCAACGAACATCCATGGACTGTCTTCCACAGTTAGTGAACAGTTTTCGATTTCCTTGATTTCTTCATCGACGACGAGCTGACCTTGTTTCCAAGACTGAAACCGTTTCGTTTGTGGATCTACTTCCAAAATACCGTCGCCATGTTTTAGATTTGATCGAAAATATCCACGATACGTCTGCCCGTCTGAGTTGATGTGTTCACCGAAGCCATGTCTTTGGTTGTTTAGAAAGTATCCCGTATACTGCGAACCGTCCTCCCACGTTAGCACGCCCGTACCATGTCGTTTTCCGTCTTTCCACAGTCCTCGATACGATTCCCCTTTTAACTCCGAAATCCACTCACCTTCTCCAGAAATCTTGTCCGAAATGAACGTTCCCATATACACATCGCCATCGTTGAGAGTTAGCACACCATAACCATGGCGTTCCCCTGTGTTGAACGTCCCAGAATATTTAGAACCATCGATATACTGCATGGTTCCTTCCCCCTGTATCTCTCCGTTCTTGAAATCCCCTTCATAGGACGAACCGTCAGCCCAATCAAATCTTCCTTCTCCATGAATCTGTCCGTCTACAGTGTCTCCCACATAACGGTTTCCCTCTTCATCAACGATTTCTCGCTCTACGATTCTCGCAATCACCAAGACACCGAACAATATCGAAGCACTAACTAAAACTAAACAAAAAGCTCGTTTCAGGCGATCACTTTTCAACAATTCTCTCTCCTTTGTCTCGTTTCTGTAAACTTTCTTCTTTTTTTGTCACATTGAGTCCGTCTTGGTTCCGTACCTAACAATCTTCGTCATCTGTCTCCTCCTTGGTGCTTCAGCTGGCTTGCTTGCGGGCATGCTAGGAGTTGGTGGTGGAGTGATCGTAGTACCTGGTCTGATCTTCATTTTTGAGTGGCTTGATGTGTTTAATGATCCATTACTCCCCAGTAACAGCCTTATCCTCTTTGCGGTAGGAACTTCTATGGCTTCTATTATCTTCACAACTGGTACCGCAGCGGTTGTCCACTACCGTCGCAGAACAATCGACTGGAATTTAGTACAAATTTGGGTGCCGGGCCTAGTGCTCGGCGCTATAGTTGCGAGTCTTGTTGCACAGTACATCTCAGTTCAATACCTCAAATCAATTGTAGCTTTTGTAATCTTCACGCTAGCTACTGTCATGCTTTTAAACAGACTGCCGAAAGTTAAGAGTGCTACTCCTAAGAAATGGATACCCTACGCGTTGACCTCAAGCGGTGGTCTAGTCTGCGGACTCTCCGGCTTAGGAGGTGGTCCAGTGATGGTCCCTTCGCTATTAACGTATAAAACTCCTGTCGCGCAGGCTACTGCGACAGCAAGTTTCGGCGCGTTTTGCCTATCAACCTTTGCGACAACCGGTTACATGTTCACTGGCTTCGGCTTGAATGTAGAACATTCTCTCGGTTTTGTTTATCTCCCAGCACTCATCCCCATCGTACTCATGAGTACAGTCTTTGCACCGCTCGGGGTAAGACTTGGTCGAAAACTGTCGAAGCTACTGTTCGTACGAATCTTTGGAGTACTGATGATGATCGTATCGTTGAGATTGTTTTACACCATCCTATTTGGGTAACCAAGTTCAAATTTGTCGAATTTGAATCGACTCGACACCAGAGTGACTCAATACATCACTGACTAGAACAAAGCGATCGCTTGGTTGTACGTTTTCTTGTTCAGCAAGCACATGCAGCGCTGTCTGAATGGTCTTTTCGGGATCTGAATCAAATGGAATACCGTGGGTATATACGCCTCGATTGACCATCAGTCTAGTACGTGTTTTCATCGAGTTGCTAAACGCGAGAATAGGAACTTGGAGCGGAGCGCAATTCGTGACCAGATCGGCCATGTATCCTGAACGTGTTACAACCATGATTCCAGACGCGTTAATACGTTCTGCAAGTTCCACCGCGGACCAAGCGACATTCTGTTTCACATCGTCGGTTACCAATGCTTGAGAGAAGTCTAGCCCTGGTGCTTGTTCACTCTCTTCAATAATCCGCCGGAGTTGTTGTACGGCCACAGCCGGTCGTTGACCAACACTGGTTTCGGCTGAGAGTATCACGGCATCCACGCCTTCATATACAGCATTCGCAACGTCAATTGTTTCCGCGCGAGTAGGGATCGGATTTTCGACCATCGACTCCAACAAATGGGTCGCGATCAGGCAACGGCGACCTAGTTTCAGCGTGGTTTGAACAAGGTTCCGCTGTAAGCGCGGTAGCGCGGAAATGTCGGTTTCGATCCCGAGATCACCCCGCGCAACCATGAGCGCGTCGGATGCCGACGCAATCGACTCTACCTCCCTAACTCCCTCTTGGTTTTCGATTTTTGCAATTACCCTAACCCATTGATGCGATTCACCCAGAAGACCGCGCATGGCTTGAATGTCGCTGGGTGAGCGAACGAACGATTGTGCTATAAAACTGACGTCGTGCTCCTTGGCAAACTTGACATCTTCTTCATCTTTCGCAGATATCGCTGGTAATTCCACAAATACGCCAGGAAGGTTTACGTGTTTGCGACTACCTAATTTCCCGCCGTCTAAGACATGGCACATCAGTCCTTGATCAGTCTTTTCTTTAACTGTGAGATTAATCAGACCGTTGTCGAACCGGATCGTGTCGCCTACCCGCACGGTACCTTCAAATCTCGGATATCCAACTTGGATCACAGGCAGATTTTCGAGCCCTTCCGGTTTCTCCGATCCACTCACGACAACTAACTCCCCTTGTTTTAGCTGCAAGGGTTCGGATAGCATTCCAGTACGTATTTCGGGTCCGTTGGTATCCAGCATGATTGGAATTGGATATCGCAACTCGTGATTTAATCTGTTGACGATATCGACACAACGCGCAGCCTCTTCTTGGGTTGCGTGGGACATATTGATTCGAACTGCATCCATACCGGCTTCTTGCATCGCGCGCATGGTGGCCCAATCGTTAGACGCTGGCCCTACAGTACAAACTATCTTAGTTCTTCGTCGCAACATCTTTGTTTCTTGATTAAGTTCTTGAAGGTTGGATCAAACGTGATGAACATCTATTACTAACACTAAAACGACTTTCGTCAAATACTAAATTGTGTCGGTTTCGCTTCACTTCGCCAAAAATCAGTCAGTGCTTCCTCTATACAGCTTGTTTTCACGACGCGAGGCATCCAATGCTGAGGAAAGTATTGTTGGTATTCACCCCTAGTAAATCGTGGATCAAGTAGCACAATTATGCCGCGATCTGTTGTGTGACGAACAACTCTTCCAGCTGCTTGCACAACGCGTGTCATTGCGGGCTGTCGGTATGCAAGCTCAAAGCCTAGCTCTGTTGAATTACGCAGTTTGTCTAACTCTAATGAGGAAGGTGGGATACTCGGACCGACAACGACCACACCAGCTAGGGCTGTTGGTTCAAAATCTACTGACTCAGTAAATACACCTCCCATCACTGTAAATCCAATTCGCGCATTGGGTTCGTTCATCCACTCGATGAATTCGGCTCGCTCCTCGACAGTCATGTTAGTTTTTTGTTTCAGTACTCCTTCGTCTGCATTTTCAATTGCTTCGAAAACACGTTCGAGATACTCGAACGACGGGAAAGCAACGAGCCAGTTTTCGGGCGCGGAAGATCTGATATCTTCTATCACTTTAACAATTTGATTAACACTTCTCTCACGATCATTCCAATAGGTCGAGATATCTGGTACAAGCAGCACTCCAAAGCGATGTGGGTCTGGTTTGCTCTGTGCCCGCACAAATGGTCCGGCTACACCATGGCTTTCTTCAAACACTTTAGCGGGAGAAAGAGTTCCAGAGAATCGAACGCTTCCGGAATACTCTTTAAGAGTCGCTCGAATCCATGACCCTGGTGCAATGCACCTTAAGACTAAGTTCAAATCCTCTTCCTCACGGCGCATCAACGTGATATAGGACTCCGAGTCGTAGCGGGTTCTTGCATCATGCATGCGCAATATTGCTGACCAACAACGAAATACCGATTCATTGGTCGACTCCATGTCGACATCTTCGCAGGCTACTATAAATGCTTCGATTAACTGCCAGAATTTCTCATCCAGAACCGAAATCTCAAACTCTTCCTCGCTCGATAGCAAGTTGCGTGCAGCATTTTCGAACCATTGAATCAGTTTCTTGGTGATCGCACGAATATCCTGTAATGGACACTCAGAATTTGCGCTTCTAAGGAGCTCTAAGCTTAATTCGGCAGAGAGCATATCAGCAACACGACTGCTTAGTCTATGTGCTTCGTCAACAAGTACACCTACTCGCTTAAATAACCTTGAGTGTAATCGTTGGAGCGCGACGAACGGATCGAACACATAGTTGTAGTCTCCCACAACTATATCGCACCATTCAGCCGAATCAAGTGAGAGTTCAAATGGGCAAACTTTGTGTGATCGTGCGACAAGTTCAACAAGATTCTGATCTATATTGGGATGGGCTAATAAATCCTTCCGAGCCGCTTGGACCCGGTCGAAGTGTCCTTGAGCAAACTCACAGTTTTCCGGTGCACAAGTCGCGCCAGGAGTGAAGCAAATTCGATCTTTCGCCGTAATCACAATCGAGCGTACGTGTTCATTGCTCTTACTCAGTACCTTCATCGTGTCGTGTACGACGCGTTGTCCGGTCGTGCGTGCCGTCGTATAAATCATCCGATCTATCAGACTCGATCCCATTGCTTTGACTGCTGGATAAAGAGTCGCGATCGTCTTACCCGTACCTGTGGGTGCTTCAAACATTAGATGTTCGCGATCTCGAATTGACATATAAACACGACGGGCTAAGTTTCTTTGTTCTTCCGCAACTGATGTAAAAGGAATTTCTTGTGCTGTCGCCAGTGTATTACGACGTTCAATCCGTTGCAATACCGCGAGCACAAATGAGGCAAAATGGGTACAAGTATCTATGAAAAATTGCTTCAACTCATTTCTGTCGATAGTCTCAGTAAACGACTTGGTCGAAAGTGTGTCAGGATGAACGTAAGTCACTTTCACTTCGCAGGCTCGGACTTCTGTTTCTTCGGTCAAAAGCATCGCGGCGTACAAGCGAGCTTGAGCGACATGTTCGGTACCGCGACTTTGAAACAATTCATCAAATGGTTTGCGTGTCGCTTTCACTTCTTCTACCAAAGTGTTTCGATTCAGAAGTACGCCGTCGGCACGACCGGATACATTTAACTGCAGTTCCTCGTAGGCAAACTGTCGAGATAGACGGTGTTCCCGGCTATAGTGCTGAAACTCTTTTAGTTGTTGTTCTTGATATTGCTGCTGTGCTCTGACCCCTTCATGCATCTGGGTTGAATCCTCGAAGCGATAGTTGATATCACCTCTACGATGCACGAATGTAGCGAGTTCTGATACTCCTATCGAAAGCTTCACGCGAGTGCTTTATACTTCAGAACGCTGACTGGCAGTTCCTTAGATGCCAAGGCTTGAAGCCAAATGTGTTGATTAGGTCGCACTTGATCAGTCGGTCCCTTCACCTCAACAAACTCAAAAGTGTCGTCAGGTTTAACTACAAACAGGTCAGGAAAACCGGATCGCATTTGTCTGAGATCAGGTTGCATCAACTGAAGGAGTTTTCGGATCGATTCTTCGCCCATACATCGAACAACAGTCTCTAACACTGATTTATCGAAAATTTTCCAATTCACCAACGGATTTGAGATGCCAAATTTTTGTTCAAATGTCTGCTCCAATCTTTGGGCTAGGGGCATCGAATCCATCAACGGATCGACACAGAGTTCACGCCGAACGGTAAAAAATTCCGGTGTATATAGATCTCGCGGTCCAATTTGAAACGGGTTCACGAACGCCTCTTGAACAGGTGCATAGACCCAATCCCAATAGGACAGACCAAAAAGGGCTGAGGGAAGGTGATTTTCTAAATGCCAAGCAGCCCAACCACGTGCTTCAAATTCGCTACAGGCAAAAATTTCTATGTTGTCTGTAGAAGAATCGATTGATACCTGTTCATTTGTATTATATTTAACATCGAGTTGTGATTTTCGTTTGAATTTTGTAGCGAATAACTTCTCTTCGATCGTCCATGGCTTTTCGGTTATCTCCGTTCGAAGTTCTTCCATTTCAAAAATTTGGTCAAGTCGATGAAACACACGCATCTGTCGTTCACGTGCAGGATGCACAGATGAGTGTCGGTAAGCCAGAAGAGATTGCAACAGCTCCCCTCGCCTTTCTAGCTCACGTCCAATCCTATTGAGCAACTTTGATCTTTGACGCTCCAGCGTTCGGTTCGTATTCGATGACTTCAAAGGATGGATCGATTCAATCAATTGCTCAGTTTCTAGAGGTTCTTCCTCGTTCATGCGTTCAGAGAGTTCCCACCAATCTAAATAACAGTCAATTTCCTGTCTACTCTTGAATTGTCGATGCTTGGAGTCAAGGGTGTATTGTTCAAGACGCAGGATCCCAAGGTCATGGACAACGAACGTGCTTAGATCCTGGTAGCGATCCCCGAAAAACAGTAGCGAGAAGGTTGCGATTCGATCGGATTGATCTAATTCAAACCATGGAAATCTCAGATGAATTCGTTCAAGAATGTTCTCTTCTGCGTGTGTGTCTTGAATCTTAGATACCAGGACCGATTTAGATCCCTTGAATTCTTGGAGTTCAAAAACTTCTCGAAGTTGACTAAGGGTCAGTTTTTGACACAGCAACTCCGACGGAACCTCGGAGTTACGTTTGATGAGTTGTTTTCGTTCTAATTCTTGTAAGGCGCTTGCAACATCTTCTACCTCGCGATATACGAACTGAGCTGCAAGGAAAATTGGTCCACGACGGCTCAAAATGCGCGCGTACAACCTTTGTGCATCATTCGACAGTTCCAAGACGGAAGTGGAGAATCTTAGCTCTTCCTTATTGAGCAGATCGCTATAACGGTCCACGACAAACCTCAACAACGTACGTACGTTGTTCGCGTAGTAGTCGTCCGAAGGTATTCCCTCATTGATTCGGGGAATTGTTGGCGAGGAATCAACGTCTCTCGGTCTCTTGCCTGTTGAAATTATCTCCATAGCAAATTGGCTTCCACGTTTCACAACAGCGTGTATTGAAGAATGTCTTCCGTTCTCTCTATATCCATATGTATCAGTCTATTAAAACAGATATATCGTTTTCAAAGTGAAGATAAATTTTGCTTTAAATTTTCTTTCAAAAATGATTAGACAGTCACCATCGACAAACGATTGAGTGATAGTTGCCCTCTCAATTTCCCTGACATCCTTCGTAAAATTTTGTGCGATGGAGACCAGTCTGTGAACTACTACGAAACCGCTATCGCTGAAATAACAGCACCCGGTGAACCCTATGAGACAACGACCATAACAGTTCGTGGGACTGATTTTATTGGCTTCAAACATGCACCGCAGAATCTCTTGGAAATCTATCGTTCCGGACTAGAACACGCACAAGACGACTTCTATGTCTATCAGAAGGAACGATTTACCTATGCTGAAGCTTGGCGAATCGCCGCGAAAGTTGCGAACACACTGTTAAATTCGGATTTTCAATTCGGAGATCGAGTCGGAATTTCACTTCGAAACTATCCGGAGTGGATCTGGGCTTTCATGGGAATTACGGCTGTTGGTGGTATCGCTACCGCGCTCAACGCTTGGTGGACTTCTACGGAAATGTGCCACGCGATCAAAGACAGTGGTTTATCAATCCTTATTGTTGATAGCGAAAGATATGCAAGAATCAAGGACGTCATCGATGATCTAGGACTAACGGTTATCACCGTAAGAGCAGGCGATCAACCCAACAGTATAGAGTGGCAAGATTGGATCGCTGAGGCGTCTGATGAAATGCCCAATTTACATGTTCCCTCCGCACTTCCCGCTACATTGCTATACACCTCTGGTTCTACTGCAACTCCAAAAGGCGTTCTTTCAAGCCATCAAGCTCTGACACATGCATTGTTGGGATGGGAAGCGGGAGCCATTATCAACTGGCGGGCTGCACAGATCAAGAGAGAACACCAAGGACAAAGCGACACCATGAGTGGCCCGGATCCTCGAGAACGGTTCTTTGGTTCAAACTCATCTACGGAGGATGCGATTAAACCCGCTAGTATTCTTACCGTGCCGTTGTTTCACGTCACTGGGCTCGCCGTCCAAATGCTCACTTCCTTTCGTGGAGGGAGAAAGCTAGTCGGCATGTACAAGTGGGATGTAGACGAAGCACTTCGAATTATTCAAGACGAAAAAATCACTGCGTTTAACGGCGTACCGACCATGTCTTGGGAACTCACGCAATCACCAAACTTAGACAAATATGATCTGGGAACCTTACAAACTGCTGGTGGTGGCGGAGCTCCAATGGCTCCTGAACACTCCAAACAAATCGATCAAAAACTCGCTCGTGGTGGTCAGTCTACAGGTTGGGGAATGACGGAAACGCAAGGATTCGCAACCAATATCACAGGTAATGCTTTCAAACAGCGACCAAAAAGTTGCGGTCAAGCGATACCTCCCATTACAAAAATCAAGACGATTGACGAAGGCGGCAACGACCTGCCGCGAGGAGAAACGGGAGAGTTGTGTATTTGGGGCATCATGAACTGTTTAGAGTATTGGAACGATCCCGAAGCTACTGTCTCATCCATGTCCAACGGATGGGTCAAGTCCGGTGATGTCGGCTATCTTGACGACGAAGGATTTGTATACATAACCGATCGCAAGAAGGATATCGTGCTACGCGGCGGCGAAAATATCAGTTGTCAAGAGGTGGAAGCGGTGTTATACGAACACCCAGAAGTCGTTGAATGTGCGGTTTTTGGAATTCCAGATGCAAGACTCGGCGAAGCACTTGCAAGTGTTGTCTGTGTAGAGTCAGAATCAACGGTCTCAGCACAAGACATTCAATCATGGGCACAGGAATACCTAGCGAAATTTAAAGTACCTGAACACATATGGATACGCGGTGAACGGTTGCCACGAACCGCGTCTGAAAAAATTTACAAACGTCTGATCCGACAGAGTATTCTCGACGAATTGGTCTAGTCGTACTCAAGTCATACTCGCTTCAGATTGACAGTAGGTCGTTTCGTTTTGTCTATCATTTTTGGGGTACATTTCCTCTGACGCAGGGCGACAGAGCGTGCCTCCTACAAAGACCCCTAAATCTAGAGCTTAGGATTCTCGCAGCTTAGCCACCAGTACTAGAACGCTACCAATCAGGGCAATAACCATAAGCCACATTATTAGCGAACAATAAATAGCCCCACCTAGTGCTGCAATACTGGCGATTGCTGGGGTGGAGATCGGCATCTTTGGTACGCTGATCAATACGGCAATCAAAATGACGAGCGATAATATAGACCCAACTACACCTTGCGACATCGCCTTCGCATAGTCCAAATCCAAATCCAGAAAAAAATCTGTGATGGACTCCATGAAAGCGGTGACCTCTTCTTGGTCACCCTCAGGTACATCAGCATCAACTGTAACTTGATGCATTTTTTCCTTAAATGCCTCTGGGTCCTCTTGAGCAGCTTTGGTCACCTGTGCCAGAACAATGACAAGAAGTGACAAAACTAAGCAAATGATAGCAAAAATTGACGCGATAATTTTTCCAGCTTTACCCATGTTTGACCGTGTTCCGATCTCGGATGGCGTCTCCAATGATGTTGAAAAAACAGATTCTAATCTGAATCTTTTGTCTCCGGTTTATTCACCTCTTTCTTGACGTCCGTTTTAACTTCTACTTTGCCCCCTGTAGCGTTCACATCTTTTAGTACTGTCTCTAAAGTTTTTTCTAATGATTTTTGTAGGTTTTTCTGCATTTCTTCAGGGTTGAAATTTTCAGATGAAGTAATCGTGCGCTGAGTCGTGGGGAAAAATACCGTTCCTCCTTGCTCAATTGCTCGTTGTACAATACTGTTTCCGTCGAGATTACTCATGTCCATCTGTACTACTGTGGGTTCTCCTTCTGCCATAAGTCCTTGCAATTGCATTACTTGATCTTGGTCAAGAATGGAGCTTCCATTGAGGAAATTATGAGCTAATAAGGTTCCTGCAGCTTGTTGTTTGAGTTCTGGCGTTGCAATGATACTATCCATGGACGCAAGCAACGTGTCTGGTTCTTCTTGAGCCCACAACGACAGTACGGTGCTTAAATACTTCTTTCTTTCGTCTTCTGGCAATTGTTGCCCGAGCATGAGAGCGCGGTCATACTCTGCGTTTAGAACCAGCTCTCTACCTACGGAGTTGTATGCGTCAATCCTTGTATCACCGGGTCGTACTTGAGACAACATAGCGATAGCTTTATCTAAGTCATATTGGGCTACTTGGTCGATGACGATTTCCTCCAACCCGCTTTCGAATCCAAAGGCAGACTCATACAGTGGTTGGTTCAAGGCGGTTTGCAATGCTAGCTCTGGATCTTTGTCTGCGAGCTCCCTAAGCACGATGGTGAGAATTTCGTGGTTAGTCCGCTTATCTGACAACTGAGACGACGTCGCCCAATTCAGTGCGTCATAGATGTCACTCTTAGCCCAATTTTCGGCTATCGTTCTTGCAAGTTCGCGTTTTTTACTCGTGTCGTCCATGTTCTCTAAGAACTGAACCGCATCTGCCGGGGAAGACCGTGCGATCGCTAGCATTGCTAACTCTTCAGCTTTTGTGCGCAATCGCTCAGGTAGGAGTTCGAGGCTGTTAAAAATATCTTGCGCGTCGTGCTCAGCCCATGCGCCGATTAGAGTCTCTTGTAGACTTACGCGTAGCCCACTCTTGTTTAGGTTTGATATAGCATCGAAAGCAATCAAAGGATCCGAGCCTGCCCAAGTCTTTACGATCTCTGGCAAAACAATATCTTGCACTTCACGCGGTAATGACATAGCTTCGTGAAAAACGCTTGCTGGATCGTCCATGGCTGCGCTTTGAGCGACAGATTTCATGATGGTGTCGCGAACACTGCTATCCATGGCAGAGTCAAAAATTCGACCCAATACTCTGATTCCTTCCTGTTGCACCAACTCTTCAGCCACCCTCAGAAATGTACGCAGCTGTGCGATATCTTCGACGTTGTCGTTGATCAATGCGTTCCATGTTTCATTAGGACTGTCGCCAGATGAAGAAACAACCGAGTCTGTTTGTGGTCTCTTCGAGCGTCTATCATTTACTTCTTGCTTCGAGACCTCACTGTCTTGAGTAGTGTTGTTCTCAGCAACATTGCCTTTTGTTTCACCTACGACATCCGCGGATTCATTGGCGGCGTTCGTTATTGCAATCGTAACAAATGCGGAAATCGAAGCTCCTACAACAAGTCCAAGTGCGACTAGCCCCACCACACGAAAGCGTCCCATTGAAAACTCGCTCATATATCTCTCCTAGTGAAAATCCCAATGAAAAACGAAGTAGATGCTTTATCAACCTAAAAGGTTTCAACAATTGTCGAACACACATTGTTCGTATTCAACTGGTAGCAAGGGTTCGCTTGCATTCTCAATTTGTCAGCTTGTGGTCGAAGAAGAAACCTCTGGTGAATCTGTGTTCAAGTAATTGCCAGATTTGCTTCTCAAGGGATCACGAGTCAATTTGGAACAGGAGCTGTAAGCTCCACAAATGAGTTTAAACGACGTCCGTGAATGTTCATTGACTGTACCGCTATGAAATAAGAAACACCGTTAACCAATGGTTCTCTACTTCAAATACGTAGCCTCGCCCTGTTGCAATTAAGTCGGTTGATTGTTTCTCTAATACAGTTACGGCCGAAAATTCGGTGCCCGATTGATTAAAGCGCACGCAGACATCCCTAAATCCAAGAAATTCGTCAGTCTCCGGATTACTAGCTTTGTAAATGGACTCTTTAGCACAAAAAAACATCGTTGGCCAATCTCTGTCTCCTCCGCGCAATACAACCTGTAATTCTTCCTCTAGCAATATTCGGTCCCGCACCTTATCGGAAACGGCACGCTTGGGAAGAATATCGATGCCCACCCCGCGAAAGTCCTGCTTGATTCCGATCATTGCCACTGCTAAACTATTGGAATGAGCGATGCTTCCAACAATGGAAACCGGCCAACTAGGCTTACGATCGTCAAAGAGAATCGGAATCTCGGTTACGTTGAAGGAACTCAGTCCCAACTGAACAGCGCGGCGACCTGATGAATACTGTTTCCGTCGCACTTCACTCACGGCGTTCGCAAAGGATCTTTCCGCGTTGGAAAGTGAGTTCGTGTAGTCGTTTACTCGGATAATCACAAAGCACAACCGATCTGACTCAGGAATCTTGAGATTTCCTAGAGTTACTTCTTCAGGGGAGATGATGTGCACTTTGTGAGTTGCAGTTGCGAATGAGATTTGAGTGAAAACCTGTTTTGGTGCCCAGGGAGGGAGTCGAACCCTCACGCCCGAAGGCACAGGAACCTAAATCCTGCTTGTCTGCCAGTTCCAACACCTGGGCGGCTACTCACATGACATCAGAAATCAAATGATGTCTAGACACGCTCGGTGTCTTCATAGAAATGCTTAATGTAAGTTTCGTACATGCAAACTAACCGCAATATTCTAGTGTTCTGATTAGAGCGTGATTGGGACAGTTAGCCGAGTTCCTTTCTTAAAATAGATTGACCTCATTCGAAAGCCCATCGCCCGGGTGGCGAAATAGGTAGACGCAAGGGACTTGAACGAAAATTTGAGCATGTAGGTGGCGACACCTACCATGAATGGAGTCAAATTCGGGGAACCTTCAGTCCGTGAGACTGTGGCAATCCCGAGCTAAGTGATAGCAAGCGTGTGCTATTGAAAGTGTAGAGACTTGACGGCTCCCCCTTCTTTCGAAATCAACTCGGAAGGTGAAGAGAAAGTCCAGACCACGTACGATCAGATAGATCCGCGACGAAAGTCGTAGTGGTACGAAAATCCCTCGGAGGAAACTCCGTGCCGGTTCGATTCCGGCCCCGGGCACCACTTGTGCAAATGGCAAGACAGTCATTCCTTACCCCAGATGCACGACAATCCGATCAAGTAGCGATGACACTCCGAATGTATTTGTTTTGATGTTGTTATAAAATAGGAATAGTATTTGTAGCCGCAACATCCGAATTTAAAATTGATAGGTCGTCGCCTCCACGTCATTACTTGGTTTTGCGTAGGATTGCTCGGTCCGATGGCGTTATTCGGAATTGGCCTGTGGGTCTATGGATCGCTTGTGACGAGTGATCCGCACGGTGATCCAACTTCTTCAAGCAACATTGCTCCCGCAGAGAGTCAATCGCGAACAACGTTTCGTCCGAATCAGGGTACGACTCCCCCCAGCGACCACGTGGAAAGCCTTCTAGTTGCAACGGACGATTACGCAAGGTCGGTAGCGTTTCGAGCCATACTATCTTCGGCTGATCAACAACAGTTAATCGCGTTACTTGAAGAATCAAAGGCGATTCGAAACTTCGACCAACGATTAACGACTCGTATAGAAATATTCCGTCGTTTTGCGGTAATAGCACCTGAGGCGGCGATGCTACATACGTCTAAGCTCCCTTCAAATCGTCGCACTCCAATCGTCGAAGCAATCTTTCTTGAATGGGCGAGTTCGGACGTGGATGAAGCTCTTAGCCACCTAAGAACTCTTGGGAGTGCCGATCAACGCACCGGTTTGGAAGCGATCTTGCGAATGCGAAATGATTGGTCCACTGATCGCATTATGGAGCTCGCGCTCGAGTTTGGACATGAATCCCTCGGTGCTGAAATTCTCGATGAGCGTCAAGTCATGCGTGCATTTGATGATCCCCGAGGTGCTTGGAACGCTATCCTGGAAGACAGCCGCGTGGAGGCCTTGCAATTTGATGCGCTCGCGACGATCCTCGAATTATGGGCGGACCGTGAAGGTTTCGATGTTGTTTTTGAAGCGATGGAATCAATATCTCAGCTAAACTATCCATGGGGCTTTCTCGATCCGATTCTCGTTCCCATCGCGCAAGAGGACCCACAATACGCCCTCAAGTTTGTCGACGAGTTTAGCGAAGAAGTTCGCCGCACTGCCACTTTCACCGTCGTTCACGCGTGGGCGGACACTGATCCCTTGGCAGCTCTTAAAGCCGTAACCGAGTTAGACAATCATCCTGCTCATGTAATAGACAATTTACTGACCAACGTAGGCTGGGAATTGGCTAGCGATTCTCCTTACGAGGCGGTTGAGCACCTACCGCAGTATTTGTCGCGAGACGCACGGAAGTATGTGCTGGAATACTCTATACGAAGGATTGTGCGGGAATCTCCTCAAGACGCAACAAGGCTCATTAACGAAATTGCACACGGTGTCGAGGACTTGGGAGGGGCACTCGCTGCGGCATGGGCAAGAGAGGATGCTTCGGCCGCGCTTGACTGGATTGATGCACAAGAAGAGACTCTCCAGCCCATGTTATTACTTGAAACAATACCTGCACTTGTTGAAGTAGATCCAGATCTTGCGCTGAGTACAGCACTGAATCAAAAAATTTCCGACGGTCAGATGGGGCTAGAGTACGAAGTCATTCGGACAATCTACCGTTTTGCAAGACTATTTTTTGAGAATTTTCGCAATTTTGA
>WTGV01000057.1 GCA_011525295.1 Pseudomonadales bacterium | reverse complement strand
ACACGTCGTCTTGAACAGGAACCCAAACCCGGCCATCAACTCTGACCACGCCTTTAACAAGCATTTCGTATTCTGCAACGATGTCTTCTTCTGTACGTTCAGAAGCCGGCGAAAGTACAAGTTCGTTATTGTCAAAATCTAGTTTTAAACTGAAGTGTTTTAATAGCCCCCAGCCGATCTTAGCCGCGACATCAATCCTTTCGTTTTGCTCTTCAAACTCTGCAGTAAGCTGTTGCATCACACGGAAACTCGGGCCTCCGGGTGGAGCTCGGCGCAATTGATCTCGTGGAATCTCTAAGGAAAAATTTTCAGCAAGAATTTTTAGTGTTGTTTCTCCTTCTCCAAATCGCATTGAGTCATAAAGACCCGGCCAAACATCCATAACTGCTGGTTGGGTATAGTCAATGACGACATAGGTGTCCTTCTGAAAAATTTGAGACTCCAGTCTCAACTTGACCGCGATGTTATCGGTGTACACCATAAGAGGTGCTGATCCTCCGATTCCCAATTCGGTAGTCGCGGGAGCATCTCCGGACTGTGCTTGCATTGAAATTCCTGTGAGTAATGCAAAAATTGCAACCCAAGAAATTTTGGAGCTAAGTAGGTTCTTCATAATAGTGCCTGTCCCTCTATAGTTTCTAGTCAGTGCTCTTTACAAAATGTTGTTCAAATATGATCAAACACGTTGGTCCACAACAACGAACCGACGAGTTCAACCATCTCATGCATTGTAATACGCAATACTAAATCGCGTTGCGTCTATTTAGTGTTACGAACTGTACCGCAATTTCAAGCGGAGATAACGTCGGACACCAATATTTTTAATTTTACAAAGATTCAAAAGTACTGAATGCAAAACGCCGGTGGTGAGGCTCCTCACCACCGGCGCTCTATCTTACTAAAAAGAGAAAGATTAAATCTGAATCAGATTCTGTTCTATTTGCTCAATCATCTCGTCAGTCAGCGAATGCCCACGTGCGAGCAAAGTGCCGTCCTGGCCAACAAGCATGTAGGTTGGATATCCGCGAATATTCCACTGCTGATGTGTTTCGCTAGTTGCTCCAATGTGCCAATGATCCCAAGGTAACTCTTCGTCTTCCAAGAAATCTTTTACCGTCTCGACTTTGTCGTCCGCGCTAACCGAGAGGACTGTAAAGTTAGTCCCTTCAAATTTCTCTGCCACTTCGCGAAGCTTGGGCAGGCCAGCGATGCAAGGACCGCACCAAGTAGCCCACACGTCGATTAGAACCACTTTGCCTTTGAAATCTTCAAGCGTCTGCTCAACGCCTTCCAACGTCTTGGCGGTGACATTAGGTAATGCATCACCGATTTTCACGACAACAGAGACATACTTTCGCATGTTTTCCACTTCTTCGATCAATGGATCGTGTGGATCTAGATGCGGTCGAATTCGCGTGAGTCCTTCCTGAGCACTAGCAACCATATCGGGTGGCAGTGACATTTGCTCCTTTAATGCACGGGCATAGTTTGCATATGCTCGACCCCAGCGCTCTTGTTTTTCATAAACTGTCGCTAACTTGAACTTTACAACGTTCTCTGCTCTCGGATCCCCGTTAAAGCCAGCACTCATGTAGTACCTTGTAGCTTGTTTGACATTACCTTGTTCGAAGTACAAATCACCCATGTACATCTGAATCTGCTGACGGTCCGCTGGGTTGTTTGAAACGCCTACGAACTCCAATGAGCGCTCGCCAACCGCGATTGTTAAATTGGGGTCAGCTTGAGCCTGAGCAGCGAGACCAACAAATCCATTGAGATAGCGGAATCGTTCGCCCTTGTCAGTAACATCGACACCTTTTTCTAAAGCAGCCATTTGCACGTCGACTTCGTCGTCCGCTTCAAGTCCGAGAACGAATCGGTTTTCTACAGCTTCTTCGACGTTTCGGTCGGCTGGATGAGCTGCCAGAAACGCATCAAGAGCATGGCGGTCTTTTGCTTCAAGCGCAGCATAGAATTCCTCATCCTGAGTCCTATAGTTGCTATTCGTGACCTGCGTAAGTGCGAGATAACCTTGTTTTGGGTTAATCTCAAGATCATAACCTGTCAATAAAGAGAGGCCGGTCGCCAATCGCTGACCGGCGTTGATACGGTCGTCTGATTGAAAATCGACGCGCATCAAAGCGGCCATGTCCGTAATTGGTCGTTCCGTATCTCCGTTCGAAAAGTAAACCGTTGCATCTTCCTCAGCTGGATAGTTAATGGTCGAAGCGAGATCTTGATCAATGCGGGTGTGATACGTAGCAGTATCGAATTGCATGTAGACTCTATCATCTTCCGCTGCAAATACTGGAACCCAAACTTGATCTCCAACTTGTTGTAGATCGTTTATTACAAGCTCGAACTCTGCTCTAGCATCCTCTGCGGATCTCTCCTCAGAAGGAGTCAATACAAGTTCTTGAGTGTCAAAATTCAACCGCAAACTGTAATGCTTCAATATCGGCCATCCGATCTTAGCGGCGACGTCAATCTGATTGTTTTCTTCGGCATACTCTGCCGTCAATGTGTTGCAAAGCAAGTCTGGCGCTACGCTGATGTCTTCTTTGGAAACTTCAATGTGAAAGTTTTCGGCGAGTACTTTTAAGGTGTTTTCGTTGTCTCCAAACCGTAACGTACCAAGCACGCAAGCCTGAATTTCAAAAGCATTAGTCTGGGCATAATCTATGACAACATAAGTATCTTTACGCCATCGTTCGGTTTCCAGGCGCAACTTCATTGCAATGTTGTCGCTGTATATGCTCATCGGTACAGCACCACCAATACCGTGTTCCGGTGTAGCTGAATTATCAATTTGGGCTTGGATACCCAAGCATGAAACCATCGCAACTAGTGGCAACCACCACAGCGACTTAAATGAAGATCTCGTCATAGGTCCCCCTATATAAACAACAAGTAGAACAACAATGGTAGACGCAACACACCCACCAAATGGATGTACGCGCCCGCGATTCGAAATTTATTTTACACAAAACATAAACGCCATCTAATAAAAATCGGTGTTACAGTGATAAAAATATTTTCCTTAAAAATTTGTGGCTTTGGTCAATTTCGATTTGGGACCTATTCCCCTTCTACAAAGCCTCTAACAAGTAATGGATGAACACACATCGACATCTTAAACTAATCAAAATTTCTATCTAGGCGAATGGACAAGATGAATCCATATAGACGATCTTCCTTCTGAAGAGGCGGGACACAAGCTGCCCGCGTACTGATCGATTCTGACTCCGGTCGCCCCTTCACTTACATGGACTAACCGTTAGATCGTCTCAAGTCGTATGTATCCAGCTAAAAACACGACGAGCCGGAGTCTAAAACACCTCGTTTCCGTCTTCCGAGGAATCGGATGAAGAGCACCAGTCAATAAATGTGTATCAGCCTTATCGTTCTGTCCGCAATTTCCTTACGATTCACACATTCGTATTACATTCGAAAACTTACTACAACGGGAACTCGGAGCAAACTTTGTACTGGCCTAAACTAGTTCAAAAACCGCGAAACACCTTTAAGTGTGAGTTCGTTGTTCCGTCCGGTGTTCAAATCAACGGTCAACTCCTCAGAAATTTCTACTTTGTGTTCGGTATCTTCTTCTTCTGCAGGGATGGAAAAGATTACAACGAACGCCAAAATCAGGGCCAATACGACAAACAGTACCTGACGCCCGATAGTCACCAACGAACGAAACATCCCTTCCCTCGTATTGTGAATCAGAGCGAGCACCGTCTGCACGAAGTAGTAGGCGGCAAAGGCTTTTGAAGCAAGTGCGATGATACCGAACAGGTCGACCGTCCAAACAAGCATTGCCGCAGAGATTGACACTACTATATAGCCCACCTTGGAAGACAGGATGTCCTGACTGTTTTCCCGCAATAAACCACCCCCACCACTGGTATCCGCGACCGCTGCACTAAACTGACTCATCAGAGCTGCGAGCATTAACATCGCAGGTAAGATAAACGCGACCGGAGCCATAGCCGAGATGATTGATGACAGTTCAACATTGAAAAGATCGACGTTGGTGAGTACGGGAAGCAATAGAAACACCGAGACTATATAGATCACACCCGATATCCACTGAGCAATCCGCATACTCTTGATTCGTACTTCAGGCGTATATTTGTCGCCAAGAAATCTAGATGTTTCAAATCCCTGTACCACCAACAGGACACCCGCTAGCATCTGAATTTGCACTACAAGAGTGAACTCTTCACGTGCAAATACGACATCTTCTTGAAAATTGAAATTGAACAAGCAGAGTCCTAGGATTAATGCAGCGACGACCGACAACTGAATGGTCATTGAATAGGATTCCAACCGTTCTAGGCCTGTCAATCCACGTGTATATCCGACAATCGCGATAAACACGATGATGGTAGAAGTAAAAATCCTTTCTAGAAGAATGTTGTTGATACCAAAGAAATTTAGCAGGAAATCGGAAAGCAGCGACAAATAGAACGCTACTGCAATTACATAAGCCACAACAAGAACCAGATTGCCTAAGTATTCCGGTACCTGAAAAACCTTATGAGGCTCAGAGTCGAGACTGGGCGACTCCACGTTTCTAATGTTGTACCGCATCACGTAACCTAGCGCGTAGGCAACTAGAACGATCGCGGTCACCGCATAGGTTGCGTAAATTCCAACGATACTGGCGAGTAGCGGCGCCATCACCAAAAAGCCACTACCGATAATTGACGATAGTGGTGTCAGAGTCGCTTGCCAAAGTTCGCTTTTTCGAAGTCTGGGTAATACGAGGAACACAAAAACTACTATTGCAACGAGAATCAGTAGAACGTTAAAAAGCCAATTAGTGGCCATGTTGAATCCTTACAAAACTAAGTTTGAGATGGCTGGGCGATACCCTGAACTCTAAGACTTTCGTCCGTCGAATTTCAAAGGCGTCTGGGTACAAAATAATTTGTTCGCAAATTCTATGAACTGAGTTGGACTCATAGGATCCACAATCGAGTCACAGAGTGATTTGCGAAGTTGTGTGTCCTTCAAAAAAGACCGAAACAGGTCAATGCGTCTACCGTGTCGCGATCTGGGGAGTCTAGTTCTTGGACAGACGATCGGCTAGGCTACCATGCGGTAGGAATCTATTCTTTGAATGTCGTTTGATCCAAGGAGTGAGGTATGTCGGGTATCCACCGCGCTGACGTAAAACTCGTACTAGAGGAATGACAGGCGAGTTCGCACCACGATCGAATCCGGAATGTTGTTCTGGGACCAAGGATAGTAATTTAATCCAGTGAATTAATTCTGCGTCCTCTATATCGGTTGCAAACTCGGTCCATTCGCGAGCATTTATGAGAAAAATTACTCTCAGCGTGTCGAGTTGTTCGGAAGTCAATACCAACTGATTGTCGGCAGTATCAACTACCACCGAGTTCAAGAGGTCTCTATGAGTCTGACTGAGCGTATGTGAGGTAGGGTCCCAACTTTGGACGTCCGACACTGCGATTCCTAGGAAGTACATGAACTAGAATGTGATCACCAACATTTTAGCCCTGATATAAGACGCGAATTGACCTGGTTTAGCTCTCAGATTCTTCGATGGAGTCAAGCACACAGTCGGAAGGACTTACCTTGGCAACAACATCGTTCTCCATATAGAGTATGGGTTTCCGAAATAATGTTGCAACAAACTCAAGTAGCAACCGTAATCAACCACTTCGATCGCTTTATCGAACAATTCCCCGACGTGTTCGCGCTACAGCGCGCATCGCAAGAAGAAGTACTCGCAGCGTGGCACGGTCTAGGTTACTATTGTAGAGCGATAAATATGAGTCGGACCGCAGATGTGATTGTCAGCGATTACTCCGGGAAATTTCCAAAGACAGTCTCGGAATTGTGTTCATTGCCTGGGATTGGGCGGTCTACTGCGGGTTCCATCGTCGCCGCAGTTTGGAACGAGCCGGCCACTATTCTAGATGCTAATGTTCGTCGGGTGTTGTCGAGATTTCACGGAGTGAATGGACCTGATGCAACAAAAGTATCGGAGCGCGATATGTGGAATTTAGCAGAATCACACACGCCTAAAAAGAGTGTTCGGGACTACAATCAAGCAGTCATGGATTTCGGTGCCTTGTGGTGCAAGGCATCCAGTCCAAAGTGCAATGAATGCCCGTTAACCTCCAACTGTGTCGCGTATCAATCAGATCAAATCTCACGGTTTCCTGCAACAAAAAAGAGTGCTCCCTTGCACCGCAAAACAATCAGACCTTGCGTCGTGTTTGATCAGCACTTTGATTGCTTGCTACGACAACGTGAATCTTCGGGTACGTATGCACGCATGTGGGACACTCCTGAGGTAGGAGATCTTGTCCGACCTCAAAACTTCCTACTTCAATTGAATCTACCAAAATCTAATGTGTGCTTATTCGAAGGCGTGCACACGAATAAGTACCGAATATCCAATCAACAAGTCACGGAGGAACTGACGGTTGCAAAATACAACCTACCATCGAAGACTCTGGGTACACCCTCGAATACACGGTGGATACCGTTTCGATTACTGACACGCGTAGGTTTGTCAGTGAGAACAATGCAACGAATTGAGTTAGCAAAATCCCTAGTGGAGACGAAATGACCCGTACCGTATTTTGTCGGAAGTACCAGAAAGAATTACGTGGGATGGATCGTCCCCCGATGCCGGGCGATCTCGGTCAGGATGTCTATGAGAACATTTCACTACGTGCGTGGCAGGAGTGGCAACAACTTCAGACAATGCTCATCAATGAGAGTCATCTTTCGATGCGCGATGCGCAAGCGAGACGCTACCTGATGGAACAAATGCAGAAGTTTTTTAGTAATGAACAACACGACCGTCCAACCGGTTTTGTCGAACCAGAAGAGAACGATGACTGAAATTGTACTAGCGCTGGCAGAGGGGAATTCCCGTTGATTGCATGTTTAACTCTAGTATTACTAGTAAACCGTACGCGCAATTGTGTGAGTTGAATCTTGCCAGAAGTTGACTCTGGTAGTAGCATCGTGCTACTCGTAATGGGGGTTATCTACGCAGGCGGTTTTTTAGTCGCAGCGTGGTGGTTCGTTCGACGGTTATCCCGCAAGGAACGCCCTTTTGAAGACAACGACCAGTCCGGTGGAAATAGCGGGACCACGGAGTCGAAGGGTCACGAGACAAACACAGAGTAGCGAAATGCCAAAGTCCGACGAGAAAGACCGAATTTCGCAACAATTAGAGCCGAAAGGACTGCTAGAGAGTGAGTGAAGAAGACCGCACCAAATGGAACGAAAGATATCAAGATGGGTTTTACGAGAATCGACCCCATCCCTGCCGCCTCCTCGCACATTGGAGTGAAAGATTCAGTGGTTCTCGCGCACTAGACATCGCTTGTGGTACGGGACGAAACAGTCGTTTTCTCGCCAGTAGAGGATTTCAGGTCACTGGCATAGACGTCTCAGACATTGCACTAGCGAAGGCTAGGAACACAGCGCACCCAAACAATGCCCAAATTACCTACATTCGACACGATCTTGATGAAGGCCTACCCGTGCTCGGAAAATTTGATCTCATCATCGTGGTCAGATATATAAAACGTGAGTTATTCCCCAATCTCGATAAATTCTTGGTAGATGGTGGCCATCTGCTCATCGAGCACCACATCAAGTATGACGCTGACGACAGACCGTTAGCTGGGCCAGAGAGTCCCGAATATCGACTCGACCCTCACGAGTTAAAGATTCTTGTCGGAGACATGCAAACGCTCTATGAGTTTGAAGGTTTGATAACCGACCCAGATGGCCAGTATGCGGCAATTAGCCAATTTGTTGGATGCAAATCCATTTAGGGCTTATAACTTTCCGTAATCCAGTTGGTTCTTAATAGGCAAATCGTTTGAACCATAAATAATTTGACCGCCGCTCTGTGCTGAGCGTTGTACCAAATTAGAACTCGAATGGTTACTAGGCCCGCGGAACCGGGAGCAGCTTTTTCTGCCGAGAAAATGTTCGGTTCGTAATTCCTTAGTTCAAGGTGTTCCCGAAGACTTCGTCCGTCGTGCTACTTCGGCTTCTTCAATACCCTCGCGTAGTTCTTCAATGACGTGTCGAAATTCTTCTTCATTCGCAGTGTTAAGCGACGCCAATGCCTCGTGTGCTCGTAACAGCCATCGCTGTTGCGCCATCATATCTATGTCTTCGTCGGACAGTCGAGAACGATCAGCGGGAACCTGAACTTTACCGCTAATAACAAACCCTAAAACGTCGTACATACCAAGTTCTACGAACGCATCGTAGATCGGTTTTGAAGAACCTTGAATGGTTAACTTCAAGCTGTTGAGAGAGCATTCGTGCGCAGTTTCATGTAAGGTTCCTAACATTGCGCTATCAAGATAATCGCAAGTGCTGAGATCCACAACGATATCGTGCTTTTTCCGCACGGCATTTCGGATCGACTGCGCAACGGGTTTCCCTTGCACCCAAGAAACTTTTCCAACAAAAATTAAAAAAGTAGTCGCCTCATCCTGAGCGATTTCGATGTGAGGAGCTGGCTGTCCATTGTTTTCTTTTCCGGTCGTCGAACCCATAGTACGAGTCCGCGTGAGTGACTCGAACTGGTTCTCAAATTGATTCTCACCTTCGCGCACGTCAATCATGAGCATGGTGATATCGTCTTGTTCCTCGGTTGTTGCACCGTTTTGCAATTCGCCCACCAACGCGTTCAAGATGTTGTCTTGTCCTTTCAATTGCTGCAGCTTATTCGCGATCGCTTCCATCCGAATAGTTTCGTCTTCATCCAAGCTAAACAACCCATCGGTGTACAGCAACACATTGTCGCCTTCATGTAATGTCAGGGTGCGTTCGGCAAATACTGCGTCCTGATACAACCCCAAAGCTGGACCCGGTGATTTGACGAGTTCGACTTCCCCTGAGGCACGGATGTACAGTACCGGAGGATGGCCAGCGTTAGCAATTGTGAGTTGCGATTTCTGGGTGTCCAAAATGCAACACACAGCCGTTACAAACATATTCGATCCGACCACGTCTGACACGAGTTCGTCATTTACTCGTTCAAATACTGGGATTGCACTATAAGTTGATCGAAGTTCCAATGACTTGTCGCTCAGTGGATCGGTGCTTGATTCTGACTGAAAGACACTTTCGTCGGCTTCTACTAAGTCCAAGCGATTTTTAAAGAGAACCGAAAGCATCGCTGCGCTGACTCCATGACCAGTCGCATCGGCAACGACTAAGCCGAAATGTTGATCATCGATTCGGAACACATCGTATAAGTCACCTCCGACATTATTACCGGGAACATAGAGTGCCGATAGTGTGAATCCTGGAACTGTGGGTGGATGTCGTGGTAACAACGACCGCTGGATGACCTCAGCTTGCTGCAAGTCTTGATCCATCAATTCATTCTGGCGCTCAAAGCTAGCCACCAATGCGCTCAACTGATCCTTCGATTCTTCAAGTTCGGCCGTGCGTCGATTTACCGTATCTTCAAGCGTTTGTTGATTTGTTCGTACAGTCTCGACCATGTCGTTGAATACGTGTGCCAGTGCCCCCAGTTCGTCTCTTGAATCTTCGATCACACGCGCTGTCAAATCCCCCTCGGTGACCTGTTGTGCCGCATGCGCTAATCGACGGATCGGAAATAGTGAAGTACGTACGAACGTTGTCGCGACCAAGATGGAGAGCAACGCGACCGTGACTCCAACGATAATCGTACTAGCTAGAGCGCTACGAGTGGGCGCGAACACTTCACTAGTATTAACATGCACCACCAAACCAAAGCTCCCGTCGCTCACGGGCAAGAACGCCGTAAGGACACGATTTCCATCGGTGTCAACAAGGTTGTCGATGAAATCAGTATCGCCAAGCAGGGCGCGACTCATTGCTATATCGTTTTCTGGATCAATCGGTTTGTGAAGGGGTGAGTTGTCCGTCGAAAAGACATACTCGATCCATTCTTGTTCATTCAAAACACCAAGGCGTACGTCTGTACTTTCGTGTACAGTCTGTGCTGAATTGAGCACTTCTTGCAACAGTGAAACATTACTGTTGATTACAGCAACACCAAGTAGATCACCTTGAGTGCTGGTAATAGGTTCACAAATGGCGAGAAACTGACCTAGTGGGCCGGGCATCTCAAATTCCGCGTATCTACCGAGTTTGCCCTTGGTAAATAGAGCTTTGTCTGCAAAAGACTGTCCAACTTGCGATTGGTCGCTAGCCGCGACTACTCTCCCCTCTCGATCCAGTAACTGAAAGTCTCGAAAGGTATTCGATCCCGTTTCAAATTCAATAATGTTCTTCTGCAACTGTTCGCTGAGCTCGCGAGCGCTTGCCGAACTCTCATTGGTGGTCTCCAAAGACACGTCCAACTGATTGACTGCAATGTAGGTGCGGAGCAGTTCGAGCTCTTGCTCGATATACAGGTGGAGAATTGACCGGAGGCTTTTGCCGTAAAGACTAAGCTCGTTGTGGATTTCCCGCTTAAGGATATCGCGAATGTAGACGAAGTCGAAAACAGTCACGCTCGTGACTGTCAACATCAATATGGTAATAACGATAACGGTTAACTTTCCACGAATGGACCGCTTGAACGGGATTTCCCCGTTACCGTGTGTATTAGTCAGCGCCACCACCCACATACGTAGCGGTACGCACCAACACTACTGTCAAGAGATACTCTGAACTAGCATCGAATAAACTCATTATTTTAAGAGAATTACCAGCGTTTACAACTCTTGTGAGAGTGAGCTATCAAAAGTTTGAACCGATCCAAATCGCGCAAGGCAACCCTAATCCACTAACAGATGTTCGATTTACGCGTTTGGTTCCACGATCAGCGATCGTAGGCTATGAACCATTCGAGCGTAACATAGACTAATCATGTGTCTATTAACGAACGTACAGAAAATAAATTTAGTTATCAAGTACTTGTGACCTTTTTTCCAATAGAACAATCTAATTTAGCATGACCAGCATTCGCGGTGTGGAAATTGATGAGCAGACCGTGCACAAGCTCATGCGGGGCGATGTGAACGCGCAAACAGCAGTGTTTGAACGGCTAGCGCCCCACGTATATTCGATGGCGCTTCGAGTTTTAGGCGATAGCCATGCCGCCGAGGACGTCACTCAGGACACTTTTGTCGATGTGATTACCAAAGCTCACACCGTTAAGAATCCGGATCGATTCGTTGGTTGGGTTCGCACCGTTGCAATTAATCGGTGCTACCTGAGAATTCGTTCTCCTTGGCACAAACGGCGAATCGATGTAGAGCCAGAAGAAGGATACGAAGAAATCGATCAAGCTAATTCGATAGACATCGATAAAGCCCTGTCGAAAATGGATCCAAAAACGAGATTGGTGGTCTGGATGTACTGCGTGGAAGGATATACCCACAAAGAAATTGGGCAAATACTCAAACGCAGCACGAGTTATTCAAAAGTTATTATTTCAAGATTGTCGCAAAAAATGAGTTCAACTGATTCACGCACCCCAGTGGAGGAAACTGTGGGAAAGTCGGTCCAAACTGAACTCCTAAGCAGATGGAGCACTCTTTCATGTCCATAAATTCTTTCGAAAATTTCTCGGAGCAATTACAACAACTTCCCCTTCAAAACCCTCCCAAAGGTTTGTTGCTGGATGTTCAGAATACGATCCAAAGAAGAAAAACATTCAAGCGAAAGTTGATACAGTGTAGTGTCGTTCTTTCGCTGTTTGTCGCGACTCTTTGGGTCGTAGTCGACCAGCAATCAAAGATTCCGCCGCCCACAAATATCGCGGCGAATGGGGGTGTCGAAGAGAATGAACTTGCAGTAGTAGAGCCTCGAGAAACATTACCTTCAGATCTAGATTTCCAACAGCAGTCGTCTGCTTTGACATTGACTGCAATAGTGCATCGGATAACGAATATTGACCAAGAGATCGAAAAGCTCCCGCAGAGTGCTACCGCGCGGCGACAAGAATTGCTGAAGACGCAAGAAACTTTGACAGAGAACTATCTTGCAATTCGTCGACAGCAACAACAGAACACATACCAAAAAGTAGCGCTCTTTAATTAATCAACTTTGGAGAAAGGAGTCATGAAAGCACCACAAACACTTACCCTGCTCACCCTTTTCCTAGTGGGCGTGAACGGCATCGCAAAGGACGATGATGATTCGGTTACTGCGGATACGAGTAAAAAAGTAGATGCTACGAAGGAGCTTGTTGAGACGGAAGCCTTAGTAAAGGAATTGGAAACCGCACTTGAAGAGAAACAACGTGCATTCGATGAGAAAGCTGCAGAGCTGAGAACAGCTCGAAATCAATTAATTGTAGAATCTGCGATTCTTCGCGAGGCACAGAACCGACACAGGACCCACATTGAAGCGATTACTTCAAGTCTTGTTGCTGAACGACAAGACGCGTTCGATCAGGATGCTCAATATAGGTACGCTATACTTGCGGATTTAGCGTCCGATTCCTCAGCAACTAGTACTTCGGCAAATCGAGGATACATTGGTGTCCAATTGGGAGAGGCAACGGACAGCGGGATCACAATTGTAGAGGTGTATGATGGTACACCTGCAAATATCGCGGGTGTCCAAGCGGGCGATATTATTCTGAGCGCAGTCGGTGTAGAAGTTGACAGTATAGATGATCCCATTGATACAGTTCGTGCTTTAATCGCTTCGTATAAGCCAGGTTCGGTCATGCAATTCACGTTGGAGCGCGACGCTGAAGAGATTGACTTAGAAATTGCCACAATTGCTCGAAACTTACCTTACGTACCTAGTGGCTTTGCAGGCGGAGTTTATATTGGAGAACGGAGAACTGTGCGTCAGAATGACGGAGTGATCGGTGTCTTATTAGGGGAAGCAACGGACTCTGGAGTACCGATTCAAGAGGTTTATGAAGGAGCACCTGCAGACATAGCTGGTATTCAAGCGGACGACGAAATTTTGGCTGTAGGAGATGTTGAACTTTCCGATATTGATAATCCGACTGCATTCACGGCAGCTTTTATTGCACTAAAAAAATCTGGCTCAATCATTCGTTTAGCGATAGAACGCAACCACGACGAACGAGACGTAAGTGTGGCGGTCATTGATCGTAATTCCTTATATGCGAACATTACACCCTCTACAGCCTATTCGACCTCAATTCCAAACGCTCTGAATCCAGAGATAGAAGGATTTGCTAGAGTCATTGGTGATACAGCCGACTTGCTTAGTGTGCCAAGAACCGACAACAAAATCTTCGTTATGGAGATTGAAGAAGAGTTCGGTGGGTACTTCAATGTTGAGTACGGGGTCCTTGTACTCAAAGCAGAAGACGTGGAAGGGATTCAAGCTGGTGATATTTTGTTAGAAATCGATGAAAAACCTGTACGGTCTCTATCGCATGCGTTTCGACACAAACAAGACGCGGACGAGGAAGTCGAGATTTTGCTGAAGAGGAATAAACGAGAGAAGAGCATCACACTTGACAAGGATGAATTTAGTTTGCACGCAATTTTGGAGTGAAACGTTTTAAGCAATTTAATGAAATCAATACCGATATGAAAGCACTTAAACTTTTAGCACTCATCGTCGTAATCCAACTGTCCGCAGTATTGCAAGCCGACACAGAGGGTGAAACGGTCACTCAGATAGAAGACGACGCGGCGCAAGAACTTCAAACTAAAGAAGCTAGCGTAAGAGCAGCAAAAGCAAAGTTTGATGAAGCTCAAAAATTGTTTGATGCTGCCGCTGTAGAACTACAAGAAGCGCGTAATCAGTTGAAAAAAGTCTCAGCCGAGCCCCAAAACTCTCAACTAGTCTTCGATGATGTACTGATTCTGACCAACAAGCTAAACGAACAGATCGCTCCCATCACACTAAATTTAATTCGAGAACCAACGTTGCGGAATTTTCGTGGACACACTGATGGTGTTATAGGAGTCATGTTAGAGGCTGCTTCGAGTAATGGGGTGCTGATCAAAGGAGTGATGGACACGGCACCGGCATACCTTGCAGGAGTTAAAGCTGGCGACGTGATTTCGAGTATAGACGACGTCGATCTTTTGAACCTCGAAGATCCGGTTCAATCCGCGGTTGAAGTAATCACTTCGAAAGTACCGGGCACGGTCGTTCGTCTAATATTACAACGAAATGACGATGAGCAAGAAATCGAGGTCGCCACGATCGATCGATTTTCGATGGAGAAACTCCGTGCTTTTGGTGGGCAATGGCATGCTGTCGACGGAGTCACGATTAATAACACACCAGTGGATCCGAGATTTTGGAACTATATCACGGCAAGTTTTCCTGGAGCTGATAATAAATTTTTCGTGATGGAAATAGAAGAAGACTTGGGTAGCTATTTTGATGTGGAGTATGGTGTGTTGGTGGTCAAAGCGCCCGACGAGGACAGCATTCAAGCAGGTGACATTCTGCTAAAAATTGACGACAAACCAATACGCTCCATTTCACAGGCGTTCCAACACAAACATAACGCAGAAGATAAGATCGAGCTTCAAATTAAACGAAAGAAAAAAGAAATGAACATTACTCTCGAAAAAGACAAATTCAGTCTGCGCGCAATTCTGGAATGACCACAGAATTTAATCGAATTGAACAATGTTTAGGTCCATGTGTATGAAATCTTCCATTGTCTTAGCCTGTATCGTTTGCGTCTTCGCAAGCTTTAATTTGAACCTAGTCGCCGACGACTCCGATACTTTAGATTCCAAAGAAGAGCTAGTCATTCTCCAACAACAAACTGAAGACAGTCGATTACACAAGTTAGAAGCTCAGATGCACCAGCTAGAAGTACGTCTTGAAACAATGCAAGAGCTATTTGATGCAATGCCATCAATTCGACGCCCGCCCATTGACACTCTCTTTTCTCGCTATGCACTGGCTCGAGACGACACGACGAAAGGATTTATCGGAATTCAATTGGATCAGGTAACAGACGCTGGAGTACCGATAATTAGGGTCTTGGAAGGGGCACCCGCAAAAATAGCTGGCATTCTAGCTGGAGACGTGATTACGACAATCGGTGATGTGTACATTGCTGAACTAGATGATCCAGTAGCGTCTTTAGTCGAATTGATCAATTCGAACGCGCCTGGATCCATCATAAGGGTCACGTTGCTACGCGGTACCGAAGAAGTTCAAGTAGATGTCGCTACTGTCCGATGGTCGTCGATAGCTCCAGACCAGACTCCTACGTATCAAATGCCAGAAACTCTGCGCGATATTCGTGATCGCCTGAGTTCATTGTTCCGATCAGATTTCGATCGTCCAAGCAACACTGTATATGTCATGGATATCGAAGAGGAATTTGGTCGCTACTTCGGTGTAGAGTACGGCGTGTTAGTGTTAGAAGTAGAAGAAATCGAAGCTATTAAACCTGGAGACATTTTGTTGAAAGTTGATGATCAACAGATACGTACTGTATCTCAAGCAATTGAAGAAATACAGGATGGCCAAGGCGAACTTAAGCTTCTTGTTAAACGAAATAAACGAGAAAGAAGCGTGACTCTAGACAAAAATGAGTTTAGATTACGCACGATTTTGGATTAAACGTAGTGTCAAGAAACAAACAAAACATGAAAGACGAACATATGGGAAGAGTACATCAAATACTGTCGATTGCGATGATAATTTTGGTCGCACCAATGCTGTGGGCTCAAGGGCAATCCTCTAGCGATGAGGACCAACAAGACGACAGTGAACCAATTGAAGAATTTCAGCCACTCCTAGACAGCGACCGGTATTTGGACACGTTGGCTGAGCTGGAGTCTTGGGTATTAGCTGAAAGTGCCCTTGTCGACCTTTCGAATGCTATGAATATCAAAGATATGGTCTCACCGATTGAAGACTTCATGAAGACAATGCTAAACAACCTTTCAGGCAGATTCGCGGGTTTCGGAGAACAGGAACTAGGAATTACTTTGGAAGCTACGCCAGAAAACCAAGTGTTAGTGACATCCATTGAGCCAGAGGGTCGATTTCATCTTACTGATCTTAAGGCAAGCGACGTCATCGTCAAGATTAACGACAAAGTTGCAGTTGACGAACTGGAAGACCCCGTAGCGACTATGCAATACTACCTATTTCCTTATGCCAATGTGATCAAAGGCTTTCCGCCACTCGCTCTTACTGTAAGTCGAGAAGGGAAAGACGTTGAAATTGAGATCAAGAATGATGACGAAACGTTGCTGACAAAGTTTCCCTTGAAAACACTCAAGGGGCCGATGGGGCCAATAGTGATGTGGGATCATGATAGACCCGGAGCGGTTACCCTTGAATACAGAGCCCCGCCCTCAGTGTTTCTGTTGGAAATTGAAGACGAGATGGGACAGTATTTCGACGTGGAGTTTGGCGTATTAGTATTAAAAGCTCCTAAAGACAGTGATTTCAAGGCTGGAGACATCTTAGTAGACATCGAAGACACGGCGATACGTGCCATAGATCATGTTACCAAGGCGTTGAAGCTTTCCGAGAACGATGTGATTGATGTGGATGTAAAACGCAAAGGGAAGACAGTGGAGATTGAATTGGAGCGAACATCTGTGATCTTTCGAAATGCCGAAGATCAAATGATTCACTGAATCGGATCCTCGGTACATCGATCCATCGACTCGGTAAGCGAGTACCACAAACCTTCCAAGCGCGTTGCCTCCTGAGTGAGGTCACTATGCCGGGCGAGAAGTCTGTTCAACTCGTCTCGATCTAGGTGTTTCAGCGTCGTCGGGTCTTTTAAGCGCTCCGTTAACGATTCCACTTCTCCAGAAATTTCTTCCAGAGAGCTCTCAATACGGTTAATTTCTCTGGCGAAAGCTCTCTTCTGCTCCCGTATCAGGGCACGATGTTGTCTTTTCGCTTTGGAGTTGAAACTACGGGTATCTAGTTGGTCATTTACTACCGGGGTCAGCATCGCCTCATAGTCATCTAAGTCGCCTCGGTACACGGAGATCGCGCCATCACTGATGAGCCAAAATTCATCGACACACTGTCGGAGAAGGTGTTGATCGTGCGCGACGACAACGACTGCCCCTTCAAAGTTGTCCAACGCACTCGCTAGTGCGCTACGCATTTCTAAATCGAGATGGTTAGTAGGTTCGTCTAGAACCAATAACGCGGGTTTTTGTAACGCAAGCTTCGCAAGCACCAAGCGAGCTTTTTCACCTCCACTCAATTGGGAAACCGGCCGAAATATTGATGAACCGGAAAATCCCCAAGCACCCAAGAAATTACGGATCGACTGCGCGGACAGATCGGAACTTTCTTCAATGTGCTCGTAAGCAGAAGTCGTACGTGTTAACACCTCTAGCTGATGCTGTGCGAAGTAGCCTATGGTCGTGTGTTCACTCACTCCCACCGTACCTTCTAAAGGGTCAAGTTCTTTTGCGATAGCTTTTAACAGCGTCGTTTTACCGGCACCGTTAATACCAAGGATTCCGATTCGATCTCGGGGATAGATTCGTTGGGTGAACTCTCGGATTACCTGATGCTGACCGTATCCTAAAGTACAAGTCTCAAAACTCACCATTGGTCGATCGAATCGAGTCGGAGACGAAAACGAAAACTGATACGGTGCCTCATCGCGTAGAACCGCGGTATATGTCATTTTTTCGAGCAATTTGATCCTACTCTGAACTTGCTTGGCTTTACTAGCCTTGGCGCGAAATCTATCGACAAATTTTTGAATTCGAGCTCTTTCTTTTTCCTGTCTCTGAAGTAATGTTTCCTGCTCAAGTAAGAGTGCTGCTCGTTGCTTTTCAAACGCGCTGTATCCACCACTGTAAGTTCTGGCTACCCCTTGATCCACGTGTATGACTTGAGTTGCAATGCGATCTATAAACTCACGATCGTGCGCTATCAGAACGACCGTTCCTTCGTACTTAAATAACCAACGATAGAGCCATGACACGGCTTCTAAGTCTAGATGATTCGTCGGTTCGTCGAGCAAAAGGTAATCGGAAGGTACCATCAACGTTTGAGCGAGATTGAGTCGAATTCGCCATCCACCAGAGAATTCGCCGTGAGGTTTGTCGAAGTCCTCGGAAGAAAATCCAAGTCCGTGCAAAATCGTCTCGGCGCGTTGAGCGTAACGGTACCCTCCCTGATCCTCGTATGCACTCAAGGAAGCTACGAGTTTGCTGTCGTCGGCACCTTTTGTAGCCGTTTCGATCATGCGTTCAAGACTACGCAAGGTCGCGTCTCCATCCATCACAAAATCGAGGGCCGAACGCCCGCTCGGAGCTACGTTCTGACGCAGAGTCGCAACGCGCCATTCCTTGGGATAGCTTATGTCCCCGTCGTCTGGGATCAGGTTTCCGAGGAGCAGCTCGAACAGTGTGGTCTTTCCGACACCGTTCCGTCCAACGATGCAGGCTTTATGCCCAGCGTGTATTGTTAGTGATAACCCCGAAAAGAGCGGTTGGTTATCGTACTTGAAATGAATATCTCTGAATTGCAACACAGAAAAAACCAGAGACGTGTAAGTTGTAAAAAAGAGATTAGGTCAGGGAACCTAAGCCCTATTGACGGATACGAAGTGAAGAGTCGGTGAGTTATTTATAGGACGATCGAGGTCCATACACTAGCTGCAAAACAGCAATGGTGATCAATAGTAGAAATGCATTACACGAAAGGATAGGAATAATGGATGCATCGCCACAACTCTCCGAACCTTGGAAAAATCCAGCGACAATTTCTTTGAAAGGCAATTTAGAATTGAGTCTATAGTCCAAATCGGAACCACAGGATAGAGTGGCGTCTGGTACATATTGCAAGTAAAACTGATAAAACGCAAAGGCGATCCCACCTAAACAACAAACGATCGTAAGTACCGGAAAGATTCCACGTCTCGGCTCTGCAAACAAACTCAAAGTCGTTATGAGCACCGCTAGAAACATGCAATAACGTTGCGATAAACAAAGATAGCAAGGATTGAGCGCGAAGACGTGCTCTAACACTAGAGTAGAAAACAGCATGCCTCCACCGATGAGCATCCCCAATGTTGCCCAGGTTTCAGAATGCCGAAGGTCAAATCCTAAAAACACCAATTCTCCTTTCTGGTGAACATCTTACAATTAAGTTAAGGAAAGCAAACTTGATTCAGTCAAGTTTTATTCAATTTTGCGGTCGAAGCGGTATTGCTCACTTTCCATGCCTGCACCTTATCCACAAGTATCGGAAAATACACCCTAAAGTCTTGATGAAAGTCTTCGATTCGTGGTTCAAGTTTGGACAAGTGTGTTGTACGATCATCCAGACGTAAGCGCACGAGAATGCGACACATGACTGAGAGTATGACATCAAAATCAGTGTATTCACACCACAGATTTCGGGAGACCACATGGTGGAAAAAGCGCTTCCCTGTATCGGGAATCTCGTACTGCCCAATTATACGATAGCAATTCGATGTGAAGTCGGTCAATTTACCAGTTCCATACCGACCCCAGTGTCGTGCTAACAAGTGGTCTGCGACTAAATCCAACAATATGGGTGCAACCCTTCGTAATTCTGTTCCAAAACGTGAATAAGTAGACCGCATCTCGGGTAATTGGTTCGTCAAAGAATCAATGTACCGATGTAGCCGAATCCCTTCCTGCAGACCTTCGGGAAGATCCCGCCGAATCGGACCCTTGTAGAAGTCACCAAGAAATCCACCCGCAATGTGTCCTTCGTTACCTCGGGCGAGCCAGCAGTGCGCTAAATGGTTCATGCTGATAGTTCTAGTTGCATGAAGTCGTCTAAGTAGTGCTCAAACGGACGCGTATCTGAAATCTCCAGTTCGCGTTGGTCCCTTTGAGATTGAGTCGCTAGCTCATGGTAGTGTTGCCGTCGTGTTTCAGACAACGGTTGCGACTGTAATTTGTCTCGATGCTGCTTCGAAAGCGTCTCGATCGTTCGATAGTAAGACTTTTCCCATGTTGCCATCTGTTGCAGCAAGAGTGATGATGGAGTCTTGAAGGGATCTTGCAATTTCTCTCTCTGCAGAGCGACCGCGTCTCTATGCTTGTTCCCTCCGTCAATTTCGTCAAGTAAGCCGGCAACTTGTTCAACTAAATCAAGGACGATAAGACCGCTGCGCTTTATGGAACAGAGTTTACCATCAACGCTGAGTTCCAGGTTTGGATCCCTACCTCGTTCCACGACTGTCGATTGATTTTGTTGATCTTCTTCCCATTGTTCCTGTGAATCGTGAGGATTTGGAGTAAGCATGGAAAACAATAGAAACGCATCCAAAAAGTACAACGTAGTACGGTCAATTCCAGTGGAAAAGAAAGGGTTTAAATCCAGGCATCGAACTTCCAAATAATCAATACCGTGTTTTTCTAATGCTAGAAGAGGACGTAACAAACACTTTGCTTTGGGTTTCGGTCGTATGGGGGTATAACTCTCCGCTTCAGTTTGTAATAGCGATAACGAGAGTTGTTGATATTCGCCATTCGACGTATGCAATCCCAACTCTTCATATTGTGGGTAGGGTTTGGACAGTAACGGGAGCATCGACTCACGATAGTCAGCTAGCGTGTTGTAGGAGAGGTAATGTCGTCCTTGCACAGTGCTCTGGTACCCCAAAGGTCCCATTCTCAGAGAGGTCGCATGTGGCAAGTAATAGGACTCGCCGTCAAACGGTTCAAGATCGTGTGCGCGCCCTGCAAGAAATGAACCGCATACTGCTGGCGACGTGCCGAATAAATAAACCAAGAGCCATGTGTATCGACGAAAGTTCCGGATCAACCCAAGATAAGACTGGTTTCGAAACTCAATCGAATCTTCTACACCTCGCAACTTTGCATAGTGTGCCCACAAAGCATTGGGAAGCGAAAAGTTGTAATGCATACCGGAAATCGTTTGCATGTACTTGCCGTAGCGGAGAGCTAGTCCCTGCCGATAGACTCGCTTGAATCGCCCTAAATTTGAACTTCCATAGTCTGCTAGAGGAATCGATTTTTCTCCTCTGAGCATACACGGCATACTGGATGGCCAAAGCAATTCATCGTCCAACACATCGTAGACGAAGCGATGTATTTCCTCCATTTCTTGCATACAACTCTCAATCGAGCTGTGCACACTGGTTACAAGTTCGAGTTGCGCCTCCGAAAAGTCGGTCGTAATTGACGGATGTGTAAGAGATGAACCTAATGCGCTTGGATGGCTTTTTTTGGACAAATAACCGTGCCGATCAATCCGCAAAGCTTCTTTTTCCAATCCATGATTGAGTTGTCCTAGACCCGGATGACCTCGCAACCCAGAAACAAGCTGTGAAAAATTCTGTTCCAACATTAGCGACCGTGCCGTTTGTTGGGATTTAGTCCCGTTGTTATCGGCGTCAAAACGCCTTATGTGGGTCCGGCTTCCAAGATGTTCAACCCAATGTCGAACTTCGTAAAGTTGTCTTTAAATTTGGAAATCAGTGCACTGCGCGCGGCGTCATATTCATTAGGATTGCTCCACCCTACCCTTGGGTCTAAGATTTGCGGATCAATTCCCTCAATTTGAGTAGGAATAGTGAGGTTCAACTCCGGTAAGTGTTTTGTTGGCGCGTGTAACAGCTCACCGGAACGCACAGCGTTGATAATTCGCCGTGTATCTGGAATGCTCATTCGACGGCCAGCTCCAAATGCTCCACCAGTCCAACCTGTGTTTACTAAAAAGACGTTTGCACCGAAGGCGTTGATCCTTCGCATCAACAATTCCGCATATACGCGCGGCGGACGTGGCAAAAATGCAGCTCCAAATCCAGCTGAAAACGTCGAAGTGAAAGGTTCTGTCGCGCCAACGACAGTAGACCCAACTTGGGCGGTGTAGCCGGAGAGAAAATGGTAAGCTGCCCCCTCTAAAGATAGTAATGAGACCGGTGGTAGCACTCCACTAACATCGCATGTTAAGAAAATTATGGTCTCCGGTTCGCCAGCACGATTGTCGGGAACACACAGCTTGATATTGTCGCGAGGATAGCATGCGCGGGTGTTTTCCGTGAGACTGGAATCGGTGTAATTCGGTTCTCGTGTCAGTTCATCAATTACGACGTTTTCTAACAACGCGCCGAATCGAATAGCATCATAAATTACTGGTTCTGTTTCGTGGTTTAAGTTAATGCACTTCGCGTAACAACCACCCTCAAAATTAAACACTGTACCAGTGCCCCAGCCGTGCTCGTCGTCGCCGATCAACAGACATTCAGGGTCTGACGAAAGAGTAGTCTTTCCAGTACCAGAAAGACCAAAAAACAACGCGACTTTGCCATTTGCATCGACATTTGCTGAACAATGCATAGGTAAGATGTCCTTGTCTGGGAGCAGAAAATTGAGTACCGCGAACATTGCCTTTTTCATCTCGCCGGCGTAGTGCATTCCTGCTACTAACACCCGTTTGCTACTGAAATCTACAATCACAGTACCGTCTGAATTCGTACCGTCTCGCGATGGATCGCAAACAAATCGCGGAGCGTTCAGAATTTGCCAAATGTCTCGGCGTTCAGGATTGAATGTATCAGGAACTAGAAATAACGAACTGGCAAACATCTGATGCCACGCGAACTGGGTAGTTACCTGGACCGGTAAGTAGTGTTCGGGATGCGCCCCGACGTGCATCAATCCGCGGTAACATGAATCACCCTGATCAACGAAATTTTGAACTCGAGCCCATAGAGCATCCATAGCTTCAGGTTCGAAAGGTTGGTTGATGATCCCCCAATCTACGGTTGAACGTGTTATATCATCAAGAACGATGAATCGATCTTTGGGAGAACGGCCAGTACGTCGCCCGGTCGTAACCGCGATGGCACCGTTCGCGAGCAGATTGCCTTCTCGACGTTGGACCACGTGTTCGGCTAACACGGGGATGGACAAATTTTCAAATCGCGTCGGTTCTTGCAGTGCTTCGATGGGTACTCAATCCGTTGAATGAAAAAGTGTGTATATTTTAGCCTTGACGCGCGCGCTATCGCGTTCGTATTCACGATTGCCACCGTTTTGTAAGGCATAGTGAATTCGTTGGAACAATGATGGTTTCACTCAAGGTGTGGACAATGATCCGGAACTAAGTTTGGTCGCGTTAGCCTTCCGCCTATGCCACGCACAGCACGAAGTTAGTACCAAATACACTCAAATTTCGTGCTTACACCTACGACGGTGGTTTTGGTCTGTCAGTCTGAAATACCTAAAGTGTCAAAACTTTGAAAAAAATTTTTGGACCAAAAAATTGCGTCAGCGTTTCAGGTTCGGGACCAGCACCAACACACTACCGACTAGCGCCATAACAAATAAGAACGCAAACCCTACCCCACAATAAATTGCACCTCCTCCCGCAGCCACGACAGCGACTAGAGGGGGGGAAAAAGAGTCTTTTGGTACGTTTAGTAACACGCCAAGCAGTATGATCCCAAATAGTAGCGCTCCCACCCAACTGTGTTTCATAGTTTTCTTGAAGTCTACTGTCTGGCGCGACACATCAGATTCGTCTAGGTCTAAATCAGCTAAAACATCGTCCATCTCTGATTCGTCGGAGTGTATTTGAGTCTCGGCATCACTATCCGGATTCTCTTTCATATGTTGGAGCTTTGCCGAAGCAACAAGGGTAAACAAACAAACTAATATACCTAACGAAGCAAAGATACCCCCAACAATTTTTCCGGCTTCTTTCATATTCAGTGGTGTTCCACGTATTGGTGTTGGTCCTAGATTACGGTGCGAAGTGCAATTGAACTGCTGAGACTTTCATTTTTTTGGGTCTGACTAGTACAGTAATATGCGCTGAGTCGTTGGGATACGTTACAACGGAGTCACAATTTTAGGATTTTTGTGGGCGGGAGCAAAACTAGCAGGTCGGCTTGATCATTTTGTCTTCAGGAACACTCTTTGGAAATTAGCGAGAGTGCTCGCCATCAGCTATACACGACTAGTAATTAGAACTGTTACCAATCGAACGCTGGCTAGTCTCGTTGGCCGCCACTTCGCTTCAATCGGGCTAATACGCGCCGATTGAATTTATTCGGTTTTTCTCGGGGGCGTAACACAGAGTCATAGTTTGATTTTCGTCTTGCAGTAGCTTCTTCAGTTCGCGCGATTGAATCCTCAGTTTCTCGATAGAGCGTTTGTGCTATTTTTGCTGAACCTCGTTGTTCTCGGAACTCTTGTACCACATATTCACGGCTAAAGTACTCTTCTTTGATGGATACCAGATCGCCTAGTTGAATTTCTTTCGCGGGTTTGATACGGTCTCTGTTGACTTGAACTTTCCCATGCATTACGGCTGCTTTTGCTCGACTGCGCGTCTTGTAAAAACGCGCAATCCATAACCATTTATCGATTCTCATATCAGTCGAAGAAAGTAACTACCACATCACACATGGTTACATTTAATCGAAAACTAGTGAAAGCCAGAAGTAGTTAATAGGAATTTAAGAACATTCCGATAAATTTTGAACATCGAGCTTATGTCGCTCAAGTCAGTTCTGTTCATTTATCGACCACGTCCAGCTCATAAAGAAGCTTCACCGCTATGATTAGCGGTGCTGAAGCTAACATTAACATTTGCTTTTTTTGGAACGCCAAACGAGGGACGCAAAAACTTGATATCATTTCTTTGCTGCAGCCGATACGAGCCCCAACCATTTTTATCACCGCCCTCCCAACACAATTCGATCCAATGCGAACCGGTGCCCATTGAATTCGCTGGACCTGTAAACAAATGCTAAGTGAATTAGTCGCAATAACTCGTCTTGCACACCGAGAAATTCTCGACGTGTACAACTCAAACTTCATCGTAGACACCAAATCCGACAATACACCAATTACGGATGCAGACCGAAGAGCACATGATGTGATCATGGAAGGCCTCGAGAAAATTGATCCATCAATTCCCGTGCTCTCTGAAGAGGGTGAAATACCGCCTTTTGACGTACGTCGAAGCTGGGATCAACATTGGATTGTGGACCCCTTAGACGGTACTCGAGAATTTACTGAAAGAAACGATGAATTCACAGTAAACATCGCGTTGATAGAACGTGGAATACCCAAGCAGGGAGTGGTGGGAATACCAACGAAAGACATTGTGTATTCTGGTGATGTCGAATGTGCAATAGCACTGCGACATACCGTCGATGACGCATCACCAATCTCGACAACGCAACTTGGCAATTCCCTTCGAATGACCACCAGCCGACACTACACCACTACTAAAAACCAACAGATAATTGACTATCTCGAGTCGATTGGAAAGAGAGTGACAGTAAAAACCGTCGGAAGTAGTATCAAAATGTGCTACATTGCCGAAGGTCAAGCGGATATCTACGTACGTTTCGGACTATCTAACGAATGGGATATCGCAGCTGCCCACTCGGTACTCCGCGCAGCAGGTGGTGGAGTGTATTTACTTGACGGTACCCCGAAGGTATACAACCAGTCGGAGTCGACACTAAATTCTGCGTTTTTTGCGTGCAGTGCCCACCCGGAAGAATGGTCGAACATCATCGCCTTGTCGGGTGTCCTAACCAACGAAAGTTAAAGTAGGATGAGCTACTTCATCGGTTCGATGGTTCCCGAGGGAGTCCACGAATTCCTGTCCAGTAATAAACCTGAAATTGATCAAGTAAGATGGATGAAACCTGAGAAATACCACATAACGTTTGAGTACTTCCCAGACCTGTCTAACGAATTGTTTGAGGTTGCCCATCGAAAGGTCCAAGCTTTATCACAGTACTTTCCATTGCAGTGCGAACTCAATCGTTTTTCTGGTTTTCCTTCCCCTCGAAAGGCTCGAGTGATCATCGCTCTCGTTTCGTTAGCTAATGCAGAAATACAGACCGTTTGCGAAAGTAAACGCTTCAACCCACACGTTACTGTTGGGTACGCACGTAGCCCACCAGTATGGGTACCTCAAAAAGCATTAGAACTTTCATTCTCTTTTGCTCGCCCGGCGTTATTTCGTTCAGAAAAGGGCATCTATACTGAGATTGAACCGGCAGGGTTTTAAAAGAAGAATTGGTCTTATCTGCAGCTGGAAACGAATTGAAACACCAACTCAAACGTTTGTGTTCAGGATGTTTTCGAAAGTAATAAATTTCAAATCTCAATTCGGTCAAACTCGCTGATTCGTTTGGGTCTTTCCCGAGACCACATTTGGTCAGCCCGAGCATAAGAGATCAGATACTTCTAAATAAAATCAATCTAACTGTCATCGACCAAGAAATTACCGACTTATAAGAGGTGTTACCAGCATGTACTCCAACAAAATCATTAGACTTTCTTCACTTTTGTGCGTCTTAGTGCTACTGGGTTGTGGAGACGCTCCAGAGGAAGAGCAATCGGAGGTGCAACAATCTCTCCTACAGCAATCCGAGCAGATTGCCACGATGGGAGAAATGCAGTTTCCCGAAATCATTGGAGCTGACATTCCAGGTGCACCGAAGTTGCAACAACCAGTGTTAGTTATGGCAGGAGATGCACCTGTCCTCACAGAAAAGCACGGTTTAGCTGCACCTGCATTATGGGATTGGAACGCAGACGGTAAGCGAGACTTACTTGTCGGTGAGTTTGAAACCAACTCTGGAGAGTACTTCCCAATGTCCGAGAATGGTTCCACCGTTCGCGTATATCTCAACATCGGGAGCGACGACAATCCTCAATTCGCAAATGAATTTGAGTGGGCGCGAGATACTACTGGGACGATCATGGAAGTAGAACAATGGTGTTGCATTGGCTTTACTCCGTACTTCTACGACTTAGACGATGATGGCTTTGAGGACATGATCACGGGCCAGTACCATCCGGGCGAAGTTACCTGGTTTCGAGGAAATGAAGAAGGGTTTCTACCGGGTGTGAAACTGCCACAAGAAGGAAATCCGGAAGCTGCATGGAACCCAATGTACCTTGAACTGATGGAGAATCCGGAGGAAGCTGAAATACCTGATCCAATTGAAACATTTGACTATTGGGTGTATTCCTCAGCGTCCATGGGAGACTTCGACGACGACGGAGATTACGATTTAATTTTTGGTGGCAATGCCCTGAAAATCAGTGAGAATATTGGTACGAAAACTGAACCCAAATTTGGACGACGAGAACTACTGTTAGATGTCAATGGTAAACCGTTAACTATTGGCAAAGTCGCGACTGACGAAGACATTGAAGGCTGGGCACAGACGTCTACCACTTCCCTTGCCGGGGATTCTAAGACTTCGCCATATGTTGTGGATTGGGATCGCGACGGTGTCTTAGATCTTCTGGTGACAGGCAGCTATAGAAATGAAGGTGCCATTGCCGTAGCGTTCTTCAAAGGAGTCAAAGTCGATGGTGAGCATCGCTTTCAACCAGCAGTCGATTTATTAGCAACCGAGAATGGTAGTAAAGCACTGCCTGGTAGCGGTCCGCGCTTGTATGTAGACGATTGGAACCTTGATGGTACTCCCGACCTCATTATCGGTGCGAGTGTTGCAACAGTGAATGATGGTGAATTTTCTGATGAGTTATCATGGGAATGGGAGGGTACGAACAAAGTCGAGAGTGCCGGAAAAGATCCTGGACTATATCCACCGAGAGAAAAACCAACTCGTGAGGCGTTTTTAGCGCAATATGAGGACACTGGCGGTTGGTGGGAAACCGAGGAAGAGTTTGACGAATTCTTTCAAATGCAAGTGGATTACTGGCAACAAACAGTCGGTGTTCTTTACGACACGGGACGAGAACACTGGTTGACCATGCGCCACCAAGGCCGAATTTACGTAATGCTGGGTACCGACGCAGACGATACTGATACGGCAGATACGCAATTACCCACACCGAAGTCCGACAAAAACGAAACTTCTCAGGTGGAAGAAGAGTCCAAGCTACCGGTCAAATTGGAGTTAGTCGTTCCCGAGAAAGTCGACCAAGGTTCCACCGCGGAAGTTTCTCTCGCCATTGATATAAAGGACGGGTGGTACATCTACGCTCCCACCGGGAAAAATGCCGAACAAGGCATGAAAGAGACTAAAGTGTCGTTTACCTTGCCTGAAAGCATACAACAGTTAGGTAACGTGAAGATGCCGATGCATCAGTTCAAAGGCTCTTACGATGTCTTTCGTGGCTCAGACCTCGCTGTGATCCAAAAGATCGGAACGGAGGATAGCACTCCCGGTGAATACACGATCGCGAGTCAGGTGACCTACCAAACTTGCAATGACGACATTTGTTTACCTCCTAAAACAGTGGAGCTTACGGCTGTACTACTAGTAGCAAGCAATTAGTCTGGGGTTTCGGAGTCTTCCGCATCGAAAAGATCCGACTCATTTGGATCCTTGTCGTTCTGGTTTTCCACTGTAGCTAGTCTTATCTGTGCGGTGGCATAAAGACTCTCGTATAGTTGTTTAAAGATATAGGCTCCTAAATTGAGGCCTTGATCGATGTAATGCTGACGATCGGGATTGTCCCAAGATGGCTCGATCACACGAAAGAATTCGTCGGCGTGCCGTTCATCAAGTTCGGCGTGTACGCTATAGTGCGTCAAGTTGTCTCTTTCAACCCATTGACGACGCACGACACTTGCACCGATACTCGCCGAGATAGAAGCGAACGCGAGTTCAATAATGCCCATACACGCGATTCCTACCTCAAGTTCCGAAAGCACGCAGGAACCGGCTAATACCGTATTGAAAGCCCGAACTTCAGGCCACAGAGCAGATTTGTTACCCAAAGACTCAACTTCGCTCCCTAGCGATGTCAAAAACTTTACGAAAGTCGTTTGATGAAATTTACTTTCGGCAAACTCCCCGTGCTCTTCCACTACGTTTTTTAGAATGTCAAGTCGTTGCATTGGATCAGGAAGACGACCTACCAAAGCACTCATCGGTCGGGGAAAGAAAGTAACGGCGAAGAAAAATTGTTCTTGAGACAACCGAAACATTTCTTTTGTCATGCTACCGTCGGCTAGAGCGGTTAGATAACCGTTAGTCAGTACACCTGACTCTTTCAATATTTCTTCCGCACGATTCGTTACTTGTAACATGGGATAGTCGGTGGTTTCACTAGTGGTGGTCATAGACTTCAAATCTCCGATGAATGAACCAAAAAAGGAAAGTCCTCGCTGAGGCTTACTCCGTATATAGACGCTGAAAAGGCGTTGTGTTCGATGTCTTCTAAGTGACTCTGAACCGCAGCTAAGTGTGTGTCAGGAACTGTAACAAACAGATGAGTAAAGCCCGAGGAATGACTCCGAGTACACGCATGCGGAATTAAACGGACAATGTGCTCCGGATCAGCATACGACAGATACGTCAAGTGTGCGTACCGATATTCTGCGTGTTGGCGGTCGTACAGCTTTTTGGCGCGCCGCGTGTCCTCTAATAACGCACAGGCGTTAGTCTGTTGGTCGACGAGCCACACTGGACCTTCCTGTGCTCGCAACAACGGGTTCATGGAAGCCCAAGTAGGAACAGCAGTCGAAGTTCGACGCGGTTCGATCCCAGACTCTGCTGAGCTCACATTGAGGGGATGCTCTGTAATTCTCGACATCCATGGAAAGTTTGTTGTAGTAGAAAAACTCAGTAGATGAACACGTCCTACCCACGAGAATTGAGGAACTCCCACTCTTCCTGTATATTGCTTCGGAGTCACTGCAGTGCCGTCCATAACCACAGAGTATGCGGAAGTGATTTGAGGTCGCAACCAGAGAATCGCGGTACGCGCTAAACGGTAAAGCAACGTACTGCCTTGTAGATCTTTCGTGATCTTTACGTCTGCTACATAAGCAACTTGGGAAGTCTTCCCGTTAGGTGCCACTAGGGTGCGGATAACAGAACTCAATACACCAACTACCTCTTCTTCTCGTAGTGCTACAAAACAATAAGCATCGCCCATCGAACTAAAAAAGTCAGTGTACAGGCTCGGATGTTCGATACGAAACTCTCTCGATTCTCCCATTGGATACCAAAATTGACATTCAAAATCTTGCAACATGGGACTGAATTCAGCAATCTCCTCTGCGGTCAATCGAAAGATTTGTGAGGTCTCAGCCAACGGAGTTCTCGAATGTTTGTGGAATCAAAGTATGGTTCTGACGTGAGTCATAATCTCCGACCACAGTGTATTCCACGATAGAAGTAACTCAGGTCTTCCCGATGTAAATTGTCGGATTCGTCATCTAACCAAGTAAAGCACTCTCCGAGAGCCCGAATGGGTAGATCTGAGTTTAATTGGCGAATCAGAGTATACCCCTTTGGCTTCAATCGGTGCCAAGTTAATTCTAACAACGAACGAGCTTCTTCTACCGTCAGCCAGTCTAACACATTTGACAGATGAATGTAGTCAAATTGGACATCGGTTTGGTTTAAGTAATCCTGCATAGTCTCGGTTTCAAAGAGACAGTTCACAGAAATTTCCTGCCGTGGTTGGCTGAGCCATCGTGCGATGGGCTTGATCGTCGAACAAACTGCTAGTACCTGCCAAAGGAAGTGATTGGTGCTCGCGTTAAAACAATGCAATGCATGCACAGTTCTTTGAAAAAAGTGAGTAGAAAAAGACATCACTGGATTTTGGGTTGCGGTTTCTCCAAAAAGCGCTACAAGGTTTTCCAAGCACATCACTTGATCGAAACTCTTTAGTAATCGGGCTACAAAGTCGGGGTGTGTTTGAAGCCACCTTGCTTGATCACTTGAGCACTTGAGCTGCAGAAGGTCAAGCACTGCATCCGGAAACGTCGCGACAGATTTGCTAATCTGCTGAAATACTGATTCGTATCGGCCAGCATAGTCAAGACCGACCTCTAAGATGTGGTCTGTTGGACCAAAACCACTCACAGGGTCAAAAGTATCATCACAAATACGCTGTAATTGCTGTTCCCTCGCTTCGCGGGAGAGGTCCCTGTGTCCAAGAAACTTTAGACGGTCGTCGGGGTCTTGACCTCTTAATAGTGCGAGTTTCACTCGGCACAAAGCTAGCTGCGCCGGATTTGGATCAACAACGTGAATTGATCGTACGTTAGGCATACCGGCGAGTACCGCGAGCGTACAACCGCCAGAACCAACTATTAAAAGCGAAGCGTCGTTAGGGAGCCGTTCTACGACCCAAGTGTCTAGACTGGGATCTTCTCGAACTTGTGCGAAGCGAAGTGGAAGATCGAAGGATTTGCGCACCCAATCCGGTAGTTGGTCCATAGAGGAAATTTACTCGCTAATTGGAACCTCAAAGATTTTAAATTGAGGTCGTCGAACGACAAGAACCATCAGAACATGTCCCTACAAAGCAATTTAACTTATCCTTAAAATTCGTGCTTCCTCGTTCCAACAAAAGTCGAACATCCGGTCCGGCCAGGTAGCTCAGTCGGTAGAGCAGTGGACTGAAAATCCTCGTGTCGGCAGTTCAATTCTGCCCCTGGCCACCACGGTTTTCCACCATTGAATTGAGTGCCAAATCGATATCTTTTGTGTTCGTCTTCTCGTGCTGGGTGTGTCTCTGTTAATAGTAAAAAATGTTCGTTGGCTTGCTGCAAGCACCTTCGTTGTCTTGCTTTTGAGCTGTGGTCAGACTCATACAAAAGTCTCCGTCGACGGCGCATGGGTGAGAACTCCGTTACCCTCGAAGACAACTAGTGCGGCTTATGTGAAGTTTAAGAATCACACTAACAATGCGATCACTTTGATTTCAGCCGATTCCGATACTATCGGTGCGATTGAGTTCCACAAGTCAGAAACTGAAGATGGAAGGCACCGAATGATAAAGTTAGACACTTTAGAGATTCCCGCTAAAGACACCCTGAAGCTAGAACCTGGAGGACTACATCTGATGTTGTTCCGTATTGAAGAAGTCGAGGGAGACACACACGAAATTGACTTTCACGCTGAAGGTGATCTCACTTTCCAAGCCACATTTGAAATACGTGATGAAGCTCCGGAATGACTCTTCCCTTTTCAAGCGGTGCAGTATTTGAAAGTGGATCGTTTCAATATCATATTTAGTTCGTTGAGCCACATTCTGTGGCTTCTTATTTAGCAGGAGACAAGAGAGAATCTATGGACTTAAATTTGATTCCACCAATCCTTGGAGGCGTAGGACTGATCGCTGCGTTGATCGTATATTTGCTGGTTAAACGCTATCCTGCCGGCGAGGAGAAGGTACGTCTTATCGCTGATCAAATTCATCGTGGTGCGATGACTTTTATGCGTCGCGAATACAGTCTCCTGTTTATCTTTGCACTCGTCCTAGGTGTACTAATTTTTCTGTTTGAAACACACTTAGGTTGGCGTACGGGAATCGCCTTCGCCGCGGGTGCAATCGCATCTGCGCTCGCAGGTTGGCTCGGAATGTACACAGCGACCAAAGCGAATGTACGTACTACGACGGCTGCACAAACGAGAGGTGCAGCAGCGGCTTTGTCTGCCGCATTTTTCGGCGGGTCGATTATGGGATTAGCAGTCGCATCCTTAGGACTACTCGGATTAGGTTTGGTGTATTACTTTTTTGGTGGGAACCCAGACCATGCACATCACATCCACGGATTCGGTATGGGTGCTTCCACAGTCGCAATCTTTTCTCGTGTTGGTGGGGGTATATATACCAAGAGTGCGGACGTTGGAGCTGACCTTGTTGGTAAGACTGAAGAAAACATACCGGAGGATGATCCCAGAAATCCTGGGGTAATTGCTGACAACGTCGGTGACAACGTCGGCGATGTCGCGGGAATGGGGTCCGATCTCTTTGAATCTTACTGTGGTTCGATGATCGCGAGTATTGCTATCGCAGCGACTATTGGTGTAAGTGGCTTGTTCGAATTGTTCACTGTAGAGGTGGATGAGGCTCAGGCACGAGCTGTGCTCATGTCCTTACCGTTGACGCTTGCATCAACCGGTTTGATTAGTTCTATATTGGGGATCATCATCGTACGTACCCAATCAAATCGGGATCCAGCACTAGCCTTACGCTTGGGCATGCTAATCTCACCCACTCTATTCATTATTGCGGCATATGTAATCGTAACACATTACATCGATCTCTCTTGGAAAGTATGGGGGTGCATACTAGCGGGAGCTATTGGTGGAGTGATAATCGGTCTAATTACAGAGTTTTACACCTCCGGGCGACCAATCGAACGCATTGCTGAACAAGGAAAAACTGGCGCAGCGACGGTGTTAATTACTGGTTTAGCAACGGGTATGCAGTCGGTGGTCATTCCCATTCTCAGTATCTGTGGAATTATCTGGATTTCAACAGAGTTAGCTGGTCTTTATGGTGTTGCTATTGCAGCAGTTGGTCTTCTCGCAACAGTAGGTATGACGATGGCCGTCGATGCTTACGGTCCTGTCGCAGACAACGCAGGTGGTATTGCGGAAATGGGCGGTCTCGGAGAAGGAGTACGAAAGATAACCGATTCGCTTGACGAACTAGGAAATACAACCGCGGCTATGGGTAAAGGATTTGCAATCTGTGCTGCCGCTCTAGCAGCTCTTGCGATTATTGCAGCGTTTGTCGAAGCGGTAGGGCACGAGCGTGATGCTGCATTTATTTTGGAACTCAGTGATCCAAGGGTGTTGATTGGGCTATTCATCGGTGGGTTAACGGCGTTCTTAATCGCCTCCATTACGATGAGTGCTGTCGGTTCAGCCGCGGAACGAATGATTGAAGAGATTCGACGACAGTTTCGAGAAATCGATGGTCTCCGGGAAGGTACAGCTGAACCGGACAACGAAAAATGCATTCAAATCGCAACGAATGCTGCACTCACTCGCATGATCCTACCAGGTGCCATCGCGGTATTCCTCCCACCTCTCGTTGGATTTACATTGGGTGCCGAAGCACTAGGTGGTCTTCTTGGAGGCGGACTTGTTGGTTGTGTGTTACTTGCTCTGACGATGGCGAACGCAGGTGGGGCGTGGGATAATGCAAAGAAGTTTGTCGAAAAAGGTGCTCTTGGGGATGGCCACCTCAAGGGTTCGGATACTCATGCAGCCACCGTGGTAGGGGACACAGTCGGAGATCCTTTCAAAGACACCTCCGGTCCAAGTATGAATATCTTGATCAATGTGATGGCGATCGTTAGCTTAGTGATCGCCCCGCTAATTGCTTGAGTCTAACCGTCTAGGTCAAAATTTGGCAACTTAGGCGCAACAAGTTTGTTCTTGAGTTGCACATATTGCGGGAGTCCAGCAACATAGTTTGGGAAGGCTTCGCCCTGTATTAACGGATCGAGATACCGACGCGCACCTGTAGTTATCCCAAAGCCGTCCTTGGTGATATAAGAACGAGGAAGTTTTCGTTCTACATTCGCGACGTTTTGAATCGGTGTAGTTCTTACTTGCCATTGATACGGTTCGTCCTGCAAGCGTTCTATCGCCACCATCTGATCGGTCTTACCTTCGAGCGCCGCAGTCACGGCCGCAGTACCAACAGCATAAGCTTGATCTACATCGGTTTGCGAGGCGATATGCCGCGCAGATCGTTGCAAATAGTCAGCGATTGCGTAATGCACTTTGAATCCCAAATTTCGAGTGACCGATTGTGCGAGTTCTTGAGCCACCCCGCCTAATTGCATGTGTCCAAAAGAATCTCGTTGCCCAGAGTCAGACAAAAACGTACCTTCGCTATCTCGAACTCCTTCTGAAGCAACGACTACGCAGTGCTTATGACGCTCAATACATTCTTCTACTTTCGACAAGAACGTACCCTCGTTGAACGCGATCTCCGGAAACAAAATAATGTGGGGAGGATCGGACTCACCTTGCCCAGCCAATCCACTCGATGCAGCGATCCAACCCGCATGTCGCCCCATCACTTCAAGAATAAACACCTTCGTAGATGTCTCACACATCGACAGAACGTCCAGTGCGGCCTCCCGCACCGAAACCGCGACGTACTTGGCAACCGAACCAAAACCTGGGCACGTGTCAGTATTGGCAAGATCATTGTCGACAGTTTTTGGAATACCAATACAATGCAAAGGATAGTCAAATTGCTTACTCAGCGTTGAAATCTTATTTGTAGTATCCTGAGAGTCTCCACCGCCGTTATAGAAGAAATATCCAACGTCATGAGCTTTAAACACTTCGAATATGCGGCGGGCAATCGGATCACGAGTTGAGGGTGTTTTGAGCTTAAAGCGACATGAACCGAAAGCTCCTCCTGGTGTAGAACGAAGTTTCTCAATGTCAGCATCTGTTTCTATACTCGTGTCGAACAGCTCCTCTTTTAAAATTCCTACTATACCGTTGTTAGCGGCTAGTACTCTTTTGATTGAGTCTGAGTGTGCGCGACACTCTTGAATGACTCCACATGCCGTAGCGTTGATGACAGCGGTGACACCACCGGATTGTGCGTAGACCGCATTGCGTGGTTCGGTCAAAGTAGACGTCCCGTTCAAAGTTAACCTTAAAGAATATTTAAATGAGTCAAAAATTCCATCAAATGTTCCTGCCAATTTTTCGGTTGTTGTTCTTTCGAGGGTCGCCTGTTGATGTGAATGGAAGTTTACCGACCATAGCCACCTTCGCCATTCTCTTGGTGGCTTTAGTGTGGCTCACGTTGCCGTCTGAAGGTTCAACTAACTTGAGCTCAGAGGTAGTATCAGATGTGCGAACGGTTCTTTTGGTCATCCCAATCATTTCTTACGCACTTGCCGCACTAATGATTTTTACCGTACTCAACATACGCAAATTCAATGACCGCTTTCCGAAAACTATCTCCGCATGCTTTGGCTTATTGCTCTTGTTCCAAGCAGGTGCGTTTTTACTCTCTCTATTGTCGATGTTCTTCGGTTCGAGCTTACTTTTCATCTTTGGAGCAGTCCACATTGCAATGTTCTGCTGGTTTATCGGCGCAGGGGGTTATGTCTTCCTACACGCGTTTAACCTAAAGCTCTATCAAGGTATCCTTGCTACGATCGTGATCATTTTGGTCTCTTCTGTTATTGCAGGGATCATTACCGGAATCGTGTTACCGGAAGAGGTGGGGACACTTGCTGAATTACAAAACCAACTCTTTGAGATGCGCACATCAGAATAGATACGTGACTCACTGCGTTAAGGTCACAAGCTAAGTGTTGCAAACGACTATAACATGCTTTCAATTTTGTATTTTTCGAGGTTCGGTAAGAACAGTCAAGGGAGACTACGCTACGATCCTCACATTCCTCCTACTGTTAGTACTGTTGGAGCTATATCCGTTAGTTGCTCTTTTTACAGAACCGGATCTGGCTTCAAAATTGTTGCAACATCGTATGACCATTTGGCTACTGGCGTTAATGTGGCATGGGTTAGCAGTTCTGATGATTTTCGCTTTGTTGAAGTTGAAAAATATGGTGAGCCTATTTCGTGGTACTCTAGCGGCGTATTTCGGTGTGTTTGTATTGTTTCAACTGATGGGAGTGCTGTTGCAATTTATCGGTCTGGAGACTCTTCCCTCGGGTATACGGACTCTCCTTTTGCTTGTGTGGTTTTCTTGGAGTTGCTGCGTCTTTGGATATGTATTTGGAAGCGCTCTCAGCATCAAGTTCTACCTTGGCGTCATAGTCGCACTCCTCGTCAACGTCGTCTCCTATGTGTTAGCTTTTGTTGTGATTGGATCGATCGTCTCGAAGGAACTACTCGAGATCTTTTTGCAACACGTACGTTCTTGAATCACCGGATGAACGCGTAGACCTACCTCGTGCTCGGAGCTTATTCAACTTTTATTCAGCTCTGCTTCTTTCGGAGAAGTGTTAAAGATGCTAGTGCTAGTACGGCAACTCTCATTCTGGTCTGCGCGTTATTCGCAATCACATCACTTCTTCGGTTCGAGTTGTCGCCGGACGCGCTCGATCCAGTCAATTACTACAGCAGAATCTTGGTGGTTTTTGTTGTCTTCAACATATTGATCTATCTTACTTTGGTCTTTAGAAAACGTCAGAACCGTTACCGCAAGGTGCTATCCGCGTTCGTCGGAACACGAACTCTGATTGATCTATTCATGATATTAATTCTGCTGGCAGCTCCAGCTGATGAGCAATTGCGTATGGTGCTGTCTGGCATCGTCGCAATCTGGCGAATGTGTATCGTCGGGTATATTCTTAAAGACGCGCTTAATGTCATGTTACCCACTGGCATCCTTATTTCTATCGCTTTCACGATCATTTCAATAGAGATTGCACATTTGTCGGTTGGGTCTCCTGCACTACCTGAAGAAGTACCCACGAGTGAATAAGGAAAAGTCACTGTACTTCATGGGGATCGGAGGTACCCTAATGGGTAGTCTTGCCCTACTCGCGAAGGAAGCAGGTTTTTCTGTCAAAGGATTTGACGGAGAGATTTACCCTCCTATGAGCGACCTGCTCACAAACGCCAAAATCGAACACTATGACAGTTTTGATCCCTCGCAATTGCAACCGCCTCCAAAACTAGTTATTGTGGGAAACGCAAATCTCCCCCGTGGATGTGAGCCGCTGGAGTACGTCCTGAACCAAAAACTACCCTACACATCTGGAGCTGAATGGTTGGGAACCGAAATATTGAAGGACCGTCAAGTCATTGCCGTAGCAGGTACTCATGGTAAGACTACTACAACAGCGATGATTGTGTGGATCCTGTCGGAGGCAAGATTCGATCCTGGATTTCTAATTGGGGGCGTACCTGTCAATAGTGATCTGTCGGCGAAACTGGGTAGCGGAAGACACTTTGTTGTTGAAGCAGACGAATACGACACTTCCTATTTCGATCGAAGGTCCAAATTTCTACACTATCGCCCCGACATTCTCATACTTACATCGTTGGAGTTTGATCATGCTGACATATTCGAAAATCTTGATGCAATCAAGTACCAGTTTCAACACTTGATCCGGGCCGTACCTGGGAACGGACAGATCATTGTACCTTGCAATCACGACCACGTTGAAGCGGTATTGCAACGAGGTTGCTGGACACCCATTACTAGATTCTCGACCTCTTCAAGCTCGCATGGGAAGTTCGAATTTTGTGCTGACAATGTTTTGTCTGATGGCTCTGCATTTGACGTCGTTGAACACAGACAAGGAAAAGTTGGACGCGTCTCGTGGAATTTGCATGGTGCACACAATGTCGCAAACGGTCTAGCTGCATTGATCGCCTCCTACCACGCGGGCATAGAACTTGATACAGCAATTCAACATTTGAGTTCGTTCCCTGGAGTGAAACGTAGGATGGAAGTGATCGCACAAAGTGATTCAACCACCGTGTACAGTGACTTCGCTCACCACCCAACCGCTATCGCGAGCACACTAGAAGGAATTCGGGAATATGTTGGATCGGAGAAAGTAATTGCAGTGATCGAACCACGTACCCACACGATGTCGTTGGGCACTCTTCGATCTGAACTAAAAGAGTGTTGTGTTGCGGCCGATGAAGTTATTTGGTTTCAATCTCCCACCATCAAATGGAAACTGGAAGAACTTTTGACGGATGCATCGCGACCGACGAAAATCGTGACTGACATTGATGCCCTAGTAGTGGAACTCTGTGAACAAAAAAGTCAGAAAACTCACGTTGTAGTCATGAGTAATGGTGCGTTCGGTGGAATATACCAAAAGTTAACCGATGCATTTCATTGAACGGTTTGATTGTTGTTGCACTAGAGTCCCGAGAGTACTCTAAATGCAAGTATTTATCCCCCTTGTTGCGTAATGTATTTTTGGATTGGTAATCCTAGGTCTAGACTGCCCGTTTATCGCACTAGATCCGTTGCCATTCAGTAGTCCGTACTGATGTCAGTTTACCCTATGAAGTGCGCTCAACCTGTGGGGCTAGTATTTCGGTCAAATTTACTTGTGGTGCTAGTAGCGATGTCCATCACAGCTATTGCGCATGATGAAATCACGACAACGTTCGAATGTCACAAGATCGTTGTAGAGGCCGAAGAAACAGATGAGTGTCATTGCCATGTTCCAGGGGAAGAACCAGTCAACAGTTCTTGCGACGATGCTCTATCAATGGAACTGCTTCTTGAATTAGAGAAAGTAGATCAGGATCTGTTCTTCGGACTCAGAGTCGAACCTGAAGACACTTGTACTGAGTACAACGTAGCCGAGTATCCGTCAGGTTCTACCTTGGATTTGATCAAAGCCCAAGAGTTGGGTGGAATATTCGGTGCTTTCGAAGATCAGTGTTTTGACACCTACAAAGATGTAGACGTTGATCATCTTGTGGCGAGAAAGGAAGCACACGATAGCGGTCTTTGTGCAGCAGAAGCACAAACAAAAATTGACTTTTCTAACGACTTAGAGAATATCGCGTTAGCTAGTGCGTCGGTGAATCGGAGTAAGTCCGATCGAGATCCAGCAGATTGGTTGCCGGACCACAATGCTTGTTGGTATGTGTGGCAACACATGCACATTAAGCGTAAATACGACATGACGATTGATGAAGCCGAGAAGAACGCAATCGACTCGGTCTTGCAAGAATGTACTATAGAAGAACTCGTCTTAGAAGTCGACGAGTCTTGTACCCTTCCGGAGTTTTAAGAGTCTCTATACAACAACAGTCAGAACCAAGCTGATTCTGGTGTTTGGATAGAGTCCGTACCGTTTCGGATCGCCGCGAACAATGATGGTACTTTTGGTAATAAGCGATCAAAATAAAACTCGGCGGTGTACTTCTTATTCAAGTGCTCGTCGTTCGCCCCGCTCATCTGATTCCATAACCAAGCGTAGATTACTAGACCACTGAGCTCAAGATAGTCGACTGCATTACCTGCTGCGAATTCTAAACTGTTTGATGATCGTTCCATAATCAACTTGGTGCATTCGAGCCACTCGTCGATATATCCATCAACGACTTTTTTGTAGGGACCCTCATTATTCTTCGACCGCATATATTCCGCAAATTCAACGACGTACTCACCTCGATTGAGTAATACCTTGCGTCGAACCAGATCCCATGCTTGAACGCCGTTGGTACCTTCGTAAATCTGTGTTATCCGAGTGTCTCGGACTAGTTGTTCAATCCCTGTTTCCCGGATGTATCCATGTCCTCCAAAACACTGTTGAGCTTGGATCGTCGTATCCATAGCTCGATCAGTAAGAAAAGCTTTTGCGATGGGAGTCAGCAGTTCAACAAATTTAGTGGCTTGTACCTGATCTTCTGGCGCTTCGGCAAAGCGTGAACGATCGATTTGATGTGCGACAAAGAGCGCGAACGCTCGACCACCCTCCGTAAAGGCGCGTTGCAGAAGCATGAGCCGCCGAATATCAGGATGTTCAATAATAGGATCTGCTTCAGCATCGGAATCGGGAGGTCGCTGTACCGCTTTGCCCTGTCGTCGTTCTTTGACATAGTCCGAAGCCATTTGATAGGCTCGTTCTGCAGCACCTAGACCTTGGATTCCTACCGAGAGTCGAGCCGCGTTCATCATTACGAACATTCCTGCTAAGCCATGATGTGGCGCGCCTACTAAGTAACCGATCGCGTCTTCGTAAACGATCGTCGACGTTGCACTACCATGTATGCCCATTTTCTCTTCAATCGAAGCACTAAAAAAGCTGTTTCTAGTTCCTAACGTGCCATCGTCATTAACGAGAAATTTTGGTACCAAGAAGAGTGAAATCCCTTTGGAACCAGCGGGTGCATCCGGCAATTTCGCAAGTACTAAGTGAATGATGTTTTCGGCAAGGTCGTGGTCCCCGCTCGTAATAAATATTTTTGTTCCACTCACGCGGTACGAGCCATCTTCCGCGGGTGTTGCTTTCGTCCGTAGTAAACCGAGATCCGTTCCCGCGTGAGCTTCGGTCAGCGCCATCGCACCCGTCCATTTCCCTTCATACATCGGTGGTAGATAGTTCGTCTTGGTCGTTTCGTCGCCAAATACGTCGATGCAATGCGCGGCACCGACCGTAAGCGATGCGTACAGCCACAAAGTCGTGTTGGCTCCCCAGAAATATTCTTCAACGCCGATAGAGAGCACTGCAGGTAAACCTTGGCCACCATACTCGGGATTTCCAGTTAGGCTCAACCAACCACCGGAAACCACGCCGTCAAATGCTTCTTTGTATCCCGAGGGGGCGTAGACCTTGTTGTCGCGCCATGTTGCGCCTTCCTGATCTGCGCTTTGAGAGACAGGACCCATCACTTCTGCGGCAAATTTGCCGCCTTGTTCCAGAATCGCTTGCGCCAAATCTAAATCCACCTCGTTAAACTGCGACCACTTCGCCCAATCTTCGTGGATCTTGAACACGTCTTTCAGAAGAAACATAGTATCTTCTACTGGCGGCCGGTAAGGCAACATCTATTTTTCCTTAATGTTGGAGTGAAATTTAGCGCGAATGGTGAATTTGATTCGCGTATTGCATGTATAGGTATTTACGGGCTGCAGGCTCTAAACTTTGACACTGCTTCTCAAAAGCACGTTGTACCGGACCACGTTCAAGCTCACACCCAGTTCCTCCAGAGAGAAGCCTTTGAGCTTCATAAAACGTGGGAAATGTTCGCAACCCATTTGTGATCGATTCATCGACCCTTAAAGCAAAGTCGTCTGCGTCCAATGGTCTCACGTTGGGATCGCCATTTTGCTTCACTTCCTCTGGTTTGATCGGCTCTGAGAAAGATAAGTGCACTCGACCCTTGAATCCTCTAATTCCTTGGACGATACTACGAAAGTCCTCTCTTTCGTCTTTTTCGTAGGTGCCAGTAGTCTCTCGAGTATAGAGTTCCATAGCTTTCATTGGAGCACAAGGATCGATTTCATAAGAAACTGAGATCGGCACCAGATAAACATGCTCTAACCAATCTGAAATTTCCGAAATCTCGTCACGATACGCCAACAACAGCATCTTGATCAACGCTGGATCGGTCTTGTCTAGACCATCTTTCGATCGTCCTTGGCGTTGCGAGATCCATACGGATTCCCCTTGTTCCAGGGTGTGGCGAATGTATTTTGACGTAGTTACTAACGCTTCGTACTGAGCGCGTCTTGAACCTGCTTGGCGAACGACCATGAAACCTCGGTTCAGGCGCATGATTTCTTTTTCCCAACCACTCTCAAACAGATTGTCGCCAATCGCAATCTGCATGTTCGGTACATCCTGCGATCCTAGGGTAACAACAACTATTGCCGAATCCAACACAATGTCGCGGTGGTTCGAAATGAACAGACACGGTCGATCACTCGGTAAGTGTTCCAATCCTGAAGTAGTCAAACCCAAAGAAGTACGTCGCATACAGAACCCAACATACTTCCCCATTAGGTCTTGGAGATCTTTAACGTTGTGAATATTTCGATAGCGATTACGGAGAATCCGACGCCACAGCCATTGCACTCCAGCAGGGAACATTCGATACAAACGAGGTATCGTAAACGTACAGACCGTGCGTATGAGCGTGAGGTCTTCCGAGAGTTCTGCGAGTTTGTCGGCTAGCTCTTCGTCTCGATATGGACGAATGTCCTCGAATTGGTCTACGATCGAAGCAGACCGCGCCCGTGTAGAGCGAGCTTCCAATCCAGGCGTCGTCGCTTCACCGACGTCGATCAGCGAGCCACCGGCGCTAACTTGACTAGATTCCAAAGTTTGAGGTTGCCACTGCACCTTGGCATTAAGGGGAGTTTATTTTATGTTTTTGTAGCAAGTTTCGTATTTGTGGCAAACCCTTTTCATTGGCATTGTGAAAATCACCACGAAAAGTAAGGCGTTTCTACTAAGAATCAGCCATAGTGTTTTGGGGGGGGGCACACCACGATATCCTGAAAGACTTAAAGAGTTGCAACTCGTAATTCACAGTCACCAAAAAATTTTCTCACGTCATATTTCACGCGGACATTTTGTTGTTCGACTCAAACTAATAGCAACTTCATAAAATTCCCGCTGGTAAGTACCGTTACTAACAAAATCGTAGCACGTGTTTTACTTCAGATAAGACCGTCGTGCCGAGTCTTCTAGGGAAATTGAGTATTTACTAACCATATCAAAGCCAACCCTTTCTTTTTTGAACTAAGGAGAAAAATGTCACTTCTGACTAACAAAATTGATGCCGATGATCGCACCGTTGAACAGGTCCTCAAAGACACCGCATACGAGATCGATTACTTTCAACGGGAGTATCGATGGGGAGAATCACACATTGAACAATTGATTACCGATCTAACGTCGGCATTTCTTCATGAATACACAGACGGAGATACGAGAGAACAAGGAAAAAATTACAACAATTATTACTTAGGTCCCCTGGTTTTTATAGAACGAGATAGTGGTCGCAGCATTATCGACGGCCAACAACGTTTGACCTCTCTGATACTTTTTCTGATTTATCTAAACCACCTTCAGCAAGAATTTGGTTTCCAAGAAAACCTGAAACCTATGATTTATTCGGATCCGAGGGGCGTAAAGTCATTCAATATAAGAGTACAAGAAAGGGTGCATTGTCTCGAACAACTGTTCACTCACGGTGAATACGAACCAACTGATTCAGACGATGAATCCACTGCAAATATGGCCGCACGATACGAAGACATAGAGTCAGCTTTTCCAGACGATTTGAGAAACAACAAACTTCAACATTTTCTGGATTGGTTTCGTCACAACGTCATTCTGATTGAAATCGTTGCTTACAGCGAAGAAAACGCATACACGATATTTGAGACTATGAACGACAGAGGATTGAGTCTGACATCCACTGAAATGCTCAAAGGGTACATATTAGCCAACATTCATGACTCTGATAGTCGTCAAAGAGAAAACGACAATTGGCGAGCAGTGATTCAAGAGTTACATAGGTGGAGCAAAGACGAAGATCAGACTTTTTTTCAAGCTTGGCTCCGCAGCCAATACGCGCAGACGATTCGAACCGCGGGAGTCGGGACAAAAAATCAAGACTTTGAGAAAATTGGAACACGGTTCCATACATGGGTGAGAGACAATCCGAGCAAGCTGAATTTGGGTAGTAACCACGCACTTCCTGGCCTAACAGAATTTCTAGAGAAAGACTTTCCTTTTTTCTCCGACGCATACCTTAGAATCCTAAATGCGCAGAAAAAACTAACCGATGGACTAGAGCACGTTTATTACATATCCCATTGGGGGATAGCGAGTTCCCTCAGCTATCCACTGATGCTCGCGCCTCTGACTGTACATGACGATGACTCTGAGATTAATCAAAAACTCAACACTGTTGCCCACTTTATTGAAAACTTCACCGTACGTAGATCAGTGAATTATCGGAGATTTGCTGCAAGTTCGATCCGATACACGATGTACACGTTAGTAAGAGAAATTCGGAACCTACCGTCAGTTAAGCTTGAATCGGTACTTCAGAACAAACTGAAAGAAATAGGTGAAAACTGGAACGGATTTGACCACTTTGGAATGCATGGTCAGAACAAGAGGTTCGTGAAATTTCTTCTCGCGAGAATTACTTCTTTCATAGAGAACGAATCTGGAATTGCGACATCTTTCAACACTTACTACGACGTGATGTTTGGTAAACCATTTGAAATTGAACATATCTGGGCTGATTCATTTGAAGATCACCGAACAGACTTTGAGCAGCGCGATGACTTTGATAGAGCGCGCAACCTGATTGGTGGGCTACTCCTGATTCCAAGAGGTACAAATCAAAGTTTAGGGGCAATGAGGTATGACGAAAAGCTAAAGCATTATTCCAAAGAGAACTTACTGGCCAAGTCACTCTGCGAAATCGCATATCAAAATAATCCAAATTTCACTAACATGTGCGAACACCTGAACATAGACTTTCGTCCACACAATGTTTTTCACATGGAAGATCTACAGCTTCGTCAACAACTCTATCGAAAAATCGCGGAGACTATTTGGTCTTTTGATGCGAGAGTGCAAATGGCAGTTCGCGCGGATGCAACAAGTACGGTGGTATAAAGCGTACTCGAAACATCTCACGGTGTACAGTTTGGCGAGCATATCAAGTGAAGAGAAGCTTTAACCGGTCACTACCAATTAATCCGTACTCTACCATGGGCTGTTGATTCTCCCCACGGTTTGAATTACTTTCCGTCAAAAATCAGCCATTGTGTTGGGAAGCCACAACACGATTTCCGGAAAGATCAAAAGGATCGCAACGGTGACCACATCCGCGACGAAAAATGGTCCGACACCGCGGAAGACATCTTGTAGTGGAATGCTTAGCGACTCTCCTGAGGACGTTTGCAATTCGCGGGAAACTCCCGCGACGACAAAGCAATTTAGTCCAATCGGTGGAGTAATCAGACATATTTCAGCCATTTTGACAACGATGACACCAAACCAAATTGGATCATACCCTAGAGCGATTACCGCGGGAAAGACTACCGGTAGCGTCAAGATCAACATTCCGATCGCATCCATGAACATCCCGAGAACAGCGTAGGCAAGCAGAATGCAAATCATGATCACCAACGGAGACACGTTGAGAGTCACGACCCAGTCTGCAAACGCACTGGGTAGACCAGCGAAGCCGAGAAATCGAACGAAGACGAAGACACCCCAGATCAGCGTAAAAATCATGACGGTTAATTTCGCCGTTTCCATGAGCGCTTGGAAAATATTCTTGTGGAACGACGAGAACGATCTTTTGAAGAACGTACGACCTAAGTACAGCAGAAAGATCATCGCCGCTCCAAGTGCACCCGCTTCAGTAGGGGTAGCATATCCTGTGTACAACGCACCAAAAATCGTACCGACCACCAAGAGGACTGGCAGCGCACCTGGAAGACTGTGAAATCGCTCTTTCCACGATATTCCAGAAACAGAACTGCCCAGTTCGGGTTTGACCTTGCACAATCCCACGATTAAAACCGTGTAAATCAACACCGAAACGACACCAGGCAACAAACCTGCCAGAAGCAACTTACCAACGGATTGTTCGACGATAATCGCGTAGATCACCAAGATTGCAGAGGGTGGGATTAGAGAAGCCAGAGTTCCACCAGCTGCGACCACACCAGCAATAAGCCGCCGATGATAGCCATGTCGAGCCATGTCTGGAATGGCAACCCGAGAGAACACCGCAGCGGTCGCGGTTGATGCACCCGATACAGCAGCAAAACCAGCACTTGCAAACACTGTCGAAACCGCTAATCCACCGGGTACCCATCCTACCCACTTTCTAGCTGTTTCAAACAAACGATTGGTAAAACCAGCGTGGAATGCTAGAAAACCGATCAAAATAAACAATGGTAAGACAGACAGAGCGTACGTAACCGTCTTCGAATGAGGGATCGTACCGACTATACCTACCGCGGTACCCCAACCACGTAACATAACGAGCCCCACAAAACCAGCAAGCGCTGCTGCGACAAACACGCGAACTCCAACCAGCACTAAGGCAATCAGGAGAGCGATGCCAAATATACCGATTGTTAGATCGTCGAAGGGTAGCATCGATCTATGTTGGTTGACGATCAGCCAATGCAGCTTCCGATCGCGCCTTGTCTTCCATTGTTTGAATAACGGGGACTACTATAGGTTCATAGCTTGGCCGGAAGAGCAGGCGTAAATACCCAACTGTTTGTATCGCTAAACGACCGAATAAGATGGACAAAGCAATCGGTACGACAAGTTTCGCGGGCCAGGTCACTAGTTCAATATCCATCGTACTATCACCGATATCAAACGCTCTTTGAAAGTGTGCGTAAGAGGAAGGAATCAGAATACCGACAATGAACAACGCGAAAAGACCACCCATGAATTCTGCGAACCAAAGCCAACGTCCTTTCAGAGCAGTCAAAATCAATTCCATCCTTACGTGCCCTCCCAGTCGTTGGACGAATGCAATCGATAGCACTGCAAAACCAACCATCGACACTTCCACAATATCGATAAATCCATACAGTGGAATGTCGAAAATACGAAACACAATCCGAATTCCTCCAAAACACATTAGCGCGAAGATGAGAATCCCGGCGACTGCGTTAGTCGCGTTTTCTAAATAAGAATAGATTTGATCAATCTGCTTGAGAATGCGGCCGAGCAGATCGAGATTGGGTTGAATCACTTGATGCTACAACTTTTAACGGTCTACAAGTTCCATGTGCAGAAGATTGGAACCAGGCGATTAAGGTGAGGGCTTTGGGTGATTAGAAAAAATGGATGTGTTTGTTTGATCGAAATTGGGTTGCTATTTGACAAGCTTTCCACGTATCAATTGGCAATTCACTAGCGACTACCGAAACAAGTACTTAAAACTCATGGCCCAGCACTTCAAACACTAGCCGAACGAGACCACTCGCATCGAAAGATTTTTCATTCTCTTCAATCCATTCTTCAATCACCGGTCGAGCATAGTCCTTTCTTATCTGATTGATCACTTCATCGGTATATTCAACTTCAGTGAGTTTTTCGCGCAACATGGGAAGATTTTCTGAGTCTACTTGTTCGTAGGCAAGACGTTGTTGTTTAGCGATGTTGGGTTCAAGTCGTTCAAGTAGTTCCTGATATTGTGAAGGTAGTTTGTCATACGAGCGCGTGGATAAAACAACGGGACAATCAGCGGTTCCGGGCGAGAAATTTGAGGTAAACCAATCTGAGACCTCGTGAATTCTATAAGAGACGTGAGCATAAGTGAATGGGAATGCTGCCGCATCCATCGTTCCTTGTTGCACGCCCGTATAGACCTCGGTCGCGGTCGTGCTTGTCGGAGTCGCCCCAATCTTGGCGAGAACTTCTCCAATTCCGCCTCCTGCTCGAACATTCAATGCCTTCCAGTCGGCCACTGTCCGAGGCGGTGTACCTTTACCCATCACTTCATACATCGGCAAGTACGACGTCGAATAAATTTGCGCTCCCCACTTCGCCATCTCTTTCTTTATCTGCTCATGTCCATAAACCGCTTTTCGCACTTTAACATGATCGTCCCAACTATCGATAGGAAGAAACGGTAAGGAGAGTACCATGAGTCCAGGGTTTTTCTTTGGATGATAGAAATTGCATATCATCGCCCCATCGAACGCGCCAATTGAAATTCCATCAAGATTTTCACGAGCCTTGGACAATGCTTCACCGTAATGAAGTTTGATTTCCCAGTTGCCGTCGGTATGTTGTTTGACCCGTTCTGACAACGCATCGACGACCCGTGTGCCAGGACGTGTGGTACCCCAAAGCGAAATGTCCCATCGGAGCTTTGGTCCATCCACTATGATGATGGATTCGCTGGAATGAACCTGAACACTCAACGCTATAGAGATCCCGAATAAGAATAGGATCAATGGTTTCTGCGAAACAAATTTCATACTACTCGCCTATTGCGTAGCAACTTGGTCCTAGTCACCGACACACACGTTCGTACTTTATTGAAGCAAGACTTCGTGGCACGGTATGTAATAACTGTCAATGTGGATTGTAGTGTAGGAAGTCTCCATACGTTCTTAATCAACTTTCTGCCAAGAACTTTAAAAGTGAAGTTGGTCTCTATTAACACAATTTTCCAATACCCCGTCTCGTAAATATCGTGCCGCCGTTCTTGCAGTCAATCGACGAATGTCGTATAGACTTTCAGGTGTAATAAATGCCGTATGCGGAGTAATGACGAGTCGATGTTTGATCCATTCTTCCTGACTTAACCATGCCTTAATGAGCTGATTTTCAACGTTCATCGGCTCTTCTGGTAAGACGTCTAAGCCTGCCGCGAGCACTATGTCTTTCTTCATGGCTTCGTAGAGTGCGTCAAGATCAACAATGGGACCACGCGCTGTATTGATAAGTACGCTTCCACTTTTCATCTGATTGAACAATTGTGTGTTGAACATTCGATTCGTGCGTTTATTCAGCGGAGCATGAATACTCACTACATCGGACTGTCGAAGAAGATCCTCCATCGAATCAGCCCGACGGACACCCAAAGAGTACTGGATACCACTTGGCTTATTCGCATCATAAAAGACCACATCCATCTCAAAGGCTTTCGCACGAAGCGCGGTAGCAACAGCAATGCGTCCAAAGCCTATAAGACCCAAGGTTAGTGTCGACAATCTCCTAGCAAATGGAATTGTTGTCATGTGCCAATTTAAATCTGGTCGGGCATGAAGCAACTGATCGTGGTACGTAATTCCTCGAAAGATAGCGAGCATCAATGCCATCGTGTGATCGGCAACTTCACGAGTCCCGTAATCGGGGCAATTACATACAGGAATATTTCGAGCTGTCCACGCTTCGACATCCACGTCGTCGTAACCCACGGCGGTTTTAACAAAGATCTTGCAGTTCCGTATCTTCGCCATGATTTCTGGTGACGGTTGCGTACCCACGATACCATCACAAGTCGTCCACTGTTCCTCAGTTACATTGTCCATTCCACCACCGAAGATCGCCTCGAGGTTTTCCCCAAGACCTTCCAATTCAGCCGAATTGTCCTTCTTTGGATCGCGACGGGGCCAAAGCACGCGAAGGGTCATTAGTGATCTCTAAAGGAAAAAACCTAAGTCAGAATCCTGAGGCTTGTACGACGTTTTGAATTAAATCGATCAGATTAGTGGGATAGATTCCAAACGCCAGCATGCATAAACCCAGAAAAGCGAGTATTCCTAAACCAGTCCATGGCAATCCGGTCATTGCCTCAGCGTCATCTGAGGGTCTCTTGATTGCCGTGAACACGATCCGCAGATAGTAGTAGATACCAATCGCACTTCCCACCACCAACGCTCCTATCAATGTCCACATACCGCCATCGATACCCGCATAGAACAGGTAGTACTTGGCGAAGAAACCGATCGTTAGTGGTATTCCCGCGAGAGATATCGCAGAAATAATAAGAACGGCTCCAGCTATGGGTTGTCTCCACAATAAACCACTAACACTATCAATCGAATCCAGTTCTTGTTCCTGATTCATTGACAACACCGAAATCACTCCAAACGCGGCCAACGTCATAAGAAAATAACCAACTAGATACAGTATCACGGTCTCGTATCCCAGGGCACTATTCGACTCAACAAGTAGCAACGCAATGAGTAAATACCCCATGTGCGCAATGGACGAGTAAGCCAATAGTCGCTTCAAGTTTGTCTGTAACAACGCAAGCAGATTACCAATCACCATCGAAACGCAAGCGATTATCGAAAGTGCAAATTGCACGTTCCCGGAGTCAAGTACATTGCCTTCGATAGCATATCGAAAGACTACTGCAAATACTGCACCCTTAGACACTGTCGCTAGAAAACCGGTAACAATTGAGGGCGCACCGTGATACACGTCCGGAGTCCAAATATGGAACGGCACTAGTGAGAGTTTGAAGGCGATGCCGCTCCAAAAGAACGCGTTGCCAATCAAGTAGAAATATTGACCTTCGATACTCCCGTCTGAAGGCAATGAATTCGCAAACTCCATTGAACCAGAGCCCGCATAGATCATCGCCATTCCAAACAGTAGCGCAGTGGATCCTACACCAGAGAGCACTAAATATTTCAACCCGGCTTCCAGCGGTGGACGAGCTTTTTCTGGGTACGCAATCATCGCATAGAGCGAAATACCAACGATTTCTACACCTAGGATGAGTGAGGCAAAATGTACTGCGGCTGGTAAGACTAAACTACCGAGAGTGGCACAAAGTAAGAGTAAGTAGAACTCTTCCTTGAAACGAACCCGCCGACTCAGAAACTCACTACCAAAAAACGCTACTACTAGTGCTGCGAGTAAAAACAAAATGTTGAACAGGTACGCGACACCGTCAACTTTGAACAAAGGAGTGATTTGAACCGCGCCGTCGCCGAGCGCACTGAATGCAACAATGTGAGACAGTGTAGTCGCGATTAACGTCGCAATGGTCAGTACCGCGGCCACCGCATGGGTGCGTTTTATGGCTACTCCGATCATGACCACTAGAAGGCCACCAGTAAGTACGAGGTACGGCAACCCAACTTGAAACATCGTTGCTAGCTTCATAACGTTGGTCTGAGTAACTCAGATAACAGAGGTGCCGTCATTTGCAACAGTGACTGCGGATAGATGCCAACCCAAACCAAAGCAATCATCAAAAGTACCATGACGCTCATCTCTCTAAACGCGAAGTCATGCATCTTCGGGACATCGGGATTCGGCACTCCCTGAAATGATCTTTGCATTAGCGACAAGCCATAAACCGCAGCAACGACAATTCCGATTGCAGCAAACACCGTAAGCACGACGCTCTTCTGAAACGCGCCGATGAGAACTAAGAACTCGCCAATAAAGTTCCCTAGTCCGGGCATGCCCACCGATGCGACAACGAAGAACATAGTCACCGCGCCCATCCGCGGAGCACGAACCCACAATCCGCCCATCTTCGACATTTCTCGAGTGTGCAAGCGTTCTTGTATAGCACCAGCCATCATGAACAGCGCAGCCGTAGAAAAACCGTGTGCAATCATGGTGATGATTGCACCTTGTGTACCTAGTTTGCTAAAGGAATATACTCCAACAAGAATGAAACCCATGTGGGCGATAGAGCTATATGCGACCAAACGCTTGAAGTCTGTTTGGCTGTACGCGAGGTACCCACCATACAGAATGCTTATGACACCAAGGGACATTCCCCACACCCAGAATTCTTTCGATGCTTCGTTGAACATCGGCACCACAAATCGTATGATTCCATACGCCCCTGTTTTGAGCAAGATGCCCGCCAAAATTACAGAGCCCGCTGTGGGAGCTTGCGTATGAGCATCTGGTAGCCAGGTATGAACCGGTACGCTGGGGAGTTTTGTGATGAATGCGATGAAAAAGCCGAGCATTAATAGTCGCGCGGTCGCAATATCAAGATTTGCTTCTTTCAACACGTCGTAATCGAAAGTCAAAACACCGCTGATGTTGTAGTTGATCCAAACCAACGCGACGATTGCTACAAGCATTAACAACCCGCTGATCTGCGTGAACAGGAAGAACTTCATTGACGCGTACTCTTTGTCTTCATGCCCCCAGATTGCGATCAAGAAGTACATGGGAATCAGCATGACTTCCCAGAAGAAGAAAAAGAGGAAGAGATCGAAGGCGGAGAACACTCCGATCACACCCGCCATGACCCAGAGGATGTTGAATTGGAAGAATCCATGACGGGTCTTCGTTTCTGTCCATGAAGACACTACGGCGACTATTCCTAGGAAAGTCGTGAGTCCGATGAGCATTAGCGATAGAGCATCAACTCGTAAATGTAGGTCGATTCCAAATCGTGGGATCCACTCACGATTCAGATTTGCGTATAGTCCATCCGTATCAGGACCGTTGAACCAAATGACTAGCACCCACAGAGTCGTGGCAACGAAAGTGATTAGCGCGATCCAATTGGGAAGAGTAGTATTCACTCGCTCGGATACCCATGCGACTACACCTGCACCGAGCAATAACAGTATGAGCAGCATTACGCTCATACTAAATCCACACTACCGCCAGGAATACTAGCAACAAACCACCGACCATCGTGAACGCATACCATCGAACGTGGCCAGTCTGAAACATGGACAGGATGTGATGGAACAAGCTAGCTAAAAACTTTATGAGCTTGAAGAATAAATCGACAATGTCGTTTCTATTTGTACGCGTCTGAGCGATGAAACGAAATGGCTTAACGACCAATGTGTCGTACAGCCAGTCAAAGCCCCAGCCACTATGCCAAAACTTGCTAAGCAAATCACTTAATCTGTTTTTGATGATTTTTCGGCGATCTACTAAGTCTGACGCAAAGAGGAAGTACCCTACTACAACACCCGCAAACGGGATACCCAAGGTAAGCAATGCGATCGGGTCGAAGTGAAATTCAGCGTGAACTCCCTTGTCGCCAAACAAATCTGAGGTAAATTCAAACCCCATCCAACCACCAGCAATGGATAACACCGCAAGAAGTCCAAACGGTACGACCGTACGAATGCGACTCGGATGCCACAACGACTCTTTTTTGAGTTCATGCATTTCGCTTTGAGGTTTTCCGAAAAAGGTCAGCACCATCATGCGAACGGTGTACAGAGAGGTAAGAAACGCAGCGATGACTGCTACGGTCCAAAACAATATCGCATATGGAGAATTCTTCCACGCTGTTAGCAAGATTGCGTCTTTACTAAAGAAGCCCGACGTGAGGGGCAACGCCACCAGCGCGGCGGATCCAACCAACATCGCGATGAATGGAATAGGTAGTTTCTTCCACAGTCCTCCCATCTTGAACATGTTCTGTTCGTGATGCATCGCCAATATGACCGAACCGCTAGCAAGGAACAAGAGTGCTTTAAAGAACGCGTGCGTCATTAAGTGAAACAGTCCTGCGGACCATGCTCCTACTCCCAGGGCAAAGAACATGTAGCCGATCTGACTCATAGTCGAATAGGCAAGCACGCGTTTGATGTCGGACTGCACAAGCGCAGTAAATGAAGCAATAAACAGTGTGACCAAACCCACCGCGGCTACGCACAGCATTGCTGTCTGAGACAGCATAAAAAAGTCCTGCATGCGTGCGATCAAATAGACACCCGCAGTAACCATGGTCGCGGCATGAATAAGCGCAGACACTGGGGTTGGTCCTGCCATGGCATCAGGTAACCACGTCTGTAGGGGAACTTGTGCGGACTTGCCAACCGCGCCGCCTAGCAACAACAAACAAATAATGGTGTTAATCGTTGCAGGATCGGGCATGCTCTCTCGAGCGAACGTTAGCCCTTCTTGGATTTGGAGGGAACCAACTTGCTTAAATATCAGAAACAGCGCAATGATTAAAAACGTGTCTCCCACTCGAGTTACCACGAAGGCTTTGCGGGCGGCGTATCCGAATTCCGGTACTTTGTGGAAAAATCCAATCAAAAGGTAACTACATAGACCGACGCCTTCCCAACCGAGAAACAACAATAGCAGGTTGTCGCCCATGACGAGGATGAGCATCGCGAAGACGAAGAGGTTCATGTAGCAGAAAAAGCGACTGTAGCCTTCTTCTTCGCTCATGTAGCCGGTGGCGTACCAATGAATGAGGAATCCAACACCGGTGATCACGCTGACCATGACCAACGAAAGTGCGTCCACCCAGAGTCTGAATGAGACGTTGAATTCGCCCACAATCATCCACGTCCAAGACGATGAAACGAACTCAGAGGAATCGGACGAAGTAAACTGCCAAGCAACATATCCGGTCAGCAGCGCGGCTAGGCCAACACTACCAGCTCCAATGCTCGACACCACTGACCTTGGTAGACGACCCTCTGTGAGAAACAATATCAAAAAGCCGGCGAGCGGCAATGCGGGTATAGCCCAGAGTAAATGCATTATCCGTTTAGCTCTTCCGCTCGATCAATGTCAAGGGTTTCAAACCGTCGAGCAAGCTGCACTACGAGACCCAAAGCAACTGCTACTTCGGCCGCTGCTAACGCGAGAATGAACATGAACATGATCTGTCCGTCCGGTTCGGCCCACCGAGCTCCTGCGGCAACGAATGCTAGACCGCATGCATTCATCATTATCTCAAGCGAGAGCAACATGAAAATGATGTTTCTACGAATGAGTACTCCGAAGGCACCAATCAAGAACAGAATGATCGCAAGAAAAAATACGTGCTCGAGCGGAATACTAAGGGCGGTGGTCATGTCAATTTTCTCGCCGCTCCTCCAAGTACCTTCGTCCTACATGGAACGCGCCGACAAGTGCAGCCAACAGTAGCACGCCTGCCAACTCGACGCCCAAGAGATATTCGTGGAACAACACCTTCCCTACTTCTTTCGGTGGTACGACCTGACCTTCAATCATCGCACTATTTTCGGTTTGTAGAACGGTGTACCCGAAAACAATGAACAGTACCCCTGACAGAATCGCCGGGAGCACCCACATACCTGGACGAAGCCACTGACTTTCTCGAGCAACGGATGACCGGCCAAGATTCAACATCATGACGACAAACAAGAACAATACGACGATTGCGCCCGCGTATATGACAATTTCAAGAGCTGCCGCGAACGGTGCTCCAAGTAAGAAGAAAATCACCGCGATCGACAGTAGGGTCACCACTAGGTAAATGAGTGCGTGCGATGCATTCTTTCGGGTCACTGCCATAATCGCAGTCGTAATCGCGACGGCCGCGGAAATGTAAAACAGATACAAGCTCAATTCCATGAAATCGCGACCCGACTCATCCTAAGGGAGCAAGCTCCGTACGTCTTCTGGTTTGTTCTCGTTTTGTGCTTCTCCTTTGTCTTTTCCGTCAATGGTTTTCCCGGCTACATGCCAAAAGCTGTAGTCCGGATACTTCCCTGTACCGTCAATTAACAAGTGTTCTTTCTCGTAGACCATGTTGTTGCGATCGAACTCACACAATTCAAAGTCTGGCGTGAGCTGAATCGCATACGTGGGGCACGCTTCCTCGCACATTCCACACATGATGCAACGAGAGAAGTTGATTCGGAAAAACTCGGGATACCATCTTCCATCTTCTTCCTTCTCAGTTTTCTGTAACGCAATGCAGTCGACCGGGCAGGCGACAGCACAGAGATTACAGGCAACACATCGTTCTTCTCCGTCTGGGTCGCGCGTCAAGATGATGCGCCCACGATAGCGCGGTGCTTGATAGGGCATTTCTTCAGGATACTGCACCGTTTCATTGCGCTTGAACAAGTGCACGAAGACGGTCCAAAGTGTTTTAATTTGACTTAGCATATCTCGTCTCTATTGCGTTCCTAGCAAGATTGCTCCGGTTATCAGGATGTTGAGCAACGACAAGGGCAACAGAATCTTCCATCCCAACGACATTAGTTGATCGTACCGTGGGCGAGGGATCGCGGCCCGCAACAGGATGAAAAAGTTGATCACAATCAGCACTTTCAAACCATACCACACAATGCCCGACAAGAATTCGCTCGGTAGAAATTTAGGTCCCAACCAACCACCGAAGAACAAGACCACTATGAGCGCGGAAATCAAAATCAGCGACAAATATTCTGCGGCCATAATCAAGGCAAACTTCATCCCCGAATATTCGGTATGAAACCCAGCCGTAAGTTCGTGCTCAGCTTCGGGAAGATCAAAAGGCAAGCGATGAGACTCGGCTAGACCAGCAATTAAAAAGATTACAAGTCCCACACATTGAGGAATGCAGAACCACATGTCTTCTTGCGCATGTACGACATCATTCAAACTGAACGAGCCGGTCAACATGACCACGCCAAGCAGCGAAAGACCCATAAACACTTCGTAGGTCACCATTTGTGCCGCGGAGCGTAAGCCACCGAGGAGAGAGTACTTGTTATTACTTGCCAGGCCGGCAAGGAGTACCCCATAGACCGCTAGTGAAGACATCGCCAGAATCCAGAGGATCGCAATATTTGAATCGGCAATGATCAGTCCTGGACCGAGTGGGAGCACTACGTATGCCATGAGCATTGCTCCCGCGACGATGATCGGCGCGAGTATGAAGAGCGCACGGTCGCCAAATGGAGGTACCCAATCGTCTTTGGTGATCAACTTTATCGCATCTGCGAGCGACTGCAAAATTCCAAACCACCCAACACGGTTGGGTCCCAAGCGATCCTGAAAGAATCCTAACAGACGGCGTTCCCACCACACCAGTACAAGTGCACCACCCAACGCACCACCTATCAGCGGGAGGATGAGCACATAGGACCAGTTGATGTTTTCGAAGAACATTAGCCTTTCGCGATCACCTCCGGACTGACATTGGTACGAGCGACAAATTCTGGATCGACCGACAAGTGGGCTCTAGCGACTTCTCTCTGAGAAATTTCGACGAGACCTTGTGGTAATCCAATTACTCCACTAGGCAATCGAGAATCGACTTGAACCTCCAAACTCTCTGTGATTTCGCCAACTCGTAATCCCATGCCCGCTTTAACCTCTAAGGCGGTTGCGTCTTGTGGGCTCAGTAGCACAAATGGTGCTGGAATTCGAGCTTTAATTGGCCAAGACTGGTTCGACATCTCATCTGATCCAAAAACTAAATGAAGTGGAACTACTTCAAAGCTACTTTCTTTTCTAGATGCTCCAACATCACTAACATCAAAGTATTGAAGCTGAGCTCCAATGTTTTCAATCAGCCGTAAACCAGGATCGCCTCCGGCAAGCTTACCCGCCACTTCCTGTTGAAACTTGAACACCGACTGGTTGGAGTTCCATCCCGGCGACCAGACATAGGGTATTGCGGCACCATTTTGATCTCCTGGATTTTGTCCCTCCATCGAATAGGAAAACGGAGTGTCAGTATCAACTTGCGCCTTGGGTTCGTGAATGTTGACCTGGGCATTCATCGCGGTGCGACCACTGTAGCGATGCGACTGACGAGGAATTCGAGAGGTAGTGTCAATTCGATAGTCGAAACTTGGCGCAATGTCCCTTAGTAGCGAATAAGTGTGTTCGGCACATTGTTCTAAGACACTGGCGTAAGAGTCCCAAGTTGACCCAGTACCTAGGGTTTCAGCCAAGTGACTTAACCAAGACCATGCCGGTGCGATTTCATCCTGTGGTTCGAACACTTGGTAGAAACGTTGGGCGCGCGTTTCATAATTAACAAAAGTCCCAGTCTGTTCCGCATAGGTCGCGGCTGGAAAAACTATACTCGCTTGTTCAGCCGTCCGGTTTTCCAACGTATCGAGTACCACAAAATTGCCTGGGCTGAGTGCTTTATCCACGCTGTCAGCAGGTGCTCGGGAGTACAAGTCGTTCTCTAATACAATCGCTCCCTGTCCTTCTGCCATTCTTTGCAATGCAGTTGAAAGCGACAATCCACCTTCAAGAAGCGCGACTCCAACGCTGTTGACTTCAGTAGGAACAAAAAGAAACGAACTTGTTTGATCGTGCTCTTGTAGGGCAATGCAGATATTCGCAGCCACTTGCACCAACTCGATGCTTTGAAGACTTGAGCCGGTGATAATCAACGGTGCTTTGGCAGTTCGTAGCGCGTCAGTTACCCGTCCGGCAAAATCATCAGAACTAGCCGTAGACGACCGAAGCTTAGTACAAATCGAACTACCCAACGCAACCAACTCAGAGACCGATCCGCTGGAGACTTGAGTAGCTATATCGTCTAATCGAGTAGCCGCCGGAGTAGCGATAAACAACGCGCTCTTTTCACTCTGCGCATGACCCCGAACGCCTGCATCCTGCCACGTTGGAATGTGTGCGTCCGTCGCCATTTCAAACGACTTTGTACGCACTGCCTGACGCACAGACAACGCGGTGCGTGCGGCTGTATTCGCGATGTCTTCCCCAAGAATAAGGATCGCATCGGCTTCTTCTACCTGCTTTAAAGACGGTACGACAATGCCCTGTCGGCTCATCGCGTCGAGCGCGGTCTTAATGACTTCCAGCTCCCTATCGTTAATTCCAGTGCAAAAATTTTCTGAACCAACTAACTCTCGCAATGCGAAGTTGTTTTCAAAACTCGTGCGTGGGGAACCGATCCCGATCACTCTGTCACCTAGGGTGGCACCGGCAACCTTGATCGCGTTTGAGACGTCTCCAAATTCGTAATCACCACTCTGAGTTCGTACGCCAGCGTGTTTGATGCGTTTCTCATGATTGACAAAGTGTGAGCCAAAACGGCCGCGGTCGCACAGAAAATATCCATTCAATTCGCCGTGATATCGATTCGTAATCCGTTTTAAGTCTCCGTAGCGCTCTGCAGGAAACACGTTACATCCAACGGCACAGCCAACACAGACTGAGGGAGCTGACTGTAGATCCCATTTTCTTGTGTAAGACTGTGCAAACGGTTTGTCTGTAAAGACTCCTGTAGGACATACTTCGACCAAGTTTCCGGCAAATTCACTTTCAAGCGTGCCGTCTTCAAACCTACCAAAGTACATCCGACCCCGAGATCCGAACGCTGCGAGATCCTTACCACCGGCATACTCGTCATAGAACCGGACGCAACGGTAACAAGTGATACAGCGGTTCATTTCATGTCCGATAAACGGCCCCAGATTTTGGTTTTCCCATGTGCGTTTGGTACCGCGGTACCGTCGCATAGAGTGTCCGGTCATCACCGTCATGTCTTGTAAATGACACTCTCCACCTTCCTCACACACGGGGCAGTCATGGGGATGGTTTTCCATAAGCCACTCAATCACTGTACTGCGGAAATCCTTTGCAAGAGGGGCTTCCAGGGAAATACGCATGCCATCGGTGACCGAAGTCATACAAGCCATGCCAATGCGCCCACGGGTATCGTCTTCGTCCGCGTACGTGATAATCGCGCACTGCCGACACGCTCCGATTGATCCCATCGAAGGATGCCAACAGAAATAGGGCAAGTCCAAGTGCTGCGAAAGTATTGCTTCTAAAAGGTTCTCACCCGCCTTCGCTTCGTAGACTTTATCGTCAATGAGTATCGTCGCCATTGTCGATCTATTCCTGGTTATCCAACATCTAAATCAGTTTTCTCGGTATGGACAACTTTTGTGCTTAATGTGATGTTCAAAGTCGTCGCGAAAATATTTCAACGCAGATTGCAACGGTTCGATGGCACCCGTCGCGTGCAAACAGAACGTGTTACCAGGAGCTCCTATGTAGAGTGCGTTTTGGTCTAACAATTCAAGATCTCCGTCTTTGCCTTGGCCGTTTTCGATGTCGGCTAGCAACTGCTCAACCCAAGGTAAGCCCTCTCGACAAGGAGTACAAAAACCACAGGACTCTTGGGCGAAAAAGTGTTGTAGATTGCGCGCCATGTCAACCGGGCAAATCGAATCATCCATCAAAATCATCGTACCCGTACCCATTCGACTCCCTGCGTCTTGTATGGTCTTGTAATCCATAGGTAGATCAAAATGTTCCTCGACTAGATAGTCGGTCGAAGCGCCACCAGGGAGTATTCCTCGTAACTTGTAGCCGTCTTGCATTCCACCTGCATGCACGTCAACCAATTCACGGATCGGGGTACCCATTGGTAATTCCCACAGTCCCGGATTATTCACGCGCCCGGATATACCATAAATTTTTGTGCCAGCGTCTTCAGTCAGTCCTAGTTCTTGGTACCATTCAGCACCATTTCGAATGATCGCTGGTACGTTACACAAAGTTTCAACGTTATTAACAATCGTCGGACGTCCCCACGCTCCGCTAGCTGGAGGAAATGGTGGTTTGTAACGTGGTTGTCCCCGTTTGCCTTCCAACGCGTTCAGTAACGCGGTTTCTTCACCACATATGTACCGTCCGCCGGATAAATGAATGCGTAAGTCTAGGTTGAAGTCGGATCCAAAAATCGACCGTCCCAAATAGTTCTTCTCCCCAGCTTCGGCGATTGCTCGCGCTAGTTGACGATTTGGCTCGTGATACTCACCACGTAAGAAGACATACGCTTTTTCGGCGCCGATAGCATAAGCTCCCAATATCATCCCCTCAATCAGTGAGTGTGGATTGAATTCGATGAGGTAGCGATCCTTGAACGTACCGGGTTCCATCTCGTCCCCATTACAGACGAGGTACTTATAGCCAGGTGTTTGTGGTTCGCCCTTCGCGAAGCCCCACTTGACTCCTGTCGGAAATCCAGCACCACCACGGCCCCGCAGATTCGCTTCTCGGACGAGATCAATAATCTCGCTTGGGGTCATATGCTTCAGCGCTTTTTGTGCCGCAGTGTAGCCCCCACCGGCTTCGTAATCTGACAACGAAACCAGGCCACCGACTTCCTGCACTCGGCCGATTAGGGGTTTTGTATCCTGAAGCGACACTCAGCTATACCTCGAAAAAATCTCAGTCAGCTCGTCTTCCCGGACAGGTCCGAAAAGATCTTCGTTAATCAGCATCGTTGGCGCTCGATCGCACGCTCCCAGACACACTATGGGTAGAAGGGTAAAACAGTCGTCGGGAGTCGTTTCACCAAATTTAATCCCTAAGTGGTCCTGCACTTTTACCGCAAAGCTATCAGCACCCATGACGTAGCAGGAAACGCTGTCGCAGACCATCACTACGTTGCGCCCAACTGGTTGCCGATGAATCAAGTTGTAAAACGTTGCGATCCCGTCGAGTGTCGCTGGAGACATATCAAGAAATTTCGCGATCGAACGCAAACTTTCGTCCGATATCCAACCTCGGTGTTTTTGCACGATCATCAGAGCGTCTATCGCTGCCGATTCTCGATCGGGAAGATGCGCAACTTCGGCCTCGATTTCATCGCGTTCTTCGTCGGTTAACGGCGAGATCAACTCAACTGTGCTCACCGGTCTACATCCGCCATTACGAAATCAATACTAGCTATGATTGCGATTAAGTCAGGTACCATAAATCCGTTACTAATAAACGGTATCTGCTGTAATGCTGGGAACGACGGGGTTCTGACGCGCGAACGGTAAGCCATAGTTCCACCATCCGATATGGAGTAGAAACTCGTCCAACCCTTGGTCGCTTCGACCAATGTCGCCGACTCTGACGGTGGGATCACTGGTCCCCAACTCACATTAAGGAAGTGATGAATGAGTGTTTCGATGTGTTGCATCGTAAACTCTTTGGATGGAGGTGTTGTCAAGGGATGGTCAGCTTTGTACGGTCCCTCAGGCATGTTGTCTGCACACTGTCGGATGATGCGCAGGCTCTGTCGAATTTCCTCTACTCGAACAACGCAGCGGTCATAGCAATCACCATTGGCCGCAGTGGGAATCTCAAAATCAAACTGATCGTATGAACTATAAGGACGGTGTTTGCGAAGATCCCAATCATGGCCCGTCGCTCGTAAAGATGGCCCTGTTATCCCCCAGTCCAAACCCTCAGCCGTGTTGTACGCACCAATACCTACCGTGCGATTCTTCAGGATCTTGTTTTGTAATGCCATCGTGTCATAGTGGTCCATTCGCGCAGGCATGTAATCACAAAAGTCAGTAACCATCTCGTACCAACCATCGGGAAGATCATCACAAACTCCACCAATCCGGAACCAACTTGGGTGCATACGGCCGCCGGTGATCGCCTCAACAATGGAGAATAAACGTTCCCGGTCAGCGAACATATAGAACACGGGCGACATCTGACCCACATCCTGCGCAAAGGTCCCGTAAAACAACAAATGGCTCGCAATGCGAAACATCTCGGAAACCATTACGCGGATCACCTGTGCTCGAGGTGGCACTTCTATACCAGCCATTTTTTCGATGTTCATGACATACGGGAAGTTATTCATCACGCCGCCTAGATAGTCAATCCGATCGGTATAGGGGATGTACGTGTGCCATGACTGGCGTTCAGCCATCTTTTCTTGACCGCGGTGATGGTAACCAATGTCCGGTACAGCCTGTACTATTACCTCACCGTCTAACTGAAGTGCTATGCGAAAAACGCCGTGTACGCTTGGATGATTGGGTCCAAGATTCAAGAACATGAAGTCCGTATGTTTCGTCGACCGACTCATGCCCCACTCTTCAGGTACAAACCGTAGCGCTTCTTGTTGCTCATCTTGCACTTCGTCGGGTAGTGCGAAGGGATCCATCTCGGTTGCGCGCGCAGGATGTTCTTTACGAAGTGGATGTCCCTCCCAAAGTGGCGGAGTCAAAATGCGTCGCAAGTTAGGATGGTCTTCGAACTGAATACCGAACATATCGAAAGCTTCGCGTTCATACCAATTCGCTACAGGATAGATCGACTCCACGCTCGCTAAAGTTGAGTCTTCGTCTCGCAACGGTACTTTGATGCGGAGATCCTGATCTGAGGACAACGACATCAAGTGGTAAAACACCGTAAAGTCAGAGGCCGGTTGGTCAGCGCGAAATTTTCGGTGCCGCTCATCGATTGCAGACAAATCGAACATAAGCTCGAAACTGTCTTGCGCGTCGTGTTTCAGATAATGAAGGACTTCTGTTACCTGGTCGCGGTTGATCCATACATTAGGAATTCCATCCACGGTTTCTTGATACTGGCACTGGTCACCAAAGCGATCGTTCAGTTCCCGTACGACATTTGGAGCATGTAGCAACGCGGGACTTTCCGTGGCTAGTTCAGCGGTCACTTCGTGCGCTTTTTCCCAAGTAAGTCTTTAGACAACGGTGCCGCGCCGACGGTATTCGGTTGGGCGAGCTCCCGAGTTTTCATGCGTTCGGGCGTGTGCAGGTCACGCTGACTTGGTTCGTACTTTGCTGGCTCGCCGCTTTCTGTGATCACCCAAGACAACGGGCGGCGCGTGTTCTTAACCGACTCCTGTAGCAGGTTTAATCCCTGCATAAAGGCCTCGGGGCGAGGCGGACAACCTGGAACGTAAACGTCTACAGGTAAAAATTTATCAACACCCTGCACCACGCTGTAGATATCAAACATTCCACCGGAATTTGCGCAAGATCCCATGGAAATCACCCAACGTGGTTCCAACAACTGTTCGTATAGGTGCTGCAAAACGGGAGCCATTTTGCGAAATACAGTCCCAGATACCACAATCAAGTCTGATTGTCTCGGGGTGGCACGAATTACTTCTGCGCCGAAGCGAGAAATGTCGTGGCGCGAAGTAAAGCCGGTAGCCATTTCCACGTAACAGCACGACAAGCCAAAATTGAACGGCCAAATTGAATTTGAGCGCGCCCAAGCGACCAAATCTTCTAGGCGCGCAGTTAAGAAACTCTTAGACGCTTCTTCTTCGTATACCTCGTCCGACCGAGTCATCAACTCGTCCGGGGAGGTTTTGACTAAACGCCAACGCATTAAGAAGAAGATCTCCGCGAGTACGCATCAGGCATCGTGTGTCGAGATTTGATACCCCAGTCTAAAGCTCCGGTGCGCCACTCATATGCAAGCGCGATCAAGAGCATGACAATAAATACCGCAATCGCGATGTAGCCTGCCCATCCTACTTCCCAAAAGGCTATTGCCCAACCGACTATAAAAATCGTCTCTAAGTCAAAAATCACAAAGAAGATCGCGACAAGATAGAACTCGATCGACAAGCGCATATTCTCTGCTTCACCGACTGGTACGATTCCGGATTCGTAAGGAATGTCCTGGGCGCGACCATGCCTCGCTTTTGCACCAACGAACCAAGAAAACAGTAGTGTTACTGAGAGAATTACTATTACTGCTAGTGTGTACAGAAGAAATGGTAATATTTCAACGGTCACGGTAGTTTAGCACCATGGAATAGATTGAAAACAGCTAAACAGATAGAGTAAATTTGCACGTATCGAAGAGGTCAGTAGCGCGTGAATAGAACGGCATGAACACTCATGAGATGTGTTCGACACAGCACAGCAATTAATTTTCGACTGTTAGGAATGTAACTTAGAAAAAATGGAAAGTCCACCCATGTGAACTGCCGAGGTATTTTAATGAGTCGTCGCTATGAATTGTTTGTTGATTGTCATAGTCAAACCAATTTGAGAATTTCGTATACTTTGTTTGCATCGATGCGTACTACGCCTTAAATTACCGCATCTAAATCGCTACTATACCCGTTAAAGAACATCAACCATGAGCACCGACAGCGCCGTTAATTTCTATCAAGAAATATCTAGTTCTCGCCCAGAGTTGGTCCGGTCAGTTGCTGCCCTGTTAGGACTGAATGCAGTAATACTACTGGGCTGGTGGGTTGTGTTTCCCTCCGATGTCGAGAGTAATGGAGCACAACTGTTTTTCATTCTATTGTGGGGAGCGATTGCATATGCAATCTATCGCGGGCATAGCTGGGTCCGATATGCAATCGCGGTGGTAGTCGTCGCGGGGTTCGTAGAAATCATCAATGCACATGCTCCTGGTGAACTGATTAAGACTCTAAGCTGGGACGAAAGAGTAACTAAGTTAATCGGAGTCGCGGCTGTAGTGCTACTGTTTTATCCAAGTTCGCACCGTTGGTACAAATTCGTTAAAGAAACGCGAAAAAGGTATGAAACAGCCCAAAAAACCGCCACAAAATCGTAAGACCTCAGCATCGCGCATCCCGAGGTCCAATTGAAGCTCGGTAACACATACAGCTTAGTTCTCGTCTTTGCGTGTGCGGTGGCAACTCCTATGTTGGTCATGGGTGTATTTTCTTTCTTCCCCTCGACTTGGACAGAGAGCGCATGGAATCTAGGTATAGTGTTTTTTATTCTCTATCTTTTTGTAGTAGGTGCTTTCACCCTGTTGTGCTTTCGAGTAGTTCAGACGTTTGGACTTCATCAAGTTCTTATATTTTCGATCACAGCTTTGATAGTGGTTCGCGGAAAACAACTACTTGTGTCTTCAACCGACCTTCACGAAATCATTGAAGCGGGAGCGCTATTTGGCGCTTGTTTGCTCGTCTTTTGTTTAACTCTGTTGATGCAACGAAGAAAACGGGAATAATCAGAAATTAAGGAGATAGGAACTATGAAGTACCACTCAGGTAGACGTTTCGGAGCGATTTTGTTGTTGGCGTTATTTGGTTGGATGGTTCACAGCCAAGAGAGCAACGATGTCGAAGTTGTCGAAAACGTCATTTACGGGCACAAGGCGGGCATGGCCCTTATTTACGATGTTTTCAAACCTGCTGAACAAAATGGTACTGCGATCATTTTTATGGTTAGTTATGGTTGGTGGTCTCAGCGGGAATCGCCCGAGGAACACCAAGAAATGTTTCAAGATTACTTAGATCGCAATCTAACAGTCTTTGCCGTTTATCACGGCAGTGCTCCGGAGTTCAAAGTTCCTGATGCCGTGTCTGATGTACGTCGTGCAGTCCGCCACATCAGAGTGCACTCTGAAGAGTATGGCGTAGACGATAATAAATTTGTAACTTGGGGCTACAGCGCTGGAGGACATCTGAGTTTGATGCTAGCTCTAGACAGTGACGCTGGCGATGAGAGTTCGCGAGATCCGATAGAAAGAGTCTCCAATCGAGTTGCGGGAGCACTGGCAATTTTTCCTCCGGTTGATCTCACTGAACATGTTGGACCGGACGGTGATGCTGATACTTTTCCAGCATTGGATTTCGACGTAGAGCTAGTCGAGAGTGTGTCACCGATTTTCAAAGTATCAGAAGACGATCCACCGATCTTGCTGGTCCACGGTGATGACGATGGAATCGTAGACATTGAACATAGCGAACGCATGCGCGACGCCTTGAAGAAAGTGGGAGTTTCTGTTCACTTAGAGGTCATCAAAGGAGCAGGACATGGTTTTTACTCAGACGCTTATCACGAACAATATCAAAAAGCAGTCTTCAAATTCTTAGAAGATCATGAGTTCGTTCAAAAGCAATGAGGGGAACTCACTTCATTTGAGCAAGTAGCCGCACACTTAATCGTCCAATCCGTAGAACTCAAGTGATTCTTTAAAACTACTCTTAGCCGAGGCTAGGGAGTCGAATCGTCGTGCAAACTGTTCACTTGTCGGCACCAACGTATCTAGCATAACGCCAGCGAGTTGCGGCAACGCCTTCAACGGTAACATTGGCCAATTCTGCGGTGAATTGCCACTTCCATCTATGCAACCCTATCAATCACTGGGTTTTACATTGTGAGTGAGTAAGGCAAATTTAACCGTCTCACAACGATTGAAAAGCGTCCTCTGGAATGTGCACACAACCATTTGTTATAATAGGAGTTTACTGGTCTAAGCGACCAGCTTTCCTTAAATTTAACACTCAAGTATGCAACCCCAACTACGCGATTCTATATCTGTTTCAAACGAAAACCTAAGATCCAAACCCTCTAAAAAAAATCGCCACGAACGTCAAGAATCTTGGCTTCACAAATTTCTTAAGAGATTTGGTGGGAAAACAATATATGTCTATGACAAGCTGTACCTAACCCGGTACTACCTATTGGGGGACGGTAGCGGCAAGTCCTTTGAAATCTATGTACATAACATGCATGCGACGGACAGCTTCAGATGGTTGCACAACCACCCCTGGAAGTGGTTCTTATCTTTTGTTTTCTCCGGTTCCTATATTCAAGACACCTACGATCGGAACACCAACATGTTCGGTAAACAACACATTCGATGGTTTAATGTTTTTCGTGGGTTGAACCGATACCACTCGATTCGTGAACTTCCACGTGGGTCCGCGTGGACTCTCGTCCTTACGCCGCCAAAGCTAAAAGACTACGACTGGGGTTACTGGAACGACGAAACCAATGAGCATGTAAAAGACAACGTTATTGGACACGAGTCGGCTCATATAGAGATCTTTGGGAACAAACAACTAAAAGACTAACTAGGCTCAATTAGCATTTTCTAGAGATTTAGTCTCTATAGAACTCTCCTGTTGGTCAATACTCTCAAAACTAAAGCTTCCCTCTACGACATCAACAGCGATCGTACTTTGCGGGGGTAATTCTCCAGCCAAAATTTTCTTGGCTAAAGGGTTTTCCAAGTATTGTTGCATCGCTCTCTTGAGCGGACGAGCACCGTATATTGGATCATATCCAGCCTTACTTAACAGATCGAGCGCAGCGTCGTTAATATCGAGTTCGAAACCCTGGTCTTGAAATCGCATTCGCAAATGTTCGACTTGAATGGCTGCGATTGAACGGATATGATCGGCATTCAAAGAATGAAAAACCACTGTTTCGTCGATTCGGTTAACGAATTCCGGACGGAAGTGTTGAGTTACTATTTCCATAACTCTTTCTCGCATCTGAACATAAGATACATCAGAAGTCGTATCAAAGAGATCTGAGCCGAGATTGGAGGTCATGACGACCACGGTGTTTCGAAAATCTACCGTTCTCCCCTGACCGTCAGTCAAACGTCCATCTTCTAAAACTTGCAATAGGATGTTAAATACGTCAGGATGCGCTTTTTCTATCTCATCCAATAACAATACCGAGTACGGTTTTCGTCGTACTTTTTCAGTCAGATATCCACCTTCATCGTAACCGACATAACCAGGTGGAGCACCTATCATGCGTGCGACAGAGTGTTTTTCCATAAACTCGGACATGTCTAAGCGAACAAGGGCAGATTCAGAGTCAAACAAAAACTCTGCAAGCGATTTACACAGTTCAGTCTTGCCAACTCCAGTCGGTCCCAAGAACAGAAACGAACCATTGGGCCGGTTTTCTTCAGCGAGACCCGCTCGACTTCGTCGTATTGCATTAGCAACGACGCTTACAGCTTCGTTTTGACCAACTACACGACGGTGTAACACCTCTTCTAAGCGGAGTAATTTGTCTTTTTCGCTCTCTAACATTCGAGCAACTGGAATACCGGTCCAAGCGGACACTACTTCTGCAATCTCGTCCTCGGTTACCTTCGTTCGCAACAGTTTAAAGCTGCCATTTTGACCCTTTGGTTCAATCGAGACTTGCGCGGCTTTCTCCAATTCTGGGATCTTACCGTAACGGAGTTCCGACATCCGTGCAAGATCGCCGCGACGCTCAGCCGCTTCGTATTCCAAACGCGCAGCTTCTAATTGCTCCTTGACTTGATGAGTACTCGACACGATTTCTTTTTCGGATTGCAGCACTCGAGTCAATTCATCGAGTTCCTTTTCCGATATTTCGATAGCTTCGTCAAGTTCTTCTAAACGCTTAATCGACGCGTCATCTGACTCTTTCTTGAGTGATTCCTGTTCCATCTTCATCTGAATTAATCGTCGATCTAAACGATCGATCGTCTCGGGCTTGGAATCAATTTCCATACGTATTCGACTCGCGGCTTCGTCGACAAGATCAATAGCTTTGTCAGGGAGTTGACGATCTGAAATGTATCGGTGGGATAGAGTCGCTGCGGCAACCAGTGCGGGATCAGTGATTTCCACGCCGTGATGGACCTCGTACCGTTCGTTTAACCCCCGAAGGATTGCGATTGTGTCTTCAACCGATGGTTCGTCTAATTGAACGCGTTGAAAACGTCTCTCTAGTGCTGCGTCTTTTTCAATATATTTCCGATATTCGTCCAGTGTCGTCGCGCCTACACAGCGTAACTCACCACGTGCGAGAGCTGGTTTGAGCATATTACCGGCATCGATGGATCCCTCTGAAGCTCCAGCACCTACCAACGTGTGCAGTTCGTCTATGAAAAGGATTACGGAACCGTCTTGGTGTGCTAAGTCATTAAGGAGCGCTTTCATGCGTTCTTCAAACTCTCCTCGATATTTTGTCCCCGCGACCATAGCACCCATATCCAGAGCAAGCACTCTCATGCTTTTCATGCTTTCTGGCACCGTTTTGTTCACAATCCGTTGTGCCAACCCTTCAACGACCGCAGTTTTTCCAACGCCAGGTTCTCCAATTAAAACTGGATTGTTTTTCGTTCGACGCTGGAGTACCTGAAGAGTTCTTCGAATCTCGTCATCTCGGCCGATGACTGGATCAAGTTTTCCATTTTCGGCGCGTTCGGTTAGGTCTATGGTGTATTTTTTCAGCGCTTCGCGCTGCTCCTCCGCACTAGGATCAACAACTTTTGCGCCTTTGCGAACACTATCTATCGCCGATTTGAGTGCTTCTTTTTGAACTCCCCATTTGTAAAGAATGTCCGCTGTTTTATCCTTTACCTCAATAAGTGCTAACAGAAACAATTCACTCGCAATGTAAGCATCTTCGTTCTGTTGCGCGAGTTTGTCCGTGGTATTTAGCACCCCTGTTAGTGCTCGACTAGGAACGACCTCTCCGCTCCCGCCAGTGACCTTCGGCAGGGATTCTAAGGTCCGATCTACTTCTTCGTTAATGCCTTTTAAATTTCCTTCAGCAACCGCCAAGATACTTGGAATTGTGCCGTCTTTTTGCTTGACCATTGCACCCAAAACATGCACGGGTTCCAACACTTGATGATCGTGCTTTAAGGCTAAGCTCTGCGCATCCTGGAGCGCTTGCTGAAATCCAAGAGTCAGTTTGTCAAATCGCATTTTTTATTATCTAATTCGTAGTATTGCTATAACCAATAACTAGGGGCATTTTCAGCGATCACAAGGGAGCAGTTCTTGTGAAGAAACTGAAGATCACTCAACACATCGGGTGCCGTATTCATTTCTTTGTAAATATTTTGTGACCGAAATTGCCTCGCGTAGCCCTACTGTGAAACACAATGCGAATCGCTCAGAGTACTTACCGAACTGAAGGGAAATGACATCACCAAGACCATGTTCCACGTGGAACATCTGTACATGGTTATTCCCAGGTTACCGAGGTTCCTAAATTCGAAACAGGCTCAAAATAGAGAGTCTAAGCCTCTAAACAATGAGGGATCGACCATCAACTTAGTCAAACCACCAGACTCCGTATAGACGTAAATTTTTTTCAATTAGGCGTCCTCATAAATTTTCCGAGGGTCCTAGTGTTTGAGGGGCAGATAGGAAAGTTATTGAGCGTCAATAGTGCAATTTGAGAATCAAGTCGAACGAATTGCACACCCGATCTTCTATTGGGAGATAGAACTGTACGTGATAACTTTTGCCATCCCATCTGCACTCTTTCGACCTCGTGGTCGAATCCCTCGTAGACTCTTACCGATGGTAATAGGACAGTCCCATCCCGCGAGTTCCCGATAACGCTCTTGTGCATAAGCATGAGGTAAAGCTTGGTTGATTCCAAATCTTACAGCTGCGGTCTCGCGCTCAAAAAGTCCGTAGTTGATCGACATATCGCAAAATTTCTGGAATGAGAGAACCGGATTTCGCAACCTGATGGGCTAAATTTAAGACCTACCGTTAACGATTACTCGTACACTTCTAGCTCTAAAGCCACCTGCTCGAACTTGTCCAACACTTTTACCAATGGCGGGAAGGCTATTCCTTTCTGGCGGATCTCGTGCACGATCTCCTTGCAACTTTGTAGCTCTACCCGTTCGATGCCCATATGTTCTTCATCTACCGGTCGTTCGTATTTGGGAACACATAGATGTTGTACCACCATGTGCCAATCAAACTTAATCTCATCGTGCTGCTCGCGTCTGGGACTATCAAATCTCGCGAGCAAGCTAAACGCGCGTAGGAAGTTTTCCATGCTTAGCTCTTTATCCGACCACTGCGTATCATAAGCTCGCCATGTTGCCCCCGCCCTAATTAACGACTCCCATTCTTCACTAACAAGCAGTTCAGCAAATTTCCCATACCGGAACCCACCACCTACGGTGAAGCCGGCATCCAAACTGCTCTCCGTCAACCCGGCCGCACTATCACCCAAGCGTGCGGCGAGTTTAATTAAGAGATCTTCAGTATGAAAACGCATATCACTATCACCTAAATAGTTGCGAAGGGGGGGCATCATTTCAAGGAGGTTTGGGTAAATCTCTGTGACATTCAGCGTAGGGTCTAGTTTTTCACACTTCTCCCCTAACCAAGCGACTTCAAGACCTTGTTTCCACATCACACGATCTTGCTCCGGAGTGGGGTTATCCTCTGCGCTGTAATATTCCGGCCAGTCCCGTTTCCAATACCCCCCGCCAAAACATAAATGGTTGATGAGAGCATAGTTAAAAAACGATTCCGCATGACAGATTTCATTTAATTCCCAATTTTTTTCCTCTCCTTTCAGTAAACACTCAGGGCGGGACAACGCCTCTTGCACCCGAAGTAAATCGCCAGAAGGATCGGCAAAAATACGCTTGAACGTCAAGGGTTCATCCAGCTCTACAAATGCAAATGCGCGTTGTTCATGAGTCCTTGCGACCCAGAGGTACGGGTTGATCGTTTTCATGCTGTTTTCCAGAGCTGTCTGACATTCAACAGATTCGAGGGCGCTATTTTGGATTTCGCCCAGGGCTTCCTTCTCGTAGGCTACCCAATAGGATGGAAACTCATTCAATCCACACGCTTCTTCCACAGAACCCGGGGCGAAGTCCAAACGAGGTAGCTGGGACAGCGTGTCAACCACTGCCACTGCAGGTTCGATAGTAGATGATGAATCAGAGACGACCACGTTCGGTTCGCTGGTCTCCAATGCCGTAGAGATTTGTGGGGCTCGATTGTGCGTGACCATAAACACACAAACAACTACCACCGTTAGGACTAGCCCGATCCCCGCGCCCCACAGCCAACGCGACGCGTGAGATAGCTGGTCTATTTTTAGTCGCATTCGAAGTTTTCCAATTTATTAGGCTTGTAATAATTGTTTCCTGTTGCTTGAGGAAGATTGGCTGGATCTTTTAAATCTTTTTCTAACTTCTCCATCTTCGCTTCCTCGGACTTTGTTATGGTTCCAGCGTCTTTCTTGACTTCAAGAGCTTTATAGTCGTCCATCATCTTCTTGTACGCAGGGGTCATTGTTTTATCAGCTTCTAGGAGTAAAGATGGTACCCCAGCTTTCTTGCCGTATAACGTTCGCCACATCAGAGACGCCCCCGCATGGGCTTCCACTTCAAAATCCCACCACTTATACGGCTTGGGTAAGGCTCCAGTTGAGTCAAATATGCTTTTGATTTGACCGACGTGGAATGTTTCATGCTTCTGACTATACGATATCATATGCTTAAACACATCCTGGTGTGCGGTCGGGGCGATTCTGTTAGCGATGCCGTGCGGATAAATCTGAACAGATATTGAAAGTGTTTTGTCCGCATTTAAAAATGGGGTGGTTTTACCAAAACCGTAATGTACATCTTTGTCAATTTCCCATTCAGCTTCCGGCGCTTCTATAGCATCGGAATTCCACCCTTTAATCTCCACCGTAATCTCATCGAGTTTTCCCTCCCAACATTCTTGTAGGTCATCTGACTCGTCTTTGGTAAAGTTTTCGGCCTGCTTCTGGGCTTGAGTTTTTTGCGGAATCGGTTCTTGAGGTGCTGGTGTTTCTTCTTCACCGCCACCGCCGCCGCTATCACTGCTAGGAGGAGTCTTTTTCTTAGGCTGTACACCCACTGCTTTTACATCATCCTCATATTCCAACAGATGGCACGGGTACCACGGGGACACATCCTCAATGTAGGAGTAATATCTCCAAATCTTGTCCTTATTCTTACCCTTGGCTTTGGGGTCTTTTTTACCGTCCGCAGCGATGAGCGCACCCACATTTTCAAACCACTTGTAGTCTTCGTTTTGACAGTACTTGTCGGTAAAGCCAAAGACCGGCGTAGTTACTGGATCGTTTGAAGAGGAAGTCAGAGCAGTCAGTCCGAAGGCGGTCAATGCGACCAATAGTAGCCCTACCAATAGTTTGTGAAGTGTCTTCATATTGTATTCTCCTGAAATTCAAATTTACTTGAACGGAAATCGTTCGTTTTCAGACTTTGAAGAAAAATGAAAACAATTCGGGATCGGGAAGTTCAGTTAGCATTCAACAGTACAAGAACTTGACCTCGATTCTGACGGCTCAGAACGAACATTTAGACAAAGATTGGAATTTTTCGTGAGCATGTGATATACTACGCGGCATTCAGACGAACGTTTTCCGAACGCTCTCACTTTACTCCATGGGCGTTGAGAGCACGTGTTTGGAAAACCAATTAGAATTCACAATTCTGTTTGCACCACTGATTCTCGACCCCATGAACAAGACCTATGGATACTCTCGCGTGTCGACCCCCAAACAACTTTCGGATTCCCAAATCGAATTACTGAATAGCGCTGAGTGCGACGAGACTTTCGTTGAGGTTCAATCGGGAGCTACGCGCAAGCGCCCCGAGCTCGACAAGCTGCTCGCTAAACTACGTGAAGGGGATACGATTCTGGTTGTGAAACTGGATCGCTTGTCCCGATCCTTGCAAGATTTGCTTTCCATCGCGAGGGAGATAGAAGAGAAAGGCGCGCATCTCCGATCGTTGCAGGATCCTCTTATCGACACCACCAGTCCGAACGGCAAATTGATTTTTGGTATATTCGCCGTACTCGCTGAATACGAGCGGGATATCATCCGCTCCCGTACTCTCGAGGGCTTGGCCGCGGCTCGTGCCCGCGGACAACGCTTAGGACGTCAGGAGGCGTTAAACCAAAAACAGAAAGACGAAGTGATCAAGCTCCGATGTAGTGGTCAGTCGCTACGCGAGATCGCACAGACTTTCGGTGTCTCCAAGACGACTATACAGCGCTATGTCAGACTCGCGGATGTGCGATGACTTCAGCTCAGTAAGATGACGTGCCCCGTGTGGACGACGGCTTCAAGTAGATTTCTCTCACTTCAGTAGCAGCAATCGTCCACGTTTAAGCCCTTATAGAAACGGAAATTACCAACACCACGATAGAATGATCCACAATCAGTCAGTCGAAGGACCAAAGCGAGAACCGACAAGCAGAAAACTGAATGAAAAGTTCCGAATAAAACGAATCGAAGAGTTAGTCCGTGTACTAATTCACTTTGCAGATTTTGCTACGTAGAGCCCTTTTTTCTTCCCTTTGGAACTAAGGAAATCTTTCCTATCAAGCGATTTACGGCAGTCGTTGCATTTCACACGAATCAATCCGTTGGGCTTGAGAAGCTGGTGTATTTTTTAGAGCCGAACTGCGATGTAACTGAGAAACGACTTGTCGCTCTTACACATCGCCATGTGAATGACTTTGCTTAGGCGCGGGTGTTTCGCATCAAGCAGATCAAGCCACGCGATATCGAATTTTTACAACGTCCAGATGTCCTTGAACTCTGCCCCGGCAGTTTCATTCCCTATAGGAGCCGCGTAGTTCGCTTTTGAGTTAAAGGGCGGGTCTAGACAGATGAGGTTGATGGACTCCGATTTCATCCCCCGCTTGATCGGGAGATTGTCCCCGGTCCATATCGTCCTATTTGACCAGTTCGCAGTCACTAAACACTCCCTGTTCTAGCACGTAGAGTTTATGCTTACTCGTACACTCCTAGTTCGATCGCGACCTGCTCGAACTTGTCCAACGCGCGATGCACTGGTGCGATATTCAGCTCACTCTGGCGCAGCTCGTGGACGATCTCTTGACAGCTTTTAGGCTCGGGGATCTCCCCGGATACTTCGTGGTGGTATATCTCATATTCATTGTAGTAGGGCGGTTCACACAAATGGCGCGCCACCCATTCCCAATCAAATTTAATTTCGTCGCGTGGGTCAGGTCTGCGCGCGCTAGCCAGCGCTAGCATTTTGAACGTGTGTCGAAAATGCTCAGTGCTAGGCTCTTGCTTCCTTGCAAACTCATACCAGTCCTCACTGTCCAACAACCAAGAAAAACGTCCGTAGACGGCACCCACTTCACTGTGAAGTCGAGGAACAATCTGTGTGAGTCCTGCCGCATTGTCACCAAGGCGAGCCGCGTGTTCGATAAGGTTACCAGACAACATTGACTTTCTACCGTAAAGCACTTCCATCATATCTCTTTCTTCCGGGTTCGTTAACGACCAAAGCCACTCTGTGAGTTCCGGATATCGCTCCGCCGTGAGCCTTAGCTCAGGTGCGAACGTATCACACTTTTTTTCGATCCAGGCTTCTTCTAAGTCGTGTTTCCACCTGCTTACGTTTTGCTCCGGTGTTGGATCTTCGGCATCCACCGTGCTCGCGCGAATTCTTCCAGAGTTATAGCAATATCGATTAAACATCGCGTAGTTCATAAACGCGTCTGCATGACAGGTTTCTTTTAACTCCCAATTAGTTTCGTCTCCTTCCAGCAAACACTCGGGGTTCGAGAGCGCGTCTTGCACCCGAGCTAAATCACCGGCAGGATCGGCAAAGATACGCTCAAAGGTTAACGGATCCTCCAACACGACAAACGCAAACGCAGCCACGTATTCAGTGCGGAAGCCTTTCCAGAGATATGGGTTGCTGCTGTTGATATGTTCCTCTAACGCGGTGTTGCATTCTTCGGACTCTAAGGCTTGAGAAAGTTTATTGTTCACGAAGTCGCCGATCTCCCAGTATGATGGAAACTCGCTCAAGCCGCACCCCTCTTCCACCGATCCGAGAGGATAATCCAAGGGGGGCGGCACAGATGGTGCTTCGGCAAGAACGGTTGGAGGTAGTGGAGAAGGAGCGGCCGCGCTCGACACGCTTGTCTCCTGTACAGCAGGATCGGTCGAAGACCGATTGTGCATGACCACAAGCACACAAACAACGACTACCGCGGCTAGTCCAAGACTGCATCCCGCGCCCCACAGCCAGCGCGGTATGTTGGAATTCTGGCTTACGGCCGTTTCTCTTTTTTGGAGCATTCCAATTTCTCGGCTTTATCGAAAGAACCGCTTAGGTCGTTTTGCAGTTCAAACAATTCGTTGTTGAAGTACGTTACTAACTCTCCTTTTTTTCCTTCAATATCCGCCCTCTCTGTCTCGGATAAATTTTTGTTTTTCAACTGCTTTACGTACTCTATATACTTGTTTTTGTTTTTCAGAAAATCGCCGTTTTCATCGAGATTGCATTTACTATCCCTATGTTTATCGATCATATTAGGTGTGTACATTGAAACAGGAGAGTTTTTGTTGCCTTTAAGTTGTTTATACCAGACGTTGGCGACAATGTTCGCTTGGATCTGCCAGTCGCGCAACTCGTAAGGCTCTGGATTTTTCCAGCTGCTATTTGCCTTCTTCGCGTTATGGCCCTGGATGGTATGTACTATTTCTTCAAGGGCTGCGAACTCGGAAAGATTATCAAAAGTCACGCCCTTTCTTTTCCAAGTGCGGGTGTTGACCTTCTTTTTGATTACCACAGGATAGAGAAAGACCGAATTATTGGGGATTGGACTGTCTGCAACGGTGTTGGTATATATGGTCTGTCCCCAGATCGGGTTAGGAATACCTTTCTGATCCAATTGACTTGCGCCCCAAGTGAAATTGGTCTTTTTAAATTCGAGATTCATTCCTAATTTCACAAAGCATCCTAGGTGCTTTTCTTTTACGACCTCTTCTGCTTTCTTAAGGGTAAGTTTGTCTAGCTTGTTCGCTATACAGTTCTTGAGCTCTCTGGCATTTTGACTGTCAAACTCCACTTTGGGTTTCTGCTTTTCTGGGGGCTTTTTACCACCGCCGCCACCACCGCCGCCACCACCAGGAGGTGGGTCTGCAGGGATGATCTTCGGTTTAGGTTTAACGACACGAACTTCTGGTAGTTTTAGGAAGTCAGACATCAAGTTACACTTAGGTTTGTCCGTGAACTCGTAATCCGAAACGTTGATGTATGACTTGAAAGTCCAGGTTACGCCATACATTACAGTACCATTGAAATTGACTAGATCTATCATATTCTGAAAAAGAATCAAATATTCGCTGTCACAGGTTTCATTGAGGAAACCCAAAACCCTAGTGTCGGATGAGTTAATGGAAGAAGAAGTCAGAGCAGTCAGTCCGAACGCTGCCAGTGCGACCAATATCGTCCCTGCCAAAAGTTTGTGAAGTGCTTTCATATTTTATTCTCCTAGAATTCCTATTGGTTTGAAAAGAAAACCTTCGTTTTCCGACTTTGAAGAAAAATGAAAGCAATTCGGAAACGGGAGATTCAGTTAGCATTCAACAGAACAAGAACTTGACCTCGATTCTGACGGCTCAGAACGAACATTTAGAGAAAGATTGGAATTTCTCGTGGGTATGTGATATACTATTCGGCAACCAAACGAACGTTTACTGTACGTTCTTTAGTTAGTCCATTAGCTTCGAGAACAAGTTTTCGGAACACGGGGTAGAATTCATAATTCTGCTGCACCCCCATTTCTTGACCCTTGATTAAGACCTTCGGCTACTCTTGCGTATCGGCCTCCAAACAGTGCACGGATTCCCATCTCACACTGTTTCATGATGCGGATCGCGACGCTTCGAAATTGAGATACCCTTATCGTCGTCAAGTTGGACCGTCTTTCTCGACCCCTACAAGAAATACTTACCCATCGCGAGGGAAATAGAGCAGAATGGCACGCATCTCCGATCATTACGGGATCCGTTGATTGACACCGCAAGCCCAAACGGGAAACTGTTTTTTTCGGCATATTCGCCATACTTGCTGAATACGAGCGGGATCTCATCAGTTCCCGAACACTTGAGGGCTTAGCTGCCGCCCGTGCGCGTGGCTAACGCTTAGGACGTCATGAGGCGTTAAACCAAGAGCAAAAAGACAATTTTGTCACGCTTCGACAAAGCGGTCAGTCGCTACGCTAGCTCGCGCGGACTCTCGGCATCTTTAAGACGACCGTAGTGCGCTATCTCAGACTCGCGGACGCTCCATAACACCATCACGGTACCTAGGCCGGAATATTAGAAATCGGACTTGCCTGAACACCAAAGGACTGATTGCGAGCCAGTATCTTTTCGCGGGGAGCCGTTGCTACGCGATCAGCATCAATACACCCCTACCCCACGATGCTGTATCCCTTGCGAGTTGCTTTTATTGGTCAAGCGATACGTCAGTGATAGTCGCTGCCGCAGCGTGATCCTTGACCCTTTTTGTGGTAGTAGAGTAACCCGTCTTCAAGGACTTACACATTAGCACGACGTAGTGGGATTCGATATCAATCCGATCGCTTTGCTGATATCAGAAGCGAAAACAATAGTCTATAGAGAAGAGACGTTTTAAAGAGAATACGCTGATAAATAAAACTATTCTTAGAACGGGGACGATCGACGTACCTCCAATCAAGAACATAGAAACCCAATACTACTTTCTCATTGCTGCGGACCGCGGCAGACTTCGGTATACTCTAAAAAGAAAAGCTTACGGATACTTCAGTTTCTTCACGACATGCTTCACCTTAGTATCCTGTGTCATGCCAATTTCAAATCCACCGGGTAACAGTCTGTCGTACAGTCGAAGGTACGCCGGTCGGCTAGAGTTGACCAATTCTTAGCGTTGTTAGACACCCAATATGCTAGCTCACGAAGAGCGAATCTTACTTGGGTTCGATCTCAAGGATGGTCGAAGAACCACCAACAATCTGTACACGCGTTCCTTTCGGTATCGCTGTGTTTGCACGCACGGACCACCGCGTGTCTCCAATCTGTGTGCTAATCTGCCCGGGGCTATCGAGTGCATCTTCCATGACAAACTCTGTGCCTACCATGCTTCCGACTTTATCATGCCACTCTACGTCTTGGGTTGGGTCGGTAGTTCGGAAAAACTTGTAATAAATAAAGGTTGCTACCGTTGCCGCGACTGCGAAGGTAATGATCTGAAAGACAGCACCTAAGTCGGGAAAAAGAAATGCAACTATTGACATTCCGATACCGGCGACCGCAATTCCAATGAGAAAACCACCTGCCCCCAGTACTTCGGCCACGCCAAATACCAAGCCCACTCCTAACCAAATGAGTGCCCAAATATTGTTCATTGAGGAAGTCCTCCTTGCGAAGTCGATTCACTGTTCATGCCTTTAACTATGTCGCTGATTCCTGCGATTGAGCCGATCACGTTCGCCGCTTCCAGTGGAATCATCATAACTTTATTGTTTGGCGATGCTGCAAGTGCCGCGAGCGCATCAACGTACTTCTGTGCAACGAAGTAGTTAATCGCTCGGTTATCGCCTTGTGCGATCGCTTCAGAAACCATTCGAGTGGCGTTTGCTTCAGCTTCGGCTAATCGTTCCCGTGCTTCAGCTTGGCGTCGTGCCGCTTCCAGTTCTCCGTCTGCTTCAAGAATTGCTGATTGTTTCTGTCCTTCGGCAACTTGGATTGCGGATTCACGCTCACCTTCTGCTTCTAAGATCTGCGCACGCTTCTCTCTTTCAGCTTTCATTTGTCTTGCCATGGCTTGAACCAAGTCGTGTGGAGGAGATACATCACGAATCTCAATACGCGTGACTTTCGTTCCCCAAGGATCGGTAGCTTGATCAACTTTTTTCAGAAGTTCTATGTTGATCCGATCTCGATTCGATAGGATCTCATCAAGTTCCATTGATCCAAGCACCGCACGGATATTGGTCATCACAAGATTCTTCGTGGCAAGCTCGAGGTTTGAGATCTGATATGCCGCATTGGACGCGTCTAAGACTTGATAAAAACAGATTGCGTCACAGGTCACCAGTGCATTGTCAGAAGAAATCACATCTTGAGCGGGAATGTCAAGGACTTGTTCCATCATATTAAATTTCCGGCCCACTGCTTCAAGGACCGGAGTAAGGAGGTTCAAGCCCGGCGTAATCGTTCGGGTGAACTTACCAAAACGTTCAACAGTCCAGTGATAGCCTTGAGGGACTATGCGAATAGATCGCAAAATTATGACAAGGGCAAACAGCAGTATTAAGCCGATGACTATAGGGATGGCATATTCCATTTCAAAGTTCCTACCAGTTGTTTATTCTAAAAGCAAATTTCGTGCCTAGCATTGTAGTTAAGTACCTGTGGGCACTTCGTTGAACGGGATACCTTTATCGACACGGACTTCTTGGGGTAGTCCCAATACTCTTTCAGCTAGTATGTTGAGCATGATCTCATCGGTGCCTCCTGCAACTCGATATCCGGGAGAGTTCAAAAAAGTGTCAAAGTATCTTGCTTGTTCCGATGTGGATAACGAGCCAGCCATTTCCAATAAGTCTAATGCAAAAGATGCCATGTCTTGAATCTTTGACGCCCCGACGAGCTTGCTGATGGAGTGTTCCGGACCCGGGGTTTCACCACGCGATAACGCGGTAAGAGCACGATATCCAGTGTATCGTAAACCACTCTCTTGACAATACCAATTTGCAAGTGCGCTACGCACCTGTGAGTCGTCAATGGCCGGACGATCCTCAATCATCAATTGACTCGCAAGTTCGTAGACATTCTTAAATGCCACACCCCCACCGCCGGTGCCCAATGCGGCTCGTTCATTCATCAATGTCGTGATCGAAACTTGCCATCCTTGACCGACTGGTCCAAGTCGGTTTGCGTCGGGAATTTTTACGTTTTGGAAGAACACTTCGTTGAAGTTAGATGAACCGGAAATCTGCTTAATCGGTTTCACGTCAATACCTGGTGACTTCATGTCTACAAAGAAATATGTCAATCCTTCATGTTTTGGCACGGATGGATCAGTGCGAACAACAATGATCCCAAAATCACTGTAGTGCGCACCAGAGGTCCAAATTTTTTGTCCGTTTAAAGTCCATGTATCGCCTTTTTGAATGGCTCGTGAACGAATCCCCGCGAGATCAGAACCCGCGATCGGTTCGCTAAACAATTGACACCAAATGTGTTCACCTGATGCCAATTGCGGTAGATATTGTTGTTTTTGTTGGTCGGTTCCCCAATGCATCAACGTCGGCGCGGCCATCCCAATTCCAATGTCGAATATGCCTATGGGTAAGTCGTACTTGGACTCTTCCTGTTGCCAAATCACCTGTTCAATCGCAGATGCACTTCGACCACCATACTGTTCAGGCCAACGGATGCACGCCCATCCCGCATCAAACTTTCTTCGTTGCCAGAGCTTGCACTGCTGTATCTCATTTAAACCTGTAAGTTCGTTTTCGGTTGGCACATTCTGGCGCAACCAATCCCTCACTTCTTTACGAAAGCTAGCTTCTGCAGGTGTGTCGTTGAAGTCCATATAACTTGACTAGCTCAACGGTGCCTCTATGCAACCTTATTTCGTTGTTCATGTGCGGTGATCAATCGATCTTGCCACCAGTGTTCGCTACCCAAGTTCAAAGCCAATAATTTTGCTCTCCGGTAATACAGCTGACAGTCGAACTCCCACGTAAAGCCCATCCCGCCGTGCGTTTGAATGTTCTCTTTTGTCGCGTAGTAATAAGCCTGAATGGCACTAACACGGCAGGTCGCAGCGGCTAGCGGTAAGTCAGCGTGGTCGCCAGCGAGAGTCCACGTGCCGTAATAGCAGTTTGAGCGCGCCAAAGTGTGTTTTACGTACATGTTTGCAAGTTTGTATTTGATCGCCTGAAAACTCCCAATAGGTCGACCAAAAGCATACCGAGACTTGGCGTATTCGGTAGCTTGAACGAGCGTACTTTCCGTCCCACCGACCTGTTCCCAAGCTAAGAGCACCGCTGCCCGATCAAACGCCGCGTTGATCATTTCCCAACCGTAGCCGTCGGTACCGATCAGTTCACCGCACGAGTCATCGAATTTAAGCGTCGCGTGCGATCGAGTCGGATCGATACTATCCACAGTCTCGTGAGAGAACTCGTTAGACTCAACGCAATAGAGACTTGTACCGTTCCCTTTGTCAGATTTGACGAGAACGATCACAAAATCTGCCACGTCACCGTCCGAGACGGCGATTTTTCGACCGTTTATTTTCCCACTTTGAGCCATAGTCTGAATGTTCCGCGGTGTGGGACGACCAAGACTCTCGGCAAACGCCAAGGTACCGATGACGTCTCCATTTGCTAACTTTGGTAACCATCTGCCACGTTGGTCTGGAGAACCTTCGCGTAATATCAATTCAGTCGCTAAATAAACAGAGGAAGAAAATGGGATAGGCGCTAGGGCTCGACCAAGTTCTTCGGCAATTACGGCAAGTTCGTAGTAACTGAGTCCCAGTCCACCATATTCTTCGGGTATGACGGTCGCTAGCCAACCTAAATCTGCTATCTTTCTCCACAAATCTCTATCAAATGAATCATTCCCTTCTAAAATCTTTCGAACGACAGTGGTTGGACAATGCTGTGTCAAAAAGGCACGAGCTTGTTCTCTAAGTAAATCCTGTTCTTTGGAAAACTCGAAGTTCAAGACACTAATTTTGACAATAATTTCAGTAACACAAGGGGATCATCGAATTTTAATGTCGGTAATAAATTTGTAATTGGTGTATGTCAGATTTTGATTATCGAAATATAGGATTTGTACGCGTAGGCGCAGTTGCCCCGGCCATTCAGCTTGCCGATCCGCTCACAAATGCAGAAATCCATCTCGAGCATTACCAAGAATTGGTCGAAGCCGGGTGTGCGATCGCACTATTCCCAGAGTTGTCGCTTACCGGATACAGTTGTGAAGATCTGTTTTACACTCATGACTTACGCGCGCGAACCATAGACGCCATCTGCTATCTCGCGTCGCAAACAAATGAAGTGGTTCTAGTTTTCGGAGCGCCGGCGACATTTGGTTCTTCAAAACAAATCTTAAATTGCGCGTTTGTCTGCTCCGAAGGGGAAGTTGTAGGTGTTGTACCGAAGATCGCAATTCCGAACCACGGCGAGTTCTACGAACGACGATGGTTTAGCTCAGGCGAGGATATCGAATGGTTCTGTCAACTTGACGGAGAAGAGTTCATTGTTGGTTCGAACCAAACTTTTTCCGTCGGGCGAAACGTGAAATTTGGGCTAGAAATCTGCGAAGATCTTTGGGTTCCCAATCCACCTTCAAACAAGTTGGCTGCCAACGGAGCAGAATTGATCCTCAACCTGTCAGCGAGCAACGAATTGGTCACGAAGACATCCTATCGTCGAGATCTCGTGCGGGTCCAGAGTGCAAAGTGCGCGTGCGCTTACGTGATGGCGAGCGCTGGTCCTCTTGAGTCTACAAAAGACACTGTGTACGGCGGACATCTCCTCGCTTTCGAAAACGGCGATTTATTAGACGAAACGACACGGTATTCAGAACAGTCCAAACAATTGATTGTCGACTGTGACATTCATCGAGTCGCGTTTGAACGAGCTCGGTCTTCCACTTTCCCTCCCCCCAATATGGACGAAATGATGGATGTCCCTCTAAATCCTACAGGTCCGTTGACAAGCACGGTGCGCAAGGTTAATCCCACGCCCTTCGTACCGCAAGACGACGATCAACTAAATGCCAGATTGAGTGAGATATTCGATATACAAGTTCTTGGACTGTCTCGTAGAATGCAAGCCTCTGGGAAAACGAACCTCGTTCTCGGTCTGTCTGGAGGCGTGGACTCCACCCTCGCATTTCTAGTCTGTATAGAAGCTCTACGAGGCTTTCAACAAACCAACGCAGATCTGATCGCGGTTACGATGCCCAGTTTTGGTACTTCAGATCATACGTTGACATCTGTGCGAGAACTGGTAGCTGCTACAAAGACTAAACTCAAGGAATTGGAAATTAGCGATGCCGTCGAGGCACACCTCAAGCTCATCGAGCACGATGGTTCTCGTGATATCACATTTGAAAATGCGCAGGCTCGAGAAAGAACCAAAGTTCTTTTCAATCTTGCAAACATGCACGACGGCATCGTAGTGGGATCCGGCAACATGTCAGAACTTGCTCTAGGCTGGTGCACGTTCAACGGCGACCACATGAGTTCTTACAACGTGAATGTTGGATTACCCAAGACTCTGGTACGGAGTATGGTACATTGGTACGCTCAATCGTTTGCCAAGACCAAATTACGCTCGGTGTTGGAGCGAATTTTGAACACCCCGTCTTCGCCTGAGTTGTTAGAACCAAAAGAGGGGAAAATCGACCAAGAGACCGAGAAAATCTTAGGACCTTATGAAGTTCACGACTTCTTTTTATATTACTATATGAGGACAGGTGCGTCCATGCGAAAGCTTTACGAACTCGCCAAATTGGCATTTGCCGATAACTACTCACCGCTCGACTTAAAGTTGTACTTAACTATCTTTGTTGATCGCTTTTTTAGTTCGCAGTTCAAACGAACAACGTTACCGCCGGGTCCCAAAGTAGGAACTATTAGTCTTTCTCCACGAACAGATTGGAGGATGCCAGATGAAATTGATCCAAAGCACATTATTGAAGAGGTACGTTTGTTGTAGAGTTATGAACAGGTTTGTTCCATTATTCTTAGTCTTGTTACTCTTTGGGAGTTCTGTTCAGAGTCAAAGTACGCAACGTCAGTATTGCGGCGAAGATGGTGTGTGGCTCCAAGTCTTAGGTTCTGGTGATTTTGATCTCCAAAACAAACGGGCGACTGAAAGCTATGTAGTTTGGCTCGACAACGTCGCCAAGTTACTGATCAATGTCGGCGAAGGAACTTCAACTCGTTTCGATGAAAGTGGTGCTAAATTTGGTGATATCGAAGCGATATTGCTCACGCAAAACACTATCAACCAAACAGCAGACTTCCCCGCGATGATCGGAAGTTCTACTCGTGCATATCGAGACAAACCATTGTGGGTATTTGGCCCGAAGGGATCCGATGAGTACTTTTCAACATCTGAAATTTTGGAAAAACTACTTGGAGAAGACAGTGCGTTTCCTCAGTTAGCACCTGTACTAAAACCGGTTAACACGATAGGATATTCGATAAGAAGTACGGACATTCTTGCGATTGGTCGCAAACGCTGGTCAGACTACGGAACCGAGACCTTTCAACTATCTGCTATACCAGTTCACCACGGCGATGTTCCGAGTCTTGCTTGGCGGGTAGACATTGGCGACCACGCGTTAGTATTCGCACTAGCTTTTAGTAATCGCAACGATGTTGTGGCTAATTTTGCGAAGGACGCAGACATCATCGTGTTCACTCACGCACTCCCTGTGGGCACCGTGGGACCGAACACTGAAAAATACCTACTACCTAGAGAGATAGCGAGAATTTCGAAACGTGCCGATCCTCGCTTTATTGTCTTGGGGGGACGCAACTGGCGAACACAAGGTCGGGAAGCGCACTCCGTAGAAGAAATTCAAAAAGAATTCGAAGGTAAAATACTCCTTCCCGACGACCTCAAGTGTTGGGGGCTGCAAAGAACACGTTAGGAGTTGAACTTTGGGAAAAGGTGATATACGTACGCGGCGAGGTAAGATTGTTCGTGGCACAAACGGCAACACTCGCCCAAAAAAGAAAAAGCCAGTGCCAAAAAAGAGTACTGACGAGAGTTAGTTTACTCCAGCGGCAAAGACCGTATTAATACCTGCGCGTTTACCTTCTAGGATAGTACGCGCGCGATTCGTCGCGGCGAATTTCCCCATCTTGAACAAGTTTCGTTAGCGCGATGCTTACACTTTGTGCTTTGTTGCTCTTCACATCGATCCCCATTTCTTCGCAGATTGTCTTACGTCGAATACCTGGTTTTGCCTTGACCAATTTCAATATTTGTGTACGACGATTTTCTGACACGTTTCGACTACCCGAGACCGTTCGTTCATATTGCACGACGGCAACCATTTGTCGATCAAGATCAGCAATCTGATCTTCAATAGCTCTAATTTGTTGTTCGTATTCTCGCTTCAGTCCTAAGATCCGACTTTTTTCATCAGCAACATACTCTGCAAATGTCTTAGCTTCCATCAGTGTAACAATCCTCCTTTAACATCGACTAAATAGTGGTTACGCGACAATAACTCAATACAATCCTATATTTTAATTGTTTTGCTTAAACGCTCTACAGTTCAAATTTAGTGGACACGACAATTTTAATACAAATACTTCTCGATCAAGATAATTTTGTTACTTAACTCCATTTACACCAAACACTTACGATTAACTAGTTGTAGACGATTACGATGCTAAAAATTATTAAATTCGCGATCAAAGGAATAGAGTTAAACACGCATACTACTGTGCCAATTGACGGAATTACCAAACGATTGAAACAATATTCACTTAAGAAAGCCATTTTTGGAAAAACGCAGCGAATAGTAGCTCGAACTCGAAACGAGAATATTAAGATGTATCGTCTTGGGGTTCCCATTTTGATACTGGGTAAACCCATCCTCTATGTACGGATGAAAGCGGATGAATCAGGGACTCTAATCTCGGGACGATTTACATTTTCGACTTTTAGCCGTGCGTTTTTCTGGTTGAGTAACCTTGGTGTACTAGCGATGTTCGGTATTGGAATTTATCGCATTATCTCAGCACAATCAAGAGACGAACCCATAGTGTGGTACCTATACGGCTCTCTTGCGCTACTCGTTACGGGTATGTTGGGATTCCTACTCTACTCTTGGTATAGTTGGACTTGGAAGAATCGTCGCGCCGATATGAGTATGCTCGCCGAGAGTCTTAAGCTCATATTGACCTCCATAGTACCGGATTCCAATAACAAGCTTCGGTAGTGGCTCAATTTGAAATTCGAGCTATTTCGGAGCTAGGCATAGATGCCGAGCCCGCTCGCTTCATCGAAGACTGCTGCATACTCCAGAGCAATGCAAGAAAGCTCCGAGCACCCAGTCTAACGTCCTCTCGACGATTATCGAAGATGTACCTCATCTCCGTAAGTTGGTAGATTCCCTCTGCACGAAGGTTCTGTGCCGCGTTCTGATCTCGGTCCAGTTCAGTCTCACAACTCGCACAGGTCCAGACGCGGTCTTTCAAGGTCAATTCCTCGTTCTTAACACTACACGCAGAACAAGTCTTCGAGGAAGGGTAAAAACGATCCACCTGCACTAAATGCTTACCCGTCCATTGACACTTGTATGCCAACTGTCGAACGAACTCACACCACGCGACATCCGAGATGTGCTTCGCCAATCGACGATTCTTCAATAAGCCGCGTACGTGCAAGTTCTCGACGATCACTGCTTGGTTTTCGCTGACGAGCTTCGTCGATAACTTATGGAGGTAATCCTGACGCGCATGCGCG
>WTGV01000035.1 GCA_011525295.1 Pseudomonadales bacterium | reverse complement strand
ACCGAATTGCGTTTCCTCGTCTGTCGACAAGTTAACGCGAAATGGTACAGGGACTAGATACCGCACTCAACAAATCGGAGACGAATTGGGTCTCCATTTTTGTCGTAGCAAGTCCACGGATTTCGTCCGCGAACGGGAGGTCTTCATCGGCAACTCGAGGTTTTACAATCTCGCGCATGAAGTTCCGAAACTGTGTCGTGTTTTCAACTTCCCGACCTTCCCAATGAACTGCACCATTCCTTAAGGAGTAGCTGATCTGTGAAGTAAGAGTGGGCACTATAGGAGGCTAGTACTTTTTTCGAGTGCAGCGTATGAATAATTAGAGTCACATTTCTATAGCTTCGCGTTCTTGAAGACTATCGAAAGAATTGCTATCCTGAGAGACATCTATGGACAATCGGTCAGTCTTTACTGACTGAAACCTTGATTGTACATACAAAATTTTAAGTGCCCCTTTCCTTGATTCGGTGTAATGTCGTGAATCGATTTACCTGAGCCACAGAGAGTCTTTTGGGTGTAGATAGCCAGCGAAATGTGCGAAAAGAATAACGGAACACCAGATATGCAGCATGTCGAATATATCGAGAGCGTGAAAAACACCGTTTTAGCCAAGCTTCAAGCTGAAGCTGATCCCGAACGAGCGATGCAGCAACAAGTATACATGAACTCTGAAATGCCGTATTTCGGATTAAGCGTTCCACGATGTCGCCGTATTGCTCATGAAGTGTTGCGTGATTATCCACCGCAAAATTCTCAGGCTTGGTCATCCTCGATTCTCCTGTTGTGGCGCGATGCTACGCACCGGGAAGAACGCTATGTTGCGATTGAATTGTTGCTTCACAAGAATTTTTCCCATTGGTTGGTCCCAGATCATCTACCAGTCGTAGAAGAACTGGTTGTCACCGGTGCGTGGTGGGACTATGTGGATTCACTCGCGGCGCGAGGCTTGGGAACCATGCTTGCCAATGAACCCATGCAAACAAAGCGCATACTCTTCAAATGGGCGAAAGATCAGAACATCTGGAAGCGACGAGTTGCGATCTTAGCACAACTCAAGTCGAAATCAAACACCGACGTTGACTTACTTTCTAAATGTATCAAACCTTCGATCGGTCATTCAGAGTTCTTCCTTCGCAAGGGAATCGGTTGGGCACTACGTGAATATTCAAAGACTGATCCTGATTGGGTTAAAGAGTTTGTCGAGAAACATCCGGACCTCTCTGATTTGAGTCGTCGGGAAGCACTCAAATATCTCGCTCGGTCGAATTGAAGCAGTAAACCGTTTTGAAAAGCGTCAACACATTTAACTTTGGAAGTCCGAGAAACTTAGTCTTGAGCACTCTTCTTCACCTTGAGTAGCTAAACAATTAGTGTTGTCTTGGTCAATCAGTCGCTGTCTAGTCGATCAAATATACTGTGACGTCAAGCATTTTCGAATTCGTTCTTTGACCGCCATTTTCGCTGTTAGTTGCACCTGCATAATGGACGCGAATTTACTGCCATTAGTCCAACCAGTTTTCATTTCTTAGGCAGAACGACCCACTTAGCACGATAAAAAGGTACATGACTGTGACGAAGAATATTTGGCAATTCGCTATCGCTGAATTGCGAAGCTGCCTCCAAATGTTTCGCACCTGGATACTTATCGCTGTAGCATCAAGTGTTTGTATTGCGTACTGGATGATCTTGACGCATGCCTATGTACGAGATTCGGCAGGTTCTCCGATTGCCGGCGTAATAGGCCCACGGTACGCGTTCATTCAATTTGCCCAACCGATCGTGTTGTGGTTCGTGTTCGGCATTGTGTTCCTTGCGTTCGACGTGAGAGCTCGTGATGTTCGAGCGCGCATTTTCGAAGTATTAGATGTTCGGCCAGTGTCAAATTTGGAAATCATCACCGGGAGGTTGTTAGGAACGACCTTGCCACTGCTCGTGCCAGCGGTACTGCTCGTAGCTTGGATCTGGTGCTACGGTTGGTTGGCCCCAGTAATGAATTGGGAAATGGGAGCCGTGGTTGAACCAGTCAGTGTGTTGTCCTTTCTAATCTGGGACATTTTTCCAAACTTGCTGTTATGGGGCTCGTTGACGATGCTGTTGTCCGTAATCCTACGCCATCGCGTTGTGATCGCTTTGGTGGTGCTGGGCGTCATGTTTTTCTACTCATTGCTCCACGCCGCGATGCCGCTGTATCTCAAAACCGGATTATCTACCTATACTGGAGTAGCTTTTTTTGCCTCAGACTTAGCACCACGGTTTCTATCGTGGGATATCCTGATCAATCGAACCGGCGTGGTGATACTCGCGAGTTCCTTCCTGTTACTTGCCGCGTGTCTTTATCCTCGATTGATCAATCCCGATGCTCGACCAATATGGATTGGTGGAGGACTGGGTGTGTTTCTTGTTGGATTATTGACCGTAGGTGGATTGGGATACTCTAAGATCCTAGATCTCCAGCGGGTGGAGCACTGGGCTGCGGTTCACAAAGAACATCAATCGCATCAACTAACGGATGTTGAATCGATTACGGGAAGTGTAGAGATTCGACCGGGGAGAACGATCAAGCTTGATCTCAAGTTCGACATGGCACCACAGTCCAACGAGAAAGTGGACACCTGGCTGTTCTCGTTCAACCCCGCCTATCGAATAGATCATATTGCTGTCGACAATGAAGTCCTGAACGATAAAGATTACAAATTTGAAGATGGACTTCTCCACATACCTACTCCGAATACAGGGGATTCAGGAGGTACAGTACATCTCGTAGCACAAGGAGTCCCCGATCCGTTGTTTGCGTATTTGGACAGCACCGTGGATTGGAAGACGTTGGAACCGACTCGCGCTAAGCGAATCGCGGTGCTCGGTCAAAAGCCTTATGTGTTCCATCCGCAGTTCGTGGCGTTGCTCGCTGGCGTCAGTTGGTTTCCTACCGCGGGAGCAGCCTATGGAAGGGACGTGTTCGAAATCTATAAGAGAGACTTTTTTGAACTGAACCTTGAGGTCTTGGTTCCCGATGAATGGATCGTAGCAGGTCCGGGAACGCGACAGAGTCTGGACGCGCCGAACACTGGATTTCGATTCAATCCAAGTCATCCGGTACCCGAATTCGCGCTGATTGGTTCCAGGTTTGTACGTCGGGCGTTCGAATCACGCGGTATTGAATTCGAACTGTTGCTCAGTCCCAAACATACCAAGAATCTTGCTACATTAGCACCTGCGTTACCGGCATTGAAGGATTGGACCGAACAACAGATAGCACAACTACAGGAAGGGGGATTAAGTTACCCGTTCGGAACACTGTCATTTGTAGAAGTCCCGACTCATCTTCGCGTGTATGGTGGCGGCTGGAAGATGGGGAGTGTTTACTCACCGCCCGGCATCCACATGATCCGCGAGTCTGGATTTCCCATTGCACAGTTCGAACGTGCCATAGCCGAAGCCGAGGCTTATGCGACTGAAGCTCAAGCCGCGGCAAATGAAGGCGACCTAGATCTCATGGGTAAATATTTATTTGATTACGTTAAGTATTACTTCCAAAACGATCTTCATGGTAGTAGTCCAATGAATAGTCTCGGCGAGCACTTTCTAGGCTACCAGACGACACCTCACGGAAATGGAGCTACGGCGCTTCAAGCGTTCGTCAACGAACTTACTGGAAACTTTGCATTGGACGGAGCTGGCTTCTTTTCAATCAACTTAATACTGGAAGCAGACTTTTTCTTACGGATGATGACAGCCAGTCCCAATGACTATTTCGCAAGAAACTTTATCAGTAGGAGGCGTGGTTCACGCATCAACAGGGCGCACGTTTGGGATCTTGCTTTGAGCACTGCACTGGCGGATCTGGATTTCGAGAATGAACCAACAGCTGCAAGCGAGGTGATTTCGCTTAAGAGCCATGCTATTTTTCGGACAGTTCAAGAATTGTTGCCTCAACAAAAAATTTGTACGTTTTTGAGTAAGCTTCAATCTCAACATCGCGGTCAAACCTATTCACCGGAAGACTTTGTTGAGACGGCACGAGAAGCCGGCATTGACTTTAATGCGTTGGTCGGAAATTGGCTGAATAGCACGGACTTGCCGGGGTTCCTTGTGCAAGAACCGATCGTAGAGAAAATAGCGAGCAGCAACGAGGACGAGTTCGATTATCAAACTTCCATTGTATTGAGAAACAACGAACCAGTTCCGGGCGCCGTAGCAATCGAATATCATTTGGTGGGAGAGCGGAGGGGGAGTGGTGAAGGATATTGGCCTGGAACAATACATGCCCCAGGGAACACTGCGTTACGTGTCTCGTTGCAGACCACTGAGCCTGTCGCATACGTGAGGTTAGAACCCATTCTTTCTATCAATCGCTATGGAGTAAGTCTGTGGATTGAGAATGAGAGGACGCCTATACCTCGAGGGCTCGCATTACCTTATGTTGAAGAGTATGATTGGATTCCTGCTGAAAACGATACTAGCATCATTGTCGACGATTTGAGCGAAGGTTTTACCATAATAAACGGTCGCGAACATCATCCACCTCCAGAGAAACCAATTTTGTTTGCCTATTTCTTTCAGCCTGAGTTCTTCCGGCCCGATTTATTCAATCCCGAAATGAACCACGGGCTTCCGTCCTTCGGAGACGCAGAGGCATTTGCCATGCGTGGGGAGTTCTCCCTCTGGTTTCGTATGTCTAGGCAGACTAGTCACGGCAAATACTACCGTACATATACAACGAATCCCAAGGGGACCAAGGAAGCTCAACCTCAGTTTGCGGCGAAGCTTCCATCAACAGGACTTTGGAAGCTCGAATTTCACGTACCATCGACGCGACACGTGCAATATCCTACTATGAGGAAAGGATCAGGTGGATTTGTTACTTGGTACGGTGCTAGTCCACGAGATTTGGGTATTCATAGATTTGAAATCGATATCGGAAATACGACGGAGATTACAGAAGTCGACCTGTCTGAGGCTGAGACTGGTTGGAACCAACTCGGAATCTTCGAAGTAAGCTCAAACGAAGTGCGCGTAACCCTCGTAGAAGTGATCGACGGAGTAGCCATTGCTGATGCAGTCCGATGGACACCAGTTGAATAGTCAGACTTTTGACTTTAGGCAATAGGTGTGCCTTTACGAGAGCAACGCCAGCCATGTATCGGACCTGATTCTCTGGATCAGTCCGTTTTACAAAACCCAAGTAAGAAAGACCGCTAGAGTTTGACAGACCAGGTTTTGAACACGCCTCTCAACCGTGGGTTGTTGAGAGATTTATTATTCTCGCGAAAAATTTTTTAGTGGCGGAACCTTGAAACATATTCTGATTAAGCTCCTAAAATCGGCTTACAAAAAATCGCTTCACTTGCGAAGAAATTTTGTAATCAGGCAATCGTAACGCACTAAAAACTTGTGCCTGCATAATGGACGCATACATACTTTATGGTGCTCAATCGGTTTTCATTTCAAGGCTAGACGAACTGATTTAATAGGACCAAAATCTACATGACTGCAAAGAAGATTTGGCATCTGGCGGTCGCCGAGATGCGAAGTTGTACCAGAATTGTTCGAACTTGGCTGCTTATTGCCTTAGCGTCGAGCGTATGCATTCTTCAATGGATCAATCTAGCGAATACCTATGTAAGAGATTCACTGGACTCTCCGATTGCAGGCGTAATGGGACCCCGCTTTTTGATCATTCAGTTGGCTCAGCCTATCGTGCTGTTGTTCGCGTTCGGTATCGTCTTCCTTGCATTCGACGTCAGGACTCGAGATGTTCGCGATCGTATGATCGAAGTGGTAGATGCGCGACCGGTAACAAACTTTGAACTCCTCGCAGGGCGGTTACTGGGAACCTTACTTCCATTTCTCGTTCCAGCGGTACTGATCGTGCTGGCGATCCTATTCCACGGTTGGCTGGCACCATTATTCGGATGGGAATTGGGAGCTGTAGTCGAACCAGTAAGCGTGCTAGCTTTTCTTGCATGGGGCATCGTTCCGAACTTGCTGTTGTGGGGCTCGCTGACGATACTGCTGTCCGTAATCCTGAAGTCTCGAGCGTTAGTGGCTTTTAGCGTGTTGGGAATCATGGTGATTTACGCGATGCTTCATAACGCAATGCCGTTGTATCTCAAAACCGGATTATCCACCACCTATGTCGGTAGAACGTTTCTTGCTTCGGATATCACCCCCCAATTTGTTTCTTGGGACATCCTACTTAATCGTACCGGCGTGTCGATACTCGCTAGTGCCTTTCTGTTGCTCGGTGCATGTTTGTATCCTAGATTGATCAATTCAGATGCACGACCTCTGTGGATTGGTGCTGGAATTAGCGCGTTCCTCGTCGGAGTATTGACTATAGGTGGATTGGGATACGCCAAGATGCTAGACCTACAACGGGTCGAGCACTGGGCTGCCGTTCACAAAGAGCATCAATCGCATCATCACACTGACATCGATTCGATTCGTGGAAGTGTGGAGATTCGGCCCGGCAGATCGATCAAGCTTGATCTAACCCTTGTCATGGCACCCCAACTCCAGTCGGACACGACAATGGACGCCTGGCTGTTCTCGCTTAACCCCGGGTATCGATTAGATCATATCGCCGTCGACGACGAAGTCCTCAGTGATGATGATTACGATTTCAAGGATGGCATCCTGCGTATACCGACAACCGAAGGGGAGAATACGGACGGCACCGTGCGTCTCGTGGCACAGGGAATACCCCGTCCTTTGTTTGCATATCTCGACAGCGCATTGGATTGGAAAACGAAGGAACCGACTCAGGCTAATCGAATCTCGGTGCTTGGCCAACGACCTTATGTGTTCCATCGGCACTTCGTCGCGTTGCTCTCGGGCGTTAGTTGGTTTCCTACTTCAGGGGCTGCATACGGGAGACACGTTTTTGAGACCCACAAGAGAGATTTCTTTGACTTAGATCTCGAGGTCGTGGTACCCGACGAGTGGATCGTAGCAGGTCCGGGAACGCGACAACGCGTGGATTCACCTGAGACTCGATTTCGATTCAACCCAAGCCAACCGGTTCCTGAATTTGCTCTGATAGCTGCGAAATTTGAGCGTCGAGCTTTCGAAACGCGCGACATCGAATTTGAACTGTTGCTCAGTCGCAGGCACACGAAGAATCTTTCCGCATTGGAGTCGGCGGTGCCGGCATTGAAGGAATGGGTTGCAAAACAGATCGATAGTCTGAAGGAAGACGGCTTGAGCTATCCTTTCGGAACACTGTCGTTTGTGGAAGTGCCGACTCAACTACGCGTGTACGGCGGTGGTTGGAAAATGGGGAGCGAGTATTCTCCGCCCGGCATCCACATGATCCGCGAATCGGGATTTCCCATCGCGCAGTTCGAACGCGCCAAAACTAAAGCTGAGGAGGAATTCGGCGACAATCTGGAAGGCATGGGGAACTATTTGTTCGAGTACGTCAAAAATTACTTTCAGAACGACCTTCATGGCGGCAGTCCAATGATTAGCCTCGGCGAACAGTTTCTTGGCTATCAAGTGACGCCACATGGCAAAGGTGCAACCGCACTTCACGCATTTGTTAACGAACTTGCCGCCAACGTAATCTCGGAAGGAGAAGGCTTGTTTTCGATCTATCTAGTACTCGATGATGACGTCGTGTTGCAAACAACAGCAGATCCGAACGAATGGTTCTCGAGGAACTTCATCGAGTTAACCCGCGGGGGACAAATCAACCGTTCCCACATTTGGGAACCTGCTCTGCGCACTGCACTGGCGGATTTAGATTTTGAGACACAGCCGAAGGCCGCGGGCGACGTGATCTTGCTTAAGAGCCATGCCATTTCTTGGACCGTGCGGGAACTTGTGCCCGAACAAAGAATCAACGCATTCTTGGGAAGACTGATTTCAGAATATCGCGGTCGAAACTACTCCCCGGAAAACTTTTTCAAAATTGCGCGGGACATGGGAATTGATTTCGACATGTTGGTTGGAGATTGGTTGCACAGCACGGAACTACCAGGGTTTGTTGTGCATGAACCGAAATTCGAGTGGGTACGTGAAGGTGAATATGGTGCGTACGAGTTTCAGACTTCCGTTATGATTAGAAACGACGAGCCGGTTCCAGGGGCGGTAGGAATCGAATATTGGTTGCGGGACTCCCATACTACGGAAGAATTGTGGGCTGATACTGTGCATTTTCCGGCTCATACCGCGTTGCGCGTCGCGTTGCGTACCGCGAAACCGGTGGAATCCCTGACGCTGCATCCTCACCTTGCGCTCAATCGCACCCGCTATTACTACCATCCACCGAACACTAGAGATGCTCTCCCTCGGGGATTAGCTTCACCTTATGTAGAAGAGTATGACTGGACCCCCGTCGAAGACGATTCCATCATCGTCGACGACTTGAGTGCCGGATTTACCATATTGAACGGGCGTGAACATCAACCCACGCCGGAGAAACCATCCCTGTTTGAGTATATATTGTTCCGAGAACCTAATTTGTTCAATCCCAATCTCGACCACGGTCTACCGTCCTTGCGAAAGGCACTTGATTTTGCGCGGCGTGGGGAGTACTCCCTATGGTTTCGTGAATCTGAACGTACTAGTCACGGCACATACTACCGTACGTATGCTTCGAATCCCATGGGAACGAAGGATTCTCAACCGCAGTTTGTTGCTAAGCTACCATCAACCGGAAGGTGGCTGATTGATTTCCATGTGCCGTCTATTGGACGAGAGCGGTATCCCACAGGTTGGACAGTTGCATTTGGATTCGCTTCTTCTTACCGTGAGGAGCGACGAGATCTAGGGATCCATAGGTTTGAGATCAATCTCGGGAACACGACGGAACTGTCGGAACTCAACCTATCGGAGGCACCGACTGGATGGAATCAACTTGGTATCTTTGAAACAAGCTCTCAAGAAGTAAGTGTAACCCTCGTCGAAGTGACCGATGGCGTGGCCATCGCCGATGCAGTCCGATGGACACCCGTTGAGTAGTATCGAGCACACTTACTAGAAGTGCCTTCACAACGGAAATACTCACGATACAGAACACTTAATTCCCCGAATCAGTCTGGTTTGATAAAGCCAGAGTAAGAGGGAGGCAGTTCCTGGTTGTGTCACTGTCTCGTTCTCCTCTCAGCTACGGCTGACTCTGCTTCTTAAGATTCCATATTTCGCGACGACCACACCGGTTTGTTTGCTACGTCCATTTGGTAACATACGATATTGATAAATTTGTAGACGAGGTGGACATGTCCGATCGCTTTGAAACCAAGAATAGTAAGAACAGCTTCGATATGAAGGCTTCAATGAGAAATGGAATACTTTCGATTTTTCTTGTGTCCACCGTGACTATTCTCGCGGTTGTATTTGTGTCGATTGGTTCGTCGAATGCAGACGAACACGTCTCCGAACAGAACGCGGAACCATCTGTGATTGCGCGTGCGGCCTTAGCATTTTGCGAAGACTCCACAGTCGAGGTTGGAACTGCCGAACTTGTGGAAAGGTGGTCTGAGGAGGGAGTAAAGCTTGTAGATGTATACATTCGCGTAACAGGACTCGCAGACGAAGCCGGTCTTCATGCCGTACACATTCATGAAACAGGTTCATGTGATCCCTGCTCGGCTGCAGGTGGTCACTTCGACCCCGGTCCGCATGGGCATTCACATCCAGACGGAAACCATCCCTTCCATTCTGGTGATTTGGTGAATATCAGGGTCGACGATTCGGGTGATGGAGAACTTAGAACCACGACCTCCCGTATAACGCTGTCGCCAGGGCCGTTGTCAATCTTCGACGAGGACGGTGCGTCGTTGATTATTCATGTAGATCCAGACACATATTGCCCTGGCGGCGAGGAAGCGGGTTGCGCCGGTGGGGCACGACTTGCCTGCGGAATCTTCGAGATTCACGAAGAATCTTAGCATTGTTCTAAAACGCTACGTCATCAAAAAGCACCGAAAGACACCTTCTCAACTCTTTGTCTGAGTTGCAGTCGTAGTAGTAACGCGGACATCCTACTGAGTATGTTCGTGTTGGAAGTGGAACTTCTGAATGGGGTGGAGCGTTGGCGAACGCGACATCGACTTAATGTCAGTGTGTTGGAAACTCACACGTTGCATTGCTTTGAGTAAGGGTCCCTTGGATAGTTTAGCTAGCGACTTTCCCAGAGAATTTTTTGGAAATCGTAAGCATTAAGTGGGTAGTTAAATCCAATTTCCTATGTCTCTATTAGCTTTCTTTTCATTAATAACTGATTTATAACAAGTTGTATGTAATGTATTAATACATATAATACACAATATATAGTGTATTAAACATTTTTATACAGATATGAACAAATATTCAAGATCCATTACCCGAGCAATCGCAAAAATGGGGGATGATGTACGAACGGCGCGTATTCGTCGTCGATTATCACAGAAAGATTTAGCGATGAATATGGGAGTGTCGATAGGGACCGTTCAACGAATTGAAACTGGTGATCTCGGTGTCTCATTAGGTAATATCGCTATGGCGTTTCTAGTTTTAGATTGCCTTCCAAAACTAGAACATGTGCTAACGCCGACAGAGGATGAAATAGGCGCGACCATGGACATGGTGCTTATGCCTCAACGCGTCCGTTCAGCGAGACGCTCAAAGAAAACAACAATTTCCGCCACCGCTGAATCCGAGGTGATTTCGTTTTAATGTCTAAGAAGCGACGAATTCAGGTGGTATTGGGCGAAACCCAACACATTGTGGGTGAGCTGATCTTCATTGAGAATCCTTTACGGCCACATTCAGCATTCTCCTATGATGAAACCTGGATTGCAAATCCAACTGCATTCGCACTTTCTCCCTCACTGAAGTTAACCAGTGGATGGGTATCTTTCTCAGGTAGAGGACGAAACGTTTTACCTAGTCCGATCGCCGATGCCGCGCCAGATAACTGGGGGCGTAGTGTGATTCAAGCATCGATGGGTCGCGTCCCTAGCGAGCTTGAGTTTCTGTTGAGCGTTAACGATCGTGCTCGTACTGGTGCGTTGCGCTTCGTGGATGAGAATAAAGAAGTCAGGTCCACAGACACACCTCCTGTCCCGAGGACTCCCTCTCTTGTTGATTTACGTCGCTTAAATCAACACTTTGAATCTCGAGACTGTGATGTCCAGAAAGTGGCGCGTGAACTTCGTGGTGGTGGAGATAGTATTGGCGGAGCGCGACCTAAGTCAGCAGTCTACGATCGTACGACTCTCTCGATCGCAAAGTACAGTTCAGTTAAAGACGACTTACCTGTGGAAAGAATGGAGGTTGCCACGTTACGGTTAGCGAAGGATGTGGGCATTCGAGCAAGCACTGCGAGGTTAGAACTAGAAAATTCAACACATCCGATCGCGATTATTCATCGTTTTGACCGCGAAGGGGAAAATCGCGTTCCCTACATTTCGGGACGTAGTTTTATCGACCTCAGAGATGACGATGATCCAGTTTATTACACCGATTTGGTAGATGTGATGCGTGGGAGTTGTGGGAATGGCGAACAGACTCTTGCGGAGCTCAAGGAACTCTACAGGAGAGTGTTGTTCACGATTTTGGTTTCCAATACCGACGATCACATGAAAAACCATGGCTTTTTATGGACGCAACCAGGAAGGTGGAGCTTGTCTCCAGCCTTTGACATCAATCCTCAGCCATTTGGACGCACCCATCTTAAGACAGGTATCAGTGAATTAAGCGGATTGCAGCCATCGATTCAAGCTGCCATTGAAGTGGCACCTTTGTTTGAGATCGAAGAACAAATTGCATCGCGGATGGTGTTTGAAATGGCGACAAAGATTCAAAATACATGGCGACGAAAATGCGCACAGGTGGGTATGACTGATCGAGACATCTTGAACTACGAACCTGCATTCGTACACTCCGAGATGAAAATTGCATTAAACTTGGCGAAGGTATCGGTAGTAGTACCTTAGAGCTAAAGTAATGAGCTCTGGATGTGTAGTGCGACACAACTCTTCGACACAAGGAAGTTGGTTTTAAATTACTCCTGAATGCGCATCGAAAAATCTAGTGCCGCAACGTCTTTTGTGAGCGTGCCTAACGAGATGCAGTCAATACCTGTTTCTGCGACTGCGACTATGTTCGATAAATTGATTTGACCCGATGCCTCCAATTCGGTGTGTTTGTCATGTACACGGTCGAAGTCTCTCGCGATTTGAATCGCTTCCTTCAGCTGAGGCAAAGAAAAGTTATCCAGCATAATTCGATCGGGAAATCCCTGTAGTGCTTCCTCTAATTCTGGCAGAGTCTCAACTTCAATCTCCAAGAAGCGGTTGGGGTGTCCTTTTCGGGCTAGTTGAAGTGCGGTCGTAATTCCACCGGCGCTAAGAATGTGATTTTCCTTTATGAGGAACGCATCAAATAGTCCAAAACGGTGGTTTGAACCACCACCGGTGATTACCGCATACTTCTGCGCATACCTTAATCCAGGCAGAGTCTTGCGCGTATCCAAAATGCGAGCAGAAGTGTGTTGAATAAATGTAGCAAACTCGTGGACTCGCGTAGCTGTTCCGGAGAGCAATTGGAGAAAATTCAACATAGTCCGTTCTACTCTCAACAGAACATGACAGGGTCCGGTTAAGGTGAGAATCTTGTCGTTTCGCGATATAGTAGCACCGTCTTCGACGTGCCATAAAGAAGTGATTTCATCGGAACTTTGTAAGAGGGTTTCATCCACCCAATCTTGACCACATAAAATTCCCTGAGAACGAGTAATCACATGCGCGGTGCTGAATTTGGAAGAGTCAACCAGTACAGCGTGTAAATCGCCAGAGCCAAGATCCTCTTCTAGAGCTGCGCGCACGTTAGCGGAGATAACTTCTTGAGGTACTTTCACCTACTCATCACATATGGTCAATATTGAAGCGGTAAACGATTTAAAAATTACGGAAGATCATTGGTTGGATCACGTGCGTCGGATTCCGAGTCCGAATCAGGACGAACGTCCGATGGGATATGATATTTCTTTGCTTGTAATCCACGCAATTTCTTTGCCGCCTGGTGAATTTGGAACGGGTGAAGTTGAGAGATTATTCACGAATTCGCTAGACTGTAGTGCCCATCCAAGTTATTCTTCCTTGGATGGCGTTCGAGTATCCAGTCATGTCCTTGTCGATCGCAAGGGAAAAATCACACAGTTCGTACCGTTTGATCGGCGTGCGTGGCATGCGGGTGAGTCTTCGTTCCAAGGACAGAGAGAATGTAATAATTTTGGAATAGGGATTGAACTAGAGGGGACGGAAAGCGTACCGTTTACCGAGAGTCAATACTCTGCACTAATCGCTACTGCGCGGGTTTTGATGGAATGTTATCCTCACATTCAACCTCACCGGATCGTAGGACACAACCTAATAGCACCTGGGCGAAAATGGGACCCGGGACCGCAGTTTGATTGGCCGATGTTCAAGGATAGATTGCTCAAACTTGGCGTTAAGCCGGAAACGTAGTATAGATTTCCGAGATTTGGTTGTAGAAATCAGCATCAAAGAGCTTCGATTACGGTACAGATGTTGCAAGGTATCCACTAAGAATCAATCTTCAAAATACGCTTCAAATTCTTACATGTATCATAAAGCAAAATTTAATCATCCATTCACTTTCTAGATTTTGGTGTGGGATTCTGGAACAACCTCATGAGTACAAACAACGTACAGTCGAACTTTCGAAGTGATTTCTTTATCGGATAGTAATAGTGCAGAGGTTCTCTAACGCGGTGTTTACTATTTAGACTATGCTGCGGTAAAAATTAGTGAATAAAGAAGTAGACCTCAATATGCCTTCCAAAATAGTACCCTTCATTCCTGCTGGAAAAGTGAGATGTTTTGTCACAGGAAAGTTGCGAAAAGATACACCTGAGGAAAACGTGCGTCAGAGATGGGCGCGTAGTCTAGTAGATGAATACGGCTATGACGTGTTAGACCTTGCTATAGAGTATTCCGTGAAGATGGGAAGGAAGAGAAAACGTGCCGATATAGTGATTTTTAAGCCTGGAGGAATGCGTCGGCAGGACACCGTAACTGTGATAGTAGAGGCAAAAAGAGAAGGAGTTTCGCCAAACGACAGGGACGAAGGTGTCGAGCAGCTCAAGAGCTATATGAGTGCGTGTTCCTCGTGCAGATTTGGTTTGTGGGTAGGCTCAGAAAAATTAGCTTACGAAAAATCGGAAGCTTTAGAAATTGAAGATACGGTTGACATTCCGAGATTTGGAGACGCCTATCCTCAACCTCCTCAGTTCCATGAATTAACACCTGCAATAGACCTTAAAGCTTCCCTTCGCCGTTGCCACAACTACATTTATGCTAACCAAGGCATCCAAAAAGCCGAAGCTTTCCACGAGTTGCAAAAATTGATCTTCTGCAAAGTTCTCGACGAGAAAGAAGTTGTAAATAGATTGCGGTTCTTCGTGCATATCGAAGAGAGACGATCGATCTCGGGACAAAGGAGACTTCACGACGAGCGAATACGACCCTTATTCGATGAAGTGAAAGATAGATACCCGTATATCTTTGAAACTGATGACCGCATAAAACTGGAATCCCGAGTGTTAGCTTACATCGTTTTAGAACTTCAGAGATATTCGTTATTGAACACGAAAACAGATGTAAAGGGACAAGCTTACGAAGAATTAGTTGGAGCGAATCTTCGAGGGGACAGAGGAGAATTCTTTACCCCGCGAAACGTTTGCGATATGGCAGTACGAATGGTACTGTCACTTTACTCAGATCATGAGATTGCATCGCTCAAAGTTCTCGATTGCTGTTGCGGAACAGGCGGGTTTCTTGTCGCCGTCATAAATTTTTTGAGGGAAAAAATCACAAACTTCGAACAGGCAAGGGGTGGATCTACCGAACAAATTAGAAACCGAATCGGTGAGCGTGTAAAAGAACTTGCTGAGCGCAATATATTTGGCATGGACATCAATCCTTTTCTTGTTCGGACAACACAAATGAATTTGGTTATGCATGGCGACGGGTCGGCAAACGTCTTTCAAGGCAATTCACTGACCACACCGGGAGAATGGACTGACGAAACAGCAAGAAAAAAAGTCAAGCATGAAACCTTCGACATCGTTGTGACTAATCCTCCGTTCGGTGGGAAGGCACACATTGACGACCCTCACATTCTCTCTAGTTTTGATCTTCCGCTTTACGATGCAGTCAACGCCCGTCGTTCAATGCCGGCAGAACAGTTATTTGTTGAAGGTGCTTTAAAGTATGTCAAACGAGGTGGGTATCTTGCAATTGTGCTTCCTCGAAGCATAGCAAATAATCCAGGATTGAAGTTCATTCGAAAGTGGCTACTCAGAAACGTGAGACTTGTTGCTTCCGTTGACTTACCGAAGGAAACATTCGCTGAAGGTGGTGGTGTTCCAAATCCAAGTGTCTTGGTGTTGCAAAGACTGACCCGAGAAGAATCGAATCTGGCGCATGCGGGAGTTCTCGATGACTATGAAATCTTCATGTCGATACCAAAGCGCGTTGGGATTGATAAAAGAGGTAATCCTGTCCATCTCCGTACACCGGAAGGACTCATAGTTCTTGGCGATCACGAAGAGCCGACAGTCGACGACGATTTACCGAAAGTGGTTACAGATTTTGAAACCTGGCGGGGAAAATGACCGTGTCATCTCCGTTACTAGATACTGAATCCCGGCAAACGTTTTCTTCAACAGAAAGTTATGCATTACCATCTAACTTCCTTACTGAATCCAAAGAGTTGCGCTTCGACGCAGAAAGGTACAGCCCAAGATTTGTTGAAGCAGTACAGGCACTTCAAGCATCTGGAATGAAGCTTCAAAGACTGGCCGAAGTCACGCATACCGTATTAATACCACCGAGATTCAAAAGGATTTATGTCGATAAAGAACATGGCATCCCCTTCTTACAAGGGAGCCACATTGTCCAATTTCGGCTTACCGATTTAAAGTATTTGTCGTTATCCATTCAAAAACTTGAGCAGTGGATTATTCGTGCTGGATGGATACTAGTAACTTGTTCTGGTACTATCGGTAGAACAACTATTTGTCCCCCTGAGTGGGATCGTTGGGCAGCGTCCCAACACATCTGTCGTATTGTTCCAGATGAAGACTTGTGTCCTTCCGGATATTTAGCTACGTTCCTCGCGTCACGTCTCGGGCAAGCACAGTTAACTGCGAATACTTACGGTGCTGTAGTGGACGAACTCACAGTTGATCACGCATGCAATATTATCGTTCCTATACCAGTGACCAAAGATGACTGTAAGTTAATCGCATCGTTGGACGCATCCATGCGAGATTCTGTTAAGAAGCGCTCCCACGCTCTTTCACTAGTCACCGAGGCGATTGAGAATATACGTCCGACATTCGATGCCACGACGGTACCCTCTTGGTTTCCGTGCACCCGCAAGGACATAGAAGATGACCTTCGCTTTGATGCTGAGAACTACAACCCGTTCTTGCGCAGTGGACTAAAACAACTTGAGGAAACGAAATCTGTTCGCATTGGGGACATCGCCAACGTGTTCATACCTTCTAGGTTCAAGCGCGTTTATGTGGATGAGAAGTATGGACTTCCCTTCTTGCAAGGAAGTCATGTTGTGCACTTTCAAGCGGCAGGATTGAAATATCTCTGGCGAGAATATGAACATATAGATGAACTACTGTTAAAACAAGGCTGGCTTTTGGTAACTCGATCCGGTACGGTTGGAAGGGGAACGATGTGCCCGCAAGAATGGGATGGATGGGCAGCGAGCGAGCACGTCATTCGAATTGTCCTCAAAGAAGAATGTTGTCCGGCAGGATATCTGTGTGCTGTTCTCTCCTCTGGCATCGGTCAAGTGCAATTAACTTCGAGAAAGCACGGTGCGGTCGTTGATCAGCTAACAGAAGAACATGTCCGAAATATTATCGTTCCGTTACTAGACGCTAGTACGGTCAACTCGATCGATACACTCATGCGCAAAGGGGTATCGATCAAATCTCACGCGGTCGCTCTCGTCGATGAAAATTTGAAAAGAATGATGCATAGGTTCAGAGACTCCCTGCACACAGAATCTGTTCAAGTGTCACCCAAGATCAGTTGCGAAACTGGTAAAAAGCAGTCGTCAAGATGAGTATCGGAATAAGCGTTTAATTAGTAAAAGTTGTTTTGTCCTTTCCGTTCCATTTACTCCCAAATTTAAGCGCAGAGTGCTGAGATATTCTCAACTTCATCACGCTCTAAATTCAGTGGAGTAGATGCCGCGAATTCGACGTTTTAGAGGTAGTTTACAGCGTCTAATTAGTCATCCGTATCAGAAAATTCACTTAAGAGTATTTCGCAAAAAACGGTGAGCGTTAGAACCTGTTTCAACTACTTCCAAATCGATAGCGTGGATATTGTCGTGAACATTTGAAACCTTGATAATGACCGACTGTGTTCCGGTTCACTCACGTGAGACAATGTTCGCTTTTTGGTTTGACACATGACTTTTCTAGCTAATTCAGGACCAGGTTTTCGATTATCCAACCCTACTGAAAACAGGATCCGAACTACCGTTTGACAGGTCGATGTTTAAGGATAGATTGCGCAATCTAAGCCTTCAGCCGAGAAAGTAATACAGGTACGAAAACTTGGTTGCTAGAATCGGTACAGATCTGAGCCGAACGGGTTGTGCGTTCGGGTGCTTATCCACCCTTATACTCACTAGCTTCTATAATGCACGCTCACTAGTAATTTACATCGTTCATGGCAGACGGCACACAACATAGAGATCAAAATCCGGAGGAGACGCGAGAGTGGCTCAGTGCGTTGGAGAACGTCTTGGAGTTTGGCGGTCAAGAGCGTGCTTCATTTTTGCTCAAACAACTGTCTGCGCGCGCTGCACAATTAGGTACCCCGTTACCGAACTTAACCACTCCGTACCGAAATACGATTCCCATTGAGCAACAAGTTCCTCTGCCAGGTGATCCTTACATTGAACGTCGTATTCGCAGTATGACTCGGTGGAACGCCCTTGCGATGGTGGTGCGCGCCAATCGCAAAGACGGCGATTTAGGTGGTCATATCTCGACGTTTGCCTCGGCTGCGACATTGTATGACGTTGGTTTTAATCACGTTTTCCGTGGTCCTACAGAGGATAGCGCGGGCGATTTGGTGTATTACCAGGGACACAGTTCGCCGGGAATCTATGCGCGCTCTTATCTCGAAGGGCGAATTAGCGAAGAACAGTTAGACCTATTCCGGCAAGAGACCGGTGGTGATGGTCTGTCTTCATATCCCCACCCTCGACTGATGCCTGATTATTGGCAGTTTCCTACTGTATCCATGGGGTTGGGACCGATCCAAGCAATTTACCAAGCCCATGTAATGAAATATCTCGACGCTCGTGGTTTGGTTCCTATGGGCGATCGCAAGGTTTGGGCATTTCTTGGTGATGGTGAGTGCGATGAACCTGAATCTCTAGGCGCGCTTTCCCTCGCCGGTCAAGAGTGCCTGGACAATCTCATATTTGTCGTAAATTGCAATCTCCAACGCCTCGATGGTCCAGTTCGAGGAAACGGGAAGATCATTCAAGAACTTGAAGGTGAGTTTCGCGGTTCAGGCTGGAACGTCATCAAAGTCGTTTGGGGTCGGTATTGGGATCCGTTAATTGCACGGGATAGTACCGGCGTATTACAACAACTCATGGACGAAACGGTCGACGGTGTCTACCAAAACTGCAAAGCGAAGGGTTCTCAGTACACTAGAGATGAGTTCTTTGGGAAGTATCCAGAAACCAAAGAGCTGGTACAAGACATGTCAGATGAAGCGATTGAGCAACTCAATCGTGGTGGACATGACCCATATAAAGTTTACGCTGCATATGAACGTGCGATTAAGCATCAAGGTCAACCCACCGCGATATTAGTTAAAACAGTCAAAGGCTACGGCATGGGCGATGCTGGGGAAGCGGAGAACAAGACTCATCAGGTCAAGAAGTTGAACTTTGAGGAACTTAAACACTTCCGCGATCGATTCAACATTCCCATTAGTGATGAAGATCTTAAAGATGTGCCTTACTATCGACCTCCAGAGGGTAGCCCAGAAATGGTTTATCTGCAATCTCGACGGGAAAAGCTAGGTGGTCCAATACCGCATCGAGTTGAGATCGAAGAACGTTTTGCAGCACCGGGTTTGAGTACGTTCAAGGCGCAGATCGACGGTTCTCGAGGACGCGCGATTTCCACTACCATGGCCTTTGTTCGCATTTTGGCGACTTTGTTACGGAACAAAGAAATTAAAGATCGAATCGTCCCAATCATTCCCGACGAAGCGCGTACGTTTGGGATGGAAGGTATGTTCCAGCAACTTGGAATTTATTCCTCGGAAGGTCAGCTCTATGAACCGGTTGACTCGGGTGAACTCACGGCTTATCGTGAATCTCGGACAGGTCAGGTACTGGAAGAAGGAATCAATGAAGCTGGTGCTTTTTCGGCATGGCTAGCGGCGGCGACGTCTTATAGCACGCATCGATTCACTCTCATTCCGTTTTACATTTTTTATTCCATGTTTGGTTTTCAACGTGTCGGTGATCTTTCATGGTTAGCGGGCGACATGCAGGCCCGAGGTTTTCTGTTGGGAGCAACCGCGGGTCGAACGACACTGAACGGCGAGGGGCTACAGCACCAAGACGGACACAGCCATGTACTCGCAAGCACAATTCCTTGCTGTATCTCATACGATCCTGGCTTCGCGTATGAACTAGCCGTCATCATCAACGAAGGTATGAGACGTATGTTCGAGGAAAGTGAGCATGTGTTCTATTACATTACATTAATGAACGAAAACTACGAGCAACCAGCGATGCCGAAGGGAGTGGAAGAGGGTATATTGAAGGGAATTTATCCCTTCAAGACTCTTGGAGACGAAAAAAGAGCGAGTGGTCGTGTAGTGAATTTACTTGGTAGTGGGACCATTCTTCAACAAGTGCTACAAGCGGGTCAGCGATTGGCAGAAGACTACGATGTTTCAGCTCGTATATTCAGTGTCACGAGTTTCACCGAGTTGGCGAGGGATGGAACTTCCACTGAACGTTGGAACTTGTTGAATCCCACCAAGGAACCCAAACGACCGTATGTTGGAACTGTTTTGGATGGAACCATACCTACAGTTGCCGCGACAGACTACATAAAGTCCCATGCTGACTCTATACGAGGATTTTTTGACGCTCCGTACCGCGTGTTGGGTACTGACGGGTTTGGTCGTAGCGACACAAGAGCCAATCTTCGACGACACTTTGAAGTCGACCAGAATTACATTGTCGTAGCTGCATTGAAAGAACTTATGGATGCACAAGTAGTACCAGCGAAGGAAGTGCAGAAAGCAATAAAGGACTTAGCAATTGATGTACACAAGGAAGATCCAAGGTTAGCATGACCACAATCAAAATCGAGATTCCAGACATCGGCGATGCCGCGGATGTTGAAGTTATAGAAGTGTGCGTCAGCGAAGGTGACTCTGTTGCCGTCGGCGATGCATTAATCGTAATAGAATCGGACAAGGCTTCAATGGAAGTTCCTGCTCCTGTTGCCGGACAGATCAAGGAAGTACTGGTTGAGTTGGAAGCAGTTGTGAATACCGGTGATCACATAGTTGTGGTAGAAGCCGAGAGTGAAGCCACTGACAAGGATGACCCTGAAGAGCAAAGCCCGTCTCCAGAAGCACAGCCCACAGAACCGGAGAGGACAAAAGAAGACAAAACTACTCCGAGTGATGAGGTAGAACTGCCGAAACCACCAACACCGCCGACTCCACCGACGCCACCAACCCCTCCAACACCACCGACCCCTCCAACACCACCGACCCCCCCTACTCCTACTCAGCCAACTAAGAGAGTAGAAACAGAGCGGACCGTAGAAACGGACACTACTATAGTCTACGCTGGACCGGCGGTACGAAAACTAGCGCGCGAACTGGGTGTGCAACTCACTGAAGTAGCCGGATCGGGTGCGAAAGGCAGAATTCTCAAAGATGATGTCAAAGTCTTCGTAAAGCAGCGAATCACCACTGGCGTGAGTCAGACAGGCGGAATGGGGATTGAGCCCATCGAGTTACCTGATTTCACGAGGTTCGGAGAAGTTGAGACTGTACCCCTTTCACGCATGCGCAAGAAGGGTGCGATAAATCTCCACAAGAGTTGGGTCAATTTACCACATGTAACGCAGTTAGACGAAGTCGACGTTTCAGACTTAGAGACCTTCCGGAGTGAGTATAACGGCAAAGTATCGGATCGGTCCGAAAGACTCTCGCCGCTACCGTTTATCCTCAAAGCCTGTGCAAATACACTTAAGGAATTTCCAACTTTTAACTCGTCAATCGAACCGAATTTCGAACACCTTGTTGTCAAGAAATATTTTCATATAGGTATGGCAGTCGACACTCCTGAAGGTTTGGTAGTACCAGTGATTCGAGATGTGGATAAAAAAGGCGTACGAGAAATTGCTGCAGACGCAAAACGCTTGGCCAAAGCTGCAGTGGATAAAAAACTCGTACCAGATGATCTCGCTGGCGCGACGTTTACCGTCTCAAGTTTGGGACCAATTGGCGGCACCGGTTTTACGCCGATAATCAATGCACCCGAGGTAGCGATTTTGGGAGTATCTAAACTCGCGACAAAACCAATTTGGATGCACGGAATGTTTGCACCTCGACAGATGTTGCCCTTGTCGCTTTCGTATGACCACCGCGCGGTTAACGGTGCTGAAGCTGGTCGATTTATGCAAGCATTAGGTGCTCAGCTAGCGAACATTCGCATGCTTTCTCTCTAAGGGGAGACCATGCGGACTTTTATATAGAATGAGTTCGCAACGTACATAGTCTACAGAGGGGGCTCTGACTCGAGAAAACCTGCGGACTTCAGCTACTAGAAAGAAAATATGAGAAAATGAACGAGGGTCCTACTCAAAGTAGTGGAAGAGAGTCTACTTCTTCCGACGATTCTATCTCTGGTTTTTTGATCTGGTTACTTGTCGGTGTAGTCTTCCTATTGGTTATATGGTCTCGTTTGGTAAAGCATTTGGGACTACTAGTAGGTTTGGGAGTTGGGCTGTTGCTTGCGGCGGGAACCTACATCTTCGCTTTTGTTTCTATTCTGAGAAAATCCAAGCAATCGTTCAGGATTCCTATGCCCGATTCTACTAGGACATTCGTTTCCACTACCCTGCTGGTAATGGTATCGATGGGTCTGGCAGATCTTGGTCCGTTTATAGCTATAGGAATAGCGGCGTTGTGTGCAATAGGATGGTACTCCCTAAGTTTTATATTTTTTCAAAGAAAAGTTACAGAGTCTTTCAGGACTCCTATGAACCGACAGGTTAGGTATGTTTTTCCATTCCCCGTCGCGGTAATAGTGTCGTCAACTCTGGAATTGAGGTTTCTTGAAGAAATGGGAGCTGTTTGGTTGCTCTATATGGGAACTTACATTGTGAGTTTTCTATTCTTTTCAACGAAAGTCGACACACCTGACCCAAAACCCGGTGAGGTTGCTGTTAGCGAATATTAGTGAACACGGATCAAGCGCGAACGTAGGTTGCTTTCAATAGCAGTCTGCTCGATGACTGGGTGAAACGAGCTTCGGAACACATACACATATGAGTTTGTGACCAGTTGACGTACTGCTCCTAACAGTTAAATAGTGCGTGCTTGAACCGGACGATATATTCAACTAGCATGATGTGCTCAACTCGCGAATATTCGCTTGCTTTCTCTCTAAAGGTAGGCCATTCCGGACATGTCCATAGAATGAGTTCTTACAGCCTCATGCTGTTCAGAGGTGTATTTCATTCAATTCCACATGCTTACTACTGGGTTTAAAATGGTAGAATTAGAAAATGAACTCAGTTCTTCCTCAGAAGAGTAAAACAGAATCCAATAAGTCCGAGTTCACTTTGTCGGATTCGACTCGGGTACTTATTGCCTTTATCACTTTGTTGTTGGTGTCGTGGGCGCTTACGGACGATCTTGGACCATTGGGAGCAATGGGAGTCGCGTTGTTGGTTGCTTTAGCAATTTACTTGACCAGTTTTATTTCTGTTAAGAGAAAATCTACCCACTCCGGCAGGCCTCCTTTGTCCGATTCGACTCGGGTATATGTTTCCGTCTTTATGCTGATATTCGAGACCGCAAACCTGTTAAAAGATCTGGGGCTAATCAGATCTGTAGGCTTTGCTTCGTTGTTTGCAGTAGGAACTTATGTGACGAGCTTTGTTTTTTTTAAAAGAAAAAACACACACTTGTTCAGGGTTCCAATGGGCGGAACGGTGAGGTTGCTTGTTTCTATTGCCCTCGCGTTATTCGTTACTTCTAATCTGGAGATAGGGTTTCTTAGTGAATTGGTTTTTTATGCTTTATTTGTTGTAGGAGCTTACATGGTGAGCTTTCTATTTTTTTCCAAGAAATGCGACACGCCTAAAAAGGAAGGCGATGTCGCGGGTGCTAGCGAATCTTAGTGAGAACGGACCAACCGGGGACAGTGGTTGATTTCAATAGTAGGTTCCTAGATAGTGGTGTGAAACGAGATTCTGAATACTTAAGGGTTTGAGATCTGTTGAGGTACTGTTGGTAGCAGTTAAATTGTGCTTGCTTGAGCAGGACAATCTATTCAACAAGCATTAGCCAAGCGTCCTGTGAGTGCCACTATTCTTCAGGACAAGTTGCAGTTTAAGTCGGTTTTAACGGTTGCCACATTTCTTCTTCATCGGCGACGACCCGTCCGAGCACAAAAAGGTAATCTGAAACTCGATTCAAGTACGCGCCTTGTCCCGATGATCGCAATTCATCACTGGCAACTCGCCAAAACACTCTTTCCGCATGACGGATTTTGGCACGGGCAACATGTGCATGTGCTGAGGCTTGACCTCCGCCAGGAATGACGAATTCCTGTAGAGGCTCGATCGTCGCGTTTAGCTCTTTAGTAGCGTTTGTGATAATTTCCGTTTCCGCGTACCAAACAGGTTGAGGTATACCTGTCGCGACAGCCGCACCAATATCGAAAATTCGGGACTGTATCTGCTTTAATTGATCGTGATATTTCGGTTCGATAAACTGTACCAACACACCGAGTGCACAATTTGCTTCGTCAAGAACTCCAACAAGTTCGATTTGGTCATCACCTTTTTGGTGTATCTCACCGGTTGCCAGTCTCGTGGTACCGCCATCTCCGCTCTTTGTAGTGACTTTGGTTATACGATCGGGCATATTGATACATCTCGGTCAAAAGAAATAGTAGTTTAAAGAAAAATTTAAAGAGAGGGAATTAAGCATGCCATCATTTGACATTGTTTCACAAGTAGACACTCAAGAAGTTCGGAACGCCGTTGACCAAAGCTGGCGAGACTTGCGGACTCGGTTTGATTTCAAGAAAGTTGATGCTGGGTTTGAATTTGATGGCATTTCAGTGTTATTGTGGGCGGAAGAGGAGTTTCAGCTCGGACAGCTGATTGATATATTACGGGTGAAATTGGCAGGACGTGGAGTGGATGTTCAAGCTCTTCAACCTAGAGACATCGAAGCACTCGGCAAAGTCAAGAGACAGACGCTTCATATCGTGACCGGAATTGAGACAGATTTGTGCAAGAAGATCGTGAAACTGATCAAGGATTTGAAGCTGAAGGTACAGTCTCAGATTCAAGCTGAACAGGTACGAGTGACAGGGAAGAAACGAGACGACCTGCAACAAGTGATCGCGACACTAAGAGAAGCAGATTTAGGAATTCCTTTACAGTTTAAGAATTTCCGCGACTGAAAACCGTAAAGGTTTATTCTCGCACAGTTCGAATGCGCTCGCCACCGGGACGTGTTTCTCGTTGGTTTACGAAGTTCATTAAAACGACAAGAATAAACAGCACCGGGATAATCCAGACTGCTGTCAAAATGAAAAATAAAATCCAATTGTTCTTTAATATTTTCTCAATTAGTACGCCGCTGCTAGCCGCGACCACAGTCCTCCCCAATGTTCCAAGCGAAGCCATCGTCGCATACTGAGTAGCAGCGTGTAAGCGAGACGTAAACTCAGTGATAAATGCCACAAAAGCCACAGCGGAGAATCCCTGGGTGAATCCATCAAGAACAGCTGTCCAGAGGTAGAGAGTTAAACTTGGATCTGAGCTCTTTGATGCTGCTACCGCGATCCAACTATACATCAAATTAGTCGCAGACATCGCAACACCACCAACGACGAGCATCGGTACGGTTTTAAACTTTCCAATAAAAAGACCGCAGGCAATCGAAGAAAAAATCACTACGACTGGGCTGATAAATTTTGAGTAGATTGCGATATCGTCATTTTCATACCCAACTTCTTTATAGAACGGCAATGACATTCTGCCTAAGAACGACTCACCCAATTTGAAGCTAAACAGAAAAACGATGATAAAAAACGCGACGAGGATGCCGTTTCTTTTGATGAATTCGATCACAGGACCAAGTAGCCGCTGACCAATTATCTCTTCGAAGAACTTGTCAAATCCTCTATGAATAGTGGGTGCGATTTCTGGGCGTGGTGGTTCTTTTATTACGTACAGCACAAAGAGCATGAATAGCAAAAAACTCGATGCTAATCCGAAAAATACTCCGATCCAAGTCCAGCCGAACCATTCAGTCCCCCCTATGGCGAGTATTCCAGGGAAGCTAAACCCTGCGAACCAACCTGAAGCTTCCATCGACGCTGCTAGTCCCACTAGGTGTGGTTCATCTTCACGAATAACAGTGATCCGAAACGCTGCAGTAGACAAGTCTAGTATTGCCGACGCGAACGCTAATACAGCACTGAACACAGCTAGTAGTTGAAACAGCTCAAGTGGTGCTGTTGTAGTCTGTCCGTCTTCGGGAACGCCCAAACTCCACATGATATAAGCCATTGACATGACACTTGCCATCATGACTATCAAACAGACAAGTAGCCAAGAACGTCTCTGGCCTAATCTCGAAAGCAGAGGAATTTTTAAATGATCGACAAATGGTCCGAATAGAAAATTGATGGCGTAGCTTATCCCCACTAAAGAAAACCAACCTATCGTTGATTTGCTAATTCCGAACTCGACGAGAAAAAGTGTTAAGCAGCTACCGTGAATGAGCCAAGGAAATCCCGACGCAACCCCTAAAACGAAAATTTGCCACAGACGGGGTTCAGTAAATAGAGCTTTGAAGGTCAACCAAAATCTGCGTGGTGCGACTTGATTTGGAGATGTTGTAGTTGATTGCTGTGTATTCATTGCGAAGGTTTGGTTCTGTCCGTGAACTTTATCGAAATCCGGTTTTGACTCCGTTAATTATGAGCATGAGCCGAGTGAAGTTGCCTCAGTTTGATGGACACCTACAATTAGAAAATGTTGAGGAGTCCAT
>WTGV01000011.1 GCA_011525295.1 Pseudomonadales bacterium | reverse complement strand
GACGATATTCGACCGCCTTTCGTAGTGTCCAAGAAACGGGTGTAAGAACTTTCAAGCAACTATGCTTGGAATACCACAATTTAGTTACCTCAATACTCGTTGGTACCGAGCAACACCAGCAGACTTAATCAGCGTTGCGAAATTGCGATGCGTGTAGCTTCGCATATCGACCCTGCTTCGCCAATAGTTCCTGATGAGATCCAAGTTCAACGATTCGTCCTTGTTCGAGAACAACAATGGTATCAGCGTTTACGACGGTCGATAGTCTGTGTGCTACCACCAAAGTAGTCCGTCCCAACATCATTTCATCAAGAGCTGCTTGGATCAATCGTTCGGATTCAGCGTCGAGCGATGAAGTTGCTTCATCAAGAATCAAAACAGGTGCATCCTTCAGTATCGCACGCGCGATGAGGATGCGCTGTCTTTCTCCTTGCGATAGACTTGTACCACGATCGCCGACGTTACTATCTAACCCTTTCTGCATTCTTTGAGTGAACACATCCACTCGAGCCCTTTGAACTGCACTGTCAATCTGATCCGCTGTTGAGTGTTGGAGTCTCCCAAAAGCAATGTTGTTGCGAATTGTGTCATTGAAGAGAACCACTTCTTGACTCACAAAGGCGATGTGACTCCTTAGCGAATCTTTGGTATAACTTGAGAGCGGCTCACCGTTGAGCAGTATTTGCCCCGAGGTAGGTTCGTAAAAACGCAGTAATAGTTGAATTAGCGTAGTCTTACCGGCCCCAGTTGCACCAACGATCGCCAATGTTTGACCAGGAGCCACGTCCACCGAAATGTCTGTCAACGTTTGTTTGTCTGAGTTCTGATAGGAAAAGTCCACACGATTGAACTGTATGGCCGCCTGTGTTGCATGAAGTTCATTGGGTCCGTCGTCGAGTTCCGAATCGCTGTCAATATGATCGAATATTTCACTTGCTGCAGCTAATCCGATTTGAAGCCGAGCGTTTAAATCGGAAAGACGTTTTATCGGACTGGCCAATGCGCCTGCTAATCCAATATAAGTGATGATGCCTGCCGCATCCATCCCACCTTTGATTTGATCGATAAAAAGGATTCCTACAAGCGCAGCTATCGCAAACGCGACAAGCAATTGAATGAACTGCGCACTAGTGGCCTTTGTTGCAACCATTTTCAAGTGTTGATGACGGTTTTTTGTGCTCGCGTCCTGAAATGCTTGTGATTGCTGATCCTGTGCGCCATAGGCTCGAATCGTCTTATGCAGGAGGACTGTTTCCTGCCCAAAGTGAGTCACTTCGCCCATAGAGGACTGAATTCTGATGCTTAAATCACGAAATCTGCGCGATGCATAGTGGACGATCACGGCAACAATTGGTGCTAATACAAAAAACAGTAGAGTGAGCCACAGATTGATGAGCAACATCGCGCCCAACATGAACACGAGCTTGCCTCCGTCTTGCATCAAAATTCGCAATACTTCCGTGGCGGTATCTCTTAGTTTAGAGGTTGTGTCGGTAAGGCGGTTAGAAATGTCTCCTTGTCTACTCTCGTCGAAGTACGAGCAAGGTAAGAGGAGTAGTCGATCATGCAACTCGCAACGAATCGTATGGACCACATAGAACGACACGCGCGATAGCAGAAATTCGCCCACGACGTTGGACAAGGCCCGCACCAGAGCAGCAACTCCAATCATACACGCGAACAATATTGGTATCGGCCAAGGAACATAGTCCAGAAAGTAATTCGGTATCCAAAACCAGGACTTGGTCGACACGGTGTTCGTCGCGGCGTTGCTCGCTGACGTGTCAGAATTAGCCTCAAACGAGCTTACGACTGAACCGAGAATCTGAGCAAAAAACACTTCCGCAATGGCTGCTAGAAAAAAAGCCAATAAAGCTATCACGAAATACCATGCTCGACTCCGTACATAAGACGTTAGTCGGCCGTAAGTGTGCCAATCGTTTCGTTCAGATTTAGTGACCACGGTGACTGCTCAGCCCATTGTTGTCAAAGAATAGTGAGACTACCGCGCATCAACTAAAAGCAACCTTAGTCGCGAGTTGCTTCTCGAACCAAGATGGACACATTCTTAATACCTAGTTCTGACAATGCGTCCAAAACCAGTACTATGGTCGCGTGTCTGACGTCGGCGTCCCCTCCTAGTACTACGCGAGCGTCGGGATAGTTAGGAAACGTCGCGGTGATATGTGTCATCACGGCATCTCGCGAGAGAGATTCTAGACGTACATCGTTGACCATAACGACACCTTCACTGGATACTAGTACTTGAATGTCATTGTTATCTTGAGTAGCTATTTCACCCTGTGCTTCGGGAAGAATGATTGCAAGAACATTTTCCCGGACAGTGGTCGAAGTGACCATGAAAAAGATCAGTAATAAAAAAACGACATCTATTAACGGCGTGATTTCAATGGACACGTCTCGCCTTTGCGGCCGGTGGAACTTCACTCTTTAGACTCTACGTCGAAACCTACCATTAGTAGGTCTACAAGTCGGCTAGCTTGCCACTCCAAGTGCACGATTAAATGGTCCACTCGACGAAGGAAGTACCGGTAGCCAATGAGTGCCAAAATAGCTACTCCCAATCCAAATGCTGTCGTTATCAGCGCTTGCGAAATTCCTCCAGAGAGTTGGGCCGGATCACCGCCACCTGTTGATACCAATTCAGTAAATACTTGAATCATGCCGATGACTGTGCCCAACAATCCAAGTAATGGAGAAATGGATGCGATCGTTCCAAGTACGGTGAGAAATCGTTGTAGGTCAAATATGACCGTGTTTGCGGTCTCTTCCATCACGTTTTTGACAGCATCAATCCCGAAATCGGTCTTCTGCAACCCAGCGGCCAAAATTTTTCCAGACGGAGATTGCTCGAGTTGCCCAAGAAACTCAGTATCGATGTAGCCCTCTTCTTTTATTTTCGCTTCAATTTGTGGTAACAACCACGTCGGCGCAATTGCAGGTCGTCGTAGCACCCAAGCACGTTCAATACACACCATGCAAGCTATTACGCTACAGGCGAGGATCGGTGCCATGAGCCAACCCCCAGCTTGAATCAAGTCAATCACAAGCTTCGGCGGTCTTAAATTGAAGTCGCGGCGATGAAACGCTACTCACCAGCATCAACTTGAACCCATCGAATCGCATCACCAAAGAGTTTCCCATCGCTATTGCTTGGGGTTATGCTGACAACAGCGGTGCCTTCGTCCAACTGAGCTTCAGTAATGTAAATCCAGCCAAAATCACTCTCACTGACACTAACGTCAATCACCTTAGAAACTTCGCCAGCTTCAAGAGTAAACTGGTACTCGCCAGCTATGCTCTGCCAAAAAAAGTTGTTCAAGTTAGCCGATCCAATTCGCCCACGTGGTAATAAACCTCGAGGAAAGTCACCAAATTGGCCGCGAAAATCGGGAAGATGAAACTCTAATAGCCACATCCCTGCCATAGGTAAATCCGTTTGAAACGCAATGCTTTTTGGGTTCTGGCTTTCACTGTACACCATGGTTCGACGCGCACTCCCCCAAGCGCTTGGATAGTCGACGCGCCGCCAAGTTTTGACATCCTCGACTTGCCTACCGTTTTCAACTGAAACGGTAGAGTCTAAGTCGTCTACCACAATACCCATATCAGTCGGTGGGGACGGTTTCCAATCGCTCGTTCGAAAACCGTGAAATTCTTCCAGCTGGTCTGTGTTGACGTTTCGTGTGTCTTGAACTAATTTAGCAGGTACCGCGACCCGTCCCCCACCAATCTTCAAGTTCAGAGGCTCCACAATCACTCGAATCGGTTCGAGCTCAGTTACGATTCCTACTTCAACGCTTTCGCCGGGTTGTATGAATACTACTGGTCCCTGACCAAATCCACCCATCCTCATATTCTGCGCATCAAAGCTTGCCTGAGCACTGAGGTCTGCGCCCAAAGCACCATAGCCTCCAAATTCGGTCGTTACCGACGTTCGAAAGACTCCGGTACCTTCACCCCGATTGAACACATGAAACAAAATTTGATATTCGTCTTCAAGTTCATCGGGCACTGCTCTCTTGTAAGTCTGAGCCGGTGAAACCTCAAATTGAGGTTGTTCATTTCCAGAAAACCAGTCACCTAGTACTTCCTTTACTGGCAAACCAATGTCCGCACTCGTCGCATATAAATCTTCGAGATTGAAATTGGAATGTTTGTATCGAGTTAATAATTCGTCTAACAGTAACTTAGTGTCATCCCTGCCCAAAACCTGATACAGTTGATAACTTAAATGAGCACAGCGCAAACGGAGCGTTTCGGCTAGGAACGGGTCTAGATTTGACGTAATTGTTTGCTGAATCGACGATCCTAATGCTGCTTGTTGAACTTCCTCGGTATTTAGGCGTTTACCCACAACGTCCTGTACTACGTCAATATGTCTTAAAAGAGGTTTTAGTCTTCCAAAGATACGAAGACCGGTTCGACCTACTCTGTTCCGACCTTGCCAACTCCAATAACCGTGATTCGACTCGCTTTGCGACGGTCTCATTTCTTTTGGAAAGTATCCGCTCGCAGAAAATCCGTCCATGCTCGCGTACCAGAACAAGTCATTTAGGTAGGACATTACTAAACTCAACGCTTCAGCTTCTGGACCTACGATACCAACTTCATGGTCCCAATACGTATTGAAAAGATCAAGATGAAAATTAAACCCTTGAACATTCATTCGAAAATATTGTCTTAGAATCGTCACTAAATAGGTTCCGCGTGTCGTGTCCATCTGTTCAAAATAGGCGTTCAAATATTCAGGAATAGCCTTTTCCCAGTCAATTGCGAGAAGATCAAATTCACGGAGCAAATAAAAACATTTGTCAGAGATCGACAAATTTAAAAACGTGCCTCCTCCATACACCCGAAAGTGTTGCGGTACTGTGATGAACCGGTAATCACGACATGGCAGCTCAAAACCATCTGTGGAATTTGCCTCTAATTGTTCCGCAAGTGCGTCAGCGAGTTCCTCTACGGATTCGCCGAGAAGACCTAGCTGATTCATTTGATTCGTTGATAACAAAACTTCAAAATTTGTTCCATTGATTTCACGGCTTAGCATTCTGAGTGGTCCGGCGTATAGTCCCACAGAAGAGACAGGCGAGTCTGTCGTGAATTCATAGGTTTTGTTGACGAGTCGAGTGTCATCTTCTTCCAACAAACGTCTCTTGCCAGGTAGTACGGACTCCCAGTTTTTTGGTAATGTCAATTTAACATTTGAAACAAAGAAATCCTTGCGTTCTCTTAATTCGTGCAAAGGCAAGAACGCAGAAGGGAGCCAAACAACCTCTTGTGGTAATGCGACAAAGTTGGAACTAAAAATTCCATGAACACTTCCCATGTAGGACAACAGTTGATCCCAATATGGAATCTGTCTTATGTCGGTCGAACTATCGAAGTAACCAAAATCTAAGTTTGGCTTGCCACGATATGCAATCGACAAGTTTATCCTCTGCCCTTTACTAAGTGGTTGTATTAACTCCACGCGTAGTGCGCCTTTTGCGTCCAATTCAGAGTTCACTTTGGTCTCGTCTAGCTTGACGTCCGACACGGTAAAACCGGGATTTAGCCAAACTGTTAAGAAATCGTTGATCGTGTCAGCTAACACGACAGCAGAGAGTTCTGTCGAAGCGATTAGGCCTTGCTTCGGATTGAGATTAACCTGCGCAACAACTTCAACTATGTCAATCTGGGGAATGTTTGTTTCTGTATTTCGATCGCGATAGTCCGCCCATTGCTCTACCTTTGATGCGTGCTGCATAGCAATTACAGAAGAAGTTCCAATACACACTACAAAAACTAGCCCGCAAACAGATCCAATTATTAAATCTCTTCGCAAGAAAACATCTCGTCTACGGTAAAACACAACCGCTAACACAAACAAAGACAAAACCGCAGCAAAGTAGCCGGAATATCGAAGAATATCAAGCATTCCAAGCTGTTCTGGATCAAGATCTGAACCGAAGGTCCCGACCAGTGGCAACCCTTCAAAGAGCATGTGCTGAGACAAAGAGAGATCGGTAATCAGGAAATATCCTCCAATAACTGTTCCTAAAAGCGCGGTCATCGTCAGCAAATTGTTCCGAAACAACACATTAAAGAGTAATGAGAGAACAGCAACGAAGCTGAGCGTGACAGGGCAAGTAAACAGCAAAAACTTTAACACCGACACTGTTGAAAAACTTTCGGCGATGTTGAAGTCTATGAAATTCTGCAAAAACGCACACAATTGGACGCTTCCCAAAAAGACCGCCATTGGTACCCAACCGACGATGACCAACGCGAGAATCTTTGAAGCTAGCAGCCTCAAATTCGAAAGCGGGCGAGCATCAACAACCTCGTGTATTCTGAAGAACATATCTCGCGTCAAGAGGTTCCGCCCCATGAAACATAGAAAACACGACATGAGCAAGAGAGGAAAACCACCTAAGACTAATAGCATGTGTTTCGGTGGCAACGATGTTATATCATAATATTGAGACGTGACATAGTCCTCATAGTACATTGAATATAGTGTTATAGATAGCAGTAATGTAAGTGCAAATATTAGCCAGTAGTAATAC
>WTGV01000024.1 GCA_011525295.1 Pseudomonadales bacterium | reverse complement strand
CTCAGAATCTGACAACAGATCAATGTGTAAATCGGTGAGGTCTCGATCTTTGTCTTGTCTCTCATTGAGGACCACGAGTAGCTCGTCAAGACTGTCTGCTTTCCGATATGCTTCGTCGACTAATGTCAACGCATAGAGTGCGTCAAAACGTGTCTCTGCAGTGTCATAAGCGAGCCACGCGTTCTGTTGTGCCTGTTCATAGTCCTCGCAAAGAATCGCCCACTCTGTAATGCGCAAAAGCTGGCGGAAGTAGTACTTGCTTTCCGGATTCGGCTGATACAAATTTACCGCGTCTGTGGGGTGACCCAAGACCGCAAGCGTGAGCGCGGCTCGATTCTTAAACTCTTGGTCCTCTTCCGTGGCAAGATTAATCAATGCTTCAACATTCGTCGGCTGCACGTCAATCATCGCCAGCCGAATCCGAATGAATTTTTGTTCTTCTGGGAGTTCGGTCAGTTCGAGAGTTTTCTGGTACCATTCGACGGCATCACCTCTTAGACCTTGTGCGTCGAGCAACCGCGCTTTGAGGAGGGTGCCGTCCGTCGTTTCTACCAGTTCAATTGCTTTGTCAGCAACCTCGATCGCGCTGTCAAAATGCCCGTAGCGCCAATAGAGATGTGCCATCGAGAGATAAGATTTCGCACGAGCGCGATCACTAACGTTGGCGTTTTCTGCGACATCGAGTAATTCATCGAGTGCTGGATTTAGCTCTAGATGGGTCAATATTGCATCATTGAATACCTGATAAACGAGGTCTAAATCGAGTCGTTCCACGCTCGTGTTTGCTTCGTGTAAATCCTCTAATGGTCCTGCAAAAATGGAAACCGACATGGTGGTTGCAAAAACAGCTAGTAGCAATGTGTCGAACAGCTGCACGCGTGGTAGTATGTTTTTCATTTTTTAAGGGTTCTTCTATTGGTTAACTAAGAATTGCTCATGGCTTAGTATAAGCAAAATTTGTGACCTACAACAGAGTCCTAGCACCGATGAGGTAAACTGCGGATGGTAAAGCGCTATTGTCTTGAAAACGCCACTTAGCGGATGGACGAGTTTCTCTTAACAGGTAGACGTAAGAAATCTGAATGTGGTTACATTGTGGGTCAGTAACCTCATATGCTTGATAGAGCTCAGCACACAATCAAGTCTTGCAATGAACGGGTGCCTGCCCTAGACACCCTGAGATTTCACTTAACTGATGAGCAGTTCTTACAGAACTCGAACCTCCAACTTGTTACGCGCAGATTCGAGAGCATCTATTCGTTCTTCCAAGTCAGCTACAAATGCTTCTTCGTTCGCTAGCAGTCCCACTTCACGTAGTTCTTTGAGTATAGAGAGTCCTGAAAGCTCAACAGAAATTTCTTGAATTGCAAGAAACACCTCTTCGGGGTTGCTCGATTCTCGCAATTTTTGGATTAGAGTGATGAGTTCTTCGGTCGAAAAGTGACCATAGCTCAACATTTTTGAGAATAAGTTCGGAGTTAACGGAAATTCTGCGTGAATCGCAAGGTACGCAAAAGGTTCTAATGTTCTTTCATTCAGACTATCTACCCTGTCGGTTAGCCATCGAATCAGTTTGTTTGCGAGCGCGCCACTGCTCTCAAACTTTTCTAGTTTGTAGAACTCGTTGTACAACACTGCAAGCAGTTCCACTACAGCGGTTTGTTCTACAGTCTCGTTGTCCAAGAGCTGCACCAATCCATTAGTCAAGCGGTCCATCCATGTTCCATTTTCAAAGTCGAACAGTCTATCCCGCATTACGAATAGTAGTTCCGAACTAGAGACAAACCCCTCACTTGTCCTACTGATTAATGAAGGGACAGTGATTCCCAGTGAATTAGAAAATTCTCGTACTAAGTTGTCCAAGTAGTATATTTCATCCATTCTTCCGAATGAATTCCGGAACCGATCCATCCTTAAATCTCCGCTATCTGAAGACGAAGCAATGTTCTCTTTTGAAATTAATTGCTGCATTTGATCGAACGCATCGTTGTAATCTGATCCCGCAATCTGAACCTCAATACCTGCCATAAGCGGCAACGCTTCAAATGGTTTTAAAGGGGTGTTGTGATTATTCGGAAGAGTCGTACTTGCGCGAATTTCACTAGCAAGTTCAAAAATCTCGTCAGACGGGAAGACCTTAGCTAGGGCAGCAATATTAAAAAAGTCAGACATAAACTGACCAACTTCCTTGTCATCGAAGCGGCGGGCTACAGGTAGAACATCCCGGATGAACTTCCTACTCTCATTGATAGGTAACCATTCGATGACATCGTCGAGGATGAGGGATATCGACAGCGGTTGGTTGCTTGGTGGACCATAATAACCGCCACCCATGAATTCATTGAAGTCTGAGCGGTTCACCACTAAGAGCTTGTAAACTTCGATCGCTCGCTCCCACTCTTCCAATCCAGCAAAAAATCGAGCGATGTTTATCAATTGTGGTTGTGTAGGAATGTCAATTCCGCCAGCCCACTCCTCGAATTTCGCAATCACTTCAACTGAGGGTTGCGTTTTAGATTCGTTTGATAGGTGCATCCACATCATGAATTCATGCTCGTTCGCGAGACCAGTAAGAATCTTAGTAGTAAGTTCCTGCAATCGTTTCTGAAGTTCCGCCGGATGATGTCCATATGCTTCGCGAATTACTTCGTACCACCTTGACTTCTCATCAGTTTGGCTACCGTAAAAGAACTGATACTGGTATGGGTCGTACGGATTGTTTTGGGACCGGAGGAGTAATTCAAGTTCGCGCCCTAATGGGAAAGTCTCGATCGTCCGATCCAACAACCTTTCATAGTCTGTTCGTGGTCCATATTGATCGTCTGAAAGGTTGATGTAGGATGACCAGTTAACGGCAACGGGTCCTTGGCCGTAATAGCCATATCCATAGAAGTTTATGTGACCGGACTCTTCAAAATCAACAGGCCAATCGAGAAACATGAGAGTTTTCGAACCACCCATCATGTAGTACGGTGTACTAGTATCCAAGCTCTGCAGATTTATATTGCGCCAAAATAGTCGTATAGCTTCGGCGGCGTCAGATTGGGTAGCGGTCTCATCAAGTTCCGCGATTTTAGTGGCAGCCCGAGCGACGTTCTTAGGAAATTGGTCGACTATTGGTTGCGCAGCGAATTCATCAGCAGGACGCAATTCGCTCGGTATCAACCTCTGTAAGATGTAGTGTTCTGTACCTCCTGAACGTACGTTTTCTGCGTTTCGCGCGATGATGTCTTCCAAGATTTCCTGATTGCGAAGGTCAGGACCTCCGTCGGTAGCTACATTGAGCGCGTCGACAAAGAATTCACGTTGCTTGTTCCAAAAGAAAAATGCAGTTCGAATTGATTCGTTCGTTTTATCTCGCGCATAGACACTTGAAAACAATTTTTGAACTTCCTCAGCATCGTCTTGATATATCGCCGACATAAGCAATTCGGTCTCATGACTCGTGTCCTCTGGGAAGCATTGCATTAGACCGCGCGCATAGTCCTTCGCTAGTGCTTCATACTCTTGCTGGTCGTTTGTAGAACTTCTAAAACCATAATGTGCAATTTCGTCAAGCTTTGCGGTTAGTTCTTCAGATAAACATTCCCCATCGATTACTTGCTGTATCAGTACTCGGATTTCTTCTTGGAACAAGCTGCCAATTACATCTCGAATCTCCCAGATCAGATTCGGTCCCGGATCCAAATCCAACAGCATTTGAAAGGCCTCCTGTTTGGAACCTTCGTAGTATGCTGGAAGTATTTCATCTAGCTTCCAATCTTGAGCGGTTCGCTCGTCGATTGCTTCGTAAACTTTGACGAGTACATCTAAGTTATCGGGTGGGGCATCAAAGATGGCGACGAGTTGCCACACGGGTCGAAGAACATATTCATCCTGAAAGTCGATTGTTCTCACCAAATCTATAGCCGCTGTCTGCAGGGATCGACGTTGTGACCCGTTTAAATCGAGCTTAATTAACTCTCTATACATTTCTGACAAAGGGTACACGTGATTTTGATAGGGAGGGGGATCAGGTGGAATACTGTCGACGACATACTGGTAGAATTCGACGCTTTCTTTTGGATTGTCTCGAGATTGGATATATTGCCACAGCCCGCCTCCACCATGTAACAAGCTTTGACGTATGTTCATATTGTCTGGTTCTTCAAGCATCGCTTTAATGTCGTCAAAGCTTTGAAAGAACGGTCCGACCACGGCTTCTAACTCGGCGACAAATTCTGGATCGGACAAGACCATAACCAGTAGTTGATCGGGTTCCCCTCGGAGCTTCGAGGCGATCGTGGGAACCATACGGTTATACTCACTTTCGCCAAGAATCGCACGGGCGTATCCCAATACCTCGCGAGGATTTGCAGTGAAAGCCATCATTTCCATCATGAAAGCACTCGGCAGAGATTGTTCCATTTCTGGTACATCTAAAAACTCATAGAAAATTTGGGCGACCGGTTTTGGTGGTTCGACAATATTCAGAAGTCGTGCAGTACGTTCTACATTTTTAGCTTCGATAGCCTTGTCCAATTCTTCGGAGAGTAGGTCAGTATCTTCTTCAGAATCGCTCGCGATCTCCTCCGAGTCATCACCAAGTAAATCCTTTAATTCGTCAGACAAATACAAACCATTCGCTTCATACTCGTCTCGAAGGTATTCAGCAAAGCCTGCCGCTGCACCATTCATGTCTACTCCGAGCTCAGCAGCGATCATGGAGGTAATGTTGCCAGGGATGACAACGCCCATGGAAGCTCCCATCGATTGAAGCATGCTCATCGCGCTAGCCACTGTGGGGTCGATCTCGTCCTCGTCCGAATCGGAGTCTGATTCCTCAGAGGTGTCTTCGAGAAAGACGCTGGCTAACTCCAAGTCCATGGCATGGACGAATTCAACGCGCTCAAGGACGGAACAGAGTCGCCGCACGAAACGACAAAAGTAGTCTAAGCGGGAGAAACTGGTGATCTGCAGCCCTTCGTCTCGTTCAGGGAGCGTCTGGATATATTCGAGTTCATCCACAAAGAACTCATGTAATGTTTCGAACTGTTGCTCTGACTTCACAGGATCTGCTGGCCAGGTCGCGATCAATCCTTGAATCAGCGGTTCGTAGTAGGTGTTATAGTCTCGATTCACGCTGGTGTTCTGGGGTCCGCCCCAACCCATACTGCTACCAGAAACCGGTACGCCCGCATACAGCTGCGCGGGTTGACTGCGTAATACGTTGAGCATGCCTTTCATGTAAAGGTCGGCGGCGACTTCGTCTTGACCGTTTCCTTCTCGGAGCGCCGCTGTCTTTATCAGAAGAAGTAAGTTGTTTTGATTCAACGCTAGCGCATGACTATAGAACGCTAGAGCTTTCTTGTAAAAACCAGCTTCCTGGAATAGGTCAGCTTTGGTCTGATTGACATCGAGGTCGCCGGTGATGTCTTGAATTAAGTCAAGTGCTTTCTCAGCCCCGAGTTGATCGTTTTGACTCAACAACGTCTTCGCGATGCTAATGTACACCTCTGGTGGTAATTGTTGGCGCAGACCGATGAGACGACGACCGTAGGTGATTTGTCTATCGGGGTCGTCTACGCTTCTACCGTAATAGAAAAAACCTTGCCCTGGCGTAGCCATGGTCACGAGTTCGCGCAGCACTGACAGTCGTCGAATGCCAGCTTGAGAAATTGAGTTTTCTACAGCGACGAACTCACTCTCAGTATCCAGGAACTCGACAGCTATCTCCGAGAGCAACGTGTACAGATAAAACTTGTCCTCTTTCTGGGTAATTCTTTCCAAGATAATGCGATGAGCCCACTTGAACACCGCTTGCCGGTTGTACGCTATGCGCTGCCCGAATCGTTCTTGTCCGATCATGTTCAGAATGCCGTCGATCGCGACGACGAACTCGTTGTCGTCATTCGCGTGTTCTGCGATATACTGGAAAATAGCAACTGCTTCAGCTTGGCGTTCTGATTCTTTCAATAACTCACCCATGAGTAGCATGTTGTCGCTATTTTCGGGTTGTTGGACTAACGCTAATCGATAACTTTCGATCGCCTGTTCCGTGAAACCACTCATCGACAATACACTCGCTTCAAACTCTCCCGCGACGGCGTCGTGGTCGTACTTTCGTAGTTCTTCTAACCAATGGAAAATGTCCTCGAGTCGGTCTTCTGATTCTTCGTTAACGGTGTATGCGACGGCGTTGAGGACGATGTTTTGGATGTGTTCCATTCGATTGTCTTCGTCGATCTCAACCAACTCTCGGAGAATCTTGTCGTACTTGTCGTATTCGTTTAACTGCAGATAAACCAATCCTACCTGACGTAAACGCTCTATCTCCGGCATATCGGTGTATTTCGCGAATTCTTCGATGACTTCGCTAGCGCTGAAAGCATCGCCGACTTGGGTGTAAATGCGAACCAAAAGATTGATCTCGTTTTTGTCCGCTTCTTGGTTGTAGAGCTTGCGTTCGATGTCGATCGCGATCGTTGCTAACTGATTGAGTTCCGCAGCGATTAGTAAGAACTGTGCTTCTGCAAATTGGCGTCGCGCTGGAGTATCTTCCTTTACCCAAATGTCTTGCCATAAGCGCATTGCTTCTTCCCGATTTCCCGCCACGCTTTCTAACCATGCGAGACGCATGCGATCGTCGTACCCGAGTTCGCCTTCTTCACTCTCGCGGACTTTGACGAATACATCGAGCGCAAGATCGAACCGTTGCAGTCTCTCGTAGGCATCTGCTACAGTACGCAAGTCACCGGAGTTCTCCGGCAACGCTTCCGTCAGTTCTTCTAATTCTGCGGTCGCTTCGTCATAGCTACCATTTGCTAAGTGCGCCTCAAACATGAAGATCTGAC
>WTGV01000012.1 GCA_011525295.1 Pseudomonadales bacterium | reverse complement strand
TTCGCTGACGAGCTTCGTCGATAACTTATGGAGGTAATCCTGACGCGCATGCGCGACCTTCTCGTGCAGTCGCGCGACTTTCTTGCGTTGCTGACGATAACGATGGGAGTCCTTTACCTTTCTCGACAACGATCGTTGCTCGCGTCGAAGCTTGGGTAGGTGCTGAGTATAGAACCGGGGATTCTCGTGTTTCGTGGTCTCCGTCTCATTTGCCACAGTCGCAAAATCCTTGAGTCCCAGATCTACTCCACTGACTTGAGTGAGCTCTTGAATCGGTTTGGGTAACGGCTTTCGATCATCGACCAGAATCGAGACGAAGTACTTGTGGGTTGGCGTCTTCTTTAACGTAACCGTTTTGATCTTCCCGCGAAACGATCGACTGAGTCGAATTTTGACGCGACCCAGTTTCGGAATGTGAATGTGACTTCCGTCCAAGAACGAACCCTGCGTGTACGCCATCGACTGGTGTCCGTTGCGCCGCGACTTAAACCGAGGATGTCCGGCCCGTTTTTGGAAGAAGTTCTGATAGGCGGCATTTAAGTTTTTGAGTCCTTCGTATAAGGATTGCGCGTTCGTCAGGTATAACCAAGAATAGTCTTCATTGCGTTTCAGTTCCACTAGTTCGCGACACATGTCGAAGAACGATAAGTGCTTCTTTTTGTCCTCATATCGCTGTTGTTGGAGTGCTAAGAAATAGTTGTAAACGAACCGCACTGAACCAAACTGCCGACGCAATGTCTGTTGCTGGACATTCGTAGGGTAGACTCGATAGTAATACGCGATTAACATGTACTATATTATAGTAATAAATTCAAATTGAGCCACTATCCAAGCTTCAATAGTCCGGTGGATCGTCCATTTGGTCCGCTAATTTGAAAGTGATCTCACTCTCTACGTTTTCCGTCGGTACAGCAGTTCCATCTTTCTTTGCAGGACGAAAAACCCAGGATCGCACATGGCTCAAGGCAGCCGCGTCAAAAGTCTCTGGTGGATCAGATTGGACTACAGACACGTTGGTCACTGAACCGTCTACTTGAATGTCATATCGAACAGTGACCGTTCCAGTGACTTTAGATTGTTTCGCTTCCTCCGGGTAGACAAGATCGTCCCACGATATCAACGCAAAGGGTTGATTGAGAGAAGACACACATCCCAATAGAGCAACACTGCACGCGAGACAGAGCACCAAGCTGTAGCCAAGCAAGATTTGTCGATGTTTGAGTAGTACTCCCATAGCGTTCAATTCTCTATTTCTGCAAAACCAAATCTCTCTCATATTTTCTCGCTATTCGCTACGTTCTGAGATCGTAGTTAGTAGTTCTTCTTGAATCGAGTTAAATCTCTCGGCGAGTTCGAACTGTTCTCTAGCACGCTCCATATTTTCACCAACTCGTTTCACCTTAAAGTACTGATTACCGAGGATGTGATCAGTTAGAAATCGTACACCTAACATCATACTCATAAGTATGGGTGCGAACGCGTAGCACGCCGCTTCACCCGTGGCGATTGGAAACTGCTCAAAGAAACCGGCGCAAACAGAATTTAAACGGTTTTTAAGTTGGTCGTCATTCTCATTGTTCATCGCGACTGAACGTACTAGATCTCCGAAGTCCCAAACCGGGTACCCCCACATCAAGGTATCGGTATCAACAATACGGAGAACCTTGTTCCTCGTGACATCAAACAACAGATTGTTGACCTTGCAATCACCATGAATGATCTGACGTTGCACTGTGAGTGGTCTTTGATTGACGATCTCCCGACATTGCTCTAAGAGTGATCGATCAATTTTCTCTCTGTGGTGAGGCCAAACTTGCTCAAGTTCTTTCAAATAATACTGGAATTCGTGAAAATTTGGTATCGCTGGTTCTAATGGAACGGTACAGTCTCGTAATCGAAATAGAAACAATCCAAAAGCCTGCCCAGCGGTGTAAACCATTTCATCAGGTAAACTTTGAAAATTTCTTGACGGGTAGTACTCGGAACATCTCCAAATTTCTCCGTCGGAGTCCGCGAAGCAGTCTTCACCGCCGACAGTGGGAAGTGGTCGTGGAACTAAGTCCAGTACGTGTTCGTAGACTTTCTTAAAGTTGGTAATAAGTCGCTTCGGATCGGCAAACACGTGCTTGTTAATACGCTGAAGCACAAAGCGATTGTCGACACAGAAAGTGTCATTGATTAGTCCGTTCCCTAGTTTGGTTTGCGGACCAGAGAGTCCCCATTGAGCTAAGACCGAATTAGAGATCATCAGCGAAGGCTGTCGCGATTGGGAGAAGGTGCTCCCCGAAAGGTCCCGCTAATCTCGGTTCATAGGCTGCCAACCCTAGTGCTACATCTGCTAGCTTCGCTAGTGCTTCGGATGCAGGTCGGAGTTCTGCTAACTCAGGATATTGTTTGACGCAATCGTCAAATACCGCATGTTGGTGTTTCCAACCGAGGATCCATGGAGAGAGGTCTTCGCCTTGCTCAATTCGGCTGGTTAGGTGGGCTGTGGGGAGACTCTCCGCCGGAATTCGATCTACTACGCGATTCAGTGGCGTTCGCTGGTTATAAGGACGCGTATACGCGCTCTCATCGTTGCCCTCTGCACGTGCTCGCACACGTTCCATTGAAAGCAAACGACCATACCATTTAACAGGTTCCAACATCTCAAATAGAGGTTGTAATGCAGTACAGGGATGAACTTGGCGAATGTTCATAACATCGGGGAGACCTAAGAACGGCAGTCTCTGAAGGCTGACACTCAGCCGATCATACATACTGTCTGTGTCTTCCATGTCTCGAGCACTCCACAACTGTTCGGCTATGGCTGGAGCACGTGTCCAGACACGTGTCAGCAGGAGTTCGTCGGTGACCAATTCCGACCACATACACGCTTCGCCACCCAGTATCTTACCTGTTTCTTTCGAGGGAAGGTTCGGAAATTCCCCAAAATCTTGATGCCAGCGGACGCCGTCCCGAACATGTGCGAGCCGGGGATCGTTCCGGACGCTCGCATCAGCTTCTCGCCAATCCTGTGATGTCATTTCTGGCGAGTATTGATAGTGCAGGGCTGCGGGATAATGGAGGTCCAAGTAGTAAGGTGCAGAGACAATCGTTGGGTGGCCAGTAGCTAGCGAAACATCTCTGGAACGCAAACCGCGCCATGCCTGGACTGTGACGGAGGTAGGTAACGACTCATGCAAAGCTTCGTCCCAGACTATCGCCTTTTTGTTCAACTCAGACGAGCGCTCGCACACGGTTCTCGTAAATTTAGCTTGAATGTCTCTTGTATTCAGTAGTTCATGGGCAGCAGCCCACGCCTGAACATTACTGGATTTTTCCCAATAGAATGGATCTACTTCGTCTCCGCCGACATGAACGTATTCATCTGGAAAAGTATTTGCTAATTCCTCAAACAGATTCACCACCGCTTCCATTGTTTTTGGGTTGGATGGATCGAGGCAGCTGCGATGGGGTCCAAATTCATTTAATTCATCCTCATTCACAGCCCCGAAGCCCCATTCTGGGTGTTTGACTAACCAAGAAGACGTGTGACCGGGTACATCGAGTTCGGGTACAACTCGTATTCCTCGATCAGCAGCATATGTAATCAGTTGCCGTAATTCGTCCAACGAGTAATTGTCGGCCGATACGAGCTCTGGATACGCCTCGCTCCCAAAGCGAAACCCTTGGTCATCCGTCAAATGTAAATGTAGGACATTCATTTTGAAGTGGTGCATGAGATCGCAACACTTGAAAAGTGTGGGTAGCGAGATGAAGTGTCTAGCTACATCGACTAGTAAACCACGCCAAGGATGTTTGGGTTCGTCTGTGATGGTACAGTCTGGCAGATGCTCACCAAATCCAACTGATAGCTGCGCTACTGTACTGAGTGCGGCTAGCGCACCCCACTCTTCTGCTGCAAATACAGAAATCTTCTGTTCACATATGCGAAGAACATAACCATAGTCACTCTGTAGATTGGGTACTGATAGCAATTCTTCATTGTCGATTTCGCAACTGAATGAACAGTGTCCTAGATTCAATCGCGAAAATGCACGACGAACGCGTGCAGAAGAACAACCCTTTATTTGAACTGAATTCCCCGGAGTCTGTTGGTTTTCACCAAATACAACCTCTTTCGGAAACGGTATTAGTGGTGGATTTGGAAAGATCTGTAAAAACCGACTCTCAGATGTTGACGTTCAGGATTATGACCCCCGAACTTTTTTGGTCCAAGCGATCGCTTCGACTGCTGCTTGAGCAAGTTCTATTCCTTTATTGAATTGATCTGTATTCGCTCGAGCAACAATTTGTTTTCGATCCGTAGCAGGTATGATTCCATTGATTACGATGACGTCGTAATCCAACGATGCTTTGGTGAGACCAACCGCGCAGGAGTTCAAAATCATCTCATAGTGTTCTGTCTCGCCTTTCAAGACGATTCCAATACACACGACTGCGACCAATTCGGAATCACTCTCTTTTAACACGCGAACTGCGTAAGGAAATTCATAGGTACCAGGAAGTTCGTGACGTTGGACCGCCGCTTCTTGTTGTACCAGAATCTGCTCACATTTATCAGCGACGTTTTTGACATGTTCAGCGTACCACATGGAAGTGAGTATTGCAACCCGCGCGCGGGGTATGCGAGGCAGATCTTCAGAACTTGAACGGATCAATGACATTAAGAATTAACTACTCTGGTTGCAGTTTCATGACATAGTGGTTCGGTGTGACTTCTGTGAAGCCATTGCCGGTAACAAAGTGCCTATGGTTACGACACCGAGCGTGAACTACCCGCCCTCCTTTTGATTCGATGAGTCCAACGGCATGCAGGAGCATCCATCGGCCTAATCCTTGATTCCTATAAGATTCAGCCACGTTGAGTGTGAGCACTGAAAAATTCCATGTGTCGTTTTGTTCAACTTCGTACGCGGCGATAACCTCACCATCGTTTTTAGCAATTCTGATCCAATCTAGCTCGGTATCGTCGGAAATGTCGCGAGCGAGCAACTGAGTGGGTCGTTCATGCCAATGCGGACGATAAATTGGAAATCGCCTAGGAGCTTGCGGCCCTACTCCAGAACATACAGACATCTTCGCATGCTTTTACTGGTAAGCACCACGCAACCGCACAACCTCTCGTTGGAGTGCGTATAAATTCACGTCAGGTCCCTCGACCGGTGCTGAGAGTGCCACGCCTAGTTTTGACCTTAGCTTCCACGAACCTCTAAACAACCCATCGCCATGATGGGTAAATTTCATTCCCCATAAACCCTTTAGAGCAGCGGGAACTACTGGAACCGGAGTTTTCTCAAGAACTTTCATTATGCCACTCTTAAACTCTCCTACTTTTCCGTCTGGGGTCAATCGCCCTTCGGGGAAAATACACAACAGATCGCCTTCTTCAAGAGCTTGTTCTATATCCTCGAAAGCCTTGTCGTACGTATGAGGATCTACGGACTTTGGTGCGATAGGAATCGTTCGACACGCACGGAACAAATAATTCAAAAACGGCATGTCGTACACGTCTTTCGCCATGACAAAACGAATTGGTCGGCGAACAGCACCTGCGAGTATCAAGGCGTCAATGTAACTCACGTGGTTACACGCGATCAAAGCACCACCGGATTCTGGTACGAGATCGATTCCCTCGTGCCTGACGCGATACATTGAATGTGACAGCACCCAAACAACAAAACGCATAGTGAATTCAGGAACCTGTAAGAAAATGTACACAGAAACACACGCATTGAAAATGGACATGAACAGGAATAGCCCAGGAATGTCCCAACCAATTACGTGTAGCCAAAGCAGCGACCACAGCGCGCCGCACACGACCACAAATGCGTTCATTACGTTCATTGCGGCAATAACTCGTGCGCGCTTTTCAACCGAAGTGCGAACCTGAACGAGCGTTTGCAGTGGTACGACATATATCCCCATGAAGAAGCCTAAGAAAACCATCTCTATCAATACTCGATAGGAACTAGGTGTTTGCAGAAATGCGAGAACGGTTCTAGGGGCCGTTTCGGGAACGGCGTTGATCGCAAAAAATAATTCGATGCCGATAACGCTGATAAAAAACGCACCTATGGGGACCAGACCCATTTCGACATGTTTGCGCGACAACTTTTCGCAGGTGAGCGAACCCAAGGCAATTGATATGGTGACTACGGATAGTAGAAGCGTTAGCACGCTCTTGGAACTGTATAAGTAGTCCTCGGTGAGATTCGGTAACTGAGCCAAGTACACTGCTCCTAGGCTCCAGAACCAAGCGACACCCAAAATAGACCGCATTACCGAACGACGCTCGCTTGCAATCCTTAGCAGATCTCGGGTAACCGTAATTGGATTCCAACGGGGTTTTGAGTCCAAATGTGACCGAGCCTTTGGAATGAAGTAAGAAGCAATTAAACCCGCGACTGCGACGAAGATGATGAATACCGCTAAAACATATGGAACAGCATATGCCACGTCTTGATCAGGTTCGGTACCAACCAATTGCGTACCGATGATGGTGCCCAGTAAGATAGCCACAAAAGTCCCCATCTGAACAACTCCATTACCCCCTACGATTTCCGAACTGTCGAGATGTTGTGGTAAGATCGAGTATTTCAAAGGAGCGAAAAACGCCGACTGCGTACCCAGTAAGAATAAGAGACCAAGCATAAATAGTGGTTGTCCCGACCAAAACGCAAGTGCGATGAGAAACGCGATCACTACTTCTCCATATTTAACGTAGGTAATCAGCCGTGACTTCTCGAAATAGTCGGCCAACGTTCCGGCGGTCGCCGAAAACAGGAAAAAGGGTAAGGACAATAAGCCTTGTGCAGCAATTACGTAAATGTCTTCGTGGTTTTCGGAGACAAGAACCGTAAACGTGAAGATAGCAACGAGTGCAGCTCTTAATAAGTTATCGTTAAACGCACCGAGAAACTGCGTCACGAATAAAGGAAGAAATCGCCGGAGCTTAAAGAGCCCAAATTGGGATTTAGCAGACAACGGATTGGTCCTTCAGGGAACCGTGAGTCAAGTCTTGTACTCCAACGTACATAGTGAAATTCGGAAACTTACACACTCACCTGTAAGTCACCGTTGAATTTGAAATTATAGTTCAATAGAGGACCATAAAATATGTTTAACAGTATAGAAA
>WTGV01000013.1 GCA_011525295.1 Pseudomonadales bacterium | reverse complement strand
TCCTCCTCTTAAAAAAGAAAATTAAATTATGTCCACTAACTAGTGCACACTCCAAATATCGCTTTATGGGAATAATCTTCTCCATTTATGATTTTCGATACTTCGTCTGATATAGACATTTAAATCTCCTTGAATCCAAATAATAGAAAGGTCGGGGCTTAAGCCAAACATCTAGCCCAAGCCCATGTCAAGTTGCTCTTTCGAGCTGTCGCTGAGCTCCGCAAAAAATGTTCTCATACAGTTGCCAAAACCCAGCGTTCACAGAAATTCTTGTCTAGCGGCTTCCGCTCGCTCTATCCTAGCTTCCAAGTACGAGGAAAATATCAGATAATATACATACAGCGATATAGGTAGTGCCAGCACTATCCATCCCCAATCTTTCAATAACACGCTGATAAACAAGCTGACCCCAATACATGTAGGGATACACCATATATAGCCAGCTTTTCTTACCCTATCAATCCTATCTACTTCATTAAGATAGTTGAGAAGGTTGCTTTCACCTTCGGGGACTTCGTGACATTCTTCACGATCAGACATAAATTCCTCATTTTTGACATACAAATATCAATGGCAATGGGGCCGGGCTTTGTCAACTGCGAGAGGTAACGAAGCCTTACCTAATCGCTCCAGTGGGAAAGCTAAAACGCCACTAATCTATAGGCTGTTATATTCGGTAAGAAACCCGACAGGGAATTTTCAGGAACGATCATACAGTTCGACAGGCTGATATTCTATATGTACTATCCGTACAGTCAATCTCGGCATCATTCTTCGGCACTTAACCGCAAATATTTGTCCCATTGTAAATTCAGATTTGCATGGAGATTAAATATGAAGAATGCACCAGAGCGGTTCTGAAGTTGTCACATAATACCGACCGCCCTCTACAAAATGTAGCAATTCAGCCTAGGTCCACAGTTGATATCTGGTGTTTCCCAACTATGTATTTAGCATTGCTACATTGTAACTAGTTAAGGCCGCTGTCAACGGGTTTATATGAGGAAATTAAATTGAAATATACGATTGCATTGATACTAATGCTATGCTCGAGTGTTGCCCTATCGAATGATAAGATGGGATGGTACTTACTTGCTGGTGGTTCAATCTATCAAGCAGACGAATACTCTTACGTCAATGATGGAGTAGGATTGAGACTCGGTTTAGGAGTCAGAACATCAAACAGAATCGGGTTCGAAATACTGCTTGATAATCCACCGTTCAGCGAGCAATGGTGGGGAGTCCATATGTCAGTTGTCGGTACATATACCCACGAGACTAGGCCTCAAACATCTTTAATCTTCAAGGTTGGTATGACCAATATTTACATTGAATCTGAGTATAGATCAACACGATTTAATGAGCGAACTGATCCCATGTTCTCTGTCGGTATCTTATTTGATAGAAGTAAGAGATTTCAGTACGAAGTATCCCTGAATACTGTAGGTAGGGAATACTTGACCAATTCTATTCAGGGACAGATTCGGTACAAATTCTAGATACGATTAAGCCCGTGAACAGCGGGCTTTGTTTGTAACATTCTGTATGAACGATTTGGGAACGTATAATCCTCAATTTTGGAGAATAGAATGACCAACACAGAACCAGATATCATCCCCCGTATCATCCGTAGGGCAATGCCGTACGTGGTTGAGTTTGACTTGCGTGGTGATGACTGGTATGTGAGGGTTTTTGGTAGAGAATACACAGAATTGACTTCATACAAATCAAAACCAACCTCTTACGTTATTAGGCGTAAACCAACAAAACAACAGTGTAAGATGTGGACTTGGTGGGCGCATAAAAGAGGATCACTCAGTAAGCCTCTTGAGTCATTCGATAAGTCTGAAGTGCAACGCATATCACTTTACAACGATGGCTCATTACCGTCTATGGCCAATAATAACCCCAGTGATACCAGTTTAAGATATTTGAGAACTGTCCATTCTCTGGGCAATTATCTAGAGAAAAACTTTTTTAAAGAAGTGAAGAATGGAGGTGTGGATGAGTAAATCCAGTGTTCATTGGTGTGAGAAGTAATGTCGGAAGTCATTGAACACAAGCAAAAGAACTGGGTAAGAGCTCGAGCTGAATGTACCATCGAATTTTGGTTTGATGAACTTGTCAAAACCGTTCAATCGGACGTTAAAAAATTCAATAATCTACCAGAGGAAGCACGAAATAATCTCGGACTGTTCCGATGTGAACTAAAGAATAATTCAGAATTAATAGTATCAGAAATAGAGGAAGATTGGCGGGAACCATTAGAGAGCATCAACATAAAAAAATCTGAACATGAAATCTATGTCTTCAAAGGTGAAAAAACACTACTAAAAGTTGAACTACAATGGAACCCGAAAACACTAACCTGCGACCTGATTGTGGATCAAAACACACAACCAATATGGCTAGTTAGCCAGCTGGCTATCGGAGACCTACTGTTTGGCCGAAGATGATGTGCTAGTTCGGCACTTTGGTATGTAATTCCCTTAATTATGTCAAATATCCATCAGACTCCGAACAAGCATCATTAATCAAAAGCTCAGCTATTTCTTGTTCCGTTTCTTCTGTTTAGCTAAAGCAGCTCGGAGCTCGGGTTTCCGTAGTGCTAGTGCCAATTCTTCAGGAGTTCGCGGTTCGCGTATCTTTTCGGTTAGCGGTTTCGGATTCTTCAAGAAATTAGACCTTTAAGTGGGTTGGGTTGATTGACCGGAATACTAATGCGTAATTTGTTTAATTGAACCAAGTTGAATTTTCTGTAATAGTTAAAGCGCCACTTTTCATTATTGATCGCAGCACAAAGAAATATCCCGATCTCTTTGGAGTTGAAGGGTTCTTTCAAATTACAAACAAACACATCTCCATTAACCGCTGTTTCGTAATCGTGGTAAAACGCGCAGCACGATCCACCATTTGATGAGATCGTCACGATTCCAGCCGAATAAACCTTACTTACGCTATCTCGATCGACGAAAGACATTATCCCATTTTGCGATTCCGATGTTGAAATGAGTGGCAAATCCCCGTGGGGTAAATTGATGTTCCTACCGCTCTTCCCCTTCTCAATGTCAGAAAAAAATGAGGTGAGCAAATGTCGCTTATAGTTATCGAAAGTGGTGCGTTGTTGCTTTCGAGATATGAGCGAATTTGCTCTCTCCAAATTCTCTTCCACAAACCCTAAGTTCATTTCCAGCAAATCTTGGTCGTTTCCGCCAATGTTGTTTTCAGGAGAGAGATCAAAGTCATTTCGTCGCAATAATCGACAATCAATTTTTTTTGCTACGTATTGAGGTTCAGTTCGAGTTGCAAGGTAATTACCTAGTGCCTGTTTGAAAAAATCCATATTCCCCAAAGAATCTTTTTGTGTTTTTGAATAAGCAAGGCCATCATTCATCAACCCGAACAATACCTTGTCGTTTTCCACAACATGAGGCCGATGAGCTTCAATCACTATTCCGTAAGTGCCTTTACTCACTTTTGCGTGTTTGAATAGTTGCTCAGGTAATTTGATTACTGCGACAAGTCTATGACGTCTAAGCATTTCTTTACGCCAAGTTAATTCCTTCCTACCATCAGTTTCCGACATCATCGTTGTGGTTGGAACTATCGCAAACAATATTCCGCCCTCTTTCATCACTCCTAATGCTCGGTCTACAAACTTCCATTCATACTCAACATCTAGTGCAAATGGAGGATTCATAAACACTTTGTTAGGTTGAATGGGAATCTCCGTAACAAGGCTATTACCTTCAATAATGTTGCTGCTCCCATCACCTCGAAAAATCATATTTACCAATGCTAGTGTAGCAACCATAGCATCTTGTTCGATACCATGTAAATTGCCCGGATTGAATTCTTGATTTTTGTCTCGTACGAGATCAAGTGCAGAAACTAAAAATCCTCCCGTGCCACAAGCGGGGTCAAAAACAATGTCATTTGGTGCTACACCTATTGTTTCAACTGCCCATCGTGTTATGTGTCGGGGCGTGAGAACAATCCCAATTTCCTTTGCATCGTTGGCGTATCTCAAAAATTGCTCATAAAACTGACCAAGCATATCTCGACCACTATTGATCGTTGACGCAATATTTAATGACCGCAGTATCTCGATTACCTGACTCAGAGCCTTCCTATGCTTCTCGTGATTTTCTTTGGAAGGAGGTAGCGTGATTTTGATTTGATCGAAAAAGTTTTGCTTCCCGTAGTTTTCTAATGTCGATCTAGCCCGCGAATTGATGTCCGCAATCAACGTGGTAGCATTATCACTTAGCCTAAATGTTTGATCTTCAGTTAACGCTAGCAGAATACACGCTAACGCACCAGCTCGATTTCTTTTGTTGATTGCTCCTTGATGAAGTATATTGTTAATAGTTTCGGTCCGACGATTAAACAAGTCATCGTCAATATCGTAGTCGTAAAGTCGCCCTTTTTCTAAAGCGTCACGCATTTGCAAGGGAGTAACAAATCCCGTAGCAACACGGTCATTGATTGTTAAAACAACCCACTCATGATTAATCAAACATCTTGTTTCGACGTTAAATGCATCATCCGGGCTACCTGCTATACCAGTAATGATCCGACAAGATAACAACTTGTTGGAATTGATTTTTTCTGCGTAATCCTTTGCTTCCGTTAATGCCGTGCTTAGATCACGAATGTCTGATTTTGCTTCAATAACCCAGTGTTCAACACTATCCAATGCAACAATATTCTCTGGTGCTTCCAATCCTAAAGCGTCTTTGAGATTGTTGTTTTTTCGCAGTTCGTTTTGGGTGTAAACTTGACCCCCTTTGTTACATGGCCTTTTATCCCAACCTAGCCTTTCTAGTTGGTCAAGTATTTCGCCATGCCACCGCGCTTCGCTATCGGTATCTTTTGACACAAGGAAGATCTACCCAACAAGCTCTTTGTACTGTAACTGCTTCCCCTTCATCAACCGAGTCACGCAGATCATCTGCTCGATGGTATCTAGGTCGCGAATGTTATGTCGACCTACAAACTCGTTGACATATCGCTCTAAATGCTTCACGCTCATTTTGTGGTATGTGCCCATATACCCGCGCTTCAACATAGCCCAGAAACTCTCTATTCCATTGGTAGATGCCATTCCCTTAACAAACTCTCCAACACTGTGCTTGACTGATTTGTGCTCAAAGTCAACTAGTCCTTGATATGCGGTTGCGTCGTCCGTATAGATGGTCGAACCTTGCACTACATTCTCTTTCACGAATCCTTGTAGAGTTTGGCTATCGGTATGCTCTACGACCTTTGCTATTATCTGCTTTGATCCTCGATTTTTGACGCCAGTGACCGCCGTCTTTCCAACTGTACCACGGCCTCGCTTTAACTTCTTGGAATCGTGCTTGTTCGTTTCCTTTCCTCCGATATAGGTTTCGTCAACTTCGTTCTCACCCTCAAACTTTTCACAAACAAACATGTTCCACGCTTCACGTATCCGGTGCATTAAGAACCATGCAGTCGTCTGAGTGGTTTTAAGGTCTCTGTGAAGTTTCATACTGGACGTACCTTTCAAACCAGTAGTCATTTGATAGATCGCAACAGCCCACTTCCTCAAAGGGATTTTACTGTGTTGCATAACTGTACCATGTCGGACAGAAAAGAACTTGCGACAATCCTTACAACGATAAGGTAGCGGTTTCTTATTCTTAATCACAGAAGTTCGCTCACTTCCACAATGACCACACACTCGACCATTCGCCCAAAACACATTCTCAAACCACTCGGTTGCGGCTTCTTCGTTCGGGAATAAATCAAACAGTTCAAAGACATCGAGACCAACTCGTTTTGACTTACCCGACATTACTAACTCCCTGTGTAACTTGTTTCTTCATATGAGTATTTTACACACTTTTGGTTAGTTATCTATATAATTCCCTTTTTTTTGTCCCAATTTACTGCTGAAAAGACGAAAAGTCCTGTGAGAATTCATACGTTCCCAGACACCACCCATACGTAGCGGATCGATCGAGACATCTATTGATATGTATAGACTTAGATCGCCCAAAGGCATCACTTTGTGGTTCAATTTGAGTTTAAAACACTCAGTATAATCCATGAACCTTACCGACAGAATCGAAGGTGTGAAGTAGCTCAACAATCAAGAACTTACATGGGCTACATTTGATACTCAAGCGATTCGACTTCAAAATCTTCGACCAAGACTGAAACAATTGACCCGAACTAGTACTGATAAAGCTACTGAGTGTCCAACTGTCCAATCGTACCGCGACTATTTAAGGCTCGACTCGATTCTCTCTGCACAAAAAACCCTCACCACATCTCACGACGAGATGCTGTTCATTATTCAACATCAAACCACAGAATTGTGGATGAAGATGGTCATTCATGAACTTTCCCACGTGAGAAAGCACATGGAAACCAATCAGTTACAGCATGCGTTTAAGACACTTAGTCGTGTAGCACGTATCTTTGATCAGTTGAACGGGGCCTGGGAAGTTTTGCGGACGATGACTCCCAGCGACTACACAGAGTTCCGTTCAAACCTTGGTACGGCATCAGGTATCCAGTCATTCCAGTATCGAATGATTGAGTACATGCTCGGAAATCGAGACGTGGGTGCTTTGAAGATGCACGAACAAAATGAGGCGGATTACCAAGCGCTCTCAGCAGAACTCGATCAACTTAGCATCTACGACCATGCTGTTCGACTACTGTTCGAAACCTTGGATGGAAACGGTGACCAGTTGCCTTCGCCGCAATTACGTCAGTCTCGACAACCTGATGCAAGAATTCAAGAACGTTGGCAAACAGTCTATGAGAACACGGCAGAGTACTGGGAACTCTATGAATTAGCGGAGAAACTGGTAGACCTCGAAGATTATTTTCGGCGGTGGCGATTCAATCATGTCACCACGGTTGAGCGCGTGATTGGATATAAGACGGGAACAGGTGGCTCATCTGGAGTCCCATTCCTGTCAAACAGGTTGAAAGTGGTCCTATTCCCCGAGTTGTGGCGTGTGCGAGGGGATCTTTGACTTCGAATTCGTCTCTGCCCCGCAAAGAGCTTTTCGACATACCCAAAGGCATCATTTATCTCGACGGCAATTCGCTTGGACCGCCGATTCGCGGTAGTACAGAATGTGCCGATCAGGTCATTAGCAGCGAGTGGGGACAAGAGCTCATCAAGGCTTGGAACACTGCAGGTTGGATGTCTCTGCCACAAAAGGTCGGTAACCAGATCGCCCCAGTTATAGGAGTCGCACCCGATACCGTCGCTACAGGCGACACGCTTTCAATTAAGCTCTATCAAGCCTTGGCCGCCGCTTTAAGCTTACGTCCTGATCGAAAAGTGCTACTGTCCGATGCTGGCAATTTTCCAACGGATCTGTACATGGCTCAGGGTCTTATCGACACGATGGATAAGGGACACCAGCTTCGAACACCACCGCCGGAAGAAGTTGTAGATTCGATCAATGAGAGTGTTGCCGTGGTGTTCTTAACCCACGTCGACTACCGAACCGGGCGCGTGCATGACATTGATACGATAACACAGCGAGCACATGAAGTTGGCGCGGTGACGATATGGGATTTAGCACACTCTGCGGGAGCCGTACCTTTGTCAATGGAAGAGTCTCGTACGGAGTTCGCCGTAGGTTGTACTTACAAATATCTCAATGGGGGTCCAGGAGCACCTGCATTCATTTACGTTCGGCCTGATATCGTAACGTCAATCACACCTGCATTGACGGGTTGGTTGGGACACCGTGATCCGTTCGCAATGGAGTTGAAATATAGGCCGTCTGCGAGTACGGAACGCTTCCGTATCGGCAGCCCATCAATCATTCAGTTCAAATTACTAGAACTGGCGATGAGAGTTTGGGAGGATGTGGACATGGCAGAGCTCCGAGCTTCTTCGATAGCCTTAACTAGTCTGTTTATTGAGGAAATCGAAAGACGGTGTCCTATGCTAATGCTTGTTACGCCGCGCAACCCAGAACACCGGGGTTCGCAGGTGTCATTTGCGTCAGAACACGGTTATCCGATCATGCAAGCATTAATTGAGCGCGGGGTCATTGGCGATTTTCGACGGCCCAATATCATGCGGTTTGGGATTGCGCCGCTTTACTTAGACGAGAATGATATCGTTGAAGCTGCTCAAATTCTCGAAGAGATTGTGAAAAACGAAACTTGGCGCGAGTCCAAGTATCAACAAATAAAAGGTGTCACCTAGGGACCCAACACAGTGTTGCCTCCACTTTGTTTAATTCAAAGTGACTATCGTGGTGGGGCAACAATCATGACGCACTAATTCTGTGCCAGATTGAGCCATTCAGCCCTCATTCGCGTCGCCCGCTTCTTCATCCGAATCCGTCGTTGCCTCTTCCTGCTTCAAACGCTCCTTAAAGTCCGCAACGGCTTTGTCTGCCTCTTCGAACACGATTGTTTCAGTAGCCAATTTGCCCTCCTGTCTAAGTTCAAAGAGTAATTGTTCCGATTCCGAGATCGACTTTAACCATTGATCCGCAGCCTCTTGAGTGACAAGGGTAGTCACCCAACTTTGCTCCTCTGGATAGTAAAGCAACATTGGGGGTGCGTCACTTTGATGAAACTTTGACTTCTTTGCTTTATCTTTGTCAAATCGGTAGCGAACATGAGTCACATTTTTGTTAGGCGAAAAAGAGTCGTTCACAAACGTAATATTAAAAAACATTTGACCGTCTGTCGCCAAATCAGGTCTCGTGTTGATGACTACTCCTATTTCTTTGTCCTCGTCGTCGGTAAAACAGAATAAGTACAGTGATCTCTCGTCCGTAAATTTGTCAATCAGATCAAGGAGGGCACAGGTACCATATGCCTTTTGATTTTCGACGTCGTGCGATTCAAGAACATACGGCACATCTTCAACCGTCTCGCCGTACAAAAATATTGCGGATAAGAACAATAACGTCATTGTTCCGAATTTCATTCTCTTACTCATACAAATAATCCCAATTTCGTCCTGGTAAACCAAACTGCTTCGAAGTTCATCGCTCCGGCGTGCTCAGTAGAGCACTCCATACCATCTAAATTTATCAGTTGGATGCGGCGAATTGCTTCTCGCCGACGCCATCGGCCAGCCACCCTGTATTGTATGATTTTTTTTTTGAGTGCTAGTTTCAAACTATCGTCGTTCCAACTCTTGTACGCGAGATAGCACACGATTATCACCCTAGGCAAACTCGCTTCAGCACCAATGAGTTACTGGTCGAATAGTTCTCGATTTGCTCGAGGTAAAAAGCATACGCCGATGAGAGCATTAAATATAACGAAGAATGTGTGCATTACGAGGCTAAAGGCACCGACCTCGGGGTAATCAGGAAACACAACTGTCCAGATGACCAAAGCACCTGCATGGAAAGGCAACGGTAGTGCTGCTGCTAAGAAGATCAAAGGTAAGAAGACCAGCATTTGACCTGTATTTGCCTGTACGTTAAACACCGCGAGAGCGATAGTGTAGACGAAGACAGCACCGATCATATTCGGTGCTTTAAACAATATAGTTAATACGTAATGATGAAACTTTGCTTCACGGAGCGTATGTAAAACGCTGACATTTCGAAGTTTAAACTCCTTAAGAATGTGTCCTCGAAAATAGGCGAGGTGGAACGGAAAGTAGACGAATGCGAAGATGAAGACGGCGGGCAGTATGAAATCTAGAGGGAGCACGGTCGACGCTTGTTGCACGTATCCGAAGAACACGATGAGACCAACTGAAGAGAATAGTAGTAGTTGATATATTTCGCAGACGCCTATGAAAATCATGGACGAGAGCGCTTTCCATCCGGGAACTTCATAGGTCTTGAGGAGATAAAGTGACATAGCTCCTTTCCCGACTTGTTCGTTTACCAGCGATAGGATATAAGCACTTGCTCGAATGGGCAGAACGTTGCCATACTTGAGTTCAGGAGCATTGAACCAACGCAGTACGCGCCAAGTGACGTTTGAGTCTACCAAAAAGAAAAACACCGAATACGGCATCATCACTGATAACCATAACAGCCAGTTTGCTTCGCCGAAAAAATCGATTAGATAGCGCCAAGCAGAAATATTCTCTTTCGCGGCCGCGCCAGCGATTTTGGTGTAAACCCAATAGAAGCATCCAGCAGCGAGTAGCCAGGTGAGTGTTTTAAACAACCAACTCCAGACTCGCGCTGGTCTAGTCTTGTTTTCTTGGTCCGGCATGTTCTAAAGAGGATGTGAGAGTAGAGAGACGAGAGCTGTCGGAAACAATAGCAATGTTATCTACGTATTCAATTAGAACAAGCAACGCGCGAGTTCAAATGTAATCCAGGTGGTATACACAAAAAACCCAGAAGACTAGCAAGTCTCTGGGCTTTTCACGTCGTGTGGATTGTGCTACGTGTATGTGTGGTTCTACCTACGCTTGAGAAATTAATCGTGAGTCTGTCGGAGAACTAACGATGAATACTATGACAACGCGTCTTTGGTCGTTCGAACGATGACGGCAGCGACTTTGTATGGGTCCGCATTGGATGCAGGTCGTCGGTCTTCAAGTCGTCCTTTCCAGCCGTCTTCGACGGTACCTACGGGAATTCGTATAGATGCGCCCCGGTCAGAAACACCATATGAGTACTCGTCAATTGATTGTGTTTCGTGCAGCCCCGTTAACCGTTGCTCGTTATCAGCGCCGTACACGTCGATATGTCTGCGAATGTTGCGACCAAACTCTTCACAAATTTTTTCAAATACACCCTGGTCGCCACTCTCGCGCATAACAGCATTGGAAAAGTTTGCGTGCATGCCAGACCCGTTCCAATCAGTTTGTCCAAGAGGTTTGGGATGCCAATTGATACCATATCCCCACTTCTCAGCGTTTCTTTCGGCTAGATAGCGAGCAACCCAGGTTTGATCACCTGCACTCTTCGCGCCTTTGGCAAACACTTGAAACTCCCATTGTCCAGCGGCAACCTCGGCATTGATGCCTTCGACTTCGATACCTGCCTCTAAGCACTGATCGAGATGATCTTCAATACACTCGCGACCAAAGTTATTCTCGGCGCCAACAGAGCAGTAGTACGGTCCTTGTGGTCGAGGAAATCCTTTCACTGGAAACCCTGGGGGTAATGAAGTTTCCAAATCCCAGAGAAAATATTCTTGCTCGAAACCGAACCAAAAGTCGTTGTCATCATCGTCGATCATCGCACGGCCATTGCTGTCGTGTGGTTCGCCGTCCGGATTTAAAACTTCTGTCATGACCAAAAACGCGTCTTTCCGCGCAGGGTCGTTGAAAATCGCTACGGGTCTTAATAAAAGATCTGAATCAGCGCCTTCCGCTTGTGCGGTGGAACTACCATCAAAAGACCAAACTGGGCACGACTCCAAACGCCCGTCGAAACCTTCGATAATTCGAGTCTTACTTCTAAGGCTCTGAGTAGGGGAATACCCGTCTAGCCAGATATATTCAAGTTTTGCTTTCATGTTTAGTTCTCCAATAATTCAAACTGAGGGAACATCGTCGACAATTAGTCGATCGAAAATATGAAATGTTATGTTCAATTGATCTCAAGGAGACCAAGGCGCATATTTTAATGCTTGATTGAACGCTCGCTTGGACCGATCAGGTAATTTAATCTAGAGAATTCTTTCGCGACTGTTTCTTCTCCGAGGTTCTGCGTTTTTGATCGAGTCGAACCTGCTTCGCCCGCGCGGATGGTCGAGTGGGTATACGTGGTTTCGGCGGTGTTTGCGCGGTATCGAGAATGTTCGCTAGACGTTGGAGCGCTTCCTCTTTATTTCTCTTTTGAGAGCGGTGGCGCGTAGCGTGAATTACGAGCTCACCAGCAATGTTTACGTGCGACTTTCCCTGTTCGAGCACGCGCTGACAAATGGGTTCCGACAGTCCACTTTGTTCAATGTTGAATCGAAGTTCTACTGCAGTCGCAACTTTATTAACGTTTTGGCCACCCGGACCAGTTGACAGGTGAAATTTGAACTGAATTGCTTGATCCTGAACTTCTACTGACCCGATTTTCATTGTTGTTGTGGGCAATCTATCGCTAATCTGCGAATTTTCCTTTCGTTGCTAAAATTTTCTAAAGTTATACGCAACCGTTTCAGTTTAGACTCGCAGTCCAATCAACGAACAGAAACAGCAAATCTGTAAATATTTCTCTGAACAACGATGACTTCTCGCCCAATTGACACTACTTTTCTTCGACGGTGTATCCAGACATTGGAACGAGCGTATATCAAACTGAATGAGCTTCCAACAAAGGATCATCCAGACTTTGAACTCTATAGGGCGGCGTGTGTTAAAGAGTTTGAGTTAGTCCTTGAACAAGGAGGAAAGTTGTTACGCAAACGAATATCAGCCTACTTCGCTAGTGCGAAAGACGCTGCGAGATTGACCTACAAGGATCTTTTTCGACATGCATCCCGACATGATTTGATGGACATTACCACTGTCGAACGTTGGATTCAATATCGTGATAATCGAAATGATACCGTTCACGATTACGGAGAAGGATTTGCTGAATCAACGTTAGTGCTATTACCCCGATTCATTGTTGACGCAAACGCCTTGGCAGATTTGATTGAACAAAAGTCCGATGACTAACCGATTACGCCTACCCGAGAAATACCGGCAGCTACTTGAGTCGTTGTTCCGAGAACATCTACCCGGTGTAGAGGTTTGGGCTTATGGAAGCCGCTTAACAAACCGGTGTCATGATGGGAGTGATCTTGATCTAGTTCTACGCGGACCGGAATTACAAGAGATTCCAATCGATAAGTTACTGGATTTCAGACACGCACTTCAGGAGTCAACAATCCCATTCCTGGTTGAAGCTCATGATTGGACCCATCTTCCCGTCAGATTCCACAAAGAGATAGAGCGAGACTTTGTGCGCCTCGTGAGAGTCGATTAGCGAAACTACTTCCATAGTAGAACATCATGTCGCTGTGATTACACTTCAATTTCCTTGGGCGCGTGTGAAAAAGCTGGCGACAATTGAATCCGAACACGTTTATAGTTTGTTAACCGTCGAGCATCCAAATCACCTTCTTGTACAGCTGTCCTAACTCGACAATTCGGTTCGTGTTTATGGGCACAATCCCGATATTCACACTCATGAGCGAGCGCTTCTATATCAGGAAATGTCCGCGGCAGTGACTCTGCCACCCCAGTCAGCGCGAGTTCGCGAATCCCTGGAACATCTATGATTAAACCACCTGTGGGGATCTGCACGAGGCGACGAGCGGAAGTAGTGTGTCGACCCTTTTCGTCCTTCGGTCTTGTTTGTTGCGTTTTCTGTACAGATTCGCCGACCAATGAATTAGTCAGGGTAGACTTACCCACACCCGATGAACCAACCACCAAACCTGTTATTCTGGTTGCAAATAATTCACGGATTGTTCCAATAGTCGAGACATCCAAGCAATTTACTGCTGTGCAATCGATGTCGAAAAGCAAAGGTTTCGCGCGCGCTACTATTTGGTGGTAGTTGGGGTTTAAATCGATCTTCGAAAATACGACATGTGCTTGTACGCCCGCAGCTTCTGAAAGTGCTAAGTATCGTTCTAGCTTAGATTCAGAGAAGTCGTCATTACATGCGACAACAACAAGGAGAAGATCGACGTTTGCGGCGATCAACTGTGCAGTTCGACGCGCTTTCACCAACCGTTGAATCGCAGATTCGCGCGGAAGGATGCGCGTACTGCTCACATCCAGCTGGGAGAATACGAGCCAATCACCAACCGTGGGCTGATCGGATTGTTTATCTCGAAACCACTTACCGAGGGTCGGAATTTCGAATTCGCTTGTACCATCGTGCACCAGCAACTTATGCCGGTGTTGCGCGATTACTCTTACAGGTAGTCGTCGTAGAGTTTTATCATCAGGTGTGATATGTCGGGAAAATACAGAGGTCCATCCGAAACTTTCGAGAGACATCCTACAGCTAATGTACTTCTGGAGTAAATAAGCCGAATAGAAAAATAAGCAGAATTCCGCAAATGAAGGCTAAGAAAATCTTGAACCTGTCATGTCGGTGCCGGAATGCTTCCGGTAATAAGTCTGCTAGTGCGATGCAAAGAAACGCTCCAGAAATCACCGCAAGAACGAAACCAAGGACATATTCGTAATCATGAAGAACTTCTCGTAAGAAGAAGAGTACGAGTAAAGCACCCACGGGACAGATCAGCGCAAAACCCACATTGGTCAACCAGAGTACTTTCTTTTTAATACCAGCATGCTTCATGATGCCAACAACAGCCAGAGCGTCTAAGGGCTTGTGAAGAACGATTGCTAAAACTACCGCGAACGTGAGGGGCCACATATTTTCGCCTCCTTCACCGTGGTGGTCCAGGTCGATCCCTTGTTCAAGCCCTAAACTTGATCCAATAGCGAAGCCTTCAACTAGAGTGTGTACGCTCAGACCCGCGACCACTGTTAACCAAGTTGCACTACCAGGACGTGCTGCCACCTGGGAGTTTCCCGCGGTAGAGACTGGTTCGTGATCATGGAAACTCAATAAGCGTAGAGTAGCGAACATGACCACGATTCCCCCGACCACACACAGTGCCCCTAGTTGTATCGCGGATTCGTCATTGAACGAAGCGATTTGCTCGATCCCGTGTGGGAGCAGATGTAGCATGGCGACGCCGATCATAAACCCACTCACAAAAGCCATGAACATTTGAGTTTTCGCGTGCGTGAAATTGATGACGTTAGGTAGCCATCCACCAATTAACGACACTACCACCACAGGCAGGGAAAACAGTAAAGCCAAAAAATATGGGGACACGGATTTGACACTCTAAACACTAAATTGAGCCAATAATATTAACTGTTCCGACTCGCACTTTGTTTTTTTAGCAGATCAGGCCAAAAATGGCATCGGTGAGAGATGTTAGAGACGTGCGCACAACGTATGATTCGAGGATAAAAAAACGCGACCGAACCAACAATGCTCAACCACACTCTTCAGGCAGACTTGTACTTCTTCAGTCGGATCGAGAAACGCGCTTACCCTTTAGAGGAGCTCAGCGATCGGCACGACGATCACGTAATCTACACGATGTTTGCCAGATTCGTAAGGAAATTTCTCATCGCAGGTTCAAGAGTTCAATTAATGTGAAGTGATAGGCAAAGTCAAGGAGTGAGCTCCTACTTACAATACTAAGACGGCGTGGGAGTCGGGATTTAGGGAAATTTAGTTGCACCGAACACAAGATGAATGGGAAGCCGAACAGCAGGAGTGGGTTGAAGCATTAGTCGCTGTTCTGCAGGTGCGAGGACACGAAGACGCGACCACGTTACTCAAGAGACTTCACGAAGAACTTCAAAATCGAGGCGTTCATTCGCGTGAAGACGCTCTCAATACACCCTACCTGAATTCCATCTCGCCCGCAGCTCAACCGCAGTATCCAGGCGACATAGCAATAGAACAGAAGATTGAGAACATCATTCGTTGGAACGCGGCTGCGATGGTGATTCAGGCTTACGATAGTGGTACTGGTGTGGGCGGTCATATCGGTACTTATCTATCCGCTGCGACACTCATGGAAGTCGGTTTTAATCACTTCTTTCGTGCCGATCACGGAGATCAAGTTCACATACAAGCACATGCATCCCCCGGTGTTTACGCTCGCGCTTGGCTCGAAGGCCGACTCACGACAGAGAACTTGGTGAATTTTCGCCGAGAGCTACAGCCGGGCGGTGGTCTTCCGTCCTATCCGCACCCACGCCGCATGCCTCAGTTTTGGCAAATGCCAACCGCCAGTATGGGACTATCTACTCCTTGTGCAATTCACCAAGCTCGCTTCCTACGCTACTTAGAGGCAAGGGGGTTGTGCGAACGCAGCGACGCTAAAGTTTGGTTGTTTGTCGGAGACGGCGAAGCGGACGAACCCGAAGTGTTAGGCACGATCAACCTTGCTGGACGGGAACAACTCGACAATCTAATCTTTGTCGTGAACTGCAACTTGCAACGCCTTGATGGACCAGTACGTGGGAACGGCAAGATTATTCAGGAACTAGAAAGGATGTTCCATGGAGCAGGCTGGTACGTGATTAAGGTGATTTGGGGGAGCGATTGGGACCCACTTTTTGCAAGAGATCATACGCGCGAATTGCGTTCGCGTTTGGAGGAATTGGTTGACGGCGATTTTCAGCGCTATAGCGCTTCCCAGGGAGATACAACACGCGAACATTTGGTAGGCGACGACAAGAAGCTTGAGAAACTTTTCAGCTCACTGACCGACGTAGAACTAACTTCGCTCAAACGCGGCGGACATGACCACCACAAAATCTACGCAGCATACCAACAGGCGATGTCAGTTCAAGGCAAACCATGTGTAATCCTCGCGAAAACTGTCAAGGGAGATGGCTTGGGCTTAGCATCACAAGGCCGAAACACGATTCACCAGAAAAAGCAATTGAGTGCAATGGAACGAACAGAGTTTGCTTCGAGCCTCGGTATACCTCTTGACGACGATGAGAAGAGCCAAGCGGCATTCTACCGCCCTTCGGAAGACAGTGTTGAAATGCAATATCTCAAACAACGGCGAGAACAACTAGGTGGTTATTTACCACGTCGGACGGTGGACTGTATTCCGTTAGAACCACCCGAGTTGGAATTTTTCAAGGACATGTTACAAGGCAGTCGCGGTCGTGAGTTATCGACCACCATGGCGTTAATACGGATGTTGCAACGACTGTTGCGCGAAAAAACTATTGCCCCGTATCTAGTTCCCATTATTCCTGACGAAGCCAGAACTTTTGGTATGGATGGTTTGATCGCTCAAGTGGGCATTTATTCACCTGATGGACAACGATATACGCCGGTGGACGCCGGCACTATCGCTCCCTACCGGGAAGCAAGCGATGGACAAATTTTGCAAGAGGGCATCTGTGAAGTCAGTGCGATGGCCGCGTTCTTAGCTGCGGGCACGGCTTACGCGACCTACGGTATCCCGATGATTCCCATTTACCTGTTCTACTCTATTTTTGGCTTTCAACGAGTTGGAGATCTAGTTTGGGCCGGTGGCGACATGATGTGCAAAGGGTTTCTGATAGGTGCAACATCGGGTCGAACCACCCTTAACGGTGAGGGAGTCCAACACCAAGATGGCCATTCTCACGTGGTGGCAGCAACAATACCCAACCTTGTCAGCTACGATCCAGCGTTTGCTTATGAACTTGCGGTAATCTTCCAAAACGGTGTACGGCGCATGTATGTTGATCAAGAGGAAGTGTTCTACTACCTTACCGTAACCAATCAGAATTATGTCATGCCTCCGATGCCCGAAGGTGCTGAAGATGGTATTTTGCGAGGCTTGTACGCGTTTGAATATGAACAGGATGCCGAAGTAAATCTCTTTGGTAGTGGTGCAATAATGACCGAAGTATTGAACGCAGCGAAGCTGCTTCGGGAGTTTGGGAAGCGCGTGAGCGTTTGGAGCGTGACAAGTTACTGTCAGCTCCATCGACAAGCGCTCAAATCTGAACGAGATGAATTGGTGCAGGTTGGCGAATCGCGAAGTGTGCCCTACGTACAAGAGTGTTTGCAAGCCGAAACCGGTGTGTTCATTGCAACAACCGACTATCAACGCGCTTTGCCGTTGCTGATTGCGCCTTGGATTCCTGGCAAGTACGTTGTGCTAGGGACGGACGGTTTTGGTTTGTCTGAGTCACGCGAAGATCTAAGGGATTACTTCGAGGTATCTGCGGATTGGATTGTGTTTGCAGCACTCTCTGCGTTAGCACAGACCCAGAGCGAACCAAGTGCGACGGCGAAGAAATTTGCGAAAAAAGCCAAGCTTGACCTAACCAAAGCTCCCACGATCTAGCGCCGTTGGGACTGCTCGGGGGCGTTTTCGGTAGCCCCAAACTACAACCGGAACAGAAACGAAGTCTAAAACACGAACAGGTCACGGATCTGACCTATTCGGTCGCTCTAGCGATGCTCGAAGGAACTTTCATTGGGGTTATCGCCGACAAGATTTACGCGGTTCCAGCATTCGTAATCGCGATACTCATATCCGCGCCGTTTCTCGGTAGTCTGTCCAGCTACTTTTGGGCTAGATTGGCGAATGCAAGACCCAAAGTACCGATAATCGTAGTTCTCCAATTTCTCGTTGTCGCGTGTTTACTAGTAGTTGCGGCAGCACCACTCAACGATGTAGGAAGCATGCTCCTGGTCATTGGCGTGGTCTGTGCTCGGACACTCACCGCAGGAGTGATCACTATTCGAAGCGTGGTGTGGAGTTTGAACTATCCACGAGACGTGCGAGCTCGTACCACTGGTCGCCTGCAAGTGGTAACCAGCCTAGTCATAGTGCTTACTACTGTTATTGCCGCGCCGATTTTGGATGCCAATCCGATGACATTTCGCTGGATCTATGCAGCAGCCATACTTATATCTCTGTTCGGTGTAATGACATTCGCTCGGGTGCACGTTGTGGGTGAACGTCGTCAGCGCGTTCGAGAGCGGCACTCAGTCAAAGTAGCTCGATCGCTAAAAACGCGCTTTCGATTTTTCCGGATTCTGCGACAAGATAAGCGGTTCGCACGCTATCAGGCGTATCAGTTTTTGAACGGAATCTCCAACTTGAGCATTGAAGCTCCACTAATTTTTCTTGTCTCGCGCGAGCTTCAGGCAAGCTATACGGTAAGTCTCACGATCTTAAATATCTTGCCCTTTTTCTTCAGCACTTTGACAATTCCCCTGTGGGCGCGCTATCTCGATCGCGTTCATATCACCCACTTTCGAACTCGAATCAGCGGGGTGTGGGTGCTATCGCAATTTTTAATTTGGTTAGGAGCAATGTTTCAGAGTTTTACTCTGTTGGGTGTAGCTAGATCGGTGCAAGGTGTTGCGCGAAGTGGCGGATCGCTCGGCTGGCAGCTTGGACACAATGACTTTGCACCTCGAGACAAGCTATCAGATTACATGTCAGTACATGTGACGCTCACGGGCATTCGCGGAGCAATAGCAGCGGTACTCGGTATTGGACTCTATGTAGGTTGGTCCGGTATTGCTTGGCTACCCGATTTTCCCGGTATCAAAGCTCAGTTATTTTTGGTTTGTATGGTGATAGGGGTAATCTCTTGGATCGGTTTTATCCGTATGCACCAAGACATGAAACGTGACCAAGCACGTTCGCGAGCGGGTTAGCGAGAATAAACCGTACGACGTGGGAAGAACCCACGTCGTACGAGGTAAATGTCTTCTACGCAGCCCTGACTTCTGGAAGCTCTTCGCCTTCGGATCGAGCCACGATCGCAGCAATTGTGAGGTCGCTAGTGACATTGGTCGAGGTACGGCACATGTCAAGAATTCGATCAACTGCTATGATTATCCCGAGCCATTCGGCAGGTAATTCCAAGACTCCTAAGATAAGGGTTATGGCAACGAGACTGGCAGCTGGAACACCGGCGACACCGATGGAGGTGACTAGTGCTAGCAAGACGACGAGCAATTGATCGGCGATCGTAAACTCTATACCAGAAACCACTGCAGATATCTGCGCGATGAAAATCACAACCACACACTCGTACAGAGCTGTGCCATCCATATTGACGGTTGCACCGAGAGGTAAAACAAAACTCGACACTCGTTTTGAAACGCCTGCGTCCTGGGCACTTTCGATCGTAACCGGCAGCGTTGCCGAAGAAGAAGCAGTAGAAAACGCGGTTAGTTGTGCTTTTGCGACCTTGCCGTAATACTTAAATGGGTTGACTCGAGCAAGAAAGACTTGCATTAAGGGTAACCAAACGAAAAAGTGGAGTATCAATGCCGCCAAAACAGTTACTACAAACCAGGCCAATGGTTTAAATGCCGCAAAACCTGTGTTTACTAGTACCACGGTGACTAGTGCGAACACTCCAATGGGCGCAAATCGGATGATCCAAAGTGTGACCGCGATTGTCACGTCGTACATTCCCTGCCACAAGTTGTCGATAGTTTCCCGGACCACCCCAGTAAGCTTAGTAGTAAAGAACCCAAACACCACGGCGACAAAGATGATCGCGAGCAAGCCGGAATTGTTCGTCAAAGCATCAAAAATGTTAGGCGGCACGGCGCGAACGATGATTTGGACTAAGTCCCACCAGCTGCGTCCTTCGACTCGAGCAGCCATATCCGACGCATCGGTACCTTCGATGCTGTCGACTAGTGCCTGTGCGCTTTCAATCTGCATGTTTCCAGGTTGAATCACATTGACCAAGACTAGTCCCGTAAAAATGGCGATGAATCCAGTAAACAGATAGAGTGCTATAGTTTTGCTCCCAATCCGTCCAAAGGACTTTTGGCTAGCCATACCAGCCACCCCTACGGCAATTGCGGCGAAAACCAAGGGGATCACGACCATCTTGAGTGCGTTGATAAACAATGTACCAGGGATACCAATCCAATTCGTGACGGTGGTCAAATCTTCGTCACTCAAATCAGCCCAAATTAACACCGCTGCAACAACAATTGAAAGCGCTAACGCAATCAAAATGTGCCAAGCTAAGTACCTGGCATTTAGGAACTCTTTAAACACAATCTACCTCCAATTTCATTCGATCAACAGAACGAGCACGTTTACGATCTTCTTCGATGTAACGCGCATGAACTACATTGTAGTAATGAGAGGTTTGGTAGGGTCTGAAGTAATTACTTGAAACGCTAATCCATGGAGAGTTGGTGGTTAGTTGTGTTGGTTTCTCTCAAGGCTCTTACAACTTCACAGCGCGCGGAAATGGTGATTTGATGTAATGGTGAGTGCTTCCCTCGTAGAGTTCAAAAAGACGTAAAAAGGTCGGTCTCGTACCGAGCTCTTAGAAGAGAGAGTCTGTTTGCCAGGATATCCTAAACTAAAGCGACTTACGAATGCGCGAGCGCGCTACATCCACCAATTTTTTTGCGACGAGTGGAAAGAGTCCAAGTGCTACCAACGAGAGTATGAGTGACCATGACAGAATCCCAGAAGCAGACTGCAAATTACCCAACTTTTGACCGGAATTAACATACAAAATTGTCCCCGGCAACATACCTAGTGGCGTGACCCAGCAATAAGTCCACAGGCGAATTGGTGTCAAAGCCGTTACAAAATTGACTACGAAGTAGGGTACAACCGGAACTACTCGAAGACCAAAAAGATAGAACGCGCCTTCTTCATCTACCCCACGGTTAACGTGTCCTAAATATTTGCTGAATTTCTCTTGAACGTAGTCGCGTAAGACATAACGTGCCAAAATAAATGCACATATTGCACCAAGAGTACTCGCGCACAATACTACTACAGTCCCAGTAGCGCCGCCGAAGACCGCGCCGCCTACTAGAGTTAGTAGGGTTGCGCTGGGAATTGAGAGGCCAGTCAAAACCACATAAATTGCTATGTACGTCGCAAGAAACAGAGTTGGATGGTTTTGATAAAGGTCGACGATGGCACTTCTTTGCTGCTGCAAATATTCAAACGAGAGATATTCGTGCAACGGTAAGAAAAAGAACAACGCAATGCAGACGACAACGGAGGTAGCAAGCGCCAGCTTCAAGACGTTGTTGGCAGACAGCATCGTTTTGATCGTTAATTGAGTTTCTTAGGGGCAGTTATGCAGGTCTCTCCGCAAGTGACGATCAAAGAAAATGCCCTGACCACTCCAGCGCGTGGTAAGAGCATTATCTTAAATTTAGTTCGGTTTAGGAGAAGATTTACTTCACCGAATAACGGAAAGACAGCCCTGCTACGCGAGGTTCAGTCAGGAAGTAGTTGCGGAAGAATCCTGATGAATCGGACGTTAAGTACATCCCGGTAACGTTATCGTTATCTTCTAGGTTTCGTACCCATCCTCTCAGAATAAGACGACCATCATCGCTCTCCAGCGTTGCACTTATGTTCATTTGCGTCCATGCATCAATTTCGTCGCCAGGAGTGTTAAATTCTCGACTGTACGACTCACTCTGCCAGTAGTAGTCCCATCTTAGAGAAAGCGTTCCGTCAAACATGGGAAGAGGCGAATCAGTACTGTAGGTCAATCCTATCTTGAAGGTGTGTTCTGGGGAATTCGGTAACGAGTTTCCGTCGAGGTCCGAAGGTAATCCGTCAAGGGTTTCAACACCGAGAGCATCAAGAAACGCTCTAGAGAAATATGCGGGAATTGACACTCCAAATTCGTTTACTGGATACGACACCGACACCGCGGTCAAGCCATTACGAATGTCAGCTGTCGCGCCTCGTGCTAATGCCGCGGCGACAACTTCATTGGTGATATGCGCTTTACGCGCGATGAAGTTAATTCCCGTCAAAACACCGGGATCTACATTGTTCAGCAGCACCCAGTCGTCATTTCCAGCCGTACGATTCAAAGGATCGAGCGACATTGAGCCGTCGACGGCGGTGTTCAAGTAGCTGTACGCGTAATCGAGCATGAGATTTGGCATTTCATCGAATGTGAGCCAACCCTCTGCTTCGAATCCCCAGATATTGGCATCAATGTTTTCATTGATCGCGGAGTTGTTCTTGATACGAGTCACCTGTAACCCTTCGTATTGATAGGTAAAGAACGACCCATTCAAATTGAGGCGGCGATCAAACCAGTAACTCTTGGTACCAACTTCTATAGCGGTGACATCTTCGCGGTCGAAAGTAAAACCACTAGTGCCTTGGAACTGTTGTGGGATTGCGGCATTCATTCCGCCAGGCTTGTATCCGCTGCTAAGTGAGCCGTAAACCATTACATCTTCGTTGAGTCTAACGTCTAGTGCAGCGCGCCCAGTCAATGCAGTCCATGACCCACTATCGGGACTATTGGTAAGGCCTCTTGCTTCGCCGAACGCTGGTGCGATTGGCACTCGCTGACTAATCGCTACGCGTTCAGGACTATACGCGGCCGTCAGCAGCGCAGCGTTAATTTCTTCTTGAGAAACACCGTGGTATAGTGCTAATGCAATCTCTGGCGGTCCGCTTGCAAACAGTCCGAGAAGTAAATTGGATGTTCGAGACCAAAAGATTTGGGTGGCTGCATTCAAGTTAATCAGGTGATTCGGATGCAGTAGACCGGCAGCGTAGGCTGCTTGTAAAGCAGTTTCTAACGGTACAAATTCCACCGGGACGCCAAGTACCGCGGCCACATGTGCGCGAACACCCGGATAAACGCTAGCTTGCAACAACGGAACATGGTTCAAGGCGTTTAGCAAGATGCTGGTGTCATCAGTCGTTCGTGTATCTTCGTTATATCGTAGACCGAGAGTTAATTGCGTCGTATCGGTCATGTCATAGTAGAACTCCCCATAAACGGCGGTACCTTCGTCATTCCGCCCGCGACCTCCCTCAGGAGCAGACGAGTTAATGAAGAGCCCAGGATACAGCGGCGGCAGCCCCAATCCAGACGCACCGTATAGAGAAACTGCGTCTAAGGTATTGCTAAAGATCATGTAATCTGTAGCGCGTTCCCGATTGTGAGATATCGCTCCTAAGAGATAACTCATACGATCGTCGATCGAACCACTCACTTTCCCTTCAAAAACCCAATCAGTCGAAACCCCTGATGAGTGGTCGAACGTAAAGAACACGGTTGGGTCGATACCAGTATAGATGCAACCACCGAAAATCCCTGCTGTTCCTCCTTGGATATTGCATTGCCGACTGGTAAAGTTATCCCCGGTGTCACCGGTAACTGGTGCAGAGGTAGGCCAAATGCCTGATGGATTGAGCGGCGTCGGTTGTAAAGTCGGCCCAACGTCAAAGAGATAGTCTTGCTGTGAATATCCGTCAGATTCGCTCAACGAAGCAAGCAATTCGAACTCCAGGTCCATCCAAACGTAATTGACTCCCAAAGCGAAGAAATCTTCGTTTTCAACAAATTCGGGTTCTACGTCCGTATGTACCGTCCGTAAGTCTAAACCCTCAGGTCGGGGGTACTTGTACTGAGCCAGACCATCTACTCCGGATGCGCCGAGCGGAAGTGCACCGATAGCACCACCAAAGATTCCAAACGTGGTACCACTCAAGTAGGGATTGTCGAAACCAAAGCCATTTGGAGTACAACCAGTTGTAGGTAGATCATTTCTTTCACACACTTGATTACTAATACGAACGCGATCGCTATCTTCGCGTTTCATACTAAACAAAAACCAGGCGGAAGCAGATTCGTTGAGTTCCCATGAGAGAGTGATGCGGGTTGTCCATTCGTTCCGACCGTCAATACTATCGTCTACTCTGGGAATGCCATGCACCCCTGCTAGGTTTTCTGTATAGCCATCGCGGGTTAAGTGCATCAGAGCTACACGTGCGGCAAAGCGATCTTCGATTGGAAGGTTGAGCATCGCGGTAAACCGGGTATGTGCGTCGGTTCCAAGTTCCGTATTCAGATAGGCATCAAAGTCCCCGTACACGGGCTTCTTGGTTACAAAGTTGATTGCGCCCCCAGTCGCGTTCTTACCAAACAACGTTCCTTGAGGACCGCGCAAGATTTCGACTCTTTCCATGTCAAAAAATTCAACCGTGTTTAAGTTGGACGACACGGGGATTTCGTTGACGTGTGCAGACACTCCAGGTTCCGCAGCACTTCCAGTAATTAAACTGCCGATACCACGGATGCTAAAACTGGATCCGCCAAAATTGGCGGCTGTATATGACACGTTTGGAGTGTTCATCTGAATGTCAGAGGGCGTAATCACCTGCTGTGTTTCCAGAGCTTCGCTACCGAACGCACTGACACTTATTGGCACATCCTGGATATTTTCTTCCACTCGTTGCGCGGTGACAGTTACCTCTTCTATTTCCTGCGAAGACTCTTCGTTTTCATCCTGCGCTAACGCGGGTATAAGTAGGCCGATACAAACGGTGAAGAATGTCGCGCCTCTGAAGAACTTTTTCATCATGACTATCTTAAATTTCTCCGGTTAGTTGAAAGGTTTCTGTCTTGGTCTCTACACCAAGACACTCAAAAAACGACTTGCTAAGTAATGAATATTAGCAAACTTGGGAGTTTTGCGAAATTTTTGGCAGCTGGGCATGACCATTAAAAGTGTGTCAAAAGGTGCCTGATAACCAATCTTACGACCTATTTTGTTTTGTGAAGTCCCTAGTCAGTGTACTTCTATAATTGTTCGAGCATCGAAGCTTGCTCACAAAAGTAAAGAGAAAAGGAGAGATTTATGACCAATGTAGCCGGTCCGTCTTGGGATTTGTCGACGGAGTATTTATCACCAACCGATCCAGCGATTGACGCCGACCTAGCTACTCTGACCTCCCTTCTTGATCAAATCGAAGAGAAGAACCAAACTCTCACGCCGCTTGTCACTTCCACTGAGCCCCTTGATTCCGCTAGCCGAGATCTTGCGGTTGCAACCGCCCGCGACATTTACGTGCTCGCAAACGATGCACGCAAGTATCTGGCTAATCCGAGTACCTACGCGAGTTGTGTGCTGTCTGTAGAGAGTAATCATGAGGAAGCAAAGCTACTATCTGGGAGACTCACTAAATACCGCGTACGTTTCGGTGAATTGATGCAGCCAAGCCGGTTGTTTTTGGATTTGTCGGACGATGACGTGATTGCTTCATATCTCGCAGAGCCACCAGTTTCAGAATCAGTATGGGCGGTCGATCACTCTCGAAAACGCCGACATGAGCTGTTAAGTTTGAACGAAGAGAATTTGATCGGCGCGCTGAGTCAAGATGGCATCCATGCTTGGGGAAGACTCTACACAGAACTTTCAGGGAAACTGCGTTGTCTCGTCGCTGACGACAATGAGCAACGCGAGGTAGGAATTGCGGAGGCAGCTGCGTTAATGCAATCTACAAGCGACCGAACACGCGAGGATGCTTGGCAAGCGATAAACAGGGCGTGGACTGATCATGAAGATTCTTGTGCAGCCGCGATCAATGCACTAGCAGGGTGGCGTTTGGAAATGTGCAAACGCAGATCTCGAGTAGAAAATGTGCATTTTCTTGACACACCTGCACATGCTAGTCATATTGAACGGCAGACGCTAGATGCGATCATGCAAGTCGCGGCTGAATCCAAACCAATGGCGCGACGTGCGGCCAAAGCGATGGCGCGCGCGTACGGGAAGAGTCGGTACGGACCGTGGGACAACCGAGCACCTGCGCCGGTCATGCCGAGTGCGGAATCGAGCTTCCCCTTCTCCAAGGGACTAGAAGTAATCTCGCAAGCATACGGCGAAGTTGATTCCTCCATGGGAGAATTTGTGGATATGATGGCAGACAAACAATGGATCGAAGGAACTATCGGTCCACATAAGCGTCCCGGCGCGTACTGTACTTCGTTCGCGAAAAGCAAGACGCCGCGTGTCTACATGACGTATAGCGGGTCAATGTCTGACATCACAGTACTTGCTCACGAATTAGGGCATGCGTTCCATCATTGGGTCATGAAGGATCTGCCGGACGCCCAGAGATCTTATGGCATGTCCTTGGCAGAAACAGCGAGTACCTTCGGTGAAACATTAGTGCGCGATGCGGTATTACAAACCGCAACAACCCCACAACAAGCACTTTCTGTGGCTTGGGAAGAAATGTCAGCGATAGTGTCGTTCTTGCTCAACATTCCGACACGGTTTGAGTTTGAAAAGAATTTTTACGAAGCCCGTGAGGCGCGACCTTTATTACCTGCCGAGTTGCGGAAGCTCATGTCTGATGCCTGGACTTCTTGGTACGGGGATGCTCTGTCAGAGCCAGATGAATTGTTCTGGATCAGCAAATTGCACTTTTTTATCTCCGGCATCAGCTTTTACAACTTCCCCTATCTGTTTGGATATCTCTTTAGCCAGAGTATTTATCAACGTCGGACTTCGATGGGTGAGGAGTTTTTTAATCGCTATTCTGGTCTTTTACGGGATACCGGCCGAATGTCCGCAGAAGACTTAGCGCACGAGCACTTAGATGGTGATTTAACCACGCCAGAATTTTGGCAGGAAACTGTGAACGCCCTAGAAGACCGGGTAACTCAATTTGAAGCGCTTTGCGACGAAGTGTGTGCTTAGTCCTAACGCGAAACACACATCACCTTCTCAATTTATACCACAACTAGTTTGAGGGACCACTCATGAACAAAAAGACGAACATCGTCGGTACCATACTCGTTATTCTTTTGATTGCTACCGCTTCCGTAGCCAACGAGAAAATAGCCGAATACCGCCACCATAGCATGGAAGCCGTGGAAGTGCATTTTCAGTCGATTCGGCAAATCTTAGATGGAGATGTTCCGTTCGAGAACCATTTGTCAATGCATGTTAATGCACTCTACGACTATGCCGAAATGATGCCTGACTTATTTGCCGAAGGATCTGAGGGTGGCGAAGCCTTAGACCGGATCTGGGACGAAGACGAAGAGATGAAGTTCCTTAAAGTAGTAAATAACTTCAAGGGAGCAATGAGTAGTTTAAAGGAAAAAGTTGCCGAGGACGACAAAGATGCGATCATGGATGCGGTACGTGTCGTAGGAAACGCATGTCGTGATTGCCATAGACCCTATCGCGAGTAGTACATCAAAATTAAAAACACTGCTAGCGCGACAGCAAACGCTATCGTCGCCCGCCAGACTGACCATTTAGTGTCTGGGTCTTCGGTGAACTTACGGCCGGTGAACATAGAAAGCGGGATCCTACTACGCAAAAAGCACAAATAGACAATGTGCGCGCTTAGGTGGATGGCGATTAGTGCTAGTATGAACTTCCACACTTGGTGATGTAGATCGGTAGCGGTTTCAACAAGCTCGTCGTCTGCAAACTGCACCAACGGCCCCTCGTAAAACACGTCGTCAGTCGTAAACAAACCGGCTACAGATTGCAGAGTTAAAGTAAGTAATACTGCGAGCGTAAGTAACACGCCTGGGGAAGTGTGGGCTCGTGGCTCAGCCTTCCCAGTGAAATGGTGTATAAACGCTGTCGGTGTAGTCCAGTAATTTTTGAATCTTGCGTAGGTGCCGCCAAACACTCCCCACAAAAGCCGAAACACGATCAACGCCACGACCGACAGCCCAGCGATGCGATGTACGCTAAAGTAGTCCAACTGTGGGACTAGTCCGGTTAAAAGCGCAACAGATACCGAGATTGCTAAGGCCCAGTGCCACAATCGCAGTGGCCTCTCCCACACAAGTGTTAGTTTGGAGGGGTCGTTCACACTTCTACCTATTACTGAAACAACATACAATTGCTAGTTGCAACTTCAATACAAAATATTACGCAGTATCGAGCCGTTTCAAATATCTGTGTTCATCAGTTGGAACAGTTAATAACAATTCATTACCTTAATCCTGACAACTGGTCTCGAACCTAGAGTCTGTTCTTCTGGGACACATGGCAAAAGTTTGTACCGTTCCTATGACTAATACCAAACGTACACTCGGTCAGTTTTTCACAGTAAGTCAGAACCCATTTGAACTCTCGGCATTCAAAGCTTGGGCTGAAGAAGCTGATCTACGGAACAAACAGGTATTAGAACCGTTTGCTGGAGCGAACCACATCATTGAGTCCCTTCAAGCAACCGGATTGTGTACTGCATTTGCTTCTTATGACATCACACCCGCACACAATGCCGTAGTCGAACGCAACACGATGGAATCTTTTCCAAAGGGATATAACGTGTGCGTGACCAATCCGCCTTGGCTTGCTCGGAATTCAGCGACACGACGAAGGCTTCCGTATCCTGCTTGCAAATACGATGACGTTTACAAATATTGTTTGGAATTGTGTCTGAAGCACTGTGAGTTTGTAGCAGCACTCATTCCCGCGAGCTTTTTGCAAAGCAGACTGTTTCAGGAACGGTTGAGTACGTATATCTTGTTGCATCGGCTCCTTTTTACCGAAACCGAAAACCCTGTCTGTTTAGCTTTGTTCACAGGAGCTCAAGATCGTCCCACCAAAGTGTTCTATGATGAAGAATTTATAGGGGAACTCGATGTTCTTCGTGCCAACATTCCACAGGAAACGACGAAGCGAAAGCTACTATTCAATGATCCAAAGGGTACGCTCGGATTCATTTCTTTCGATAACACACGTGGTCGAACAATTCGATTTTGTAGCGGGGATGAAATTTCCGACTACGAAATTAAAGAGTCATCTCGATTTGTTACGCGAATCAGTGGAGACGTTCACGGCATTCCAGACTTGGTTGATAGGCTAAATTCGAAACTCACAAAATTTCGAGATGACACTAGAGACTTATTCTTGACTCCGTTTAAAGGAATCCGAGAGGATGGTCAATACCGCCGTCGAATGTTCTTCTCGCAAGCAAGAATGTTGATTAACACCATCTAATTTTCATACCTATCTTCGATAGTACTCTCAGTCTGTTCGTATCCAATCGCTCGGAACAGATCATCCGGTTCGTAGTCCCTCATCGCGATTTGTTGGAAGTCTAATCCCAAGACGTCAAGAATCGGTTTCACGACTGGTTGTATCTGTTTCTGCAGGTAGTGCTCGTGATCTGGGTCGTGTGTCAGTATTTCTACCGGTTCAGGACCATCGGTGGTCATGACGTATTCGATGACTCTACTCGGGGATTCCAATTTTCGACCCGCTACCACATAGGGCGGACTAACCTTTCGATACTCGTGCAGCGGTTTACGTAAGCGTTTTCTATACACGAGCTGCTCGTCTAACGTGCCAGCACGCAACTTAGAAATGTACGATCGTAGATACTCTTCAACTGATTCCTCTGCAAATAGTCTTCGAAACATTTCACGTTGTAGGTCCTTCGCGAGCGCAGTCCAGTCGCGCCGTACGGACTCAAGCCCTACGAACACAATCTGCTGAGATCGATAATCGAAGCCAACATAACGCTTCCGGGAACCGCTCTTTGAACGTCGCATGTGTTGTAAGAAAAATTTTGTGTAGAGATGTTCCAGCTCTAGTTCGAGTTTGTTGTTAAGTTGCCACTTTCGACGAATGTATGAGGTTAGATCTGTATTAAACTCTTTAAGTAATTGAGCCCCATCCTGATAGGCTTTATCAGGGTCGGTGATGTCGGACTCCACAAACACACTATCCGTATCGCCGTAAAGTACCGCATATCCATGATCTTCAAACCATGATTTCGCGAAACGCAGGAAATGACGTCCTAATGAGGTAACGGAGTTTGCCATTTCCGGATTGTGGAACCGACTGAGAGGTGTCGCAAGCACACCGTAAAACGAATTCATAAGAATCTTGATGGCCTGACTTGAGATCCCATCATCCGCAGCTTTTGCTTGTTCCCTTTCCGCAAATAGCTCATCTAGGAATGTAGGTAAGATCCCGGTGTCGCGTCGATAGCAAGCGTCGTTGGTAGTACGAATGACATCTTCGGATTCATGGTCGCTGGACAGAGTTAGGGGGTCAATATTGAAGGTTCGAATGATGCTCGGGTAGAGACTCCGATAATCGAAAGCCCAAACGTTTCGGTAATAACCTGGTTTTGGTTCTAGTACCAATGCTCCAGAATGCCGGTTGCGATAGTGTTCTCTGTCGGACAACATCGAAGGCGCGCGGATTTTCTTCTGTTCCAACTGTGAGAGGTACACAAAGTCAAACGCTGCGATGCTGCTTGCCACACGATCCAGAGCCATACCTGTCAGCTTGCTACGCTTCACAGCAAGTGAAATCAAATTCAATTTTTCGATGATTTGGTAAGCAAGCCTCGCATCAGCCCTCGAGTATTCGACGAAGCCCATTAAGTCTTCGTGGTATCGTTTGAGAATTTCACCGGCACGATCGTGTACTTTTTCGATGACTGCTTTCCCCTCGCCCAGAACCTCTCGAGCAACCGCGTCGAGATTGTGTTCCGAGAAGGGAATAAAAGCACCGCGAATCAGACCGATACCATCAAGTACGATTCGCCCCTGAATCACGGCACGGCTAGATCCAAAGAATCCACGCGCGGTAAGAATTCTTACGTCGGCGTTAGATCTACCTAAACGCAAACTCAAGCGATTACGCTTAGCGATCCGAAGTAAAACCGCAAGATCAAAGTCGATAACATTCCAACCTAAAAGTACATCTGGGTCCAATTCGCGCACGCGTTCGATAAACAACTGAATGGCTTCCGCCGCCGAATCAACCGCGACTGTTCGTTCTGGCATTTGACGTTTCTTAGGATCCACGACGATGACTTCATCTGTGGTAGGTCCATACATTGAAATCGCGAGCAAAGTTCGCGCCGATGGATCAGTTTCTATGTCGAACGAAAGCACTGTCGGTTGAAACTCAATCGTAGCTGACCGAATTTCGGGATCATTGAATACGACATCAACAAGTGGATCATTGAGTTCCGGAATTCCCGAGACTTCAATGCCACCGCGGATGTTCTTGCGGATTAAATATGCGTCCGAAAAACGCAAATCCGCTTCATAGGTTGGTACTTGCTGATGGTGCAAGCGATCCCTAGCGGAGAGCAGACCTCGTGGCGTTTGGAACAGTACTCTGGCTGCGGGATGTCCATCCAACGTTTGGTACTCCGAACTTTCAATCTTTTTTCCTCGCATCTCGGGATGACCAATGTCTTTGTCCCGAATTACGAAATGTGGTTGTTGTCGTGATTCTCGTATTAGAAACGACTGCCCATTTTCTAATCGCCCGTAGAGATAGAGCACAGCTCTCTCTCTTTCGATTCGATAGTTGGTCTGTAACAAGAAACCGCGAAACGATTGCTGGGGCATATTAAAAATAATAGTAATACGTACAGTATTATTTTATGTGAAAGCATATAGAAAAACCAGATAATCGTTTAAATATTTGCGATTCGAAACTGCAACTCTGGTGCGACCAACTTGGAGTTTTCTAGTGTATTTTCCGGTGAATTTGGGAACAGTCTTCTCGTTACAATTACTCTCTTTTCTTACGGTTCTACATTTAAGGAAACAGGGATGAGTCTAGTAGCTATTTTGATGGGATCTAGATCGGATTGGCCGAAAATACGTAGTGCGACTACCGTGTTACAAGAATTCGGTGTTCCCTTTGAAGTCAAGGTTACTTCTGCACATCGTACTCCCAAACAGACTGCTGAGTATGTCGCCTCAGTAGAAGAAAATGGCTGTCAGGTCTTCATCTGTGCAGCTGGCGTCGCTGCGCACTTGGCGGGTGCTGTCGCGGCGCATACTACTAAACCAGTTATTGGGATTCCCGTAGATGGTGGCCCCTTGAATGGATTTGATGCGTTGTTATCCACTGTACAAATGCCTGGTGGAGTTCCCGTTGCTACTGTAGCGATTGGTTCCGCGGGTGCAAAGAACGCGGGCTATTTAGCGGTACAAATTTTAGCTCTGACAGACGCAATGCTTGCACAGAAACTTCAGGCTGAAAGAGCAACAAACGTAACGAAAATAGCTGCTGACAATCAAGAGGTGCAACGCGAACTAGAGTCATGAAACGTGGCATCCAGTGATGTCGACCAAGCGGTCAATCTATTAAAACAAGGTGGAGTGATCGCACATGCGACTGAAGGCGTTTGGGGGCTCGCTTGCGACCCATGGAACGAGAAGGCAGTAAATCGCATACTCACACTAAAAAAACGTTCGATTGATCTAGGACTCATCGTGATCGGGGCTGAGCCCTCCATGTTTAACGAGGAATTGGTTGCGCTATCACCTGTAGTCCAGCAAAGAGTCGTAGCTAGGTGGCCTGGGCATGTGACTTGGATCTTACCTTCTAAACGTTTCCCAGATTGGGTTACCGGCAATCGTACTTCGGTGGGTGCACGAGTACCCGGTCACAAGCAAGCACGAACTCTCACAAGACTGTTTGGAAAGCCGATTATCTCAACCTCGGCAAATGTCTCTGGATCGGAACCTGCGGTGACAATGGAAGAGGTTTGTCGCGAGTTTGGTCATTTGGTAGACTTCGTCGTTCCAGGCAAGATCGGCTCTGCTGCTGGACCCAGTCGCATCCTCGATGCTCTCAATGAAGATACAATTCGATGAGTGTTTGAGTAGTACGAGTCTATTGATCCTTTATAGTCGTGAATAAACTGTCAGGCAAGAAACCTCCGGGAGGCTGGACGATGGTTGTACTCGTAGGCCTCGCCGTGTTGACTTCGATTTCGCTTTCTCTGTGGCAACTCACCAAAGGCTTTGAAAAACACCAGGAACGCACGGAATATATAGCTCGTTTGCACGAAGACGCGATTGAACAGTCCGAATTTCAAGAACAGGAATCCGCGTATCGGCAGATACAACTTCGTGGAAGCTACGTTTCCGGAAATTCTTTCGTCGTAGGGTATCAACGACATAATCAGCTGCCTGGGTACTGGATTGTGACGCCGTTCCGCACAAGTGTCGGAACTTTTCTTGTGAATCGTGGATGGCTTCCGATACGGCAAAACTTTTTTGAAATTCCAGAATTTGAGACTCCTGAAGGTACTGTAGAAATTACTGGCGTGATCTGGTCCCATAAACACTTCCAGTCAGATAAATCGTACGATCAACCGAGTTGGCCCAAACGCGTGAAGCGACTGAACCTCGAAAGAATGGCAGAAATAACAGGAGCTTACGAAGATGAAATACGTTTGCTCGCCGACAACCCAGGCGCGTTTACACCGATACAATTATTAGTCGAGAATGAACCAGCCATGCATTGGGGATATTCTTTCCAATGGCTTCTGATCGGTGGTTTAGTGGTCAGTGCTTACTGGTTCTTTTATGTTCGACGAGGCGAGATAGGAAACAAATAGGGTGAAAAAATATCTGATCTTCATTTTTTTCGGCTTCGTGATGCTCGCGATTGGTGGGTTATTCCTGTTCGGTCAAGTGAATAAAGATAGACCGTTGGATACCGAACAACTGAAAGCACTTGGTTTCGTACAACTTCCAACTACTCGCGTCTTAGAAGACATAAATCTCTTGACCCAATCGGGCGAACTATTTGATGGCTCGCAATTAGAGGGAAAGTGGACGTACGCGTTTTTTGGATATACCAACTGCCCAGATATCTGTCCAGTATATATGAATGTCTTGGAACGTACTGCCGATAGATTTCAGGACGCGTTAACTTCGGAAGAATTTGAGCTGTTTCAAGTTTTGTTTGTTTCCGTAGATCCAGCTCGCGACGGAGTTGAAGAGGTTCGCGAGTTTGTCGCGAGGTATTCAGATTCGTTTTTGGGAATTACGGGATCCGAGACTAAGATTAAAGACTTTGCCGAGCAGGTTGGGGTGGGCTATGAACGCATTGCATCCACTTCTGAGCTGCAATACCTTGTCGAGCACCAAGGCCACCTGGTGGTGTTCAATCCGCATGGTGACTGTATGGGTTACATTAAGGAACCGTTTGACACAGTCCAACTAACAAAACTCTTTCAACATCTGATCAAACACGGTTAACGCACTGCTTAGGCGAGAAGACTACGGAAGCCTCTGAGTAAAGGTAGTTTCTTCCGTTCAGATAGAGGTAACTAGTTCATGAATCTGAAATGGATGCAGTAGATGCGTTCGGGTAATTTCAGCGAATTCCTTAGGATCTTTGCGAGGAAACTTCTCGGGTAAGTCGTCTCGAATTGAGACCGCTAACCTCGACAACCAAAAGCAAACAGCGGCGTACAACAGAAAGTGCGGGAAACACCAGTACTCCGTGTTTTTGAAATTCCTGATTGAGTGGTACTCCCGTAACATCGCAAAAGTCTTTTCACGATCCAAGCTTCCGTTATCTATACACCAATCGTTGATTGCAATGGCTAGGTCGAACAACCAATAACCATGTCCTGCGTGATGAAAATCCAGAACACCACACAATCCGTACTCGTTAAACAGAACATTGTCTCTGAAGAGATCGCCATGAATAATACCTTGCGGTATCCCTTGAAGGTCATTGCGGTCTAACAATGAGTCCACTTGATTAATAGCACGACGGAGCATTCTGGAATCTTCAGTAGACAAGGCTTCTTGACATTCAGTAGCGACTCTCTTTATCCAGTCTAGTTTGCGTTCATAAGCAGCATCTGAGGCTAGTGGTTTGAGGATTAAATGCATCCGTGCTAAGAATCGTCCGATGGCTGCGCAATGTTGTGTCGTAGGATAAACCACATGATTTCCTGGTAACCGTTCGTAAACGAGAACTTCTCGACCATTGTGATTGACAATAGTAGCACCGTCGCTAGTACTTTCCAACTTGGGTACTGGTAAACCTCGCTCCGAGCAACGCTCCAACGCGGCCTTAACGAGTGATCGATTGTCCGTTTCGCGCTCAAGTACCGTAAGAACGAACTCAGTGCGATTTGGTCCAGAACCGTCCTGCTGAATACTCAGAAAATAATTGGAATTCTCAATTCCGTGCGTGGTTTCACGAAAGTTTCCAACACAACCTAACTCGTACTGTTTAAGTATATGGTCGATATCGGACCGATGGAGTTCGGTGATTACTGCCACTTAGGTCCGTTGTTAGAACCGCTTGAGAATCCATCTTGGGACTAATTTTTCTGCTCGTTCTAGGTCTCCAAAATGCTTTGACGGATCTTCCGGTACGAGGTAGTAAGGTTTACCTCTTTTCGGTACGACTTTGATCATCACCAGCCGTCCATTGTGCCGGAACTCGTGGATGGACTTTTTTTCAGACTCGACTAAAACCACATCCGGTCCCTTAACTTTTTTCTCCTCCGGTATTCTCTCGTCGTCAGCTACGAGAGTTCCAATACAGAACAGTAACATAACGCCAATACCTAGTAAACTTATCCTTGCTTTCATGTATTACCTCTACTCTATATAGACCAAGGAAAACGAGACATGTCCGGTTCCCAGCCACTAATTCTCGTAGATGGCTCACATTACCTTTATCGAGCCTTCTACGCCATGCCGAATCTCCAGACCTCGACGGGTCAACCGACCGGTGCGATCCGCGGCGTGGTGAATATGTTGCTAAATCTTATGCACGAGTATACCCAAGCTCCCATCGCCGTGATATTCGATACAGCAAAACCTACCTTCCGGCACACCATGTTCAAGGAGTATAAAGCCACGAGACCACCGATGCAGGACGAAATGGTACAACAAATCGATCTAACGTACGAAGCAATTCGAAAATTAGGCTTGTCGGTACTCATGCGAGATGGATTTGAAGCTGATGACATCATCGGGACCTTAGCTCGTCGTGCCGAGGACGGTGGTCAAACAGTGCTAATTATTTCTTCAGATAAAGATCTAGCACAACTCGTAAACGACAATGTCGTACTGCTGGACTCCATGTTCAACCGATCTCTCGATCGCAAAGGCGTAATCGAAAAGTTTGAAGTGAACCCCGAGCAAATTATTGACTTTTTAACCCTTACCGGGGACACATCTGACAATATCCCAGGTGTTGATAAGGTAGGTCCGAAGACTGCGGCGAAATGGTTGGGCGAGTACGGCTCGCTAGACAACATTCTCGAAAATAAAGATCAAATCAAAGGAAAGATCGGAGAGAATTTGCGCGCTGCGGTTGCGCATCTCGATCTATCGAGAGAACTTGTAACCATAAAGTGCGATGTCGAGCTCGGTATAGAACTCGACGACCTCGACCGCAAACCCATAGACGCCGAAGCACTAACCGAAATGTTTGAAGAACTGGAATTTCGTACGCTCGTGCGTCGGCTGAAGGAATTGGACGGAACTGCTACTTCGAAGGGTTTGGGTTCTTCCTATGAGATTGTTACTGACCCGTTCACGTTGAATACTTGGATCGACCAAATCCGTCAACACCGGCAAATCGTACTGGACACGCGAACCCACCGTAGTAAAACTGCCGTAGCTGGCGGCTTTACGGGTATTGCCATAGCAACTGACGAGCATCGTGCGGCATATATTCCTCTAACACACAAAGATTCTGAGTTCCGACAACTCAACACAGAGACCGTTCTCACAGCACTTAAACCTGTTCTTAAGGACGCGAGCATCGTGAAAATTGGTAATGGTCTCAAATCGACTGTGAAATGCTTGCTTGCTTCCGGAATCGAATTGAAGGGTGAGATGTGGGACACTGCTCTCATGTCGTATGTGTTGAATAGCTCTGCGCCAGGAGGGCACTACTCTTCAGCACTCTCGTCTAGACATCTACAACATACCACCATCGACGCAAAAACGCTTGTAGGAAGTGGTGTAAATCAAATTCCTCTCGTAGAAGCACCCATACCGGAAACTGCGGAGTATGTAGGTGAACTGGTATCGGTAAATGTGCGCGTATTTCCCATCTTACAAAAACAGTTAGAAGCTCTGACGAAGTGTTCGTTCGTGTATTCGAATATCGAATGCCCGTTGTTGACCGCGTTAGCGCGTATTGAGAATAACGGCGTGCGCCTCATCCGCGAGCCAATCGATCAGCTCAGTGAAGAATTAAAGTCTCGCGCCGAAATACTCACCACTAAAGCTTACGAACTTGCAGGTCGACCATTTGGTTTGAACTCGCCTAAGCAACTTCAAGAAGTGTTATATGACGAGCTGGGGCTACCAGCCCCACGAAAGACTCGTACCGGTACTCGTTCTACCTCCGAAGAGATCCTTCGCGACTTAAGATCGGAGCACGAACTTCCAGGAGTAGTGTTGGAGTACCGAGCCGCGACTAAATTGAAATCGACCTACACCGACCAACTAGGGAATTACATCCACCAAACATCAGGTCGAGTACACACGACATACGATCAAACCAACGCTATTACGGGTCGATTAGCGTCATCGGGACCCAACTTACAAAACATTCCTATCCGAACAGCCGACGGGAGGCGACTCCGCGAAGCATTCGTTGCGAAAGAAGGCTCAGTGTTACTTGCTGCTGACTATTCACAGATTGAATTGCGGATTATGGCGCACTTGTCGGGAGATTCAGGATTACAACAGGCATTCCAATCTGGACGCGATATTCATCGAGCAACCGCGAGCGAAATGTTTAGTGTTTCTTATGACGCGGTTACGGACGAAATGCGTCGACAAGCGAAGGGCATCAATTTCGGTCTGATCTACGGAATGGGAGTGTTCGGTCTCGCGCAGCATCTTGGAATCGATCGAAGTATGGCAAAGAAATTTATCGAGAATTACTTTGAACACTATCCCGGTGTACTGCGGTACATGGACACGACTAAAGAGAGTGCGCGGGAGCATGGTTTTGTGGAGACGCTGTTCGGTCGTCGAATATACCTAGATGACATTCAGAGTAGCACCGCGGCACGGCGTGCTTACGCAGAACGCGTCTCGATTAACGCACCTATGCAAGGTACCGCGGCAGACATCATCAAACTCGCTACAGTGGCGATCGACGAATCTCTTGCGGAATCGACCCTCGACGCTAGGATGGTGCTGCACGTACACGACGAGATCGTCTTTGAAGTTTCGCAAGCACAAACTGAAGCGCTAAGACAATCGATTGTCCCGGTCATGCAAGAGATCGTAGAGTTGGATGTCGAACTTGTTGTTGACGTGGGAGTCGGAGCAAACTGGCGGGAAGCGCACTAGGTCGCCGCGAAATCAAACCAAGAATAAATTTTTTGTAAGACTGCTTCTGTACCCTTACCTGATTTCGCGGAGAACAAAACGACATCTGCCAACTCGTAGTCTCCCAGTATTTCTTGTACCTTGCGCAAACAGGCGGTACGTTCTCGTTGTGTTGCTTTATCGACTTTGTTCAGCAATAGAAGCAGTGGTAATTGTTGCCCCCGACACCACGCAAGCATCTTTAAATCGAGCGGTTGTGGTTGGTGTCTGGAGTCGATGATTAAAACCAGGCCGACTAAATTTGATCTATCCTTGAGATACTGGTCTACTGCGTGTCCCCACTCAGCCTGTTTTTGTTTACTGACCTTTGCATATCCGTAACCAGGGAGGTCGACCAGACGACCGTGGTACGAGGTACTAAAAAAGTTAATTAGTTGCGTTCTTCCCGGAGTCTTACTCACTCGAGCTAGAGACTTGGTACCCGTGACTCGATTCAGACAACTTGACTTTCCCGAGTTTGAACGCCCGATAAAGGCAATCTCAGGGACTGAATCCTGCGGACAATCTGCCAGACTTGAGGCACTAGTGAGAAACTCCGCCGTTATTCGGTTTGTGTCGTTCAATTTTCTGTCGCACTACCAATAAAATTTTCTGCGAGAGTGTGTTAACTGTTCTGTGCCGGGATCTTGTACTCAGACATGTGAATCGGCAATGCAGGCTAACATACCTTGAATATCTTTACGATACTCATGGAACGCAATTGAGATGCGTGAGAGTATAGGGAACTTTGGGATAAACTTATCGTCAATAGAGAACATGTGTATTCGCATGACGCGTCGAATCACTCAGGAGTTGTACAAATGAAAAGTAGCTCAATTAAATCGGTTTTTATACTCAGCGTACTAGTCCTGTTGAACGCGGGCATTACTTCGAGCGCAGAGTATGAAGAAGGTAAACACTACAAGCTTATCGAGAACACGAGCGAGTCTCAGGTAGATGAGCAAGCTGACGCCACTGAAGATTCGACCGATGAAACTGTAGAAAGTATTACTGCGGATGATGAATCTTCAAGCAATGAAATTTCTGTCGTGGAGTACTTCTCTTATGGCTGCACTCATTGCTATCGACTAGAACAGTTCATTGATGCTTGGCTCGAGACCAAGAGTGAAGATGTTAAGTTTTCGAGAGTCGCAGTACCGACGCGAGACGATTGGATCCCCTACGCCCGCGCATATTACATTGCAGAAGATTTGGGCATCTTGGAAAAGGTGCATTCGCTCATATTTCGGGCTATTTATGCAAACAAGCAGCCCATGGGTCAGAAACGTCTCCTCAAACGGATGTTTACCGGGGTCGCGGAGGTTGAACCGGAGAAGTTTGAAGAAGTATGGGCATCAGACAGGATACCCAAGAAGGTTCAAAACGCAGTTATTGAGATGCGAGATTTGGGAGTTAACGCTTCACCAACAATTGTTGTTGCTAAGAAATATTTGATAACGCCGGAGACTGCCGGGGATTTAGGTTTCATGTTTGACGTGGTCGACTTTCTGGTAGAAAAAATTAAATCGGATCGGGAGATGGAAGAAACCACTGCCGTGAACGAAATTTCCCCATAACGCTTCAGAATTTGTAAGCCGGTCTCGCGCACTTCTGCACAGTCGGGTATACCTATAATTTGATGTGCTACGTTCATGACGTACGCTCGACTATTGATACACACTCAAATCAATGTGTGTGTCCCCTTTGTATGCGCCTAAGGAGGAAGTGTTGCGCAAGCACTCAGGACATTTGATTTCTCGCATTTTCCTCGGACTCGTGGTCTTTGTCATCGCCGCGTTGATTATCGCCGACTCACACGAGCAAGAAGAAAATACAATCGATGCAACCGAAGACGGGACCAGTGAAGTTGAGGAGGATACTTTAACTGAAGATGGTGCAGCTGCGGAAGAAGTAGTCATTGACCCCGTCAGTAAAGAGGCTGGTGCATTGCTTGCTATCAAGTGTAATGCCTGCCACGGAAACGAAGGGAACACCACAATTCCTTTAAACGGCAACTTAGCGGGACAGAATGTGCGTTATCTCCACAAGCAATTAGTGTTGATGAAGTCGGGTGAACGACACGTACAGTCGATGGTAATACCATTAGAAGACGTTGATGACGATGGTCTGCAAGCACTCGCGATGTACTACTCCTCATTACCAGGACTTGTAGGACAAGCCAATCCCGAAACCGACTTAGAGCTGGGTGAGGCTATTTATCGTGGCGGGATACTAGATAAAGAAGTAGCTGCGTGTACGGCTTGTCACGGTCCGTTCGGTAATGGTAATTTTCTCGCTGGCTTTCCTCGAGTATCGGGTCAAACAGTGCCCTACCTCATAGAGCAATTGAGAGCTTATCGAGAAGGAGAACGTACGACTGTTTGAAGAAGTATGGGCATCAGACAGGATACCCAAGAAGGTTCAAAACGCAGTTATTGAGATGCGAGATTTGGGAGTTAACGCTTCACCAACAATTGTTGTTGCTAAGAAATATTTGATAACGCCGGAGACTGCCGGGGATTTAGGTTTCATGTTTGACGTGGTCGACTTTCTGGTAGAAAAAATTAAATCGGATCGGGAGATGGAAGAAACCACTGCCGTGAACGAAATTTCCCCATAACGCTTCAGAATTTGTAAGCCGGTCTCGCGCACTTCTGCACAGTCGGGTATACCTATAATTTGATGTGCTACGTTCATGACGTACGCTCGACTATTGATACACACTCAAATCAATGTGTGTGTCCCCTTTGTATGCGCCTAAGGAGGAAGTGTTGCGCAAGCACTCAGGACATTTGATTTCTCGCATTTTCCTCGGACTCGTGGTCTTTGTCATCGCCGCGTTGATTATCGCCGACTCACACGAGCAAGAAGAAAATACAATCGATGCAACCGAAGACGGGACCAGTGAAGTTGAGGAGGATACTTTAACTGAAGATGGTGCAGCTGCGGAAGAAGTAGTCATTGACCCCGTCAGTAAAGAGGCTGGTGCATTGCTTGCTATCAAGTGTAATGCCTGCCACGGAAACGAAGGGAACACCACAATTCCTTTAAACGGCAACTTAGCGGGACAGAATGTGCGTTATCTCCACAAGCAATTAGTGTTGATGAAGTCGGGTGAACGACACGTACAGTCGATGGTAATACCATTAGAAGACGTTGATGACGATGGTCTGCAAGCACTCGCGATGTACTACTCCTCATTACCAGGACTTGTAGGACAAGCCAATCCCGAAACCGACTTAGAGCTGGGTGAGGCTATTTATCGTGGCGGGATACTAGATAAAGAAGTAGCTGCGTGTACGGCTTGTCACGGTCCGTTCGGTAATGGTAATTTTCTCGCTGGCTTTCCTCGAGTATCGGGTCAAACAGTGCCCTACCTCATAGAGCAATTGAGAGCTTATCGAGAAGGAGAACGTACGACTGATGAAGAATACGGCGGAATGATGCGAGATATTGCAAAGAAACTCACGGATGGTGAAATATCCGCAGTAGCAAATTACATGACCGGGTTATACTCACCTTAGAGGTTTCAAACATGGAATCACATAAACGACTGTTAAGATCACTGCAGAAAACTTTTTTAGTCTTTGGATGTATTCTGACGTTCAGCACCTTCATAGCAAGTGCTGAAGAGTTTGTTGAAGGCAAAGATTACCGCGTTGTTGAAACGGAGATTCAGGAAGAGGTAGCAGCAAGTGACGACGATACTGAGACCGAAGCCGACACGACAATAAAAGTAGTTGAGTTTTTCAACTACGGATGTCGCCATTGCTATTCACTTGAACCGTTTATCAAGAAGTGGTTGGAGGAAAAAGAGGACGATGTGGAATTTGTTCGAGTAGCTGTTCCAATTCAGCGAGCTTGGATCCCGTTAGCACGAGCATATTACATCGCCGAAAAATTTGATATTGTTGACCGTGTGCACGACGTTATGTTTAGTGCGATCTTTGAGCACAATTTGCAGATGCAACGCACTGATCTGTTAGAGAAGTTGTTTGTAGATAGAGGCGTGGACGCAGAAGAGTTCCACGAAGCGTTTACTTCCGATGAAGTGAATGACGCAATCCGAGAGTCTGGTTCACAAATGCGTCTTTTTGGACTAGGGGGCACACCGGGCGTAGTCGTCAATGATCAATATGTCGTAGACACGGAACTTTCGGACGGTTTAGAACGAATGTTCGAGATAGTAGAATTTTTGGTTGAAAAGATTCGGAACGAAAGGGACGAAGCCTCGCAATCAACGACCTCAGTGGATCACACCACCGATCCATAGCTTCTGTTGGTACTGAGTGTAGACGACCGCTAAGACGTTACTGTCTCACAAGCTACCTATTCCTTGATGTGTAGGTGTCCAACAGATACATTCATGAGACATCCGTAAGCTAAACCAGACTCATCACCAGTAACCTAGTTCCAACTGCTTTAGCGTCTAACGTATCTGCAAATCTGCAGGCAGTACTTGTAGTGTTAGCAAACTTGTCAATATCCCTGTCGACGGCGGGTTAGACAGGTTCGCAACTCAGGTGTCTATATTGCTTTCCGAATCCGTTTCGGTTTCTGAGTTTTCGTCCATCATAGCTTTTACACTTGCGATACTAGCTTCAAGTACGTTTTTGAAGTTATAGTTCGGATGACTGGGGTCTAAGGTACTCAACATCTCCTCATAAACGTCGAGAGCGGCCTCGAGTTGTCCGGATTTAATCAGTACGCTACCGTAGTTTAGTACATGTCGTGGTCGAGTCTTGTCTGCGTTGTACGCGGTCGTGGCGTAGTTTTCCCCGATTTCTGCGAACTTTTCATCGCCAGAGTTCATTAACCAACTGGCTGCACTTCCCATAATCCTCGCTTTCTCCGCTTCGTCTGTCGCGTTTTCTAGTTTCGCATCGACTTCTGCTACGTAGCCGGTCCAATCATTCGTGCCGATGAGATATTGAGATTTCGCGAGTGGTGCTATTTGGTCTTTCAAGATCGCGTTGCTCGGGTCTTCCGCCGCAATTACAGAGTGTGCGTGCGCGAGTTCAGTGTCCAGGAGCTCGATGTGGTCTTCATAGTTCGGATCTCCTGCTCGGGCAAGATCCATTACGGTGCTGTAATTCGTTTCAATCACGAAGTAGCACAACGCAAATTCTGGTACTACTTCTGCGAAAGCGTCAAAATTCTCTGCTACCAACGCCACGGCTGGATGAGATTTTGGACGACGCGCGGCGTAACCTCGGATTAGTTGAAAATCCTTGCCGTTTATGAGTGTCGTGACATCGTTGCTGTGAGTCTCGATGTATTCGTCGAAAATCGGTTGCATGTTTTGTAACAATTCAAAAGAGGTCTGGGAACCATAGTTAGCGGCGGTTACCAATTTCGCTACGTGAAGATATTCCTGAACAAGTTCTTTCGCTCGTTCGCCATCGTCATATTGGGCACTCAAATTGGCGAGACGTTCAGGATTCGCCGATTGTTCGTTCAGAATGTCCTCCGCTAGTCCGAGTAATCCTTCAATGTCATAGCCAGAAACACCCCGACCAATTTCCGAACCATCCGGATTAAGGAACAAGAGTGTTGGGTACGCGCCCACGTCATAGGTGTTAGAAATACGCGGTCCGTCAATAGCCATGTCTTCGGCGTCAAGCTTAAAACTCACGAACCGAGCGTTGAAATATTCACCTACCTCTTCATCAGGGAACACGGTTTGCGACATCACTTTACAAGGTCCGCACCACGATGTGTACACGTCAACAAAAACAAGCTTTTCCTCTTCCTCAGCTAGTTGAAGTGCTTCTTCAAAGGTACCGTGGAAAAAGTCGATACCTATTGCGGTCTCTACTTGGCTGCAACTGCTCAAACATAGGACAAAAAGTGGTAATGTGCCAAACAAATATTTTTTCATGTAGCTCCTCCTAGTAACAAGTCTCTCAGAGACTTGGTTCTCAGCTCAATTTTAACGCTAACACACGACTGTCCAATTGCATGATCGCCGACGGAACCGACGAGATTTCCACAAGTCGAAGTCGTCCGCCAAATAGGAGTGGATGTTAGAGTTGTATCACACGAACCAATTCTTATTTAAAACTTGAAGAACTCCGAGGCAACTCCACAAAACCACTCAAAAATCCGATCAAATTGGTCTCGTATAATTGTGAAGTCTAGTTGCGTCTTTCGCCAGTACTACTTCACCCCAGTATTACTCACGTCAAGTCGCCGCCCTATGCAACATCTTTCGTACTTGAGCGATGTTGGCTTGTCGTGCCAACTTCGACATTCAGCTGGAGAACGATTCATGAACCTACGGATTCAAGATTTTATCCTATTGTGGATTACACTATGGGCTCTCACCGAATCGTTAAATGCCGAAGAGACTGCTGATTCTGACTTTGGACAAGCGGAACTTTCTTTGCAGCAGTTTGTTCAAGGAGTCCTCGCCACAAACCCGCGTATTAAGGCTGCTCGCGTAGCGCTCACATCGGATCAAGCTCTGCGCGACGCACAAACGCAATCTCTCTACAATCCCGATATTGATTTGCAGGCTGAACGTACAGATACTCTCAACGGTACAGTCAGTATAAGCCAGCAGTTCGATTGGAATGGCAAACGGAGAGCTCGTACTGAAGTCGCGAATTCCGATCTACACTACGCCGAAGCGGAGTTCCAAGCTTTTCGACGAGCATTTACGGCGGATCTCCTGAATGGCTTAGTGAAGTATCAAATTGGTCAAAAGCGCTATGATCTTGTACTGGAACGTTTGCAATTGATGAGCAATCTCGTAGACCGGGCACAGAGTCGATTTGACGCGGGAGACATCAGTCAAATTGAGCTCGATCTGGTTGAGCTTGCAGCAATGAACGTGAGGATAAGAAGCGCTTCGCTTAAAGCTGATCAGTTGCAAGCGCGTGAAGACGTGCAACTACTCACGCCACATACTGACATTGCACAATGGCCAGTTTTGTCAGAGGAAATTCCCAACTTACCCTCAAACGTCGAACCGGATATTTTTCTTCATCAAGTACCTGAAGTAGTAATGGCACAGCTCAGCGTCAAGAAAAACGATTCTTTGATTGAACTCCGACGTAGGGAACGCCTACCGGATCCAACAGTGTCCTTAAAAGGTGGACAGGAAGATGAGGAACTCTTAATAGGATTAAATATAAAGATTCCTTTGTTTGTCCGGAACTCGTACAAGTACGAAGTTGAAGCTGTACTCGCAGAAAGAAATGAGTCCCAATTGATCGCGGACGATGTGAAATATCGGGCTCGTATTGCTTTAAACAGTTCTATGGAGAACTTTCACACACTACGGACTGCTTGGGTAGATTGGCAATCAACGAGCGAAGAGAGCCTTTCCCGTCCCCTGGATCAATTGCAACGATTGTGGGAAACGGGAGAATTGTCAACAGCTGACTACGTGGTTCAACTCACTCAGACGTTAGAAGTGCGAGAGAGCGCACTTAATCTGAACGAATCATTGTGGCAGGCATGGTTTCGATGGTTGTTGGCCTCTGGGCAGATAGATGTTTGGTTAGGGGTCGAGTAGTGAAAACTAAATTTCTACGGAGATGTGAAATATGAGCCTGCCAAAAGTTTATATCGTGTTCGTCAGCTTATTAGCAACGATTTCTGCTATTGCTGAAATTGAAGACGACCATGCAGAACATGCCGAGGATGAAGCCGGTAGCTTAAAGTTAACCCCAGACGAACGTCTGGCAGCAGGAGTCACAATCGCGGCAGTGTCAACTCAAACGTTGCAAGAGACCGTTAGAGTACCGGGTGAGGTATCAATTAATGCATACCTCTCATCAATAGTTACTCCCCGTATCGCAGCTCAAGTCGTAAAGAGGCATGTGCATTTAGGCGACGAAGTCGAAACAGGACAACAACTAGTTACTCTGTCAAGCGTGGAGATGGCTGAAGCTCAGGGAGCTCTGATTGTTGCCGACCAAGAATGGAAACGCGTTAAGTCTCTAGGAAAGGAAGTGGTTTCCGAGCGTCGATACACCGAAGCACAAGTTGCACAACAACTAGCTCGTGCTAAAGTGTTGGCATACGGTATGACTGAAGAGCAAGCAGCTGAACTTACTCAAACGGGAAATGCCGATATGGCTAATGGCGAGTTTGATTTGCTAGCACCTCAAACTGGGACGGTGCTGCACGACAACTTCATCGTCGGGGAATTGATTAACCCTGGTTATGAGTTGTTTGAGCTTAGCGACGAATCAGTTCTTTGGGTTGAAGCACGATTCACTCCTACTGAATTGCCAAGCAAAGACGCCTTAATCAGCGTTCAAGTTAGCCCAGATGGGAAAGTATGGTACGACGGAAGACTTACTCAGTCCCACCACCATGTAGATCAAACGACTCGCACACAAGGATTACGTATTGAAGTCGAAAACTCAGACGACACTTTACACCCTGGTCAATTCGTCGAAGTTGTATTCAGCATCGATACCGGTTCACCGGTATTGGCAGTACCTACGAAATCTCTCACCATGATTGACGGTGTACAAAAAGTATTCGTACTTGAAAACGAGGATGAGTTTCATGCTGAGGAAATCGAAGTGGGACCCTCCATAGGAGATTGGACCACGGTCTTAGCGGGACTTTCAGGTGGAGAACAAATCGTTGTTGAGGGTGTGTTTCACTTGAAGTCCATATTGCTCAAATCTTCACTTGGCGAAGGCCATGTCCATTAGGAGTACTCGTTCATGTTGAAGCGGCTTGTAGAAGCTTCGCTTCATTACAAATTTCTGATCCTCATTGCATTTGCAGTGGTGGCTTTCTTTGGATTGCGCGCGGTGGTAACGGTTCCAATCGACGCTTTCCCCGATGTTACACCCATACAGGTCAATATCTACACAGAGTCTCCAGGACTCGCGGCCGAAGATGTCGAACAGTTGCTCACACTCCCAATCGAATCGGGCATGGCAGGATTACCGAAAGTTCAACAATTGCGATCGGTTAGTTTATTTGGACTGTCGTATATTGCGGTATTTTTCGAAGACGACATGGACATAAACTTTGCTCGTCAGTTGGTTGGTGAACGCTTGAGTGAAGTCAGCGATCGCATACCGGAGGGCTACGGCACACCAGAACTTGGACCGAATACTTCCGGATTAGGACAGGTCTTTTGGTATACGGTAGAAAGAGCGGACGAAAAACTCAATGACGCGGTTACCGACATGGATTTACGAACACTGCATGACTGGAGTGTCCGACTCATCCTTCGTACCGCACCGGGCGTCGATGATGTAATTTCATGGGGTGGACAAGAACGTCAATTCCAGGTGATCGTCGATCCAGTAGATCTCATTAAGTACGATCTGTCGTTTACGGACGTTATGAACGTTATTGGTGTGAACAACGCTCAGGTAGGCGGGCAATATGTCAATCTAGGACGCGAGCAGTATCTTGTACGAGGTCTTGGACTGGTAAACAATGAACAAGACATCGGGGACATCGTAGTCAAGGTCGATGACGGTGTTCCTGTATATTTAAGGAATGTAGCGGAAATTAAGCAGGGCGGTGCAGTACGCTTCGGTGCTGTTACCAGCGACGGAAAAGAAGTCGTTCTCGGCATGACGCTGTCTCGAATCGGTGAAAATGCGGCAAACGTCGTGCAATCGGTGAAGGAGAAAGTCAAAATCGTAGATGAATCTTTACCCGATGGGGTGATTCTCCGTCCAATCTATGAACGGACTGATTTAGTAACTAAAGCGATTGAAACAGCTACGACCGCGCTTATCGCGGGAGCGATCTTGGTAGCCATTGTCCTGTTCTTGTTTCTCGGAGAGTTGCGCTCCGCTTTCGTAGTTATTACGGCATTACCGATGGCGATGCTCATCGCGTTCATATTCATGGGCGAGACGAATCTCTCTGCAAATTTAATGTCGCTCGCGGGACTGGCTGTTGGTGTTGGAATGATGGCCGACGGGGCAGTCGTTATCGTCGAGAATGCTTTTCGCACCATGGCCGAACGGAGTGAATTAGGTGTACCTGTTAACCGCACTCAGGCGGTCCTTGACGCCGCGCGAGAAGTAGCTAATCCCATTGGATTTGCTTTACTCATCATCATCGTGGTGTTCTTACCTCTGTTCACTCTCGAAGGCATAGAGGGCAAACTGTTCAAGCCAATGGCTTTCACTATCAGTTTTGCAATGTTTGGCTCTCTTGTACTCACGATGACTCTAATTCCGGTATTAGCGGCGTTAATACTCAAACCAAAGGAAAAACAAGAGACGTGGGTGATAAGAGGGATCAAGTTCGGTTATCTTTGGATTCTCACATGGGCTCTAAAACACAAGAAAGTCGTACTGACAGCGGCTGTCAGTTTGGTCATTGGAAGTCTTGCAATTTTTCCATTCCTTGGAAAGGAATTTATGCCGCAACTACAGGAAGGATCGATCATGTGGCGAGTAACGTCTATACCATCTGCGTCGCTTGAACATTCCATTGAGATTTCAAAAGACATTGAAAACGCCCTTTCGGAATTTCCCGAGGTCATCACAACCGTCGCAATGATCGGACGTGCGGAAAAAGGAGAAACAGCCGATGTCAACTATATGGAAATCTACACGCAGCTGAAACCCGAAAGCGACTGGGAGAGTAACCGCGACATCGAAGAACTAGCCGAAGCGATGAGGGAAACACTTGAAGAAGTCGTTCCAACTGCGGTCATAGCTTTTACTCAGCCGATCCAAATGCGAGTCGAAGAACTACTCTCTGGCGTTCGCGCCACCCTTGCCGCTAAACTTTACGGGGACAACCTTGTGGAACTCGCGCAATTGAGTGAAGAGATCAAGGACGTAATCGCCGGTGTGGGAGGCGTTACCGACTTGTCGCTAGAAGCAAATGCAGGCAAACCACAAATCCGCATACAGATCAAGCGCGATCAACTGGCTAGGTTTGGTTTGAATGCAGATGATGTGTTGTCGATAGTCCGAACTGGGATCGGAAATGAACCCGTCGCGACGCTTCTCCAAGGTGTGCGAAGGTTTGACATCACCGTGAGACTGACCGATGCCTCTACCGCATCGGTGGATGCAATCGAGAATATCCCTATTAGGACTGCGAGTGGTGCTATCGTTCCACTCTCATCAGTAGCGGACGTTCAAGTCACCGAAGGATTTACTTTCGTTCGAAGAGAACAGTTACAACGATACGCTGTGATTCAAATGGATGTACATGGTCGCGATATCGATGGTTTTGTGAAAGAAGCCAATGCAACGATACAAGAACAAATCGAATTGCCACCGGGATATTGGGTTGAATGGGGAGGAGCATTCGAAAACCAGCAACGAGCACTGATGAGATTGTCCATTATCGTTCCCTTGACAATCTTCTTCATCTTTGTTCTACTTTACACGGCGTTTAACTCGGTGAAGTACGCTACACTGATCATCTTTAATGTTCCTTTTGCGGCGATTGGCGGATTGGTAGCACTCTTCTTATCGGGACAGTACATTTCAGTCCCTTCAGCGATTGGATTTATCGCGGTATTCGGTGTCGCGATGTTGAACGGAATTGTCTTGATCAGTTTCATAAACGACTTGCGTGATAAAGGCATGGACGTTGCAGAAGCCGTGCGACACGGCGCGGAACTTCGGTTGCGCCCAGTGTTAATGACAGCATTTACAACAGTACTTGCTTTATTACCTATGCTCCTTGCATCAGGAGTAGGTGCTGATACGCAACGGCCACTAGCGTCCGTGGTTGTTGGTGGAGTATTTACATCCACCTTGTTGACATTGATTCTGCTACCGGTAGTTTACGAATGGCTCGAGTCTAGGTCAGTGAAAACTTCAGCGAAAGCTTAGTAAGAGAGTGCTTGGTCGAGTCTAGCCACACTGTTTGGCGTATTAGCAACTTGAAGATCGAAGTCGTGCTAGGTGTCGGAAGGTAACTTCGAACTGTGGACCGACGCTACCCATGTTTGATGGATATGTTGTTTTACAAATTGCGCTGCAGCAGGTGATTCAGAACTGTTCGAGTTCCGACATCCGTTTGATCTTAGAAAACCAGAATTAACAACAATAGACTCGAGATGGCACCGAGCAAAAAACACGCGGCGCTCAAAACTCCCAAGACGGTCGCGATATTAGCTAAGTAGATGTTCTGAGGTTCCAAGAAGAACAACACAGAACTACGATCTTCTTTAAGTTCTATAAACCGTTTTAACCCAATTTCCGCACTATGAGCTTCTTTGACAGAGACCAGCGCAACCAGGATTGTCGTAGCTGCCGATGCTAATACGCCAAGTCCAAACACACTAAGAATGAATATTTCAGACCAGTGATACAAGACCGCTTTACTCTCGCCGCCAAAACCATACGCAGTTATCAAACCAATGATAAGTGCGGCACCTCCAGCGTTTCCCAATAGCAACATACGAGCAGTATCGGAAACAAGACGAAACATGACTCCTCGGCGTTGAGATACTACCTTATAAAGCTCTCGACACCACTCCTCGCCAGTCTCCTCAGCGACAAATTCATCGACTTTTTTCACGGTTTTTCTTCTTGAAATTGGATGTTGGATTGACTGTTTTCGGGCTCACCAAGGGAAGTCAGCCTAACATATCGAGAACCTTTATTGGAACCTGCGGAAAATTCAACGACCCAGTCATCAATATTTACAGGTGTGTTAGGCCGGATGTGTTGACTGAAAGCATCGCGAGAAAGATCTGTTCCCATACGTTCAAGTGTAGAAATCACGTATCGTCCGAGCAGATATCCTTCGAGTCCGGTCTCGTTAAAGCCCTGTTCTTCGGATGTTTCAAAGGTCTCAAGGGCTTTTGCATAACTCTGCGCGAGCGCACTATTTTGATCGCTAGGATCTGGCATAACTTCGGTAACAAGGTGTTGTGCATTTGGAACGTCGAGCCGACTACGCAATTCACGCGATAGAGAGAATGACAAGTTTGCCATCGTGTATTCATACCCGAGAGAATTTGCTAAATTAATTATGGTAGCGTTGGAAGCGTAGGTACCGACTAGCAGGATAGCATCTAAATCCGCTTTCGCGATTTCAAACAAGCTTGCATGTACCGCATGAGTGTTTCGCGAAAATCGGGTTTTTGCTAACAGGGGAAGCTCATATTCATCTAATACTGTTAGCAAATCTCTGAGAATTGAGCGGCCGAAAGAATCGTCTTGAAAAATAATTCCAATCCGGCGTTGATCGAGTTTTTCAACAATATGAGCAATGAGGGTTCGTACTTCATCTAAGTAGCTCGCTCGGAGAATTGTTACGTTAGGAAATTGCTCAGTGTCAAACAAGAAATCTGCACCGGTTATGTGTCCCACGAACGCAATGTCAGCAGTACGGAACATGGGCGCGAGTCGACGAGCTGTTGGTGTGCCAACACCGCCAATTATGGCTAGTACATTGTTCTCTTCGATAAAGAAATCTGCGTTGGTAGCGGCTCGCTCCGGTTCGTAGCCATCGTCTCGTGTTATCAATTCAATCCGTTTGCCATCAAGCCCCCCATCTTTGTTATATTCTTCAAACGCTGCGAGAATACCAGCTTGATAGGACAGTCCCAATCGAGCATTAGGACCAGTGAGACAAGCTGATTGTCCGAACACGATCCGATCTTCATAAATTCCCTCTGATTCAGCTAGCAGGTAATTCGTCCCGAACAACAACACTGTTGTCCATAAAAATGACCAGTTACTCCTCATCGCTCTGATCCTCTTCGACTGTTGTCTCTTTTTGATCAGGTGCTGGATCCGACTCCTTCACCGTGAGCTCATTGAGTAGTTTGCTTCGACGAACTGCATGCGTATGTCTAAATAACAGGGCTGCGTCAAAAATCAGAGATCGAGTATTCGCGCTCGGTAGATGATCTAATTCAGCAGTCGTAGCGTGAGAGCGACCATCCATTGTGAATACACGCGCTTCGCCATGTTCTCCAGAAGGACCGGGCGGCATCGTAGCGACTGATCGTTCACTGACATCCAATGGTGGCGAAGGCATGGGAGTTGCGGCGATGTCCCCCATTGACATCGTCTGGAACGGTAAAGAAGTTAACACATCGATCATGTTGATGTCTACTGTTGAATCTGCCACTGAGTTCAGAGTTGCAAGACTTGCATCCTGAAATGTTGTGCGCATGCGATCCCAATAGCGTGTAATCGCTACTTGTTCGGGATTTTCTCTATATTTTTCTAAAAGTTTCAAAAACGAGTTCGCGGTACTCTTTGCCTGCGATAAACGTGCGTGTGCTTTTGCCTCTGCATCCAACACGATAGCCTGTGCTTGCCCGCGTGATCGAGCGAGCATCTGCTCTCGAGTTCGATTGGCGTCGACCTCAGCTTGTATTTTCTCGGCTACCGCGTCGCTTACGTCTCGAAATGCGGCAATCGTCTCATCTATAGGACTCAAATCTACGATAGCTAATGCCGTTATTTCGATCCCCACCCCGAGCTTATCTATCTGTAGTTGGATCACACTTTGTAATGCATCTTCAATGTGCTTTCGATTACTTGTGAAGATCAACTCGACAAAATTGTTCCCAATCTCCTCAATAAGTTTTTCTCGAGCAACCATCGAGATCAGTTTATCAGGTTCTGCTACGACGAAAAGGAAGTTTCGCATATCTGAAATCGTGTATTGCAATGAGAACGTCACTTCAAGAAGATTTGTATCGCCGGACAGTACGGTGAACTGTTCGGTCTGATTTTGATTGCTACTGATCTGTTTAGAGATGATTCTTTTAACCGGGAAGATGTGAACTTTTTCAATCACCGGAATTCGATACCCTATTCCAGGTGAAATATCTGAGTTTACGATCTTACCGAAGCGCGTGACGATGCCTTGTTCTTCTTTCTTGACAACGAAAAAACCAGTTCCAAGAAATAGTAAGACGCAAAGGCCTAGTAGAAACACTAAGCCGGACCTCCAGTATTTACCTGCGAAGTCAAACGTCTGATAAATGAGACGCGTGCTTGGAGGTAGTTGTTCTTCGTTCACGGTGACTGCTCCAACATTTCTTGGATCTGTTTACTATCAAGGTATCGAAATAATTCACTGTCGGCGGGTAACATCAGCGTCGTAGCCTTGTCGATAATCACATCATAGCTGTCTAACGCGCGGATGAATTTGTAAAACTCCGGATCTTGCTTGTAGGCTTCACCTAATATTGCCATTGCTTCTGCCTCTGCATCACCCAGAATCTCCGTTGCTTCGGCATGTGCTTCCGCGATGATTTGGTCATGTTCGTTGATTGCGAGTGCTTCGATTCGCATGGCAAGCTCTTCGCCTTCTGCGCGATATCGGGCGGCAATTCTGCCACGTTCCGCGATCATTCGCTGTATCACGCTAGGTCGATTAGTCGGTGGCATCGTATATTCCACGATACCTGTCTGCATAACTTCAATACCGTATGATTCTGACGCAATGGGGGCGATGCGCTCCGTGAGTTCTTCAGCGATTAAATGGAAATTTTCGTGTTCTATACCCAAACTGATAAACGCATCTCGAGACTTGTTGCTGACCACGATACCAAGCGCTGAAGAATACAGTTCCGTCAACTTCTCCAAAGCACTTTCCTCGTACCTGATGGCTTCAACGTATTTGATAGGATCCACAACACGCCAAATCATGAAGCCATCGACAGCGACACTCTTTTGATCTTCGGTGATCAATTCGTGAGGGATGTTGGTCATCGTCCGCATACGACGGTCTACCAGGTAAACTTTCGATATGGGGCGGGGCCACTTTACGTGTAACCCTGGACTTCGTACTGGTGGCACAATCTTTCCGAATTGAGTAAGAACTCCGTGCTGAGTCTCATGAACCACGTAGAAGCAATCAAGTACTACTGCACCGACAATGGCTATCCCCAATAGAATCGCTGTTACCTTTGTAGCTTTTTTCATTCTTTGTTCTCCGTAGTATTCTTCGCAGGGACGTTCTCCTTTCGTTTCCACAGCGACACTCGATCTAAACTCTCCTGATTTGGTACGATTATTTTTGGATTGCCGGCGAGCGCATTTTCTAGCTTTTCACGCCAAAGCATGGTCCACAAAACATCAGGTGCTGTTCGCGTAGCTTCTGCGACGGAAGAAACAGCCTGAGCTTCAGCGCGCGCCAGTTTTTCACGTCGGGCTGCCAATCCCTTCGCTTGTTGAACTTCATACTCGGCATTTCCAAACGCTTGCGGTGTTAACGAGACTAAAAATCTTTGTGCATTGACAATGATCCGTTCCTTATCTTCCTGCGCGCTTGAAACGTCGCGAAACGCTTCAACTGTTTCGGTCACTGGTCCAATTCGCAACAGATTTGCTTTAATAAACTGTATCGATGCGACGACCGGATTGCCCACGTCGTGATCGCTCGTCAACACCGTGTTGATGTGTTGCTCTAGCGCGGCTCTATTTTTGTTAAGTAAAGGCTCTAGTTGTTTCGCCGAAATGTAGGTCCGAACATGAGACTCGACGAACGCACGTATGGTCGTTTGTGGATCCAGAGCTTGATAGTAATAAACGTAGGGATCTTTGATCTGATATTGAATGTTAAAGGAGAGTTCTATGAGATTGATGTCACCGGAAACGTACTCATTCAGAACATCCGTATTGAGCGACACGATTTGGCGTACTGGCCACTTATCAACCCGCACGAAGGGGGCAGGAGCTAAGTAATGAAGTCCCGGCTCTAAGTTGTGCCAGCGAACTTTACCAAGCGCGACACCGAAACCCTGGTGCCCGGGTGGTATGATGGAAAAACCTGAGGAGACAAATAACAAAATCACGATTGACCAAGCTGCTATTCCTCCAGGATTGTTAGGAATTAGGAGACCAACGAAACGTTTCCCACGGGTTAGCTTTTCCCAAAATAGTCCAAAACGTGTATACAAAGGTCTAAGGTTTATCCATAGATCTTCCCACCCGCTCTTGAGCGCACCCGCTCGAAAACGCCACACGATTAAGGCGATCAGGCTGAGAGCTCCTGTCCATTGAATCACCAAAATCGCTGGAGTGTCGGAGGCTTCGAGGTTTACTGCCACCTGCCAACCCACCGCCAGAAGGAGAAGATCGAGGACGACACCAAAAAACACTGTGGCAACAATCACCCCCAGGACATAAATCGACGCAAATTTAGCACCAAATTGCCGTGCTACAATAGCGATCGTTCCGGTATTTGTGGCGGGGCCGGTCATCAAGAACACAAGCGCCGCGCCTGGGCTAACGCCTTTTGCAACCATTGCTGCCGCAATGGGCGTGCTTGCTGAAGCGCAGATATACAATGGAATGCCAACGAGTACCACTATTGGATACGCTAACCACCTTGCGTACTCGTTCGCCATTAGATCGGACGGGATAGCCAAGTACAAAATTCCGCCTAGAAATATTCCTACTAATAGCGCAAACAAGATGTCATCGGCGACTTCCACAAAGCCGTATCGAAATATGTGCTTAATCAAAGTCGGTAGATCTATTGACTGATCTTCGCTTTGAGTTTCTGGTTCGTCGGAAGTGGTACTTTCGGCTTGTGTGTCTGGAGTTTGTTTTCGTTCTAAATAAAAGTCTGGTTTGAGCCAGCTGGCATATCTGATCGAACTCGCGAACGCGATTGTTTTGGACACGTATCCAGAAAACATTCTTTTGAGCTGTGCGAAGCTCACGTAACAATCATCTTGCGTCTCGAATAGTGGTTTATGTCCGTGATCATGATCGTGTCCGTGATCGTGACTATGATCATGTCCGTCCTCATCAGAATGCTCAGACTCGTGACCGTGCACGTCTGTTGAATCGTTGTCATGAGTATCGGATTTGCTCTCGTCCGGGTCACGCAACAAGCCAATACAAAAGATCCCACAGAAGACGGCGGTAAAAAAGCTAATGACGGGTCTGATAACTGCGACTACCGGTCCAAAAAACGCGTTTGTTACCAAAATTGAATCGGCACCCGTTTCTGGGGCGGTGATCAAAAAAGACATGCTCGCTGACCGCGATGCACCCTTTCGACGCATTTCTGTTACAACGGGGACAACCGAACAACTACAAAGTGGAATTGGTACCCCAAGCGCAGCACTCGTCGACACCGACTTTATGCTGTCTTCTTGAAAAAACCGGAGAACAGCCCTGCGCGAGATGAACACATGAATCAATCCACACAAGAAGAGCCCCAACATAAGCATTGGCGCGAGTAACAAGAAGGAATTCCAAAGGAAGTCGAGGAAAGCCCATAAGACATTTAAAACTTTCATTCACGAGTCTCCTTACTCTTTACTCTGCAATTGCGATTTGGCCAACAGGTATCAATCATATAAAAAAAGAAGCGAATAATGCTTCGTGAATCAACTTCGGCGATTGTTATATCCAATGAGATCATGATGAATTCGGTCGGTTCGAATTTCAACTCTCACGGTATCGTTCGGAAAACGTAGATTTTGACTGGTGGTCCCGTTTCACACCGAAATTTAAAAAGTTCTAAAGCATTATAGACTTCGGTAATGGCTCATTTTTCGAGCTGAGCCACCACCAAAGTTCTGTTAGAGTGTTCGATACGCACGGTCTATCGAAGAGTTTTCAATTGAACAATGTAAAGCCAAGCGTAATTGTTCTTCCCGGTAGCGGCGCTAAATCTTTAATCGCAGACGTGTGTGGTCGCTGTTCCTCGTCAAATAGATTTCGGATTCGCAACGCGACAGCGGCGTGAACGTCTCCATGGAAAATTTCGTACTCAAGATCGACTGAAACGTCACTGTAAGCGTCGGTAGGCAAAACGTAATCAGGTACATCGGTAACTTCACCGTTGTGCTCGAATTTCACTCGACCCCATAATCTTCCTGACAAGAAGTCAATCCCTACTGACGTACGATTCGAAGGATTTCGCGGCAAATATTTTGAAGGTCCATCCTGGATCTCACCGTTCACGGTATCCCAATTCAAGGTAGTATTAACTTCCCAATTCGGCGACGAGATCAGTTCGTACCGTAAACTTAAATCTGCACCGACAAAAATTGTGTCGTGTTCCACGAATTGATAAACAGGCAGATTCTCATCAACTTCACCAGTGGGCGATTCATAAAGGAAGTTCTCGATCGATCGGTAATATCCAGTTACATTAAGAGACCCACGTTCGAAATCATAATTTAACACTACGCTTGTCGCGATCATGTTCTCTTCATTCAAATCCAGGTTAGGAATTACGCTACTACCAGTAAATAGATGGGTACCTTCTACAAAAAGTTCTTCGGCTAAAGGTGCTCGCGATGAGTAGTCTAAAGCTAATCGTAAATCCAAACCACTAGCGAACTCATGCAATATTGCAGTCGACGCACTAAACAATTGAAAATCAAATTCACCAAATGTTTGATTATCTAGGAAATTCGCGTCCCAACGAAGACCAAACTGGTAGTTGGAGTTTCCATATTCTCGATTTCCTAGCCAAAACAACCCATTTTTTATTGTGTTTGTTGGATTCCCTTCGGTAAACAATGAAATAAACGTGAAATCGTCGATGCTGTTTTGATAACCGAACGCATGGATCCAATTCCCCATGGGCTTGGTTGTCAACACGATACGCGTATCGGCGGTGTTATTCCTGCGATAGGTTGATTCCGTTAATTCTCCAGCAATCTCTTGATGTTCGTAATCGCTTGTGGCAAAACGAACTTCAATGTCTTCTAAAAAGTCGAGAGGTTCCATCACCATTAGTTCCCAATCGAACCTATTTTGATATAAGTCGATATATACCCGCTCTCGTTCTTCTTCCTCTTCTTCCTCTTCCTCACCCATTTCCTCGTCGTGTTCTTCCTCATGCTCGTGGTCGTCATGGTGATGCTCAATCGGAATTCCCATAGTAGCACGAATGGTTGAAAGCGACCAACCTGTATATCCCCAATCTCCAATGAAAGACAGACCAATGGCACCGCCCTGATTCAGTTCGACGTCGCTGTCAATGAGCGTACCACAATTATCTTCTTCATGTGGTTCTTCTGCGTCTTCATCTTCATCTTCGTGGTGCTCTTCTTCAGCTTCTTCGCGGGCTATGAAGTATTTTGATTCCGCGCATCCAGGAATGTCGTAGGCATCCCCAGTACGGAAAAAATAATCTGCATGAAATGCCAAACGATCGCTATTTCCATTGAATCGGAACGCGCCCGAATTCGTCTGACTATTGTCCCGGGTCTGCAACCAAAGTTTGTACTCCGGATAATCAAGTGAGAGATCACGCGGAATGCGACCACTCTCAAGATTGATGATCCCACCGGATGATCCAGAACCGTAGAGGAGTGTTGTAGGTCCTTTCAAGACTTCAATTTGATCGGCAATTATCGGTTCCATCATGGGTGGATGATCACGAGACGAAAGCGCTGCATCCATTGTGTGCAAGCGGTCGTAGAGATACATTACGCGTGGTCCGTCAAGACCGTGAACCATCACTTGGCCTACACCCTCACCGAACGACGCATTACGGATCCCTGGCAGCAGCTCCACAGTCTGTCCGATATTTCCGGGAGGTACAACTCTAGCTTCACTATCGACGGGAGACACAACAAGCACATCACCAACCATGTCCCTAGTGCTTAAAGGGTGCGCACGCACAAGGACTTCTTCTAATTGTTCCGACTCACCTTTATTTTCGTTATCGTTAGATTCCGTGTCTGCCGAGAGCCCAATTGTTACCGCAAAGCAGGTAACAGTGCTGAATACAATCTTGTGTAGGGGTGGAATTTTCATGGTCGAGTCCTCCATGGTTTTGTCATCACGTGAAATATTGCTCAAATTCTAGTTGTATAGGAATGAGCATTTTAGAACATGGGTCTAGCAATTCTGCATTTCTAGAGTAGATGGGCACTTCAGCGCGATCGATAGCGAGTGCCGCCACCAGCTATTGTTGTTCCACAGAAAGGAGAAACTGGGTGTTTCGTCGATGGGTTTGTTCGTGGTTCCTAATGCAACATAAATTGCCTAGTAAAGTTGTCCTGAAGGCGTTCTCGAATGGGTCTTAGATTAGAGATTCTCGCCTGAGTAATATTCAGCCTCGCAAAATACACTATTAAGTTTCATTGTTTACTAATCCGGAAGTCGAACTAGAGGACATTGCGCGAGTCGTCGATGTGCAATGGCGAGAGGTTTCGAGGCGGCTTGTGACTCGAAATACCCTACGCAACGGTTTTACTTGGGCGATATTTGTGCTATTGTTCGTAGGGCTAATTATTCCTGGATGGATTCCTGCTAGGGTCGTATTCTGGAACCCTTTGGGTGTAGTTTTGTTGTCGTTGGTTGTCACCTTCATCATTGTCTGTGTGATATGGCCTATCTTTGAAGTCCCACGACGTGGATTTGTAGTGCGAAAACACGACTTTCTCTACAAACAAGGCATATTGTTTATGCGCACGTTCTCGATTCCATTTGCGCGTATTCAACATGTGGAAACTACGGTCAGCATCTTTGATCGTGTAGTCAATCTAGGTGCGCTCAAACTCTACACAGCTGGAGCGCAAAGTGTGTTTTTAGGTTTTGAAAGAGACTACGCACATAGCCTCAGGACACACATTTTGGATCGTGTTCGGGACTTAGATCGCGAGATGGTAGACGAAGATGAGCATACAACATTCGATGGGAACGAGCACGAAAACCAAGCGTTTAACAACGCTTAGACGGCACTAGCCACGTGCAAACTAGCTATTTCTTGATGTTGCCTGGCAACCCTTTGGTCAGAACTCGAAACATTGAGTCGATTAGAAAATTAAAGCCCACAATGCTATTTGCTACGAATGTAGTCGCCGCTACTTGATTACGAGAGATTTTCACATTATCGCCACGCTGAAAGTTGGGGTTCTTGTTAATTCGTCGTAGTGTGAGCACTGCCATACCTAGCGTCCACAACAGAAACCGGCGAATTCCCACCTCTCTCGTGGGAATCATCAAACTGTATTGCAACGCTTGTGATAGATACTCGTAGGTCGTGCCGATTAACTTGCGCATGCCTTCAACTGTTAATACTGGATCAGATGAGGTGGTGCCGTCAGCATTTTTTGACACGCGAAATAGCTCAGCAGGCAGCCAAGTAACTCCTCGGCTCGCATCGACCCAAACATCCTTGAGAATGTTGACCATCTGTAAGCCCTTTCCAAAGGACACTGACAAAGTGATCAACTTGTCTCGTGAGCGAGCGATGTCCTCAGAGAAATCACAGAACAAATCCGTAAGCAGCTCACCTACAACACCCGCTACGTAGTAACAATAGTCCTTTAGTTCGTCGACTGTAGCTAGCTGTTGCTTCGCACAAAACACTGCCATTCCAGAAGACATTGTTGAAATACACCGTTCCATAATTTCACGTTGATTTGGTGTACAGTCATGCGTTATTTCAATTACGATTGGCGTGTTTTGTACCAGGTCTCTTTCGGCCTTCAAAGTCCAGTCTGTCAATAGTGGGTGTAATTGTTCTGCGAGTAGTTCTGGTTTTTCGTTCGCTGCTACCACATCAGAGAACATCTTCAAATAGGTGCTCTTTTGCTCTGCAGTGAGAGCTGGTTCATCCTCGATTGTGTCGGCAATACGACAAAGAAGGTACGAATTTCCTACGACATCTTGCAATGAGTCAGGTAGTTGCGGAATTGTCAATGCAAAAGTACGCGACACATGCGGAAGAATCGCATTCTGATATTCAATGGCTTTTGCTTTGTCCATAAACTTGTCTTTGGTTCAACGTCGATCTTCTGTAGGACGACACTCTTGCCCAAATTTGACCATGCATCGACGGGCTTGTAGTTATCGAGGTCATTTTAATTTAACAGAAGTCAGCGACAATTGAGTTTTTCGATCCGGCTTCACTTTCATGAGATTTTCGGAATAGCGATCAAATGCTGCTGAGTAACAACTGCCCGACTTGAAACGCCTATTCAGTTAGCATGAGACACCGGTCTCTTTATTGGGCGAACTTCGACTCATCGGAGGCTTCTAATAGTAATTCAGTCTCCATTCTTAAAATGAGTCTGTTCTTGAACCAGTTGCTGTGTAGAAGGCAGCTACCACGTGTTGTGACTTCCACGAACGAAAAAGAGGAAAAGTTTATTGGAAGCTGAATCCGGTAAAAATTTAGAACTCGAAATCCCTGAGGCATACCAACCTCGATATGAGAGTGCTCTTGAATTTGACCGTGAACGCACCGAAAACTATCTCAAGCACACGAGAATCGGAGATCCGGAATTGGATCGAGTGCTTGAGGAGTTGGCGGATGTGCAACCGGCTGAATTACACAAGTTTTTGAAGGCTGGCATCGAACTCGAAGACGATGTAATGAAGCAAGCGCCGCAGGCCTTTCGTGAGTTTTTTGACGGTCATGTAGGGGAACCCGATTGGTTGGACTTTGAGGCACACCGACCTGCGATCCGTGCATTTCACCTGAACACAACCAATGTTCTTGTAGCCTTCGTCACTGGCGTATTGATAGAAGGATTCGCGACCTTGATTTCGAAGTCATTCGCGACGACGGGCAGAGTACTCAACGCGAATACGGCGAAGCGACGCTTAATGCAAAACAATCGACACCTGCTCGAAACCTACATGCCAGGGGGACTAAGGCGATATGGTGATGGATGGAAGTTGTCCATGCGTCTCCGTTTCATTCATGCACGAGTACGCTTTTTGTTCCGAAAAGAAGGCGGAATTTGGGACGAAGATTTCTATGGTACTCCAATAAGTGCAGCGCATCTAGGGTTCGCAGCGACCGTGTTTTCAATGAGATTACTGGAACATGCGAAGAAAGTCGGTGCAGTGTTTACCCGCGACGAAGAAGCGAGTCTCATGGAACTCTGGCGGTACGCCAGCTATGTCATGGGGATTCCCGAGACGATCCTCTTTCGAGATCAAGATGAAGCACGTGCGCTTTGGACCGCAGTACTCCGCTGCGAACCATGGCCGGACGAAGACGCGGTGCGAATGTCGAATGCTTTGATTCATGCAATACCGTTAACCGCGGGTATTGAAGATCCAAAAGAAAAAGAGAAAACGTTGAACCTTGGCTACACATTATCGCGCGCACTAATCGGCAATGAACTTTCTAGTCAACTCGGCTTCCCCAAAAAGAACACACTAGGGGCACTACCGTTGTGGCGCCTCAAGGTCCGAGTGCAAAGAATGCTTCGATCCGATAGCGCGACACGACAGATCAATTTCGGTCAAATGTTAGAAGTCGCCGCATACGATAGTCCAAAGACCGCATATCTGATGCCAAACCACTATTTATCGACCAAGTCTCAACCTTGGTGATAGTTGCGATCTCGCCATTGATATTTGAAATTCGCTAGTGTGTCGTTAGCTTGACGATGAAGGCGATCTTTAACACGCTAACGGACGCTACACTAGCGCGTCGCTGGTGGTTTCTCGGCGGAGTCTTGTTGGTCGTTGGTGCGCTATCGCTGGGAGTGCCGCGAGTCGGTATTACGAGTGATCACTTTGTATTGTTTAGCGACGACAATCCCCAATTGCAAACGTTTGAGCAGTTTGAAGACACGTACGTCGAAACGAATCGAGTATTAATCGCTGTCGCACCTAAGCAAGGTACGATTTACACCCGCGAAGCCTTAGCCTTCATCGAATATCTCACCGAAGAAGCATGGCTTGTACCACACGCAACGCGCGTGGACTCTCTCGTAAATTTTGATCACAGCGAAGCTATTGACGGTGATTTATTTGTGGCTCCGCTGGTAGAAAACGCAGCGGATTTGACAGACTCTGACGTCGAACGTATTCAAGATATCGCGCAAAATTCCAGGGAATTGGTTGATCGCTTAGTCTCTGGAGACGGGAGTATCGCGGCCGTAGTGATCAACTTCGTCTTCCCCGAAGAACGCGACGCTGCGGTCATCGAAGTTACTGATTACTTGCGGACTTTCATTGCTAACGCGCAAGAAGAGTTCACCAGTTTTGACTTGTACACGACCGGCGATGTCGTACTTCAAAGAACGTTTTTTGACGCGACCCAAGCGGACATGTTCACGTTAATACCTATTGTGTTTCTTGTCATTGTCGTATTGACATTTGCGTTACTCCGTTCACTGTTCGCTACCTTGGCAGTGACCTTGCTCGTAATGTGCACGATCAACGTCACAATGGGCCTCGCCGGATGGTTGTCGACTATTTTGAACCCAGTGACTGCAGGGATACCTGTGATTGTGATGACCTTGGCAATAGCAGATTCCATCCATATCGTGACTTCGACGCTCGCCAACATGCGCGAAGGGATGGAAAAGCGCCCGGCGATCAAAGAAGCTCTTCACAGTAATGCGTTTCCAGTTACGGTTACTTCGTTAACTACTGCTCTAGCGTTTCTGAGTCTAAATGCCTCCGACTCTCCTCCCTTTCATGTGTTAGGAAACTTTGTCGCGTTCGGCGTAATCATGGCTTGGGCACTTTCGTTCACACTGTTACCAGCATTATTGGCAGTGTTGCCACTGCGTGCACTTCCGAAGAAGGAAGGGACTCGACCTCCTTTTGAGAACTTTGCGAACTTCGTGATTGCTCGTCGCTACTGGTTATTGGGAGGCGGCGTTTTGGTCATTCTGCTCACGATTTCTGGCGTGTTTCGATTGGAGTTTACCGACAACTGGACGCAATACTTTGACAAACGGTATAAGTTCAGAACCGACAGCGACTTCATTGCGGAAAACCTCACAGGGTTAGAGTCGTGGGAGTTTTCCCTCGATTCAGGTCAAGATGGCAATGTTACGGACGTCGAGTTTCTCGCCAGAGTCGACGCATTCTCAAGTTGGTTACGTGCGCAAGACGAAGTCGGCTATGTGCAAACCTTCAGCGACACGATGAAGCGCTTGAACATGAACATGAACAACGATGACGAGTCGTTTTATAGACTACCTGATGACTCAACTCTCGCGGCCCAATATCTTTTGTTGTATGAATTTTCTCTACCATTTGGTCGTGACTTAACTGACCAGATAGACATTGCGAAAGCGGCTACGCGGGTTACCGCGACGGCACAAGACGGGATGACCGCGGATGAATTGAAAGCGGTCGCTGCGCGTGCCGAAGATTGGTTAAAGGAGAATGCCCCGTCGTTAGCGACAGAGACCACCGGATTTACCATCGTCTTTGCACATCTTTCTGAACGAAATATCGATTCGATGTTGTTGGCCACAGTCATCGCGATGGGGTTAATTTCCGTATTGTTGGTCATCCTCCTCAAGAGTCTCACCATGGGATTCATTAGCCTCTTACCGAATTACGTTCCGGCCGCGTTGACTTTCGGAGTTTGGGGACATTTTGTCGGGAGCGTTGGGCTGGCCGGTTCGGTCATGACTGCCATTGCATTTGGCATTATTGTTGACGACACTACCCACTTCTTGTCGAAGTATCAGCTGGCTCGCCGTCGTGGCGAGTCGCCGGAAAGTGCAATTCGCTTTACCTTCAAACGAGTTGGTAGAGCTCTGTGGACGACCACGGTAGTGTTGGCTTGTGGATTCATCGTGTTTTCCTTGTCGGGATTTGCAGTAACATGGATGCTTGGAATGATGCTCACGATTACCGTAATCTTTGCGTTAATAGCGGACTTCCTATTCCTACCACCACTGTTGTTAGCGATTGATAGGAGAAAGTCATGAAGCAACTAACCAGTTCTCTTGCAATGATCGGCGTACTAGCGACCGTAATAGTACCATCGGTCCTCGGGCAAAACGAAGAAGAGGCTATTGCTAAAGGACTGGAAATAGCTCAAGCCGCGCAAGATGTAAAAAAGGGATTTGGTAATTACATCGCTAAACAAGTCATGGTGCTAAAAGATCGTAAAGGCCGAGAGTCCAAACGCGAACTACGAGTTCAAATTCTCGAGGTTGAAGAACAAGGCGACCGCATACTGTTCTTATTTGAAGAGCCACGAGATGTCCGGGGCACCGCATTACTGATTCATTCCAACGAGGACCAGCCCGACGACCAATGGTTCTTTCTTCCGGCGACAAATCGAGTCACCAGACTGAATTCTTCTGGTCAATCAAAGTCGTTCATGGGCAGTGAGTTTTCCTACGAAGATATGAATCCGCCTGAGGTGAGTAAATTCACCTACAAGTATCTACGAGAAGAGCCGTGCGAAGACCTAACTTGCACTGTGAGCGAACGGATTCCCGTCTCGAAAGGATCAAATTACAGCCGCCAATTAGTTTGGCACGACGACGAAGCGTATCGTGTTTGGAAGATTGAGTATTACGACCGTAGGGGAGACCATCTAAAGACCTTGACTGTAAGCGATTACAAACAATACTTGGACGAATATTGGTTCGCGCAGACGATGGTCATGACCAATCACGTGAATGGCAAGAGTACCACGCTGAATTGGTCGGACTTTGAGTTTCGAGTCGATTTAGACGAAGACGACTTCACGCAGACAAGTCTTCGTAGGGCTCGGTAAAGCCGAGGGAAAATTAAGGATCCGTTCTATCAATGTCGCTAAAACTATTGCTATTGATGATCGGAATCTGCTTATCGCTGACTTCATACGTGGGTGTTGCGACCGCAAGCGAGGATATTGAGTTCTCTGGTACGATCGCACTTGAACCTCGTTGGTTTTGGGACGATTCATTATTTGGTTCAAACATTCGCGATAAAGGAATTTCAAATAGCGTTTTCGTGATGCCAGAGTTGGACGCAAAACTGAGCGAAAACACTAGTCTCCGGCTCGTGGGCTTTTACCGATACGACGAAACCGATCGAGACAGGACTCGTGGCGACGTACGCGAAGCCTATTTAGTTCACTATCGCCCGACGCGGTTAGGAGAGCTTGAAATGCGCGTTGGACTTGCTCGCGTTTTTTGGGGCACGACTGAGTCTCATCATCTAATCGACATCGTCAATCAGACCGACCTAGTTGAGAATCCAAATGAGGAATTCAAACTCGGCCAACCGATGATTCACTTAACACTGTCCACCGAATCTGGAATCTTTGAAGTATTTGGTCTTCCCTTCCATCGACAGCGAACGTTTCCAGGACCCAAAGGTCGACTTGGTTTTCCCTTTCTGATTGATATTGATTCTGTCGTTTACGATAACGTATATGACGAACGACACTTCGACGTTGCCTTTAGATACAGTCACACGTTCGGGTACTTGGACGCTGGAATTAGTGGATTCGTTGGTACTAATCGCGAACCCTCTTTCGTACCAAATTTTGCATCGGACCTCCCATTGACGTTTTCACCTTTCTACACGCAAATATCGCAGACTTCGATTGACCTGCGATTTCAGCATAGTGGGTGGTTGCTAAAATTTGAAGGACTGCGCCGTACCGGTGCGCTCAATAGACTGGGAAACAACGAAGATTACACTGCGTTTGTGGGTGGCTTCGAGTACTCGTTTTATTCCCTCTTCGGTACCGTTGCTGATATGACCTTGGTTGCCGAGTGGAACTTCGACGATCGTCGCGAGCGAGCGACGACTCGTTTTGATAACGATCTCTTCGTCGCGAGCAGAGTCAGTTTCAACGATTTCCAGGGAACGACCGTCACCGCGAGTGCGCTACTCGGTAATGACAACGACAGCGCGATTGCTTCGTTGGAGTTTTCGCGGCGAGTTTCGGAGCGCATATCAGTTGCGATGGAGCTTGTGCTCCTTAACGAGATCGCGACAGACGATGTGCTGTTTCCGCTAAAGAATGACAGTTATTTAGAAGTGGGGCTAACTTATGGTTTCTAACAGAAGAGAGTGTTTAGGTGGCTGAGTCAGAGTTAGTGTTCGCGACTGCGGTCGACCTTGCCACAAAGATCAGACGACAAGAAGTATCGAGCGAAGAACTCTTGCAACTTTTCTGGGATCGCGTGGATCGATATAACCCAGAAATCAACGCGATTGTGTGGCAGATTCGAGACCAAGCACTGGATCTAGCAAAGAAAGCTGATCAACAAGTGCGTCAGGGTAACTCCAATCTGGGACCTTTGCACGGTCTACCGATGACTGTAAAGGAATCCTACGACGTATTAGATACTCCAACCACTTGGGGGATTCCGATGTTGAAACAGAATTTTCCTCAACAAGACGCGTTGGCGATTAGACGATTAAAGGAAGCTGGAGCGATCATTTTTGGTAAAACCAATGTTCCGTTCGGGCTCGCTGACTTTCAAAGTTATAACGACATATATGGATGTACCAATAATCCTTGGGATTTGGCAAGGTCACCAGGGGGCTCTTCTGGTGGTTCTGCAGCTGCACTGGCAATGGGGTTTACTGGTCTAGACTCAGGATCCGATATTGGAGGATCTATACGAAATCCGGCTCATTTTTGTGGGTTGTTTGGCCATAAACCGACTTGGAATTTGATTCCACCTCGCGGACACTCACCACCGGGCATTCTCGCGCCACCTGATCTTTCAGCGGTGGGTCCGCTTTCACGGTCCGCGCACGATTTGACGTTAGCCATGGAAGTCATGATGGGACCAGACGAGATTCAGTCGCGCGGATTACGGGTCGAGCTACCTGAATTGACTAAAAGTGTAAATGAACTCAACATCGCGGTTTGGGAAGACGATGGCGTCGCGCCGGTTGATGCCAAAGTGATTCAGAAAGTGCGTAACGTCGCGAACACGTTGGAAACGCTTGGCGCACATGTGGACAGGGAAGCACGTCCAGACATAGCGATCGACGAACTTCTTCGCAGTTACCAATGTCTTCTGAACGCAACACTGCACTGTAGGATTCCGCCCGATGAGTTCCGTCAGCTCGTGAACGACTTATCTGAAGTGGATGAATTTGATGACTCTCCAGATTCGAAATTAATGTTGTCTCCAATAGCTCGCTATCGCGACTGGGTGCAATTTCACGAAGCAAGGACCAGGGTTCGTTGGGCTTGGCACGAGTTCTTTAACAAATTTGACGTCCTACTTGCGCCCATTATGGCAACCTCTGCATACCCCCACGACCATGGACCCTTTGGTGAACGAACAATCACGGTGAACGGCGAGCCTCAGCACTATTTCAAGCAACTGTTCTGGGCAGGACTTGCAATAAATGCCTATTTACCCTCAACCGTTCTACCCACAGGGCTTTGTGAAGTGGATCAGTTGCCAATTGGAGTGCAACTCATCGGTCCCGAATACGGGGACATGATCACTATCGAGATCGCACACATTTTGGAGCAAGAGGGATATCGGTTTACTCCCCCACCCGCATACTGTTGAACCAAGTCGAAGTACTCGCGCATCCCAACGTTGCACTGGTAAAGTACTGGGGAAAGCGAGACGAAACTCAAAAGATCCCAGCTAGCCCTTCTCTGTCCATAACTTTAGGCGGGCTAGAAACAAGAACCTCTGTTTCTGGATCCGATGATGACAAGATTTTCATTGATGGTCAGTCCGTGTCTGATCAGAAAATCTCGCAATGGCTCGACCATTTACGTAGGGAGTACGATATTCCTCGGCTGCAGATTGATTCCAGCAATAACTTTCCGAAGAATTGTGGATTTGCTTCGTCTTCGTCGGGGTTCGCAGCGTTAGCAGTCGGTATTAATACACTCTGTGGATTGAATTTAGATTTCACTTCTTTAGCGCGGATCACTCGTCTTGGCTCGGCTTCCGCGGTGCGTTCGCTATTGAGCGGTTATGTTGCCATGAATCCAGATGCGGAGGAATGTACACCAGTCCAAATAGTTCCACCTGACTATTGGAATTTACGAGTCGTAGCAGCTGTGACTTCAACCGAACCAAAACTCACTTCATCGACCAAGGGTATGGCACAGACGGTTACGACCTCGCCGTTTTATCAGAATTGGGTTTCTGAAACTGTAGATGACTTTGAACAGTGCGGTGAAGCAATTCGGAATCGAGATTTCAACACACTAGCCGAGCTTAGTGAAGCGAATTGTTACCGTATGCATGCACTGATGATGTCTACCCAACCTCCACTTCGATATTGGCGCGCGGGCACCATGAACGCAATCGATACGATTGAACGATTGCGACATGATGGGGTACCGGTATTCTTCACCAGCGACGCGGGACCACAGATAAAGGCAATTTGTGAACCCGAAGCTATAGCGACTGTCAAAGACGCGCTAGACGACACCGATGGAGTTCTGTTCACGCTTGAAAGCGACATAGGTAATGCCCCAACCATTTCAGCACATTAGTGTCTCAAGTCCGGGAAAATTGGTTATTGCCGGGGAATACGCCGTACTGTATGGCGCGCCAGCACTCTCTTTAGCTATTGATCGCCGTGCGCAATGCACTCTGAAGATTAGCGACGAAGGACTTTGGCATCTCAGCGGTTCACCGCCCTTCTGGAATGAGTCTGTCTCGTTACAAGAACTACTGTCTGAAAGTAGAAATGACTTAGTAGGCACAGTCCTCAGTTGGTTTTCTCAGCGAACATCGCTCCCAGAAAGCGCTATCTTGCATATGGATACAGCAGGTTTTTATTCGGAACGGTACAAATTAGGGTTAGGATCCTCTGCAAGTGTGTTGGTTAACCTTTACGCTTCGCTTGCTACCTTAACTGAACACCCAATGAACGTAGAGGATTTGTTGGATGTATATCGTGCTACGGGTCAACACGGTAGTGGTGTTGATGTCCTAACTTGTTACTATGGCGGTCTCATTCAACTAAAGAGACAGACTACATCGAATGAGAAGTTTCCCAACGGGATATACTTAGACTTTTATTCTGTCGGATTCAGCACGGAGACGAAGGCAATGGTCGACCGTTTTCGTAGTGCGTTCGACGGTCTATCAGTGAATTTACGGGACAGTTTCATTACAGCCGCAAAAAAGGTTGCTGATTCGCTGACCGATAGTCTTAGTTTTTTTACCGCGCTACAACATTTTGTTCGAGTGTATCGAGATGTTGATTCAGAAGCAGAGCTTGCGATTTGGAGTACGCAACATGAAACGATGCACGTTTTGGCAGCTGAAGTAGGAGCGTTGTACAAACCTTCGGGTGCTGGAGGCGGTGATGTTGGCGTAGCAATAGCTACTGAACCGCAAAGTTTAGCCGCATTACGTCGCAAAGTCACAGATTTACCAGTGACAGTACTGGATCTGCAAAAGGATATTAATGGAGTCAGAATCGAAAAAACAGCGTAATTCACGCATCCCGAACTTTTTCCGACTGGATGTAAGGGAACGAATCGCGAAACTGGCGGAACACGGTTTCATCGAAGCTTCCGATGAACTATCACTTGATGCAGGGACTCACACTTTACGTCAGCATATTGCTGATAAGATGATCGAAAATGTTGCTGGTGTGTTTGGTCTGCCGCTTGGAATCGCGGTCAACTTCTTAATCAACGGCAAGGACTATGTCGTGCCGTTGGTTGTTGAGGAACCCTCGGTAGTTGCGGGATTGTCTGGTGCAGCTCGTACAGCTCGCATTAATGGTGGTTTCGCGGTTGCGTGTTCAGCACCAATAATCACTGGACAAGTACAAGTGGTCTACGTTGAAGATGTGGAACTTGCCAGAGAAAAGTTACTAGAACGTCGAGAAGAAATTCTAAACTTGGCGAACACACTGCATCCAAAAATGGTAGCTCGTGGTGGTGGTGCAAAGGACATTGAAGTTCACGTCTACAACACGGGACGACCCAAAGGTGCAATGCTGGTTCTCCATTTGCATGTCGATACACGAGACGCGATGGGCGCAAACGTGGTCAATGGAATGTGCGAAGGTATTGCGAGTCTTGTTGAGTCAATCACTGGTGGGACTGTGTTCTTGCGCATCCTATCCAACCTTACCGACCGTTCGATCGTGTGGGCTGAAGTTACGATGCCAACCGATGATCTCGGTATTCCGGGTTTTCCCGGTAAGGTAGTCCGCGATGGCATAGTGTTAGCTAATGAACTTGCTCGAGTGGACCCATATCGTGCAACGACGCATAACAAAGGCATCATGAATGGAATCGACGCCGTTGCGGTTGCGACGGGGAATGACTATCGTGCTCTAGAAGCAGCTGCACATGCATATGCGGCTAGGGATGGACGCTACCGGGGTTTAACGGACTGGGAAGTCAACGAAGACGGAAATTTAGTAGGCAGACTCGAGATTCCGATCAAAGTGGGGACCGTCGGTGGCTCCTTAGAGACCAACCCAACGGTTCGTATCTGTCATCGAATGCTGGGTAATCCTACCGCGATTGAACTAGCTGGGATAATGGGTTGCGTGGGGTTAGCGCAAAACTTTGCCGCAATTCGCGCCTTGGCTACTGCGGGCATTCAACAGAATCACATGACGCTACACGCGCGGAGCGTAGCAACATCGGCACAAGTACCGGCAGACATTTTTGAACACGTTGTTGACTCCTTGGTGGAGAATGGGACGATAAAAGTTTGGAAAGCGAAAGAAATCGCTGAAGAGATGCGCTCGAACGATCCACAACAACAATCGACTCAGCCACGGAGTTCGGCTTTTGGTAAAACCATTTTCCTTGGTGAACATGCTGTCGTATATGGAAGACCCGCGCTCGCGGTGCCACTGCCTGTAGCTGTGGAAGCAACGATTGTTGATGACGATGTATCCACACTGATCGTACCTCGATGGGGCGTGGAGCAGCGAATTCCATCTCAAGAAGAACGTCCACCAGGTTTGCTCGGAATGTTGTGCGCACTTCTCGACAGACTAAATCTAAGTGAGAACACAATGCGCGTCGAAATCTTCCCGAATGTGCCTAAAGCCATGGGACTAGGTGGTTCGGCGGCGATTGCGGTCGCGGTGATCAAAGCTCTTTCGGAACACTATGGATTACAACTGAGTTTGGAACAAATCAATGAACTCGCCTACGAATGCGAACGTGCAGCGCATGGTTCTCCATCAGGAGTAGACAATACCTTAGCGACCTACGGTAAACCCTTGCTATTCCAGCGCGATCAAGAGACCAAAGAAGCAAGTTTTCAAGAGCTCAAAGTCGGAACTCCAATTCATGTATTGATCGGTTTGAGTGGTAAAGAGAGTTTAACTGCGATGATGGTCGCGCAAGTTCGCGACGGTCGAGAACAGAATCTGGCTGAGTACGAGCGAGTGTTTGATGCGATCGGCAAGCTCACTGACAGCGGGGCTCGAGCATTTCAGCAAGGAAATATACAGAAACTCGGCACGCTTATGAACCTATGCCAAGGATACCTTAACGGTTTACAACTATCTACTCCAGAGATTGAAGAACTCGTACACATTGCTCGGATGCACGGAGCTCTTGGTGCAAAATTGACTGGTTCGGGTGGTGGAGGAAGCATCGTGGCGATTTTTGAGGATTCCCCTGACTCAGCCATTGATGCCATTAAAGATGCAGGTTACGATGCCTTCTCCTTTTTGTTGCAATAGTATGAATACCATCAATTTTCTATGAAATTCGCCACTTGGAACATCAATGGTCTGAGGGCGCGATTCGACCTTGTCACGCACTGGTTAGCGAAGCGCCAACCGGATGTCGTCGCATTACAAGAAACCAAGACCGAGGATTCGTCGTTTCCGGTCACTCAGTTTGAAGCGTTGGGGTACCACTGCTATCAACATGGTGAGCGTGCTTGGAACGGAGTAGCGTTACTTTCACGCGAGAAAATGGAAGTTCTAACCGTAGGATTGCCGGGCGAAGAGGCGGCAGGTGCCCGGTTAATTACCGCGAAGATTAACGGACTCTCGATGACATCCGTTTACTGTCCTAATGGAAAGAGTCCAGACCACAAAGACTTTGCGGCCAAGCTTTCTTGGTATGATTCATTGGGAAAGTACTGGCAAGAACTCACTCAAGACTATGAGAGTTCGGTAATTGGTGGAGACTTCAATATAGTCCCCAGTGCGAGAGATTCTTGGCGAGGGAAAGAGGGCGATGGAGAGATGTTCCACACAGTTGAGGAACGAGAGAAACTTTGGGCATTCGTAGCACTTGGCTTACACGATTTATATCGCGAATTAAACGCTGGGTCAAAGGAGTTCACTTGGTGGGACTATCGGGGCGGTTCTTGGGAAAAAGGAGAGGGCTTGCGCATTGACATGATTTACGGAACTCCTAAAGTGCGCGCATCGACAGAAAGCGTTGTTATCGATAAGGAATATCGAGACCGAATTGACGATTTAACACCATCAGATCACGTACCGGTTTATGTCGAATTGAACAGTCTCTGACCCTCCGAGTCTAGAGTCTAACAAACATCAAGCTGTTTTTGTAGTTAGTGAACGAAGTAGATCAACAAGTGCGCGCACGTCGTCGCGCGAAATATCGTAGACGACCTCGTCGGCGAGAACCTCGACCACCGTCTGAGAGTAAGTTCGGTCGCACTTGGTGGGGTAAACTTTGGCTCAATTCTTTTATTGGAATTGACTTTCAAAACAGAATTCCTCGAGGACGTCTGTACGCCAATCCTAATCGGGTGCCGTCCTTAGAAATTAAGGGTACCACTGTGACCGCACCGGTAAAAGGACGCAGGAAGCATCCGTATAGGGTCAAAGTGTCATTACGCCCGTTTTCGAAAACTGAACGCTCCCAGATATTAAAAGCAGTGAGTAGTAATCCATTTGTTTTGGGCGAACTGCTAAACGGTCAGTTACCGGCGGACATTCACGAACTCGCTAACGAACGCGGCATTAATCTCCTACCAAAGGATTGGAAATCGCTGAATGGCACGTGCAGTTGTCCTGATTGGGCAGTTCCTTGTAAACATCTTGCGGCAGTTATTTATTTATTGGCTAACGAGATCGACAAGAATCCATTCCTGATCTTTCGGTTACACGGAATGGACTTGCTCGCAGAAGTGAAAAAGCGCTCTCATTTCGATAGTGAGCTGCCTGACCAATCCGATGCGGTCGAACAAGTACCTCCGAGTGAAACCCCGCCGACACCGGTAAAGTCGCCCCTACCATTGCTGGATCTTGATCTCTCGGCAATCCCAGATTTAGGTGATCGGTTATTTACTCTGCTGCAAGAGCAACCACTGTTCCACGAGAACGATTTTCGCGAGATACTAAAGACCCAATATGCTCGTACCAGTTTGCGCGTAGCGCGATTAGAACCCGGCTTGCGGGAAGACGCAATTGATGTCAGGGATTACCCAGGGCATGCGATCTATATCGATGACTTTGGTACGTTTGTCAATTCAGTCGATGCTTCAGGGGAAGTATTACATAAATGGCAACATGACTGGATAGAAGATCTCTTCCGATTACGTACGCACGGGTTGCAATCCGTAAATGAAGGGGACGCACACGCGGTCTTCTGGTATGTGGTGTTTCGTGTTGCACTGAAACTATTAACGCAGCAAGCATTCGTACCGCGCATGGTCGCGTATCCCAATGGCGAGTCTACCATTCGCTGGGAGGCGGCGACAATCGATGGCGCGATTACAGAGATCCTAACCCAACTTTATGACCTTTGCCCTGATGATATGTTGCTGATCGAATCGTCCGATAATGCTGGATTTCTAGAACCCAAGCAACAGGTTGATGGCATTCTAAATCTGTTACTGACTCACTTCATTAGTTTGGCATTCCACTTCGCTCCGCCAGAGGACCACGAAGACACCGTGCAAATGTGGTTCTTCACTGGAAATCGACACAAGTTCAAATGGTTCGGTTACCGAGACACTCCACAAGTGGTCCAACGTTGGCTGAACTGTCTGTCGTTTCGTGATCGATCCCATCGCGTATTGATGTTCATTCAGGAAGTCTTGCCGCCAGACAGAAAACCAGAACTACTTGCTTTATCGCGCGAAGGCCTACAAATTTCTACAGATCTCCTACTCGGCGTCTCCTTCAAAGTCGAACGAGACACAAAAGTCTATTCTCTCGCTGAAATCGGGGCTGAAGCAACAAGCATACCAGACGGTCCGCTCATTCTCAGTGATCTCGCGTTTCTTAGCACTTACTTTCCTGACCTGCGAGATCTACTACAGAGTTCGGCTCGTGGTAAAGAAGACGTTCGCTCGTACACCTTTGCTGAATTTGCGCCAATATTGCTCCAAGTACTACCTGTACTCAGGCTACTTGGAGTCCATCTCATCCTACCGAAAAGTCTCGATCGACTCCTACGACCAAAGGTGTCGGTCCGAGTCTCTCGAACATCAAAAGAGGAAGTTAAGAGTTATTTACAACTGAACGACATCGTCGCGTTCGACTGGCAGGTCGCATTGGGTGAAACTAAAGTGTCGCAAGAAGACTTTTTGCGGTTAGTAGAAGCTGCTCAAGGACTTGTTCACATAAACGGAGAGTATGTATTTATCGATTCGGATGAAGCGGAAGATCTTGCAACGAGACTTGACGAACTGCCAAACTCGATGTCGTCGATGGATATTCTTCGAGCTGGGTTAGCGGAGGAGTTCAATGAGGCTGACGTCGAGTTGGATGATTCTTTTAATGAACTGTTAACTTCGATCATGCAAGTTGAACCTGTAGACATTCCAACAGAACTCTGCGGTACGCTAAGACCGTACCAACGCGTTGGTTTTCAGTGGCTCGTAAAAAACACCACTTTTGGATTTGGTTCATTACTCGCCGATGACATGGGACTAGGTAAGACTATTCAGGTGATCTCTTTTCTGTTACATCAAAAAGCGAAGGGGGAGCTGAAAGAATCTGGCGCACTTGTGGTCGCACCAACCTCGGTACTCACGAACTGGCGTAAAGAGATCGAGAGGTTCGCGCCGTCTCTCAGCGTCAAGGTATATCACGGCACCACGCGGGAAGCAACCCAACTGGAAAGCGATGTAATACTAACTAGTTACGGCGTAATTCGAAGCGACGTGGATCAATTGAAAGAGAACCTCTTCCCAACTCTAGTTATCGATGAAGCTCAGAACATTAAGAATCCGGATGCACAACAGACTAAAGCTATTAAACAAATCAGTGCAGTGTCCAAAATCGCGTTGAGCGGGACACCGGTCGAAAATCGTCTGCTGGACTATTGGAGTATTTTTGACTTTGCGATGCCGCGTTATCTAGGTTCGAGAAAGAAGTTTACAGACTCATTTGCGAGACCCATCGAATTAGATCGAAGTCAAGAAACGTTGGAGTCCTTCCGCAAAGTCACCGCGCCGTTCATACTTCGACGAGCTAAGAGCGATAAGTCTGTCATCAGTGACTTGCCAGACAAGATTGAATCCAACAGATTCTGTTCACTCACTTCCGAACAAGCGGCGCTATATCAGAAGACTGTTGATGATACGTTGCAGAAAATCGACCTAGCTGAGTCAAAAATCAAGCGCAACGCCAGCGTGTTGAGTCTGATGTTGCGATTGAAACAGATTTGCAATTCTCCTAGTCACTTTTTAAAGCGGGAATACACTTCAACCGAAGAATCTGGCAAACTGTCTTTGTTTGTAGATATTCTCGGAGAAGCTTTAGACGCGGACGAAAAAGTGCTCGTGTTCACTCAGTTTGCTAAGATGGGTGAGCAACTGGTGACTTGTGTTGAAGCTGAATTTGGGTTCGAACCAGCGTTCTTACACGGTGGCGTGTCTCGAGCGATGCGCGATAAAATGATCGAATCTTTCCAGAACGACAGCAAGTCGCGTGCAATGGTTCTTTCCCTAAAGGCTGGAGGAACCGGAGTGAATTTGACTGCTGCGAATCAAGTAGTACATTACGACCTTTGGTGGAACCCTGCAGTCGAAAACCAAGCAACGGATAGGGCATTTCGGATTGGTCAGACCAAGAACGTATTGGTACACCGATTGATAACAGAAAACACCTTTGAAGAGAGAATTAACGAAATGATCGTGGACAAAAAGGCACTCGCTGAGATGACCGTCGCGGATGGCGAAATTTCAATCACCGAGTTGTCCACTGAAGAGATTCGAGAGATCGTCGAACTTCGATGAACAGGTCGTGGCTGAAATACTCCAATCGCACGTTTGTACTGTTCATAGGACTGAGTATGTTGTCTTGCACAAACGTGGAAGTGGAGTATGAAAATTTGTGGGATGCGATCGTGGCTGATGACATCGGAGCTATTAAGAAATACTTAAGCGAAGGTGCCGACCCTAACTCAGGTCGAGAGTCAGATAACCGGTTACCGCTCATGCATGCGACCTTGCACGATAAAGCGAATGTTGTTGAGTTACTGATTGATAACGGAGCAGATGTAAACGGTAGCGATGTCGTCGGTAACTCGTGCTTGATGACCGCCGCGTTTCTCGGAGCTGTCGACTCCGTGCAAGCTCTCATCGCGGGTGGCGCCGACTTGTTTCATCGAAATGTTATCGGAGAAGACGTGATCGATGCTGTTGCTATAAATTGGCGGATGACCAACTATTACGCAAATGACATTTATCAACTAGGGGTTACCCGAGAAGTTGTTGAAGCTGGTCGCAACAAGGTGCGTCCCATTCTGATGGAAGCACGGGAACAAGAGGCGGAGAAAGATATTTGGGCTGCGTTAGCTTTGGATCGCTTGGACTTGGTCAAAAGCCATTTAGCTGGAGTCGACGATATAACCACCATTGTTACCACGGAGGGTAGTCCCATTCTTGTCGCGGCGTCTGCTCTCGGACAGGTGGAGACTGTGAAATATCTTTTACAAGCTGGTGCTGATATTGAGTCTCGCGACGCTCTTGGCTCAACATCACTGTTCGTAGCTGCTTTGTTCGGGCACGAAGCTACCGCGAGAGTTCTATTAGAGAAAGACGCGGATGTTGCGACCGTCAACTTTCAAGGTACAAACCTGAACGGTGCTCTTCAGCTAGACTGGGACTTTACCAAGGGAATAGCCACATTGATCGGATTGTCACTAGAGGAAGAACAACTCGAGAAAGCGCGGGAGAACATCAGAGAACTGATAAAGGCTCGGCAGGACTTACAAAATAGTGCCGACTAACAGAAGCAAGAATAGACTTGTCGCGTTAAGCGTCTTCGATCGGCGGTAGCCATGGATCTCTGGCTAAGCGTTATTGTTATTGTTTTAGTAGCAATAGTTGCAATTGGAGTAATCGTTGTACTTAAACGAGAATCCAGTCAACTAGCCGATAGACTACACGAGCTCGAACAAACCCAGACTCGCACACTTGACGAGCGGTTTTCTGGGAATTTGCATCAAACCGTCTCCCATCTACAAGGAGTACAACAATCGCTTGGTCAAATACTTGAGTCGCAACGAAGCATACAAGATCTTTCACAAGGTCTGCAAACGTTGAATGACCTCATGACCAACAAGCAAGCACGTGGCCATGTGGGTGAGACTCAATTGAAAGACATAGTCAAAGACGCGTTGCCAGCTGATTTTTATGACTTTCAAGTGACCTTGGAGAATACTAAACGCGAGTCTTCTACAAGAGTGGACTGTTTGTTGAAGATGCCTGAACCGTCGGGACACCTTGCGGTAGATTCAAAGTTTCCATTGGAAAGTTTCATTGCGTATCGTCAAGCGACCGACGACGCTGGTCAGAAACAAGCTAAAAAAGAATTGCTGGCGAGTCTTCGTCGTCATCTACGGGACATCAGTGAGAAATACATTATTGAGGGGACGACCGCCGACTGCGCACTGATGTTTTTACCTTCAGAAGCCGTGTACTCGATGATTCACGCGGAACTTCCTGAGATCGTTCAGGAGTCGCAAAAATATCGAGTGTATATCGTGAGCCCTTCGACTATGATGGCCACCGTAGTTACCTTGCGTTCAATCTTTAGAGATGTCGATATTCGCAAACGTGCAGACGACATTCGATCACGACTGGGCATCATTGCCGAAGACGTGAATCGATTCAACGAGCGTCTTACGAAGTTAGGTCAACACTTTGACCAAACCCAAAAAGACTTGAACGAATTGAATACATCGGGGAAGAAAATAGTTGCCTCAATCACCAAGGTACAAGACTTAGGCTAGTACATTTCAGCTTTGAGCATTAGTTGGCCAAAGCCAAGACAGTCGGTTTAAGAACATGGCACTCCCGTGACTAACTACAATCACGTCTCGAATACGCACATCAAACCGTACTTTTTACCAAACAAATGACTGCGAAGACCATGGAAGAACTCACGAGTTTGTGTAAACGTCGTGGTTTTATTTTCCAATCAAGCGAACTCTATGGTGGCCTCCAGGGCATTTATGACTACGGCCCACTAGGTGTTGAACTTAAAAACAACTTCAAGACTGCTTGGTGGCAGTCAATGGTTTATGAGCGCGATGATGTCGAGGGCATTGATGCTTCAATCTTGACGCACCAGAAAGTACTTCAATACTCGGGTCACGAAGCGACGTTTACTGATCCACTTGTCGATTGTAAAGTTTGTAAACGACGAAGTCGGTTCGACTCTCTATCTTCCGATAAGTGTCCCCATTGTGGATCCAAGGAACTCACAGAACCGAGACCCTTCAATCTTATGTTTAAGACTAACGTAGGACCTGTGGAAGATTCAAGTAGTTTTGCATATCTTCGTCCAGAGACAGCTCAACATATCTTCGCAAATTTCAAGAACATCATTGACGCCACGGCGCGCACTGTACCTTTCGGTATTGCACAGATGGGTAAAGCCTTTCGCAATGAAATCACTCCACGAAACTTCATTTTTCGGGTGCGAGAACTTGAAATCATGGAACTGGAGTACTTTGTACAACCGGGTACTGATGAAGACTGGCATCGTAGATGGGTCGAGGAACGACTAAACTGGTGGGAGGCACAAGGTGTCGCGCGGGACCGATTATCCCTTTATGAGGTACCGGAGTCGGAATTGTCGCACTATTCCAAGGCAACGATCGACCTGATGTACCCGTTCCCACATGGCGTGGAAGAACTCGAAGGCATTGCGAATCGTACAGATTTTGACTTAGGCTCACATACAAAACAACAAAGTGAGCTCAACATTCAAGCCAAAGTGGAAGAAAACCCAGACTCTACAACGCGTTTAGCCTTGCACGATCGTAACAACAACACCTGGTTTGTACCTTACGTAATAGAACCGTCCGCGGGCGTTGACAGAGGGATTCTCGCAGTGCTGAACGAAGCCTACGAAATTGAACAGCTAGACAATGGTTCTGAGCGAACGGTGCTGAGATTACGACCACACTTATCACCGATCAAAGTAGCAGTGATACCTTTGAAGAAAAATCACGAGGGTATCGTGGATCAGGCTCGCAAAATCGTACGACAACTACAGAAGTTAAAACTGGGTCGGATGTTCTTTGAAAACACTGGGAACATCGGCAAGAGTTACCGCAAACATGATGAGGCGGGCACCCCGCTTTGCGTGACAGTGGATTTTGAAACCTTGGAAGACAACACAGTTACAGTTAGGGACCGAGACACCATGCTGCAGCAGCGTGTAGCCATAGCCGAATTAGGTTCGTTCGTAACCGATGTCGTTCTCACCAGCAGTTAGTTGACGACGGAACAACTCGTTCAGCCGCTGCTGAACAATAAGGACCGTCTATTCTGTCGAGTCCTATTGCACCTAAAACTCTGCGAACGGTAAGGATCTCACTCCTTTACTGAGCGGCGAACTTACGCTGCCCGGATGCACTACAAAGCCCTCAGAGGTTAGTTTAGGTAGATCTTGTCGGAACTTTGTTATGCTAGATGCCATGGAACGACGTGGCGTAGAGGACAACTTCACTTCGATTGGTACTAAGCGGGACCCCGTGTCTACGATAAAATCAATCTCAGCTCCCGCAGTGGTTCGCCAGAAATACACACTCGGCCTACCGCCTCGGTGTGTATAAGTTTTTATTAACTCCGAGAGGACGGCTGTTTCCAAAATAGCTCCTCCCATAGGTCCTGCAATTGCATGTTCCGGGTCTTTCAATCCGGTCAAGTGGCATAACGTACCTACGTCCGTGAAGTAAATTTTCGGAGTCTTAACGAGTCGCTTCCCAACGTTTGCATGGTGAGGGCGTAGGATCATGACTTGATAACTTGCCTCAAGTACCGACACCCAAGCTTTTATTGAATTCACGGCGACTCCAAGGTCACGAGCGATGCTAGTCAAATTCAATAATTGACCACTTCGTGCGGCTAGGGTACGAAGAAATATCTGAAATTGCGTTAGGTCGCCAATCTGTCTCAAAGTACGAACGTCGCGTTCTAAATAGGTTTGGATGTAACTCGAATGCCAAAGTGCGAGGTCTCGATCGGGGTGTGTAGTAAGTTCAGGATATCCTCCTCTCAATAAGTCTTTCCACAAAGCGTTGGGGTCGTACGGAGTTTGAGTGGAGTCTCTAATCCAGTCGTTTTGTTCCCAACGGAGCAGGCGACTTGGTTCGCCCGCGATCTCTCGACGCGATAACGGTAACAAGCGAAGAACAGCTACACGTCCTGCGAGCGACTCGGAAACTCTGTCGGACAGTAGGATGTTTTGCGATCCGGAGAGGAGGTACTGTCCTACTGCATTTCGATTATTGTCAATGAGCTCCTTGATATACGAGAGCAGTGTAGGGGATTGTTGAATCTCGTCGAGAATGACAGGCGCAGGGTACGTTGCGAGAAATCCTCTGGGATCTTCGATTGCGAAGGCTCGAGCGTCAGGAAGTTCAAGTGAGACGTATCGATATTTGTTTCCGAAAACGTATTTTAAAACCGTTGTTTTCCCTGATTGACGGGGACCAGTAAGGACTACTGCAGGAAATTCAGCTGCAGCTTTTGTTAATACGGACTCGAGAGAACGTACTATGTATTGGTTTGACATATATATAGATATTATGCATTTCAAATGCATAATATCTACAAGGTTCCCGTCTAACTTCGATACAGGTTCCGCGTTACTGGCGTTTGTACCTCAATTCAAACTTCATAGGGAATTATTGCGGATGCTAATTCGACGAACTCCAAAAAATATTTACGAAATCAGGACAGTTTGTTTGGTCGTACGCTGACGTTACTCACCATTTCTGTCGCGCAAGAACCCTCGGAGATGCTCAGACATTTTGGGATTGCGTAATTTACGTAATGCCGTAGCTTCTACCTTTCGGACCTGCTCTTTTGTGACGTTAAGCAGCTCTTTGATTTCCTCTAAAGAATACTCGCGCGCTAAGCCAACTCCAAAACGCATCCTGAGAATCTCAGCTTCTTCAGAGCTCAGTTCTGCGAGAAGTTCTGTAACGATGTCGTGCAAGTTTGCCGTCGTGGCATTTTCGGCTGGTCCAACTGCGTTAGGATCGTCTAAAAAGTCCCCGATAGAATTATCGCTGTCTTGTTGAACAGGTGCATCGATCGAGATAGCTTCCACACACACGCGTTGAATCTGGTGAATTTTCTTGTGACTAATGGAGGACTTGTCGCTAAGTTCCGCTATCGTCGGTTCACGACCTAATTCTTGCACTAGTTGACGATGACTTCTATTTAGTCGCTTCATCGTTTCTACGAGATGTGCGGGGATTCTTATCGTTTGTGCGTTTTCCGCAATGTAACGAGAAACTCCCTGTCTAATCCACCATGTTGCATAGGTAGCGAACTTATACCCTAGTCGGTAGTCGTATTTCTCGACAGCTTTCAACAGGCCGATATTTCCTTCTTGGATCAAATCCAACAAGTAGGGTCCTCGATTGGAAAGCTTTCTAGCAATGGAGATCACGAGTCTTAAGTTTGCCCGAACCATGTCTTGTTTTGCATCGGCAGCTTTCCTTTCGCCTAATTTCATCTGTTCGATGATTTCATTCAATTCGGTTCGAGAGATTCCTGCCTTTCTTAGTAAGTTGTTGATGTACTTTTGCGACTTTGCGATATCGCTACGAGCATCTCTTAACTCTACAATCCAAGGCTCTATCGACTGGAGTTCTTGTTGTAACCAACGCACATCGGACAGAGTTTGATTCACAAGTCTTGATTTAGGTATGCCGCAGGCTAGACACAATTGAAAAATTCTGTGCTCGTGTTTTCGTATTTTTGTCTGTAATGTGTGCGGTAAGGAGTGTAGTTCCTTACGAAGCTCTGGTGCCAACTTGAAGCGCGCGTATGTGTTACAGAGTCGCTTTTGTGCCCCTAGGTACTTTCTCGATGACTTCCCTTCTTGACGAGTTATTCGTTTGAAATTCCCATAGACTCGTTTTAGCTCTGTAATGCGTGCTTGTGCAACCTTAGGATCGAGGCTTTTGCTTTTTGTCCCGTTTGATTCTTGTACCGAATTGGAACTAGTTGTTTTCGCTGGCACTACAGTGCGTACTGGGTCGAGAAACCCAAATACCACACTCTTCAGTTTTTGCTCTCTTCGTGCTTTACCGTGTTTTGTGAGCAAGCGTTCTACTACACCTGGAAATCGCCCAGCGGCAGCAGCTTCTTCTCGCAGACCTTCCTCATATCGCATGGCAATTTCAATCTCTTCATCACGAGACAGCAGTGTGCTTTGCCTTAATCCGCGCAAATAACTGTACGAGAGACTCGTACTCTCGCCATTTCGTGTTTCGCGTACATTTATTACTGGGGCATTCGCATCCGTTTCAATATCTGCTCCATTCGATGTGGTTGATTCTGCGGAAACTTCAAAATCTTCGCGGAGCCCGTGAACAGGAATTTCTAGACTACACAACAAGCTTATGACGTTGTCTAGTAAATTCTCGCCGGGGGATTCATTGTCGAGATATTCGGTGATTTCGTCGATAGTCAGGTAACCTTGTTCCTGACCTATGTCAATCAAATCCTTGATTTGGATTTGCCTTGACTCGGTTTGTGATGTTTCCATATTCGTACTCTGCTTATTGCAGTTGCGAAAATATTCACAAGGCGTTTGTCGAGCGACAAAATCGATGCGACTTTAAATTGAGACATAAAAATTAATAAAAAGTTCTTTTTTGAGTTGAATAATGCCTAGTACTGAATTTTTGAGGAGTTCATACACGGTGAATGTAGTTTTGCGAACGACATTTGGGAGAAACATACCATTTAGAGAACAACAGTAACACTACGTTTAGAGATCTAGAGTATTTGGAAGACAAACCGTCGACCGAACCGTTCGTTCGTGCAATAGCGCGCCTAGAAGAGGGAATGGAGCGGTACCTGTCTAGTACTAACGATACTCAATTAAGGGATGGTCTGATACAAAGGTTCGAATTCACCTACGAGGCCGCTCACAGAACTTTGAAGCGATATCTCGAGTATGCTTCACCGAACCCCGCAGAGATTGATGAGATGACGTTTCAAGATCTCATTCGAACAGCTAACGAACGAGGCTTGCTACTACGAGATTGGTCAGACTGGTGCTTTTTTCGCGATATGCGTTCGAAAACAAGCCATACGTACGACGACGCTACTGCAGTTCAGGTCGTCGAGGTTATACCGGTCTTTATCGAAGCAGTCACTTATTTACGCAAAAAATTGCAGGAACATCTCTCGTGAAGCAATTGAGCGAAACTGTCGATCTAAAACCGGATCAATTGTTTCTTGTGAAATCGATTTTGAACAAGTATATACCCAACCGAGACGTCGTAGCATTTGGGTCGCGAGCGACATGGACAGCGAAAGAATATTCTGATCTTGATCTTGCCATATTGGGACAAGAACATCTATCAGGCAGGATTACTGCTTCCCTACGTGAAGAGTTCGTAGCGTCGGCTTTACCGTTCAAAGTCGATGTTGTCGAATGGGCGAGGGTTGACGACAAGTTTCGAGCTATCATTCTTCGCGACGGAGTGGAGCTCATCGTTAATGAAGCAATTTGAACAGCTTGCAGCTAGACAAATTAATCGGAAGTGCCGAATAAAATATTTGTGCAAGTCAGGGCCCATAGCTCAGTTGGTTAGAGCAGTGGACTCATCAAATGGTGCGTTCAATGTGAAAGCGTTGAATAGAACGGGATGAATTCAGGGAAACCTAAGACGATCAAGTCATCGTTAAGGCAACCTTGAGCCAAACCAACGATACATCGTTGGGAGGCGCAGAGACTACCTGAGAACTGATCGCATGTAGTGCGGTCGAGTGTTCTTAATGACAGGCTTGAGCGTCCCGCGCCCTAACCAGCATGTGCTGTCGGGCGATGAGATAGTCCACGCCACTGGAAACAGTGGGTGTCTAGATTTTTCTAGATCGTGAATCCATAGGTCCCAGGTTCGAGTCCTGGTGGGCCCACCAATTTGTCGTTCATCGAATTTTGGTAAAAGCTATGACAGAATGTTCGGTACATAAATAGTGCAAGTAAGCGAAGCAGAAATTCGTCAACAACTCATTCGTGGTGAGGACAGTGCCTGGGAGTTTAAGCAAGTAATTTTTAAGGGTGCTCAACCAGCAGAACCCAAACGGGATGATCTCGCCGACGAATTGATAGCCTTCGCAAATGCTCAGGGAGGAGTACTGCTTTGCGGGGTAACTGACCAAGGTGAAGTTCAGGGTATGTCCAAAGCAGAGATGTCCGCGGTGAACCAAATGTTAGTTGAATTGAGTACCGACTTAATAAAGCCGGCGTTGAGAATTAACGTGTACCATAAACGGTTAGGTGGCAAGAATTTTGTTCTTGTCGAGATACCTCGAGGAGACGCAGTCCATGAGCGGAACGGTCGTGCATTTATCCGTGTCGGTGCGTCGAAACGAGCGTTAGAAAGTGACGAGCGCTTGAGAATTTCGCAGCTTCGAGCACAAAATCGTTACCTGTGGTATGACAAACAAGTGGTACCCGATACCGGCTTTTCGACACTTTGCGAACGACTCTGGGAACCAATGCTTAGCGTCGCAGGAGCAAGCGATCCTCGTGCTGGACTCAAAAATCTCGGTTTACTGACACTCGATGAAACGGGTCAGGAACGAGCAACTGTAGCTGGGATTTTGCTGTGTGCCGAATCACCGGAAAATTGGTACCCAAATGCAATGATCATCGCAACGCGCTATCGGGGTACAGACAGAGCGTCCGAACAACTGGACGCGCAGGAAATTGGTGGACCTCTCACAGAACAGATAGCAACTGCTGTTAAGTTCATCGTGCGGAACATGCGAGTAGCCGCTCGTAAAGTGCCAGAACGGGAGGAACTACCGGAATATAGCTCCGCAGCAGTGTTTGAAGCAGTGGTGAACGCTGTCGCGCATCGCGACTACTCTATCATTGCTCGAAAGATTCGTATATCAATGTTTAAGGGGTACTTGGAAATTGATTCCCCAGGGCAGTTACCCAACGGGATGACCATTGAAAGTATGGAAACGAGTCAGGCGACACGCAACGAAGTGATCACCTCTGTTTTTGGTAGGTTTCCTGTGGGATCCACACCAGGTTCAAGTCATCGTAGATTTTTGATGGAACGCCGGGGCGACGGTGTATCTATCATAAAGTCACACACACAGGAAGTAACGGGAAATTCACCCAAATATAAGGTAATTAATACATCGAATCTTGTTCTAAGCATTCCCGCGGCGAAACTTGAACTAAGTCCTGCAGAATCGACAGTGACAGTTCACTGCTCAGGAGATCCTCTTGATGCGGTTGATGTGTTGGCTTTGTTTCCAAATAAAACTTGGCAAAGAGCAACGACGAACGAATCAGGAGATGCAGTTCTTGATCTTTTCACTACGCATCTTCCCATGACTGTGTACGTTGCCGCTCCTGGTTACTCGGCAGGACTAATTCAGGACTGGCTTCCAAATCGTGGCGGCTTGATGGTGGATCTAAAACCTCTTTCAGATGGGGGCTCAGTTATCTTTCCGCAGGCTTCAGGTACTATACCGGGATTGCGCGGAAGACTCAATCCTAAACGGGACTCGTTGGATCGTACCTATATGTATGCGGACAATATTGCAATTGAGGAAGGAAGGCAACAACCAGTATCCTTTCGATTGGGAAAACCGATGAGCCTAACTGACGCTTTCGGCTCAGAGAAAGAGGTAACGGTCATTGACATTTTCGGACGAACGGCTTTACTTGAGTATCGCGCTGAGAATGTTTGAAGTCTCCGGCAAATACATGCCAGTGCGGTCACTATAACATTCACGTTGAGTGAATCAACGCCCTCTTCTCTAAAACAGATCTATAAGACTAGAATCATCATCGATAGTCGGATCACTATCAGTGTTCTCTGGAAGTGTTCGCTGATATTCGTGATGGCGATTTATTTGCAAGTAACCCTCTGTCTCGTTTCTAGCAAACTTTTCGTAGAAAAGTATTTTCCCTTCCCTTCCACTAAAGTAAATCCAGTTTGTAGTACGAGAGATACCGACAAATATCCACTTCCGTATCCGTTCCGTTGTGAATTCGTCGCTGAAGTTTTCTCGTTCCAAGTAAGGCATGAATACAGAATCTAAAGTCAAACCTTTAGCGCTTGGAAATGGTATGATCTTCATTTTTGGGGAGGAGAAATTTACTGTTGCGCAATCTAACCCGTGCCTTTGTGTGATCTTTGCTGTGGTTTCGACATCAAGCCCTGCATCCGACAGACTCTTGACTAGCTGAGGTACAAGTTTGCTCGTAGGAACAAGAATAGCCAACCTCTCCGTCTTGTCCAGCCGTACTCGTATGTTCTCAATCAAGCACGCCATTTCGTCCTCCTGATCTTTTGCTAAGTACAAGACAGGTTGTTGCTTTGCGCCTTCAGCTTCAAGATGTTGCTGTAAAAAATTTAATTTCTCCTCTGGAGCGTCAATAAATTCTGATGCCAGATGTGTGATGAATTTAGTGCAACGAAATCCATAAAGAAGATGCACCTTCCTAGTTTTCTGTCGGACTGGTGAGAGTACCCGTTCAACTTTATCCATACTAATTCCCGCATCGTACAACTGTTGTTTGTCGTCGCCAAACACCGTTACATGTTGACTAATGAATGTAGCAATTTTGAACGCGTTCTCGTCCAAATCTTGACCCTCATCAATAAGTAAGAAGTGATAAAGTTTCGGGGGCTTTCGACGCTCTAGGTGGTTTTTGACGTTTTTCCGTATTTTTTCAAAGTCTGGTTGATTGTTTCCTAAACGTGGAACACTTTCGATATTGTCTGTGTGATATCGAAAACACCAACTATCGAACGTGCGAACACTGGACACTGGAATATTCAATCGCTCGAGAATTGACTTTATGTATCTCGTCAGAACATTCGTGAACACGACAATTAGAAATCTCTCGTCTGAAACCTGACTTTCTGTTCTAAGTTTATCTGCTCGATACAAAAGCGTAACAGTTTTGCCTGAGCCGGGAGGACCGAGTACTAAAAGGTGCTGTTCACTCGGTAGAGCAACAATTTTTTGTTGTTCTGGCGTAAGTTGGTTCCGACCCGGAACTTCAAGCCAGAATGACATTATGTGGGTATGATTTCCGTAGGACCGGCCGGCAAGTACCCGCCATGGTCGTCTTGTGGCATTTTTTTACGTCTTTGCCGTTCCGCATCTATTTTTTTAACTAGTGTGGTGTTGTGCGTTTGCAGTGCTGCTTTACGATACCAAGAAAGTTGAAAGTGTGTTTGCGCGGACAAGTTGGGAAACTTTGTGATCACGTGACTCAGTTCACTTTGATACAGTTGATCATCATTTTCGATTTCTCGCAACAGAAAAACTTTGAAAACATGGTAAACAGGATTCGAGTCTCTTTTTACTGCTTCTTCCACGCATTCAATCGCTTCAGAGATTCGAGCTTGATCTTGTAGCAGTAATGCTAAATTGAATAGACAGGCACCGGAACGAGGCTGTAGGCGAGCACATTCTCGGTAAAACTTTTCCTGTCGATCATAATCCTGAAGTGATCCACAAATCAATCCCATCTTGTGCAATAGTTTGCTACTCGGTTTTACTCGGTTTAAGTTCTTTAACAAGGAAAGAGCTTTTTCATAATTACCGAGTTCATCTTCAAGATTGGCAATTTCTTCAACTATCCTTTGTTGTGCTGCTTCTGGGAGTGGTTCCGTTTTAATTTTCTCTTCGAGTTCAAGAATTCGTTCTCGTTTACTGTTGGGATTCACGATGTTGGAGAAAGGATTTTGAGTCTCGTGGTAGATCTCGTGTTCAGAATCATCCTTTAAGGATAACTTTAGCTCTAGGTATTGATTTTCATCCATACGGTACTGTAATAGGAGAGGGTCTCCTTTGCTTGCAATAGGTTGAATTTCCCACGAGTCGCGTGAAACGATGTCCTCTCCTGAGTTGACCAATTCCAGTTTGAGCGGATAACTGTCCGTAGTTGCACTCGCGGGCAACTTCAACGACTGAATAAAAGCCCAATTTGTTTCGTCCGGAAACGGCAATTTAGCCTGTGTAGGTATTAGTTCAACATTCCCACCGCCCGCAGTGCGGATCGAGATACTGTCAGAACTCGTTGGCGGTACGAGACCACGATCCCTGATAGCAATGTGCAATGCTTGAAGAGCGGCTCCTTTTGCAACGCAAGTCTGAATTTCTCCGTACTCTCTGAAAGTCAATATTTCAGCTTTTTTAAAGTACTTCGCAATAGCTTCTTGCACTTGTGGTATTAAACAACTGCCACCAACCGTCAGACAGTAGTCAATATTGTCGGGTCTTAAATGAGCACGCGCTAATGCATCTTCAATCGGAGCAAAAATAGAACAAGAAAGCAGATATTCTGTTTCTTGGTGATGCAACAAATCCTGATCTAAGTACTTTGACAGTATCGATTCAAACTGATCATTCACTAGTTCTGGAGACTTCAATTGAAGTACTTGACCGCTGTTTAGTGTAACTCTTATCGCTTTCGTATGTGTGTGTGCGAGTTCACTCTTTACCTCTCCGTATTTGTCAAATTTTTTCGCTTCCATGAGTTGTGTGCAAAGTCCTATTTTTAAGCTCTCGGCGACTCCGAGTAGGTGAGGGATCAGTTCCTTGGACTTTTCGAAATAATCTAGGTCGTGAGGGCTGATATTGTTTTGTTCATACAACTGAGGTAGTAAGACTTCGACGACAATAGAACGATCTATGTCGCCTCCGCCTAATCGATGATATCTCGAAACAGAAAGTGGAGATTTGCTAATATGGCCTTCGACGCGTTGCAGACGAAACACTGCGACATCGCAAGTACCCCCTCCAAAATCGAATACGACCAAATTTTTAGGTATTGATAAATCCAATGATCGATCGTGACCATATGTATACATGTACGCGATGAACGCTGCGCTAGGTTCGTCGACCAACGACTCTCGAGACAATTCGAGTCCTGCACGTTCTGCCGCTTCTTTAGTTTCCCCTTTCTGTTTGAAATTGAAGGATGCCGGTACAGAGACCACGCTGTTTTCAACCGCTACGTCTGAGTCGCGGTGAGTCTTTGCCTGTTCAAACAGGAACTGAAGAATATGGGTAGCAATCTCTTGTGCAGTCTGATAGCCTTCAGGAGCCTTATGTAAGGTCCGTTTCACACCAATAAAGTTTTTTGTGTCCCAAAAAATGTTTCGGTCTTGCTCGAGTCGCAATTCGCGCATAAAACTCCGACAATGTAAAGCACCCTGACCGATATACGTCGTCTTCTCGGTGATGGCAATAGCCGAGGGTACTAATTCTCCGAAATGAGTACCACTGCGAGTTTGTTGCTCTATTTCGACGACTTCTATCTCGAATTCTTTGCTTCCAGGATATATGTCGATGCACGCTACGACAGAATTGGTTGTACCAAGATCAATTCCAATAACACGAAAGGGAGGCCTTGTACTAGTCTCACCAACCAAATCCGAAAAGTTTAACGACACATCGTACAACGGGACGAACTCCTAAAGGACAAGAACTTCAAAATTAGGCGGAGGAATCACAAAATGTCTTGCTCATTTTGCAAAATTTTCGCCATACAGTTTTGGGACTGGGAGGGATGTCCCAGTATTACATGGGGTGAATTATCCGTTCCAATCTGTAAGTCGAGACTTTAGATGTCGCAGAGCTTTTGCTTCGATTTGACGAATGCGCTCTCGAGTGATATTGAACACTCTACCGACTTCTTCGAGCGTGTATTCAGTGTTCTGACCTATTCCAAATCGCATCCTTAGAACTTTCGCTTCTCGGGAACTAAGTTCGCCCAAGCGTTCGTGAATGACGTCCCTCAACCCTCGAGATTCTGCTTGATCCATTGGCGTAGATTCATACGGATCTTTGAGAAAATCGCCTAAACTGGCATCGTCATCTTCACCGATCGGAGCATCTGTAGATGCTGGTTGAATGCTGATACCTTGTATGTGACGAATCTTATCAAGAATCAATTCCATTCTTGCGGAGAGTTCGTCTACAGTAGGTTCACGTCCCAATTCTTGCGACAATTGTCGATGGATTCGGTTATGTTTGTTCACCAAATCAAACATATGAACCGGTATTCGAATCGTTCGAGATTGATCCGAAATCGAGCGCGTAATTGCTTGTCGAATCCACCACGTAGCGTACGTCGAAAACTTATATCCACGGCGGTATTCAAACTTGTCGACGGCTTTCATCAACCCAATATTGCCTTCTTGGATTAAGTCGAGAAAGTGGAGACCACGATTGTTGTATTTTTTGGCGATCGATATCACCAAACGCAGATTCGCTTTAACCATTTGGCGCTTGGCGCTTTCCATCTTGCGCTGGCCTTTGGTAATTCGAGAGTCGATGTCTTTAAGAGTCGAAAACTTCTTAACACCGCTATCGTTGAGAATCGCATTGACCCGTCGCTGGTGGCGAAATATTTCTGTTTTCTTTTCAAGTAAGCCGTTACTGTACGGATAGTCTCCGCGAATGTGGCGACGCATATCAGTGATCGTGCCCGGCGGTAAGACTCGCACCAGTTCTTTGAAAGTCTCTCGCGGCATACCGCTCTCCCGTACGCAAATCTGAAAGAGCAGCTTAATTCGGCGGCGAACTTCCGCCATCGCATTGAGTGGTTGGCCAAGCAACTCCTCATGTGCTTCAGGTGTTAATTTGAATCTAGAGAAACAGTCAATCAACTTTTCATGGGATGCCGCCAATTCTGCTTGTTCAGATTTATTCAACCGGCTGGGACGTTTGTTTTTGGTAATCCTTTCAACGACCTTCCTGTGTCTTTCATTGACTCTTCTTAGTGCTTCGAAGCGAGTTTGGGCGATCTCGGGATCGGGTCCCCGGGTACGTGGAGTTGTTTGCTGCGGAGGTTTTTTCGTCGCGTCGATCTGTACGGGATTCTGAATTTCAGCGTCTGGGTCTAAGTAGCCGACTAGTAAATCGCTCAGCTTTTTCTTCTTATTAGTGTTGTCGTATTGTTCGATTAACCAATCTACGGTACCGGGAAATTCCGCAACGGCTTTGAGAATGTCTCGCATACCCTCTTCGATCTCTCGAGCAATTTTGATCTCATCGTCTCTTGTGAGTAATTCAACTCCCCCCATTTCTCGCAAGTACATGCGAGCGGGATCTGTTGTCCGACGGGCTTCAGAAGTGACCGCGGCTAAAGCGATCGCAGCTTCGTCAGCAGCAACGTCGTCAGAAGAGTTTTCGGTTGTGGTAAACAGATTTTCTCCGTCGGGGGCAGCTTCATCGACGCTAATCCCGAGGTCCATCAGGTTATGTATGATGTCATCGATCTCATCTTCATCGCGGTCATTGCTCAACACATCGTGAATATCTGCGATGACCAAGTAACCTTGGTCGCGTCCGCGTTCAATGAGTTCTTCGATGGGACTCTGTTCGGTATCGGTATTCGGGTTGGGCATTACTACCTCTATAGATGAATCAATAAAAAAAGTGAAACAATTTCGTTGCTAACATTACGAACGTACAACTTATACATCGCGGCGGGCAATCTCCCGCTTAAATCTAAAGATTAAGGTATCGATCGCATTTAAAAGTGGGTCCCTGAGACCAGTCTCTTGTAACCCAGGAGGAGCGCTCTCAGCGACTTGCACTAAATAACGGTGTTCTGGTGAATCATTTTCGTAGGATGCGAGCAGTTGCGCGAAGTTATTCAACTCGTTCTCGCGAATTCGCAGAATAGCGTCGAATATTAGTGACTCGTTTTGTAATTCGGCAATCGAATTCATTGACTTTTGCGAAATAAGAGGCACTACATCCATGTTGTGTACGAGACTTCTTAGGGTATTCCGTTCCCCCACTTTTAATCGATCGCTCTTCCGAGCTGCAGATTTGTTATTTTGGAAACTCAAGTCTCTCGACGTTCTCGACCCTATTGTAGGGTTGTTGCGTAGGCCAATACTTGGGATGTCGTGCCCTACGATGTCCTGTAATTTCTTAAACATGAAGTCTCGGTACAGCTCGTATGGGATTTCGTTAAAAACAGTCCGCGCGCGTTCAACGAACGCAGACTGACCTTCTGGGTCGTTGATGTCGTATTGTGCTTGCAATTCATTGAAAAAATATGAGGAAGAATTTGGTGCTCTTTCTACAAGATCGTGGAACTGATCCACACCATGGGTACGAATATATGAGTCCGGGTCATCACCCTTGGGTAATCTTACGACTCGAATTCTTTGACCTTTTTTCAGTAACGAGTACCCATGTTCTAAAGCGCGCCAAGTTGCTGTCGCACCAGCGTCGTCGCCGTCAAAACACAGGACATATTCCGAACAATATTTGAGCATAAATTGTATTTGCTGCAGCGTAAGCGCGGTACCGAGGGGTGCGACCACGTTTTCAACGCCGTGTTGCGCCAAAGCGATCACGTCCATGTACCCTTCTACTACGATCAAGCTGCTTAACGAAGCGTTCGACCGCCAAGCTTCATACATCCCGTAGAGACACTTGCTTTTGTTATAAACCAACGATTGTGGTGAGTTCATGTATTTAGGTGCTTGGTCCGTAGAAACCACACGGCCACCAAAAGCTATCGTTCGACCGCGCATATCGCGGATGGGAAACATCACGCGATCACGAAACTTATCGTACGACTTTCCTTTGTCGCTTTGCGTGAGTAGTCCACAATCGAGTAGAACTTGTTTGTCCACTCGTGCTAGGGCTAAACTAATGGAATCGAACGCATTAGGAGCGTAGCCTAGTGCGAACTTTTCGATGATTTCTTGATGAATGCCGCGAGATTGAAGGTACTTCAAACCGGCAGAGTTGTCCGTTAAAGCCTTCTGGTAATAGTCACCTGCAGCTTCTAAGGTACTGTAAAGGAGTCGAAATTTATTGAGCTCTTGAGGCGTATAACGCGCTTGCTTCCCGTCGGGAGGCAGTTGTATGCCAACCAGGTCGGCTAGCATTTTTATGGCCTCGGGAAACTTGAGCCCCTTTTGGTGCATGACAAAGTCAATCATGGAACCATGTGCCCCACAACCATAACAATGGTAGGTTTGGTCGACCGGATAAACGTGGAAAGACGGAGTCTTCTCTTGATGGAACGGGCACTTTCCTTTATAACTCTTCCCACTAGGGGTTAATTCAACCGAGTCTCCGATTAGACTCACAGCATCAATTCGATCCTTGAGTTCGGTTATGAATTGTGGTGAGAAACTCGTCATAGTCCGTTTAGTTAGCACTCAGCCGTGCTTTTACAATCTTGCTCACTTGGGACATATCTGCGCGACCACTTAGAGATTGTGTCAGGTGTCCCATGACTTTACCCATGTGTCGCATCGAATCAGCCTGCAAAGTCGCACATGCTCGATCAACCGTTTCACTGACTTCTGCGTCGGTTAGTTGTTTGGGCAAAAATTCTTGAATCACGCCAATTTCATACTCCTCCTGTGTGGCAAGATCTGGTCGACCTCCATCGCGATATTGAGTAGCTGAAGAAGCACGTTGCTTTTGCATGCGTACCAAGACTCGATGTAATTCTTGATCAGTCAGGGCGCTCCGGGAATCGATTTCAGCTTGTTTGATCTCGGCATTTATTAAGCGTAGTACTGCTAGGCGTGCTCGATCTCGAGCACGCATTGTCGTGCGCGTGTCATCTCTGATACGTAGTTTTAACTCGGAATCCATGCGTGGACTCGCTTTATAGCGAAATTTATTTGGGCGAGAAGACGCTTAGTGCAGTCTTTCGAACTTTCTTGCTTCTCGATAGAGCTTTTTGAGGTGCCTCTTGACCGCGGCTGCGTTTTTTCGCTTACGAACAGCTGTCGGTTTTTCATAATACTCACGACGACGTGCTTCAGACAATACGCCGGACTTTTCGCAAGCGCGTTTGAAGCGTCGCAACGCGACATCAAAGTGTTCGTTTTCTCGGACGGTTACAGAGGGCATGCAGTGTTCTCAATTTCGGGAAACGAATTTTACCCCGATTTTGGGTAAATTTGTACAAAAAGTTGCAAAAATGACCACATCAAACAACGATTTACTCTAATATAGATAGGGTCTTTTTCAAAGAAATCAATCGAACACTCACTAAAATTCGGTGGCGTCGCATGAATCAGCTCACTTGATCGGTAGAACTCGCATCGTACAGAGTCCCTTGCAATTTTGGGTATACCCCGCTCTTGCGACCTGTGTATCAATTCACCATAAGTAACGGATCGACGTACTATTAGTCGTTTGTGATTGCCTCCTAGGAATCCTCGTACCATGACAAAACTCACGGAATTTTCGCGTAAATACGAAGAGTTTAAATCTCGTAATTTGACGCTCAATTTGGTACGTGGTAAGCCCGGTAGCGATCAGATTCAGCTGAGCAACAATCTCGACGGTGTTCTTGAGGGGAACTACATCTCAATAGACGGTACTGACACGAGAAATTACGGTGGTTTACGAGGCACACCTGAAGCAAGAGAACTGGGTGCTGCGTTACTCGGCATTCCGTCAGAAAGAGTGATTGCTGGTGGCAACTCTAGCCTGCATTTGATGTATATGGCTTTGGAATTATTAGCACATCGTGGTTTAGTAGGTCCGCCGCTCCTACGAAATTCGAACGCCAGTGCGATCTGTCCTGTTCCCGGATATGATCGACACTTTTCGATGACGGAGTATCTAGGGTTTAAGATGTTGAACGTGCCCATGGACGCTTCGGGACCGGACATGGATGCTGTTGAAACGAGGGTCCAAAATGATATTAACACAAGCTTGCTCTGGTGCGTACCTCGGCATTCAAATCCTACCGGCTACACTTATAGCGACGAGACTGTAGCCCGAATAGCCGCATTGCCGAATCTTCGTCGCGGACAGCCCGATAACCCCTTTTACGTTTTGTGGGATAATGCGTATGCAGTCCACGACTTTAAAGAACCGGCACCGAAGTTAGCGAATCTTGATGAGTTGGCGGCGGCTCAGGGCACAGAGGATAGGATTGTGCAGTTTGCATCGACTTCGAAAATTACTTTCGCGGGTGCAGGAGTCGGTTTTATTAGTTCTTCCTCGACGTTATTAGCTGACTTTGAGGGTCACTTAGGGATGCGCACTGTAGGATTTGACAAAGTAAATCAACTACGTCAGGCACGATTTTTGCAAAACGGTAAGGGTCTGAATGCACACATGAAGAAACAGGGAGCTATCATTGGTCCGAAGTTTGAGGTTGCACAGTTCGTGTTAGCTAAGGAATTGGGTAACTTAGATCCTCAAATAGCTTCTTGGACTGAGCCTACTGGAGGCTACTTCATTTCGCTTGACGTGCCAAACGGGAACGCAAAGAGAGTTGTCGAGGTTGCCAAAGAAGCAGGTCTCGCATTGACGCCTGCGGGAGCTACATTCCCCTACGGTAGGGATCCTAATGACGCGAACATTCGCATTGCACCAACATTTGCCAGTGTTGATGAGGTACAGATTGCGATGGAATTGCTCACCACTTGTGTCAGATTGGTGCATGCTTCTACGTAATAGCTAGCCATATGCGAGACAACCAGTGCGAGCGTACCTAAATGGTGAATAGCACACGTATCGGGATCGTGCAATTGTGTTCGCGTAATGACGTTGCACAGAATCTGCAAATCGTTGAAAACTTAGTAGCGGACGCAGTCATCCAGGGCGCGGAAGTTGTTTTTCTACCCGAAGCTTTTGCATACATTGGAGCAGACGAAGGACAAATCCCGCTCGCTGAGACGTTCACTAGCCCAGGTCCCATTCTTTCGTCTTGCGTGAACCTAGCTCATACTCATGGCGTGCATTTAATAGCGGGTGGCTTTCCCGAAAAAGCTTCTTCCGACAGAATTTACAACACCTGTTTCCACGTTTCTCCGGCGGGCGACATCCAAGCTAGATATCGCAAGATTCATCTCTTTGACGTTGATCTCGCGGATGGTACGAAACTGCAAGAATCTCGTACAACGGCTCATGGGCAGCAGCTGATAACAACAGAACTGCCCTTTGGCACTCTAGGATTGAGTGTGTGTTACGATCTGCGGTTTCCTCGTTTATATCAATCCTTGGTTGATGCCGGTGCAGTCGCTGTGACGGTTCCTGCGGCTTTTTCAGCGTACACCGGACAGGCACACTGGCATGTACTGTTACGAGCTCGTGCGATCGAATGCCAAGCCTACTTCATTGCCCCGGCTCAAGTTGGCGATCACGGTTATCCAGGTCGACAATCGTTTGGTCATGCTTTAGTTGTCGATCCCTGGGGAACGATAGTGGCAGAGTGTTCGACGGATGAACCTAGCGTTGCTGTCGTGGAAATTAACCGGTCAGAAGTTACACGAATCCGATCTCAACTGCCTAGTCTCAAACACCAACGAGAATTTCAATGAAGGATGGCGTATCAATACGTAATACGGCACTAGTCCTTATTGCATGTGTCGTAGTTCTTGCTGGTCTCAAACTTGCGCATCAAGTCGTAGTACCGTTCATGTTGGCCGTATTCATTGCAACCATAGCCAGTACACCGATTCAATGGCTGACTCGGCGAAAGTGCCCGCATTGGCTGGCTGTGGTAACAGTGCTGTTAGTCTTGGTTGTAGCGCTGTTCGGACTGGGGTTAGTTTTCCTCCAAGTGGTGAATGAGTTTCAGTCCGAGCAAACTTCTTATCAAGATCGAATAAAAGCTTTAACAAAAGACACCATTGATCCGATCATAAGTACTTTGTTTCCCGATGCGGATTTAGACTTTTTCGGTATCCTAGATCCCAGCCGTGTCATCCCCCTAGCAAGCCAAGCCTTGCAGAGTATCGGTCAGCTTCTTTCCAACACGTTTCTCATATTCTTAACAGTGTTGTTTATCCTGGCAGAGGGAAAGCAGTTGCCGAGAAAACTGCGAGGCGTGCTATTGGAACGCAAAATGGATGTTCAATGGCTCGACCAGTTTGGTGAGAATCTCAATCAATACATCGCTGTCAAAACTTGTACGAGTCTGTTGACGGGCGTATGCGTCACCGTCTTACTTCTAGTATTAGGTGTAGATTTTGCGATACTTTGGGGCTTACTGGCGTTCATGTTGAATTACATACCAAATATTGGTAGTGCCATTGCCGCGGTTCCCGCGGTATTGATTACGGTCGTAAGTTTGGGTTGGGGATCTACAGCGCTTGTACTAGTGGGGTATGTTGCAATCAATGTTGGTATCGGTGCTGGCATTGAGCCGAGATTTCTTGGACGAACGTTGGGTCTTTCGACGTTGGTCGTATTCCTTTCATTGATCTTTTGGGGTTGGATGTTTGGTCCGGTCGGTATGTTGTTGTCGGTTCCGTTGACGATGACGGCAAAGCTTGCCTTTGAGGCGCACGAATCAACCGTTTGGATCGCCCACTTGCTGGAACCAAACCGTTCAGATCCAGAAACCTCAATCACAGAATGAGAAACTCAGATTAGAGCGTCGACCATCTACAACTAGTATGTTTTTTCCAATATACGATCACAATCCAGTAGATCGAAAACCGATCGTTACCTATGCCATTATCGGCACTAATCTCGCAGTGTGGATTTTTGGTCAAGGAGCAAGGATGGTTGTTGGCCTCTATGAACGATCTTTGTGTCATTTCTCTCTAATTAGCGGCGATTTGTTAGGACAGATTCCGAGTGGAACATGGATTGCAATGGGAGGTATGTATTGTCCGCTGGATGGGCAACCCAAGTTTTACACCTTGATCACGCACATGTTCTTGCACGGTGGGTGGCTCCACATCATTGGAAATATGTGGTATCTTTGGATATTTGGAGATAACATCGAAAACGCGCTCGGTCGAGTTCGTTTTCTGATTTTTTACTTGATTTGTGGTCTGGCTGCCGCAGCGGCGCAAATTGCCACCGATTTCAACAGTGTGATTCCGATGGTTGGTGCGTCGGGCGCAATTAGTGGGGTTTTGGGAGCGTACATCTTGCTTCATCCACGATCGAGAATTAAAGTCTTAATATTTTTCTTTATGATTATCGAAGTACCAGCCGTAATCGTGCTTGGTTTCTATTTCGCGCTTCAAGTTCTCAACGGTCTATATGGGATGGACGACGGAATCGCCTATTGGGCACATATTGGAGGATTCGTTGCCGGTTTGGCACTGGTTAAATTAATGAAGAAAAAGGAACAAAAGTTTGTATTGCGTCACTAACCACGATTTGCGTATCACCGAATGTTGTGATC
>WTGV01000029.1 GCA_011525295.1 Pseudomonadales bacterium | reverse complement strand
CTTACAAGCTCACCCACAAATTGTTTGTTGTCCACTAACTAGTGCATACTTCAGAATAGCACATAAACAAACACGTAGGTTGGTTTCGCAGTGCCCATACAACACGATAGACCCACCAGCCAGACACTTTCGGGGGTTAACAGCAGAAAGTTTCTCCCGTTAACACTATTGTGTATTGGCGGAATGTTGATTGCGGGCATCTCCGCAAGCGGTATCGGTGACGGGGACGATGACGACATCGACCCAGGGATAGGATCCGGTGAAACCGTCTCTGAATACGAACTCAACGAAGCATCCCGGTTCGCGAGTCAATCTACTTTTGGTTTGCGGTATGAGGCAATCGAGGAAATCGCGAAAAAAGGACGCAATTTCTGGTTGGAAGAGCAGTTCGAAATTCCTCCTACGCTCCACAAACCAATCGCTGAAGACCTAATCACACGACAAGACTCCGGCGAATGGGACGAGTTTGTGAGGAATCCTCTCAAGCTCCGAACGGTAATCCATAGATTTGCATGGTGGCAACAAACCATGACAGCCGAGGATGTTGTTCGACAACGCGTTGCCTATGCACTCAGTCAATTCTTCGTTGTATCGGATAGAGTTCCAGTACTCAGACTAACTCCCTACTCGTTGACTTCCTTTTACGATCTCCTTTTAGAAAACGCATTTGGCAACTTTCGAGATCTATTGGAGGGAGTCGCACTATCCCCAGCAATGGGACATTATCTCAGTCACGCAAATAACCGTAAAGCAAATCCAAGACGAAATAGATTTCCAGACGAAAATTTCGCCAGGGAGATCATGCAGTTGTTTTCAATTGGATTGTATGAGTTGAACATCGATGGCACTCTCAAACTAGACACTGATGGAGAACCAATTCCAACTTACGATAACGACGACATCCGAGAAATGGCGAAGATATTTACGGGGCTGACTTATGCTGGACAGGGACATTATTGGGGTCGTCGATACTTTAATTACGCTGACACCGAGGTGTTCAGTCTACCGATGATCATGTACGAGAGACACCACGAGCCCAGTGAAAAAGTGCTTCTAGATGGGACAGTCGTTCCAGCAGAACAGCCCGGAATGAAGGATGTAGAAGCGGCGATCGATGTGTTGTTCAACCATCCAAACGTGGGGCCATTCTTTTGCAAACAGCTAATTCAACGATTGGTCACTTCCAATCCGTCCCCTGAGTACATCGAACGTGTAGCTCGAGCGTTCAATGGTGAAACCGGAAGCCGTCGAGGAGATATGAAGGCTGTGCTTCGTGCAATATTCTTCGACCCAGAAGCAGAACTTGGTACATGGTCCGCAACGTTTGGACGACTAGAAGAGCCGGTAGTTCGCATGGTTTCACTGGCCCGCATATTCAACTACACGTCAGACTCTGGTGAATACTTCAACACAGGTTTTCGTATGGGATTCTTGGTCGAGCAGCATCCGCTCGCTTCTCCCAGTGTATTCAATTTCTATCAACCAGATTATGCACCAGTTGGTGAAATTGCAGACAACGACATGGTTGCACCTGAATTTCAAATCACGACTGCTACTACGGTAATTGGAGTAACTAACTATATCGGGCTCGCAATCTTCAACGAAAACCAGTTATTTCATACATTTCGTCCTCATTTCGAGACACCACACATTGACTTGAGCGAGTACGAGGAATTAGCTGCGGAGCCAGATGACCTCATCAAACGACTGGATATTGTGCTGACGCAAGGCAAACTGAGCCAAGCGATAAAGGACATCGTTAAGGATGTCCTCAACAAAGTTGACGACGATAAGGAACGAGCGCAAATCGCGATCTATTTAATCTTGATTTCACCCGATAATGCTGTGGAGGATTGAGTTGTGTTAAATCGCAGACGATTCCTGAGTCATAGTTGCGGTCTGGGCGTGGCGGCAGCGACGGCGTCAACAACTGCCCTAACCCTTGGATTGACCCGTAGCGTCGCAGCTTCGGCACCAGATGGGTACAAAGCACTCGTCTGTATTTTGTTAGCGGGTGGAAACGACTCGTACAACATGCTCTTACCGTACGATCAGGATCAGTACGACGAATACTCAAAGATTCGATCAGATCTCGCACTTGGCTACGACTCCCTACTCCCACTTTCCAATAAGACAGAAGAAGGACGTAGCTATGCGCTGCATTCGGGATTCGACGAAATTCGACAGATCTACGAAGCCGGGGATCTTGCTTTCGTCTCTAATGTTGGAACGCTCATCGAACCTGTTGATGCCTCTGCGATAAGAGCAAGAACGGCAAAGTTGCCGCTCGGACTGTTTTCACATTCCGATCAGATAGCGCAATGGCAGTCGGCAATTTCGTATCGACGGTCTTCTTCGTATGGATGGGGTGGGAGAATGGCCGATCTTCTTGATCCTAATCCAGCAAATGGATTGTCAATGAATATTTCTTTGTCTGGAACAAACCTATTTCAGACCGGCGCAAAAGTGAATCCATACACGATTTTCAGTCGAGGGGATGGCGCGAACACTGTTTGGTCATTTCCCGAGCTTTGGTCTAACGGGATCAACATACATAACGTGATTCGAGACTTACTTGGTGTCGAAGAGGAGAATTTGCTCCGGCGCGAGTATTCTCGAAGATTGAAGGGTGCTATGGATAATCGAGACACGATTGTCAATGCGATACGATCCGCACCCGAATTTGAGACGCAGTTTTCAGACAACTACTTTTCGGCGACGCTCAGACAGATTGCTCGAGTTATAGGAGCTCGAAATGTCCTCGGACAGGGTCGTCAAACTTTTTTCGTGCAATACGGCGGTTGGGATCACCACTTCAATGTGGTTGGTTATCAAGAAACTATGTTACCTGTCCTTAGCAAAGGATTAGACGAATTCAGATCCGCGTTGCAGGAACTTGGCGAGTTCGAAAACGTCGTTACCTTTACGATCTCTGATTTCGGACGAACGCTCACTTCGAATGGTCAGGGTTCCGACCATGGATGGGGTGGACATCACATGGTCATGGGAAGTGATGTCAATGGAGGTTCGATGTACGGATCCTATCCTGAGTTGTCCGACTCAAGCCCCTTAGATGTGGGTCGTGGAATCTACATTCCAACAACTTCAGTTGAGGAATACTTTGCGGAACTAGCACTCTGGTTCGGAGTATCGCCTAGCAACCTTGACGAGGTGCTCCCAGCTGTCAGAAATTTCTATTCTCCAGAGAGTCGCGTTGCTCCACTCGGTTTTCTCGTCTGATTGCGTTGCAACCTAGAAAGTTTAAATCTCAGAGCATCTATACACAAAACGGACTCGATGCAGCTTTGCTTTACTCAACACAGATTTCAGGAACTGAACTAGGTTTGATGTGACTTTAGAGTCAAAAAAACTGTTACTGAGTCATATCGCTATTGCGATTTTGGCTGTCGGCGGGATTTTCAGCTTCGAGATATTCAATAACACGAAGGCTTGGGGAAATGATCAGGAGCGTACCGAAAAACGATACCGAGAAGCACTTGAAGCTCTCTACCATGCCACTGGAGGAGATGATTGGCACCGCAACGACGGTTGGTTAACTGACGCCCCACTAGAAGACTGGTATGGTTTGAGAATGAGTGATGGTCGAATCACTCATCTTGAACTCGACGACAACAATCTCATAGGAGAACTACCTAGAGAGGTGAAAAAGCTAGACTTATACAGCCTTGATTTTCGCTGGAATTCAATTTCAGGTGGGCTTGCACATCTAAAGAAAATGAAAACCTTGGGAGAACTGCTCGTGTCCGCAAACAACTTCGGTGGGCGGATACCTTCATCACTCGGCAACATCACTTCTTTAAGACGGCTCGATCTGTCAAACAATCGGTTTACTGGAAAGATCCCAAATCGCTTAACCAGACTCAAGAATTTAGCATCATTTGCGGCTCACAGTAATAACTTGACTGGTGAGCTTCCTAGGAAACTGTGCGATCTCCCCGAATTACAACGCTTAGTGCTCAGCGACAACGAACTTTCCGGTTCGATAGCGGATACCCTTGCGAAATGTGCGAAGTTGCATCTTCTAAACTTGGCGAATAATCAGTTCGAAGGGAACGTACCTGCAGAACTCACTTCATCCGAAAATCTGAAATGGCTAGATTTGCGTGGGAATGAAATTGACGAAGAACAACAAATTGTCTTTCAAATGAACTATGTTGGAATACCGAATCAACTAAATCGTATCGGGGAACCTAATGGATTAACTATGTGGAGTCGGGACAGTAGAATTTTTCTCAGTGAAGAACATCAGTTAGTTGTGGTGCAGTCTCTAAATGCGATTTCGATAAAAGACGGACTCATCGAAGTCTCCGAAGCGACGGTTCCCTCAAGCACGTTAGACCAGACAATAGATTTGAAGGAATTTGTGAATTCTCACTTGCTCAGTTCTGATACTCGAATCAACACCATAGTGGATTTTGAACGCATGATGGCAAAAGCAGCAAAGCACTTTCTGACAAAAACACTCGAAGGAATGGATTCAAATGTAATCTCATTACCGGACTTCTATTTTGAACTCGGACCTCTTAGACCTTAAATATTAAACGCGATTTATTGTCTTGCTACGGTAAATAGCGGGAACGCGTTAAGAAGAGAACCGTCATAGCTTATGGACAAGCTGCGAGACACTCTTTGCAGGTCCGATCCAGTTGATTTTCAAATTTCTTTAGTTGATTGAGCGGAGCGAATCAAGTCTTCGATACATGTAAAATGCAAGTGTCAATTCGTAACCGAGGGCTTTTCTTGGATCGCGTTGGTAAATCTCACTACTAGAAGAGTAGTAACCGAACATAACTCACGATTTTCGGTTCAATTGAATCACCCTATGCTACTCTCTACTATTGCAGGAAAGCTATTATGAAAACAGTATCAGTAACCGTTCTTGGTCTATTGGCTCTCACATTGTCCATCTCTGGCTGTCAAATGCTGAGTAATTTCGGTTCACAAACGAACTCGTTCGTCGTTACTGGCGAAATAATCTATGTAGCCGATGAACCGACTACAGAGCACGAGTTTCGTGTCACGGTCGCGCCTGATGAAGTCGATGGAACCGAAGAGTCATCACCTGTGGAGATAGCCTCAGGGGAGTTCAAAAACCGCAAGATTAGACTGCGAGGTACGATAGATTTCACATTACCAGTTACGCTCAGTGTCTTAAAAGACGAGGAGGTCATTGACTCATTAAACTTTTCATTGCAACCTAATTCGAAGATTGAGTTCAAATTACTGGATAACGTGGAGGCCCAGGCAGTCTATTTGAAGGGCTCGGATCATCGGTCGACCAATCCAGAAAGCAAATTTTCGTTTTCTGGAGACCTTAAACAGTTTAGAGACTATCACCCTGAGTTAACAATGGTTCGAGTTTATGGAAGAACTTATGAACTCGATGGCACTACCGAATACACGTCGTTCGGTCCCGTTCTGCTCGACGACGGTAAGTTCTCCTTTGAAGGGAATCTCGACAAACCAACGCTGTTTTCTATGTGGATTGAGGAATTCAATAGTTACTCCATGATCACGCTGATACAAGGTATATTTGAACCAGGATTTAATTACAGCATCGAACAAGTTGAGAATACTGAGGCGATCATAATATCCGCTGACCAAGAAGGGCTTCATACTCAGTTAGTCACTAATTGGGTGAATGATCCGGAGTACCTACAAATTCTTGAACAACAACACCTCGCTTATGCTGAACTTGCAAAGTCGCTTGAAGCTAACGACGAAACAAATCAAGAGTTAGAAGTAGATGCGGCAGACTCCGAAGAAGAGATTGACGAATCACCTACTATTAGTTTCGCAACAATTAATCCACCGGCTGCTGAGTGTCAACACGTTGATTTGTCTTCTGTAGCAGCCGATACTGGTAGTACTTCACGCTATCCAGCCGGTTATGAGCGAATCGAAGAACTTCAGCAACAAATTGCAGATAGACGAATTGAGTTACTCTTACCAACCATGCAAAACACAGACGACCTAATCTTGGCATGGATGGCATTTCAACTCGATCCTTTTGGATACGACCGCGATGAAGAAAAACTTGCAGCACTTAAGGAATTAGAACCCCGATTCAGCGAAGAATTTGTTGCGCTACACATCACACCACAGATCGAAGAAGTTGTTCAGCGAATCTCCGTCATACAAAACGAAGGAACGGTCATTCCCGGCCAACTTGCGCCACCGTTTACGCTCGATAATCTCGAAGGTGAAGCGGTGTCGCTACACAACGTTTTGAAAGAAAACGAGCTAGTTTTAGTAGACTTTTGGGCTTCTTGGTGCGGTCCGTGCATCGACAGCTTTCCAGCACTTAAAGAGATGTATTCGAAGTATCAAAACGAAGGCTTTGAGATTGTCACCATCTCTATTGACAGCACCCACGAAGATTGGAAAATTGGGTTTGAAGAAAACGAACTACCATGGATCGATGTGATAGACGCGGCGGACGATGGTGAGTTGAAGGGCTGGCAAGCACCGATGGCAACCGCCTATGGTGTGAATTACATACCCAAAAAGTTCTTAATCGACACAGAAGGATGTATCGTACAACTCGATTTACCAACTGCAGAGCTTGAGAAGTTGCTCGCCACTCGATGGGAAGAAGAGTCAGCTGAATAACTTTGTGATTAACAAGTAAGGCATTTAACTACATTAGTCGCAACAAAACGACAATTTCGACCGCGCTTCACAAGTTGCCAAAACACTAAGAGAACCGATGGAGGAAATTTCCACGTGGTTTTTATAAGTGGTTGCTAAAGTTCAGGATGTTGATACTTGCTTGCGTTCATGTGAAATTTTTCGAGCGACTTCGTAGGCTGCTTCGACTTCAGAACATCCGCGTTCGTCCATGATCTTTCGCCGTTGCGCTTTTTCGTGTTTTTCGGTCATTGCAAGAGCTAACGACAATGAAGGTGGTACGTTTCGAAACAGTGTTTCTAAATTGTCCGACAAAACAACACCCTCTACGTACTTTCCTGGTTCCTTCTTCGCTGATAACAATAGAGTGCGTTGTGCCGACGTCAGTTCTCGAAAGCGCGCGATTTGATCGATTTCTTCTTTTGGCATGACCAGACAGAGCCACCACTCCATCATGTTCAACATGCGTTTACTCGCGTCCGGAAAGTCTGCCAAGTTCTGAGTTGCAATCCAGAACCAAGCTCCGAGTTTACGCCACATCTTTGTTATTTTCACAACGTAATTTGCAAGCAACGGATGCGTCGTGATCAAGTGTCCCTCGTCTGTGACAACTAATGTTGGTCGATCGGAATGTTGCATCTTTTCGACTAGATCATTGATATGACTCATCATTGATAAATAAGCAACCGTAAGTTGATCTTCATACCCTTCCCTCGCCAATAACCCCATCTCCAAGATAGTTACATCCACATCTGGCCACGGTGTCCCTTCTCGGTTAAAGAAGTGATTCGCGATACCAGATGTGAACAGCGCCATTGCGTCTGCCATCTCTTGCGCGCGTAGCTGTCGAGGTGCAGGAAGATTTACATCTTGGGCACTCATCGAAAACGCCTTGACCACATCGGAGATCAGAACTTGCTCCCTACCCTCATTTCGAACCTGTTCTGCTGCTTTAATGATGCTACTGCGAATGAGTAATCTATCTGCTCGCGAGACTTTGCTGTCCTCCCGTGCGTCGCCACCAGTGATCATCACTCGTGCAACGATTTCCATTTCGCCCAGACGATCGCGACTGGACGGTTCTCCATCGCTTTGTTCGCTATCCAGCTGTGTAGAGTCGGCGTCCAACACTTCGATTGCATCGGAAAATGGCGGTAAAGAAACGTTCGCGTCTGGATTAAGAGTGATTTGATTCACCGATAACCCATGGGCCTTGAAGTGTTCTCCAAGCAACGTAAACGACCCACCAGCTTCGATGATGAAAACACGAGGACGGTGTCGAGCTACCATTTGCTGTAGTAAATACACCAACATCGCCGATTTCCCAGCTCCCGTTGGTCCGAGAATCAGCATGTGGGCGTTCTTCTTACGATCCTGAGGGTGCAATGGATCAAAATCCAACGGTTCTGCCCCACGATTGAAAAACAAAATACCAGAGTGACCGGTTCCGCGAGAACGTCCGTAAATGGGTGCGACATTGGCAAGGTGTTTGGAGAAAACGTACCGAGATCTACGTCGAAGCTTGTCGAGTGCGGGATCATGTGCCATCGGTAGATTTCGAATGTAACTGTCTAGAGGTAGTAGATCCTGTTCACCACTAATAGGCTGGAAACCATTCGATAACAATAACGCATTAACTTCAGTCATGTTCTTACGTAATTCAATTAAGTCATTGCCGCGTACGAAAAGACCCATCGATGCTGGAAAGAGTTTATTGCCTCGAGCGATCTGACGGTCCACCGCATCTGCATCTTCTCGAGTGAGTGCTGCATCAGCACTATCTCCTACCGCGGCGCGTTTAATGCGTGCCACATGAGTGCGAACAACCGATTGGGATTTGATCGTAGCGTTTAAGCACAAGATCGTGTGCTCTGGCAGCCGATCGAATAACGCATACGTATGATTGCCGAAAGTTTTTTCAGCTGTCAAAATCCCTATTTCAGGTATATTTCTGAAATTCTGGATCGAAATGAATGCGTGAGGGAGACAGTCAAACCACCACACTCCCTGCTCAGTGTCCGATTGGGGACAAGACAACAACAGACTCTCGGCAAAATCGTGTCCATAACTTACTCGTTCAGATGCAATATAGGGTGCGAGTTTTACCAATTCTTGAGGATTTTCACACTTTGTAGATTTTGGATGCGGATTAAACCACGACAGCAACCAACGATAAAAGTCTTCACCAGTACCGCGACGACATACTAGGCCTGCTACTTCGAGCGATGCGATAACTCGCGACATAGTATCGTTGAGCGCAACTTCTGCATCGACGAGTGATACTTTTTGCTTCTCAGCTTTCGCGCTTCGTCGGTAAATCACCACTCTCACCCGTCGAAACTGACCGCGCCAACGTGTACCGGTTACTGCACTATCCTTAAAGAGACCACCAGGACTAGTGATGGTCGCTAGATGGTTCTTACACTCGTTCAGGTAGAACTGGTGGTATTCGCTCTTTAGAGCTGCTGGAGATCCGTAATTTGCAAGTCGATCTTCTAAAAAAGAGAGATCGTGCTCGTTCTGAACAAAGAATTGGATGACCCAAGGAGCAGAGTCGTGTTCTGGGATCGAGTCAGTCAACGTCGCTTGTATGCAATCTCGCAGATTTTCAAGAAAGTTATCCTCTCTTGCTTCTGTACCTATTGGAGTGAGCTCTAGAAACGCACCAAGGCTTGAACCGTCTTCTAATACAAAACACTGAGAATCTTCAATGTATTCCATCCATGGTAAGAAATCGGTAAACGATCGTGGTCGCTGATACAAAGAAGCAACCTCTTGCTGCGGAACCGCATGATCGTCTTTGCTTCTATTTAAGGAGGTTTCATTGGAATTTTTGGTAGTCTTGAACGAGCTTAGTAGAGACTGAAAGGCTCTCAATCAATATCACCACTGTACTCCTCTTCTCCAGGGAGTGCGAATTCGACTTTGTCGTAAAGGGGAAAGGTCGTCCAGTAGCCGGGTACGGGTGTACCGTCTTCTGTGTTCAAACTTGGGAAAACATACATCACCAGAAACGGATTCTTCAGTGTGGGAAAAGTTTGTTCAACTTGGTCTTTAATAGCTTGAGCGGACTCAGAGGTATCTTCCGAACTACGTGTGAAAACGAACTCATTCGCGTCATACTCCAGATTCACGAAATGTGCGTCGTAGATTTGCTGCATTGTCATAGAAGTTTCTGATTGAGTGATGGGTTTCGATGCCATGCACCCAGAAAGCAGGAGAAAAGCTAAAGTAACAATGTAGAAGCTAGTGGTCTTGATCATGATTGAGTTTGCGTCCCTCTCGGTCATAGTTGATTTGTAGTTCTTGTTCCACATGAATGGCGACTTTATGCCCAGCAGGTAGCAAAACGGCATCAAACTCTTGCTCAGCACGCCTTGTAAGCCAATCTGATGTTGATTGCAGTCCGCCAGCAAGAGTGTTTCCTAATACGTAGCGCGACGCATCACCGGTGACTAAGGATTGAATCACACCCGCTGGACTCAGTGATTGTGTCGTCTCTAATGCAGCAGCGGTATCGCTCGCGGCCATAGAAGTGTTCAACAAAGATTGCTGGAGCAAATACGATGAAGCATTACTCTTGCGCTCGCCAGGGATACAGGGATTACCGTACGGATCGGAAATCCAGCCGAGTGCTTGACTACTGTCTCCCGAACTCTGTGCGGACTCGATTGAATGGATCGTACCGTCAGAAAACACAAAAGTTACTGAATCAACATATCCGGACACGCATGAAAGAGTCCAATCACCGACGGCCCAACCACTCCACATCATTCCTTCAATTCCCTCGATGGTTGCGCCATTTGCGGCTAGATTTACGTCTCCAGTCAATACTTTAAAAGGCATTGGATCTTGCACCCGACCATTTACCGGAACGCGTCCAATCAAAGCAGTAAGCGCTGTCGAGTTAATCAGGGTCGCATTGATTGGGATGGTGATTACGGGATCAATATTCACCTTTGAGTTCATCCCACTAAACGACGATGTGCTGATGTTGGTATCCAAAGGATTTAACCAGACATACGAAGGATACACGACTGTTTCGATTCCTTCGATTTCGGCAACATTGGTGTTTCCGATCTGATAGGAGTCTGGAACAGAGTCTCGAGCAAGTGCCTCAAGTGCAACACTTATTTCATCGATCTGATCTTGAATTCTCTGCCAATCGTCGGATGTAGAGGTCTGCAGGTTTCGTTCCTGTCTTAAATTTCTAAATTCCGATGCAAATTGACGTGCAATGTTGGCTTCGATGTCATCTCTTTCCTCCCTTAGAGAAGCATGATCTTGACGTAGGGCGTCCACATCACTGATGAGCTCTCCTACATTAGCCGTCAAAGTTTTGATCGTATCTGCTGGAGAATCCGCATCGGGTGCGGGAGACTCTGGTACGAAATTCATGACCGGATCTTGCGGGGCCTCGTTATTACATGATTTAAAAGCGATGAACACCACTCCTAATACGGCGATCACACTGATGATTGGAATAAGTTTGTTGTTGAATTTCCAGGGCATATCAGAGGTCCAATGCTTGCGTAAATGGTTGATCTGAAATCAAGTACAGAGCAGTGACATTTGCGTTCGTTGTAATTGGTAACAGCCGATAATGATGAAACGTCGCCGCGACCCACCGACCCCGCAAGCTCGAAGGATGTAATTCAATGGGTTGATTGGTTGGATTAGTCAGTATCAATACAGTGAGGAACAGTCCTTGCTCAGTCTTCCAGCTTGAGAAGGGACGTACAAGAATGCGTTCGTGTTTTATCAGAGAGACTGCCTGGTCGGGCAATGACACTTCCTTGAGTCCTTTCGAACTCAGTCGCAACCGTTGTGGCGCATACAGGACTCGTGCAGCGAATTGAGTTAATCGAGCAGGAGTCCATTGTTTCTTCGGCTGGTTCGAATGTGACCGCGTGGGGTTGTTTATATAAACGTGCTCGGAACCAACCTTGGTCTGGTCAGCTTCAATATCTACAACCATTACCGTACCATTTTCTCTTGATCGAAATAAGAACCGTTGTCGATCAAAGTCTTGAGTTGCAGTGAGATATACAGAATTTCCTACAACCTGGACGCGTATGTGCTCAGCAAGATTATCCGGAACACCAACATCAACAGGGAAGGAAAAGTGAACAAAACGCTCTGTGCCAACTTCGAGGTCAAGTTTGAGGGGGACTTTGTCCCATTCCAAGCGGTCGGCAAAGGCCACGACATTCGATGACATGAAAAAGAGAACAATAAAAAATTTGCACCAGTTTCGCAGCCTCCGACCGTTTCCGTTGTTTGAGTAATTCTTAAGAATCTTTTGCATCGGAATTTTCTTCTTCAGTGTTTGGGTTAAGTTCATCCTCTTCTAGACGGCGCGGACCCTCGTCGGTAAACCCGTCCAAGGCCAACTGCCAAGGATTCTTCTCGGGATCGACTGCATAACGCACAACGCGAAGCGGATAGCGGATAAATGTTCTCTTAATCGACATGCCCTTGACAGACTCTTGAAGTTCTAAGTCGAGCCACACGACCCAAGTATCTGCCGTCAATACTTGTACGCGTAATTCATCGAAAGTGTGTCCGGGACGTTCTTGCATCCCGCGTACTCGGTGAATCAACTCGCCACGCCGGCCCTTGAGTTCAAGTTCTTTCTGAAGTGCCGTCCGATACTTTGGTGTGAGATAGGCGGACAGTGAAAAGATCGCGTTTCCGAAGTCTTCAGCACCGTCATCAGGCCAACGATTGAGTTGTTGAAAAATGTAAAAAGCAAAAGCGTAGATGTTTGCTGGATGAATTTGATCAGGAGTCAGCGTCGCACCAGAACGAAGATCTGGCGGTAAATGTACGACAACATCGTCTTGAGCCTTGACTAGATTGAATCCTAGAATAAATATCGTGAGTGCTTCAATGCCTATGACTATCCACAACGAACGGACGTGGGACCGAACATTGTCGATTTCATGACGATACTTACGCACTATTTGTGCGTCCCAGATCCCAGTGCCCCGACCGTAAGATAAGCGGACAGGCTTGTACGCCTTTGTTGGCAAGCCAAACACGACAGATTTGTTGGTAGTACCCGTCTGGACGCCCGTTTTTTATCTTTTGAAAGAACGAAGCCACGACTACTATCGTCGCAACCACACCAACACCAGCAATACCTAAACCCATGGTGATCGCGCCCAGTAGTGCGCAAATGAGTATGCTCACTGGAAACCAGAACGCTGTTGCACCGATAGCAATAAATAACAACTCCGAAGTGGAGCATCCTTTAAAGATAGGCGGTTCGCAGTTCATGCGATCAGCGACGCGTTCTTCGTTCGATTCGTTCATGGTCTAAAAGATTTTTGAAGCTTCAGTTAGTAGGTAACTCGCGAAGATCAACACGACCGCTCCGACGACACCTAGAACCCCTACTTCAGCCCATTCGGCTTTGCCCTGCCTTGCTTCGTTGAATTTAGCGAATCCGACGTACGCGACCCAGAGAAAACCAACGGCCGCGACGGCTAGTCCGAGAACCAACGCGCCATCTTTGATATAGCCAGAAATCAACGCTATCCAGTCGCCATCAGATGGGGCAGTACTCGGTGCTACTGCCGTTGGTAAGTCAGATCGTCGGATTGGAAAAGAATAAGAGACTAGATAAGCCCAATATTTAGAGATTATTTGCACGGTTCACCTCGTTGAGTTGCAACAGAAAGATTGATCATTGAATGTAAAAACCGATCACGAGAAGAATGATGGATGCGCGCATCACTTGCCAAAGAAAGTCGTAGATTTCCAAGTCACCGAATCGCCAAGCTCGAAAAGCACCGATGGCAACCCACGTTGTCCAGATTAAGATCAACACGATCAGAGAACTCTTGATTGCAAGCAACATCGCCGCAGACTCCACTCCGGAACCTGCCAAGAACGCTTGTTTTTGAACGGAGTTCATTGACGGTAATCTCCTTGCAGAGCTTCAAACTCGCGAGGTTCGCTAGAGGGGGTGTCAAGATGATCTTGAATACCTCGGCGTACCAGCTTCAAATCTCGACGCAACCAGTCGTATTGGAAATTGATACGTGCGGTCGGATTAGCTTCTTTTTCCGCGCGATCAATCAGCTTGTCCAAGCCTTTTAGTTCGGTAATAATTTGTGCGAGTGCGGCATGCTCAGCATCCGTATCTGCAGAGTGAAACGCAAACCCGTCGATCGTTAAGACGATGAGGGTTAGAAGAATTAGTTTTGAAGTTCTCATCAGCAGTTCCAAATTCATGGAAAGCGTATGATGAGAATTTCACATAAGGAAAGGAACGAGATTTCTCACCTAACAGCGTGGTGAAAAACTGTTTATATATATATATGTTTAGGGGTCTTGTACTAGAGACGGGACTGTTCTGTCAAATCGATTGACGTACGCCACATGTACCTAAGTGGCGTTTCACATTCAAAAGTTGAATAGGTCACTTCAATTTTTTCGTCTTGTTTGCCTCGCGTGGGTGCTGAATAGGCAAATTCAACAGTTTGATTTGGAATCAAGAAACGTTGCAGGTTCTCATCAAACTTGTAGACATATTCATGTCGGATTTTCTTGACTCTCGCCACTACCATCACTCTGGTCGGTTTGATGAGTTCTAAGACTAACTTTTTAGGTGCGCCCGTTTGTGTATCAACGGTGAGATCGTACCGTAGATTCTTCGCCACGCGTTTTAGATTACCGAGTAATTCGGTGGTATTCTCACTCATTGATTTCGCCTTTTTATTGAACTTGAACTGAAAAGTAGCTTCAGTCTCGGATTCTTCAATTAGTTTCGCAGAGGCAAAATTCATACCTACAGCCGGAGGAGCTGAAAACGGAGAGTAATTCCATTCACTAAATATTCTCTCACGAGATTTATCGTCCGTTAACAACCCGTTTGCATGAACCGTAACCGAGCGGGATTCACTCTTTTCAGTATCTTGGCGATACACAATGTCTTGACTGAAAGAACACAATGGTATTCCTTCTAAATCTTTGCTCAAAGCAGTCGCTACTAATTCTTTCTGATGGTCCGAAAGCGATTTCGCAACCTCAAGTCGGGTTAACAATCTTTCTTTTTGTAGCTCGGCATACTCTTGCATTTCTGCGAGATTGCTGGCTATGATGTCGCCTGACTCGTTTGAGGTTACCGTACGTTCAGCGAATACCGCACTAGGTACCACTGATAATACCACAATGCCAAACAGCAGGTTTCTCACATGTGGAAATGGATTTCTCACACTACTACGACTAAACACTCACTTAAACGACGGACGTTTTCTATTCGTTATGAATGACTTGTTCGGTTGTGGTGTTTCATCAAGATAGTGAAACGCGTACCACCTCTTCTCAATGGAATCGGCGGTAGCTGTACATGTCGAGGTTAGATTACAGATTCCACTGAAATCCAATTTCGAAACTAGTTTCTGGATCGTCGTCAGTCTGTATGAACTGGTATGCGAGGGTCAAGCCTGCTCTTCCTTGCATTATTGGAATTCTCGCACCGATTGCGCCAAAAATTTCTTGTGTGTCTTCTTTGTCAGAGAAGGTAGGCGGAATTATGTTTTCAAGCACAATATCAGGCAGATTTTCGGCGGAAATAGTATGGCTTGATTCGTGTCGCACGAACGCGATTCCGCCTTTTCCGAACAGCGAGAGATTGTCATTGATGTGATGATCGTAAATAGCGCTGATACCGCCGATAGTCTGGTTAGTTGTTGCACTCCAAGTCACAGAGATAGGATCTCCACCTGGTTGAAATGGTGGAAACATCCAATTGGTTCCTGAAAATTCTTGTTCTGGGGTCGAAACGTAAAACCCTTCAAAGCTCCACTGGTCGTCAAGGTGAAAACCCACTCCTAAAGAAAGTTTAGCTCTAGAATCGTTGAGTTCATGGTCGATCGAAAGGCCTGGAAGAGGAATCTCGTCATCAAGGGACGAAGCATCAAAACCATCCCAATAGGTAATTCCACCGTGGAGGTAAAAACCTGTTTCTTTAGCCGATAGTCCTGTAGTAAGACCAAATATAAGCGAGCTTGCAATGATTGCAAAAGGGAGCGTAAAGCTTGAATTCTTCAAATTAAAGTTCTCCAATAGTTAAGGTTCGAATTTGTGCTGTGACAGCAGGAAGATCGATAAGTTCTATATGGATCGAAAGTCAGTAAAACTTGACCAGTTGAACGACTCGACGGTCATCCATCAGGGATGAGCTAACTCTACCAAAATGAAAGTACCAATTCTACCAATTGGACACGCAACGTACGCGAATAGGCTCGAAGCATTCATCAACACTAGCCGAATCGGTCTAGTTTCGACAAGCAGAAGGTCGTTCAGAAGAGATTAGCGAGTCCTCAAAATTTCATCTGGATCGCCACTTCGAAACTTGATTCTCGACCATCAGAAGTTTCTACAAACTGATATGCGAAAGAGAGGGAAGCGAAGATGTTCTTCAATGGGATTCTCGCGCCAATAGCACCAAACAGGTCTTCCGTGTCTACTTCTTCGACGAATCCATAAAGAGCTTCAGGCGCAGGGTTTGTTCGACCGAAAGAAGTTATGCTGGAATCAACGGTGTGCGACGTTTGTGCAATGCCAAGTTTGCCAAAAATTGAGAAATTGTTTGTAATGGGAACGTCGTAAACTACGTTAAGACCATATGTGGTATGCTGGACGGTGTTACGCCATGTGAGTGTTCTCGGTAAGTCATCGGCGTCACCAGGTTCAATTACTTGGTTGAATGAGAGCATCCTCTTTGGGGTCGATAAATAATGAAGTTCGATTCCCCAATTCTCGTCAAAGTTGTAGCCTACCCCTATCGACGGTCGAACACGCGAGTCAACAATTTCATATTCGAATGGGGAGTCTCTGAGTTCCGTAGGATCAATGACTTCTGGTATTTCTAGATCCCTCCAGTACGTCGCACCGCATTGTAAATATATACCTGCTTCTTTGGCGTTGATTGGTACTGAAAGACCAACAATAAAAAACGTACTGATGATCGAGCACGTTAACACATTGTTCAATGTTTTCAATTTTAAACTATTCCAATGGTTGAAGGTTTAATAGAGTTTGCGAAACTGCGTCACGCAGTCTTCATCGTAAACGGACGGTGAATCGCAATATAACGATTTACATGTCCTTGTTCCTCGCGATTTCAAGAGCTGTCCGTGACGAAGACTGAAACCATTAAATATCCGACGTTGAACTTATGCATCACAACTGCCAACATATACCCACGTAGAGACCGGATTCAGAATCTCTAGGAGTCGAAATTAACTGATAAGTCGCAGTTACAGACCCGGGAGATTCTTGTATAGGTAGCCTGACACCAACAGCGAAATACATGTCAAGCGTACTATCATCGTCGCCAATTAAGTCGTCGTAGTAATCATCGTCGAACCGAAAATCGTCGAAGAGATCGTCGGCGTCAAAAAGATCATCGAAATCGTCATCCCCAAAATAAATTGGAGGACCGGGAAATCGTGAAAATGACACATCGACATCGACATCTTGCTGCGTAACGGCGACGCCAGCCTTACCAATCAAAGAGATTCGTTCGTTGATGTAAAGATCATAGACGGCACCGAATCCGACAGTCGTAGTGTCAGTATTCACCGAGATTGAGACACTCTGTGGCAAGATTGGACGACTACCATAAATAGAAAACAATTCGGTACGGACTTCTGTCGACGGGAGTCTAGAGAAAAACGTTTCAAAGCTCCATGCCTCATCTATGCGAAATCCTGCACCTAGCCAAAGATCCGTGCGTCGCTCAACGGCGCCGTCATCTCGATTACCGAGAGGAAAGTTATAAAGCGTCAGTTGCGGTACATCAAAGCTTGGCCAATAGCTCGACCCTCCTTGTACAAAGAATTGTCCGAATACACTGTTCGTTGCCAATAGCACGAAGGCACTCGCGATCAAGTATTTCACTGAACTCCAACTACTGTTATGTGTCTTTGCCATGTTGATAATCCTACTCTCAATGTTCGTATCGGTGGCATGGTACAACTGTCGTTGAACACGCCATAACACGCCATAATTAATGATAGTCTACGAGTGCAACTTCAAGCTAAAGTTCCCGAATAATTGTACGATGTCAGACATTCGGCTCAATAACGGACAACCTAATCCTCGGGTAACGAAGCGTGATGATTGACGCAAATTATTGGAATTAAAACTTCGCAAGACTGTAAGTGACGTCAGATAATAAGCCAAGCACTATTCAAATCATCCTGAAAAGTGAATCAATGCATCAAGTACAAAAATACTTTAAAGGTCTTGTCGATTACGAAGCTAATCAGAGATCAAGTCGACTGAAACTATTCCAGCCGTGGTTAATGAGGTCAGATTTATGATTCTGTTTGGTTTTTCTTGCGTTTCTTCTTTATATGTGCTCGCCGGTCGAGTTCAACCCATCTTTCAGTTAAAAGCCAAACAGAACGGAGTGGAATATTTAATTCGTTCGCGAGATCGAGATATTGAATAGGATCCAACAGTCTGCCGTCTGCATCTTTGTCGTTACTTTTACAACGCTTGAACCAAATTTCTAGTAACGAATCTGTTTCCGAATCTGATGGTTCATTTGGTCGCCCCACATTAGTTAACCCTTTCTTAGCTCGTCGGCGCTGTGTGTACTCTCTGTTGCTAATTCCAAAAAACATTTCGAGCATACTGTATGGAGCGTCGTTATTAATGAGTTGTTCTAGCTGAGCTTCGTTGTCGCGCTGTTCTTTCATGTAGTTGATCAGCGTCCAAAATATTTCTCGATTGAAACTTATGGACAGACAATGAGAACGGAAGGAATCGATTCGATATAGGTCAAGGATGCCAAGCGTCCTAAGTTGTTCAATTTCTCGTTCGCCAATTTTTAGTTGCTGGAGCGCGATGTGATCACTTTCGGCGATACAGCGGAGCACGTATAGGAAGACAGCCGACGTCAGTTCGGCTTCTTTAGTTTTCACCATAAAAGATCCCCTCGATGGTTGTGAATTAAGAGGTGTTAAATTGCATTGGGTTTGCACCTATTCTGCAGTTTAGATATGTGGTATTGTACAGTTTTAGGTCTGAATGTCTAACAGCAACTCACTCTTTTCGTATTGATTTAGCAATAAAAGGTGAATTGAAGAAGGCCACACGTTCCTCTGAACACACGAAACATTGCTAAGAATGAGATCGTGTAAATCGGATAGAATTGAGAATTAGAAGCTTGGATGTGCGCGAAGCCATGATCTATTGTTGGCTACTGATGCACTGGTTCCAAAATACAGGCTAGGGAGGCAATAAATGTTCGATCGAGTAGTTGCGATAACACTGGTTGGATTCCTTTGTGGTGTAGGAGTTCAAACCCATGCCAACTCCTCTGAAAAACCACTCAAGGTTCGCGCTATATATCCTGAAGGAGAGGAAGTGAGCCCTTACCATCGCATAACCATCGAGTTTAATCAAAACATCGTAGCCTTGGGTACCTCTATGTTTGTCGATGACGAAGTTCCGATTGACATAGAACCCGCTCTCGACTGCGAATGGAACTGGGTCAGCCTAGACACTTTGAAATGCGAGTTACCGGGAGATACCGACCTTAACGGTTCTACTGAATACACGGTGACAGTACGTCCCGGAATTAAAGCACCAAATGGACAAGCTCTAGAAGCTGAGTACGTTCATTCCTTCCAAACAGTACTACCATCAATTGTCGATACGGAATTAGTTTCCTGGGTGTCCCCTACTCAACCAGTCATTGAAGTCACGTTCAATCAAAGAGTGAGTCTTAGTTCAATAAGGGATCGATTTCGTTTCAAAGACTCAATCTCCGGCGAAGAAATACCGTCAATCGTTCGAGCATACTCCTGGGGTCTTCATGATGCTCTCCGAGGAGATTATTTCGGTAGAGCGAACCGCTTCCAGAGCCGAATTTTTGGTGGAGGTAACAGTCAATTTGATAGATTCTTAAGAAACTCGGTACTTGTGAGTCCACAAGATGAGCTTTCGCCAGGACTAGACGTGACACTTTCTCTTTTAGCTGGTGTCTCGGGCGCGAACGGAAACCTAAAGTCAACAGAGGACCATCAACTGAACACCGACATCACGACCTTCGACGAGTTTCGTATGCTTGGTCTTAGTTGTAAAGACATTTCGGGTGCTGACATATTCCTTAAGGTAGATGAACCTAACGACAACGCTTGTAGTGCTCTTTCAAACATTGAACTAATTTTTTCGTCACGTTTCGCTGATCCAGACATTGAAAACTTTGTACATACCGAACCGCCTACGAACACACCCGATTGGAGCAATATTTGGGGAGGGAGTCGTATACCCGAATATGGTGGTTTTGCATATTTCCTTAATGGCGACTTCAAATCCAGTACGACTTATCGACTCTACGTTTCTCAGAACAAAGAAAGCAATGAAAACGCAAATCTAACCCCAGTCCGGGACGGATTTGGACGAACATTAATAGGAAACAACGAAATTAAGTTTCGAACAGGTCCGCCGGCACCAAAAGCGTATTTGAATGGAACGAACGTTGTGGTCGATTCCAGAGGGACCGTAGACCCACAAATTGTGCTCGGGAACATTGATGATGTAACCGTCGCATACGATGTGCTCGACGAAATGGGCACACTACAGAATCAATATCAACAAAAACAAAGTCCAACACAAGACGACGTCTTCCAGGCTCAGTTTCTTGGTCTTAGAGATACGTTGCGTTCACCGTCGGGAGTACTAATCGGCAACATCGATGGTCAACCAAGGTTTGACCATCCTAAAAGAGTAGAGCAAGAATATTTCTTTGTGCATTCGACACCCTACTCCGTATTTCTCAAACTAGGCACAGTTACTACGATTGCTTGGGTCATCGATTTCCAATCAGGAGAACCCATAGCTGACGCAAGTGTGGAATTTTTTGTTGGCGATCCAAACGATCTCAGTAATGTCATTGAATCTATTCACTCAGGAGTTAGCGATCAGAATGGCTTGGTGTCCATACCGGGCTACGAGTCGTTTGATCCACACTGGAATCGTGTTGTCCACGAAATCAACCGTGCGTGTCCCGACGAGAAAGAGTGTTTGATGTACTTTGTGCGCGTGGAAACAGACGAAGGAATGTCGCTATTACCACTAGACTCTGACTTCATATTAGATGGAAAAGCGTCGATTTCGTCCATTTATCGAAACTTGGATCACTGGACCACAACATCGCAAAAGTTGTATAGTCCGGGAGACACGGTCCACATCAAAGGATACGTACGAAGCGTTCGAAATGAAGTAAGAGTCATTCCTGCTACAGGCCACTATGCTTTGTGCGTCGAGGGACCGAATGCACGAGAATACGAGATAGCACCTATTTCTTTAAATCGATTCGGTGCCTATGACGTGTCGTTGAAATTGAACGATCGAACGGAATTTGGGACATACGACATTGAACTGATATACCACCCAACGCAAACAATCACGGAACCTTGTACGAGTACGTCTGAAAGTCCCGGTGCTTATATGGCTATTGGCGGCTCCTTTGACGTGTTCGAGTTTAAAACCAATCCCATTTACGTCACTCAGCAGTTGAACGCTACACAGTTTGAGCGAGGTGACGACATGTCCATCACAACCAGCGCGGAACTGCATGCAGGCGGATCTTACGCGCATGCGAAGGGGCAATTAGACATTCGTTTGGCGTCGAATCAGTTGCCTTTTGAAATAGTAGACTCGTGGCAGTACAGCTTTGGCTATAGAGATGAGAGTGTTCGTCCCTTTGGCAGAGAATTTGGGGCCAACATCGAATTGAATGATCAAGGAAATCACACGCACACGATCCATTCACTAAACAACGACCTCTACTACGGAGAATATTGGATCACTAGTTCAGTGATCAGCGACAGAGGTAAATCGGTTGCTGAGCGAGTATCCGTTCCGTATTTTGGTGTGGATCAATTCGTAGGAATTAAAAGGAACCGTGATGACATAGATCATTGGAATTACTTGGACAATTGGGCTAGCATCAATGAACCATGGCCGATTCAAGTCGTGGTCGTGTCAAAAGAAGACGAATTGGTGCCTGACAAACCAGTCCAAATCACAGTCTTTGAAAGTCTACTGGACCCCGATTTACTTCAGCATACCTCTCTCTATGACTCTGATATTCGGTGGAAGCAGACCTTCGACTGCACTTTGGTTTCAGCTCAAAGTCCAGTTTCTTGTGACTTCATTCCTGAAAAAAGAAATTTTTATCTCGTCGAAGCACAAATCGTTGACACCAGAGGAAATACTCACCGCACCACTACTAGATTTGAAGCGCGCGACGAAAAACGAACACCGTTTCCAATAGCGCAACCAACTGAGAAGGTCAAGTTAAAGATTTCTTGCGATTCAGTTGAAGTCGCAGTTGGGGATGATGTTCAATGTACGGTCGAAAATCACCTTAGCAGTTCTCCGACACTGATAACGATTGAGCGATCCGGAGTCATTGATAGTTGGTTGGTTCGACTTGATCCAACAAACCCAGTCATCGAGTTTTCTGTTCGGGAAGACTATGCACCTCACTTTGAGCTAGCGGTTCTAAGCGTATCTCCTACCAACAATACGAATCACTCGGGTGACTCTAGGTATCGTTTGGGAAACCAGAAGTTCACAATGAACAATCCCCTTTCTGAGTCGATTCCTATCAAGCTTTCGACCAATAAGGAGTTTTTTGGTCCTCGAGAACGAGTCGAATTGTCTATATCCTCGGACGACGATAACGGTGGGGACGTTCCAATAGAGTACGCAATAGCAGTGATCGATGAGCGCTCTTAGATTTAAGTAGTGCGACGGATGAATACTTTGATCCAACAAGAAAGCGTTGGGCGTTAAGAGCAAGAGGGCTGCGAACATATGGCTTGATCGAAGCTTTTTTGGAAGAATCAGATCTGCTATCCTTAACACCAGAACCATATTGGGATCACAGACCCGTCGATCCTTTCTACAGTGAAGGAGCGGCCAAAATGTTGTCCGCTCACGGTGACAGTTTCGGAAGTTCTGCGAGACCGCTTACAAACATTAGAACGCTCGACAGATTCGTCGCGTATTGGAACCCGTCAGTGATTTCCAAAACAGGTAAAGAGACTATAACGTTTGACCTACCGGACAACTTGACTAGTTGGAAAGTAGTGGTTTTGGCTGTTTCTGCTGCCGATAGATTTGGTTATGTCACTTCAACATTCGGTTCGATCAAGGACACGGAGATTCGAGCAGTTGCACCCAACGTAGTCACTGAAGGAGACAAGTTTCACATTGGAGCATCGATCCTCAATCGGGCTGACAGTGTTCGTACTCTAACTGTTGAACTTCAAGCTTCAGGCTTACTTGACGAAGAGTCCACAACTGAAATTCGACAAGAGGTCGAATTTCAACCCTTGGAGCGAAAAGTTGTCTCCTGGGAAATCCAAGCTGGAATACGACCGACAAATTTTCAAGAAGTCTCGCGTAATTCAGAGATTAGAGTGGTGGCAAGCGCGAGCGATAGTCGGGATGCAGATGCGCTAGACATACGTATTCCTGTCCGTCCTCGACACGTTCGAGTATCGAGCGTTGCTTACGGTGTGCTAGCAGAAGATACAACGAACATTCCTATAGAAGTCCCCGCGAAGCTTGCTACCGAAGACGGACAACTAGATCTCACACTGACCACTAACGAAGAGGTCAATTTTGACGGGGTTTTTCGTTATGCGATCGGATATCCGTACCCGTGTTGGGAACAAAAACTAACACAAGCCATTCTTGCCATGCAATACCTAGATCTCGAAGAACGAGGTGTCAAACACGGAATTGAATGGCCGGATGCAAAAGCCACGATCGTTCGCGTTCTTGACGCGGCAGTTGATTTTCAGGTCCAAAACGGCGGCATGGTTTACTTTCGTGCTCAGGATAGTAGTCGCTATTCTCGCTACAGCTCTGATGGGGATGCCTATTTATCCGCTTATACCTCTATAGCTTTCTCGTGGTTAGACAACGCCGGCTACGATGTACCTAAAAAAGTACACCGAAAGCTGATAGACTATTTGCGTGAATACTTGGATAAACAAAAAGAAGAACAGGATATTTTCGACATAGATGCGACGATTAATGCCGTCATATTAAACGCGTTAGCACTCTCCGGAGAACTTAAAGAGTCAGATCTCACACATTTTTCTGCATACATAAACCAAATGAAACTATTTGGTTTGGCTCACTACTTGCAAGCATCTCTATCACAAAATTCGAATTTTTCGCTCAATCGACAGATTTTTGACCGCATCATGAATCATCGATCTTTGGTGGATGGGACAGTAGAGTTCATTGAATCGAACACCTTAACCTACACACATATGCTGCATTCGGATACAAGATCGCTCTGCGCAGTCTTGAGTGCTCTGACAAAATTTTCTGATACCACCACAAACGGGATCGACGTTGGAGAATTGAAGGAACTGTCCAATTCTGTTCGTTATGCTCGCGACAACTCACCTCATTGGGTGAATACGCAGGAAAATGTTTTTTGTACGCACGCTCTAATTGAATTCGCTGACTATGTAGACCTCGACACTCAAGACTGGATTGCAACCATAGAACTAAGTTCTGATACTGGTCGCTCGATCAGACTGGCGAACGCTTGGCAATTCAATGCTAACAACACTAAACATCGAACACTACATCCTATGAACGCACAAAATTTTGGTTCCACAGGAGCATTGGAAATCAATCGTACAGGGAGTGGTCATGCTTTTTACAGTGTTGAGTTAGCATATCTAACGACAATCGATGAAAAAATAAATCGGTTTTCAGGGTTTGAAGTCCATCGCGAATACTTTACCCTACGTGAGAATGGCCGGTGGTCGCTTTTAAGAGCTGGAGACTATATCAACAAAGGAGACCATGTCTTTGTCAATTTGTTTGTGAACAATAGGTTTACCCGCTACCACGTTGTAGTAGACGATACCGTTCCAGGCGGGCTAGAACCAGTGAATCTAAGTTTAGGGACAGAATACAGTCCAATTTACCGAGAGGATGAATTGGAAGATATTTTGTCGCAGAGTAAGTGGTATAGAAACTTCAGAGAAAATGACAGCAGATGGCCACTACGTCTTCAAAAATTTCACAGTGAACTAGGTCTTCAAAACGTCCGGTTTTACAGCGATGTTTTGATGCGGGGCAAACATCATTTAACATGGGCAGGACAAGCGATTGCCGCGGGTGAATTTACCGTTCTACCTACTCATGTAGAAGAGATGTATCGACCGGTGATGTTTGGCAAGTCTAAGCCATGGATTCTGAAAGTTGAACCTTAGTTTGCTTCAGTACATGTAGGTCAAACGTGGAAGACCCAAGGAGTGTAGAAAGTCTTGAAAATAAATGTGTCGTATCATCATCATTGATCAAAAACGTCGCTCCAAATCTACAGAGTCAATATATGGTTGAGTGTAAATTGCAGGTCATGACACTCACTCCACTACATAATGAGGAAGCGATTGGTCGTTGCTGTTTTATTGATTCTCTGTTGCTATACGGGAACTCACGGTACCGACGAGCCAGAAGACATTCTGTTACAAATTTTGGATTTTTATCCCACCGGCACCGACGTTCCTGTCGATGAACCGATTGAGATCGACTTCAATCAAGACGTCGTCTCTTCTCTTACCTCCCGTTTTAACGATGACGAAATACCAATCGACATAAAACCAACTCTTCCGTGTAGTTGGGATTGGGTCAGAGAGGACAGGCTTCGTTGTTCGTTACCAGAAGCGACAACATTAGTTCCTTCAACTAGATATGTGATAACGATCAATTCCGGACTAGTAACGCCAAACGGGCTTACTTTAAAAGACGACTACGTCCATGTCTTCGATACAGTCGTACCAACAATTAAGAGAGCTCGTTTACACTCATGGATCTCTCGTGATAAACCAATCGTAGATGTTTCCTTCGATCAAAACATTGAGCTCAACTCGCTCAAGGATCGAGTACGCAGTCGTAGTGGTCGACGATCGACTAACAAACTACATAAGCACAGCATACAGAGAATGGCGACGCGCCCGCGCCCAATTCTATGATGATGAATTCAAAGCAATTGAAAGACACAAGGGAGTGTCCATTTTTGACCCTACGATAGTGTCATTTGAACCTAGCACTAACAATGGCGTTCGAACTTTTGGTTTGATCGACGCATTGCTTGAATCGTCTGTAGTTCCAGTTCCTCCAGAACCATGGTTTTTTGAAGACAATTTTGAATATGTTACAAGCTCTCACGGCTCGCGCTACCCTCCACACATTGCGCCCTCCTTCTCCTCAACCACGGTTGCTGACCCAGAAATCGACTCTGTGGACTCGTTTATTGCGTACTGGAATTCTTCCATCGTTACTAGTGATGGAAATACTCAAATAGATTTCGCTTTACCTGATAGCATCACCAAATGGAACGTGATGGTTTTGGCTACCTCTGCTGATGGTCATTTCGGATTTGCGACTACATCGTTTAACGTGAAAGCAAACTCACATCAACATTGATGCTCGGCTTAAATACAAGGAGCGTGAGGAATCTGCATTGGGGGCAACATACTATCCGAGCCGATCACCGTGCTTTTTAATGCTGTACTTCGATTAAACGGCCCTTCAATCTGAGTTAGCTTTTTTGCCATGTGGTGCGGGATCGGATCCATGAGACGAGGACTTTTTCTAGGAACCTGCACGCGGAATTGTTGCATAATGTAATTATGACTCGAAGAAATGACTCAGCAGTTGAGAAGGGGATCGAAAATTGTGGGTCAACTACCAATTTGATTGAAAAACTTGGATACGATCCACGCCCAGAAATCAATGCTTGGCGAGGCACTCCCATACCACCGTGTGATAATCCCCTGCCTGCGAGCGATAAATTGGTCGCAATCGCGAAGAAGATGTGGTGGAACGGAGATCCATGGACGATACTTCGCAATCGAAATGCCTTTCTAGCTCACTCGATGGACTGGGCTACCCCCGAAGATTACCTTTACCTTTGGAATGAAATTGATCGAAAAGACTGGATAAATATGTTGCAGCAACTCCGACCCGGGCAAGTTTCGACGAGGTCGTATCGACTATGCATGCGCCTCGCAGGTCTAATACCTTTAGGTGCACCAATAAGCAAAGAGTGGCGAGCAAATAGGCACGTCAAAGATTTGATGTTCAAGAATCAACGTTCTGCGTGGGAGATTAGAGGTATGAAACGTTGAGATTCGGGTAAATGCCCCAATGGACTCCAAAACACACTTCGTTCATGGATCCCGATATGCTACGGCTGTTCGAGAGGATGAATCCTTCGGACTTGAACAATTACAGGATGTTTGGTGGTACTGCACTCGCGTTGTACATCAATCACCGTCATTCTGTAGACTTCGACTTTTTTTCAGTTGTTCTAAGAAATGCCTTACAAAGCTTCGACAGCACGAACAATCTATTCTCAGTACGGTTTAAACTGCGATGTCAGATAGAATGACTTTCTCTACAAAATTTGGAATGCAGGGTGCACCATTCTCACGCATCCTGAATTTTCATGAAAGATTCAATTCATCCAGCCAAAAAATTCCTGGACGTTAGGTCGCTAATACTAGGGGCTACCGTTACCGCAGTAGTACTCCTTGTAGTTTATTTCGTTTTGCAGGGAAAGCATTCTGAAAATTCCTCAGATCCCAACACAACTAGTTCGCTCCCATCACTAGAGTCAGCAGGAAATACCGATCCGAACAGTGAGTCGGTAGATGAAACACATGCTTCAACGACCATCAGAAAGTTTTCGGATTTGTTGGAGAAACACTCGAGCAGATTTCTGCGTTTTTCTACTCTATATGAATTAGCGAATCGACTAGATGAAGATCGTCTCGTGTTCCTCATTGACGAAATCGTCGACTTTGAATTCGACGCTACGACTCAAAATTGGAGAACCGATGCACTTTTGATCCTATTGTCTAAGCTTGTTCATTTCAATGAGGAAAAAGTGCACTCGATTTTTTGGGGCTTGAGTGAAGACACGCAAAGGAAACTTGCGCACGGTATCGCCAGTGAATGGGCTTCAGTGAATTTAGAAGGAGCTACGAACTTTGTAAATGGTTTTTCGGACTCCAACTTGAGGATGACCGCCTCAGATGGAGTATTGGACGCACAAAGCTCAGTGCTCCCCATCGATGAACTGAAAACACTCGCTGAACAATTTAAAAACGAACAATATATTGCTGACCTTGCAGAAAAAAATCTTTTTATTGAAGACGCGAGACATCCTGAACAATCTTGGAATGAACTCGCTAGGGATCCAACCCGGTTGACGTACGAAAATTTACGGCGTATTACGAATATTGCTGAGGCTTGGATCAATCAAATTGGGGTAAATGCCATCCCGAGAATAACCGAGGTGATCGAGGATCAAAGTTTACGAGATCAATTGCAATACGGATTATTGCAAGTAGCGGCAATAAAAGATGCGAAATCTACCTTCGAATATGCAATAACCTTACCGGACAGTGGATTCACGCATCCCGCCTACCCAGTTTTACCCATTTGGGCTGAAAAAGATCCAATGGCCGCGTGGCAACGTATATCAATTTTGGACACAGCTAGTGAACGAGAAGATCTTACTCAAGAGCTATTTAGTGTTTGGGCCTCGCTTGATACTCAATCCCTCAAGAATTCTTTGGGTAATTTTCCCAACGACGTTCAAGACATCGCTCGTGCAACACTCATTTCATATTTAACAATCGATTCGCCAGAGGCAGCGCGAGCAATGTATGATGAAATAGAGAACAAAAAAGCTAAAGAAGCAGCCGCACGCACATTAGTGAATAGCTGGAGTAGAAGAGATGGAGTTGCAGCACTAGACTGGGTTCTAACAGACCCATCTACAGAATCCCAAAGACCGAGCCTAGTACACACCATCATTTCAGTAATGACGAACACGGATTTCCAGACGGCTTTTAAGGTCGCTCAAGATCAACCCTTGGGTGTCATTGGCAATGAAGAAGTCGGGTTAGAATCGACCGTGATCGACATCCTTACTTTTCGAAATCTGGACGAGGCTCTTAAGCTACTACCAATGGTTCGAGAAGGACCGACTAAACTAGTGGCGTATCGAAATGTTGGACACGCGTTAATACAGAATGACCGGCTAGATGAGGCGATCGCAAACGGCGAAGAATTTTCCGGAGAAGATCAAATTCTTTACTATACCAGCCTAGGCACTATCGTAAACGTTATGAGAGAACCGGAGGCAATATTTGTGAGACTCGATAAATTACCATCAGAGATGGCGCGATCACGAATTGCCACCACGCAAATCGCAAATAATCGAAGATTCAAAGTATTTGATGACGACCAAATTGATCGCCTCAAAGAATACCTAACGGATGAAGACCGTGAGTTGTTGTTAAAAGTCGAAGAGGAAGGAATTAACGTTCCAGACTCATACCATGGGTACTAATGTGTATTGAACGACGGCCGTCAACTAGTTCTTCGAATAAACCTTGGTTCTCTTGCCTAAAGTAGCTTATTAGAATCCCAAACCATTCCGATACGGAATACGCTTGCACGCAGCCGATGAATGTTCAAGCTGCGACTTACTGAAAGAGATGAAGAAAATCTTCAGACAGAAGAAAAAACTGTTCCACCCATTCGGAGGCGAACTTAGAAGTCTTTAGAGTTGTAGTAGCATCATTCAACCCACATCGAATTCATTCAGAGCAGGAAAATGAAGTTGCCTCAGTTTGATAGACAGTTTGTTTTGGGATTTGCTATAGAACCATT
>WTGV01000028.1 GCA_011525295.1 Pseudomonadales bacterium | reverse complement strand
GTTAAGAATATTTGTTAAGAGCGTAGAGATTGTTATTACGAATGTCGTCGCAATCCCCATAGGTAGTGCGGTGGCGAGTCGATTCGAGACGCCCATGAAGGGACACAAGCCAAGAAGTTGGACAAGAACGAAATTATTGACGAGGGCAGCACCCCCTAGGATTGTTACGAGATCAAACAAGAGCTACCGTGGCTAACTCACTTCCATACCAGCGACTGCACCCTCGTCTGGAGATAAGAGGAAGATGTCTTTATCGCCCGGGCCGGCGGCTAGCACCATACCTTCGGAAGTGCCAAAACGCATTTTGCGAGGCTTCAAATTCGCTACGACGACGACAAATCGACCAATCAGATCAGCGGGCTCGTATGCGGAACGAATACCTGCAAACACTGTCCGACTCTCCGTTCCTACCTTAAGCTCTAGCTTGAGCAGTTTGTCAGCTCCTTCTACAATGCTGGCATTTTCAATCTGTGCTACTCTAAGATCAACTTTCTGAAACTCGGCCAATTCGATTGTCTCAGAATTGCTTTGCTTATTGTCTGAGTCGTCCGTGCTTGGATCTCTTGACGCGTTAATAATCTTGTCGATCTGCTTTAGGTCGATGCGGGACATCAATCGTTTGAATGGAGCTAACTGATGCCCAAGCAATGGTTGCTTTACATCAATCCATTTGAGTTCACCCGCATTGAGATACTGCTCGCTACGAGATACGAGTCCCGGTACGATCGGTTTCAAATAAACGCATAAAGTGCGAAATAGATTGATGGCCATGGTACAAACCGCTTGTACTTCTTGTTCTCGGCCGGAAGTCTTTGCGAGTTCCCATGGCGGGTTATTTGCGATATATTGATTCGCACGATCCGCTAGAGCCATGACTTCCCGTACTACTTTACTAGTCTCGCCTTCTTCGTAGAGGTCTTCAATTAATTGCTGTTTTGCGGCAAACTCTTCATACAGCTCTGGTAACACTAGCTCGGTCGAGAGTATTGAATCGAAGTGTCTTTGTAAGAAATTTGCGCACCGAGACGGGATATTGACAAATTTCCCAATTAAATCTGAATTTACTCGACTCACGAAGTCCTCAAAGCTGACGTCTATGTCCGCCATTGAAGCGTTCAATCGAGCACTGTAGTAGTAGCGTAGCGTATCTGGATCTAAGACTTCGCGAAAAGTCGAAGCATTAATGAATGTTCCGCGAGACTTCGACATTTTTTCCCCGTTCACAGTAATCATACCATGAACTCGAACTGACGTGGGAGTACGATATCCAGCGCAATGGAGTACGGCAGGCCAAAACAGAGCGTGAAAGTTTACGATGTCTTTACCAATGAAATGATGAACTTCCGCTTGGCTGTCTTTGTTCCAAAAATCATCGAAATTTATACCAGCTCGGTCACACCAGTTTTGGAAACTAGCCATATATCCCATGGGCGCGTCTAGCCACACGTAAAAATATTTGTCGTCAGTGTCAGGTATGCGAAATCCGAAGTAGGGCGCATCGCGACTGATGTCCCAAGCTTTCATTCCTCCGTCCAGCCACTCCTTAAGTTTATTGGCGATTTCGGGTCGTACTGTACCGCTTTCTGTCCACGAACGTAAGAAGTCTTCAAACTTGGGAAGGTTGAAGAAGTAGTGCGTTGACGATCGCAAGACGGGGGTTGCATTTGTGTGCGCCGAGCGTGGATTCTTCAGTTCGGTGGCCGCGTAAGTTGCCCCGCAATTATCACAGTTATCCCCTGGTTGGTCTTCGGCACCACATCGAGGACAGGTTCCTCGAACATACCTATCTGCCAAAAACAACTCCTTCTCTGGGTCATACAGTTGCTCTACGGTAGCAGTGTAAATCGCGTCATTATCTTTCAGTTTTGTGTAGATTTCGCGTGCGAAATGTTCATTTTCTGATGAGTGAGTAGTGTAGTAGTTGTCGTGGCCGATCGCAAATGCGTCGAAGTCTGCGATGTGCTGTTGACGGAGTTCTTCAACCCAGATTTCTGGGGGGACTCCCGCCTCTTCAGCACCAATCATGGTCGCGGTTCCGTGAGTGTCTTCAGCACAGATGAAGTAACACTCATTCCCACGGAGCTTTTGAAAGCGCACCCAAATGTCCGTTTGGATGTGCTCCAGTAAGTGTCCTAGGTGGATCGAACCGTTCGAGTAGGGTAGTGCTGCTGTAACGAGAATTCGTCTCATAGTGAGCGTCGCCGTTTAGGATTTAACCTTGGATTGAGGAAGTACAAATTGGACGAGAGCTTGAATCATACAATAGAATCTGCGTCCAATTTATAAATTTTGCATGACCCAAACGATTTCAAACTTTCTAGACCCCATTCTTGATAAGACTTGGGGAGAGTTGCCTACGGCGACTCAGTCGAAGTCTATTGACAACATAGCGCACATTCGCGCAGAACTGGGTTATCCAGTGGTGGGGATCGAGAAGAGACTTCGCGAGAGTCTTTCTACTTGGCTCAACCAACCTGAACTGAACTTAGAGTTGGAATTTCGCTCCCCAAGAACGTGCAAATTACCGGGTACCAGAAACGTAGTCGCTGTTGCGTCCGGTAAAGGCGGTGTCGGCAAATCAACCATTGCAGTTAACCTTGCACTTGGATTAGAGCGAGCGGGCAGTAAGGTAGGGCTTCTCGATGCGGACATCTACGGCCCTAGCCAAGGGGTGATGTTGGGAGTTGAACCTGACCGGCGACCTAAAGTAAGAGATGAGAAGTATTTTGAACCGATCAAAGTTTCTGGTATCGAAGTAATGTCGATGAGCATGTTGGTGTCAGACAAAACACCGATGGTGTGGCGAGGACCAATGGCATCTGGTGCGTTACAACAGATGTTGACGCAGACTTTGTGGAACGATTTAGACTATCTGATCGTCGATATGCCACCTGGCACTGGGGACATTCAGCTGACGCTCTCTCAGCAGGTCGCTTTGGCCGGGGCGGTTATTGTGACTACACCGCAAGATATCGCGCTCGCTGACGCGCGGAAAGGAATTGAAATGTTTGCTAAGGTGAATGTTCCCATTCTTGGAATCATTGAAAATATGAGCTATTTTGTTTGCGACCAGTGTGGGAAATCACACGCAATTTTTGCGACAGAAGGGGGTAGTCGAGTCGCAGAGGAATATGGGACGAAATTACTCGGTCAATTTCCACTCGATTCCCAGTTACGGGAATACATGGATAGAGGTGCGCCACCGGTTGTTGCTGATCCCTCTAGTGCGATTACGGAGTCGTTCATCGACTGCGCGCGTGTGGTTGCAGCGCAGCTCTGGGTACACGGACTGCACGCAGCACCTCCACCAACTATTAAGATGACATAGAAATGACAATTAAAGCTGACAGTTGGATTCGGCGCATGGCTAAAGAGCATGGCATGATCGATCCCTATGAACCGAACCAAGTCCGTACGGTCGGGAACAATAGAGTGGTGTCCTGGGGGACTTCGTCGTACGGTTATGACGTACGTTGCGCACCTCAATTCAAAGTGTTTACCAACATTTTTTCGGCAACGGTAGATCCCAAAGAGTTTGATGAAAGGAGCTTCGTACCTACCGAGGGCGAGACGTGTGTCATTCCTCCAAACTCATTCGTCCTCGCTAGTACCATCGAGTACTTTCGGATTCCTCGCGACGTGTTGACAATCTGCGTTGGCAAGTCAACCTATGCACGGTGTGGGATCATAGTTAACGTAACGCCATTAGAACCAGAATGGGAAGGGCATGTCACGCTCGAGTTTTCAAACACGACCAATCTCCCGGCAAAAATCTATGCGAACGAAGGCGTCGCCCAAATGCTCTTTTTCCAAGCTGATGAGCCATGCGAAATGTCCTACAAGGACCGAAAGGGCAAATATCAGGGTCAGGTAGGAGTAACTTTACCGAAGTTGTAAACCTGGGAGAAAGCGGTTTACTCTTTGATCAGAAGGAGCGAGTCTGAATTCGGTTTGGCGTCACGGGCGACGACACGACCGATGTTGTAGACTCGTTCTCCGCTTGCCTCCAATTTAGATCTCACCCGATCTGAATCTTCTTCTCGAGTGGTGATGACAAAGCCAATACCACAGTTAAAAGTACGCAACATTTCGATGGGTTCCAGCTGTCCTTTAGCATTAATCCAGTTGAAGCTTTCGGGTCGTTCCCAGACATATGGATTGAGTTCGATCGCGAGGTCTTCGGTGAGCATGCGAGGTGGATTTTCGATGAGACCTCCACCGGTGATGTGAGCCATACCGGTGGCCGAATCCACGACATTCAGTACCGTGAGACCGTAAAGACGAGTCGGAGTCAGCATTTCTTCAAGAATCGAGTCAGGTGCTTTGTGTTCTCGAAGCAACGCGCGGATGAGCGAGTAGCCGTTTGAATGTGGTCCGTCGCTTGCGAGTCCGAGCAGAATATCGCCAACGTGGATGTCCTTCCGATTATCTAATGTTTCTTTTTCGACGACGCCAACGCAGAATCCAGCGAGGTCATAAATGTTTGGAGTATATAACCCCGGCAGTTCTGCAGTTTCACCACCGGCTAGTGCACAACCAACTTGCTTACATGCATCGGCTATACCTGAGATAACTCTTTCAGCGATCGCTACGTCCAGTTTCGCGGTTGCAAAGTAATCTAGAAACAGCAGAGGTTCCGCTCCGTACACTAAGATGTCGTTAACACACATCGCCACGAGATCCTGTCCGATTATTTCATGTCGATCGTGTTCAATCGCTAGCTCCACTTTCGTTCCAACACCATCCGTACCACAGACTAGAACAGGCTGCTGGTATTTTGTCGGAAGTGTTGCTAGTGCCGCAAACCCTCCTAAATCTGACAAGATTTCCGGTCGGTTGGTCCGCATGATCGGTTCTTTAATGCGATTGATCAAGCGGCTTGCCGCATCAATGTCGACCCCGCTCTGTTGATAAGTAATTCCCATAACGCGAATTATCGGGATAAACAGCACGTGGGTACCATATTTACCAATATATACATGAATTTCCTTTCTCTTATAGCCTCTCAGTTGACATAGAATGCTCAGGATTCGTCTACCACTAGTGCTGCTCGTGTTCGTGTTTACGATAGATAGTTTGCGCGCTGAACCGGTAGATTGGTTGTACGATGTAAAGGTACCAATAAGCGAACGAACTCAATCAGCGGCAGAAAAAGCACTTCCGCGTTGTATTGAAGTATTACTCATGCGTCTGACCGGTCTTGCAAATGTTCCACGAGTGCCGGAAGTGCAAGCGGCGTTTGCAAATCTCAACACGTTTGTGAAACAGTACGAGTTTACGAAGCTTCCGGTGAACTCACCCCTCGGGAGAGGCGATGGGTTAGTTGCGCGGTTCAATAGTTCTTTGATTCGCGAGCTAATCAAAGAGGCACGATTTCCTGTGTGGCCTGCAGACCGACCATCAGTTCTACTCTGGCTGACCATTCATGAAACGTCTGAATCAGAATTGGTCCGGGATGCTACTCCCGTTGCTCTAGAACTGCGAAAGAGGGCACTAGAACGTGGTATTGAACTGGTAATACCAATCATGGACTTGCAAGAACATACCACCATCACTTCCTCATCTTTGGTAGGTCGATTTTGGTCTGATCTTGCTATCGTATCGGCTCGATATAAAGCAGAGTTCGTGGCAGCGGTCTCGTGCCAGAGAGACTTATTCGGTCGCTATCAAACCGATATAACGTATTGGTATCAAGGAACCGAACACTTTGATCACCGCGAAATTCGGGCGCGCGAGGATATACCGGTAGAAGTGGTCGATCATATCGTAGATGTTCTGGTTAACAAACATGCCATAGTACGTGAGCATGAAGAAATACACCGAATCGGTGTAAGAGGCGTTTCGAGCGTAGAGTCTTATGCTGCGGTATTAAAACTTCTGAACGGATTAGACTTTATCGATGACTTCTTCCTTGTTGCACTCGACAATGAGGTTTTGATTTTTGACGTATACACACCCTCATCTCCGAAGCTTTTCGTGGAATTGGTTGATGCGACCGATTCGCTTGAAACGGTAGAACTCGAAGAACCCATTACCGATAAGAAAGTCATGCAGCTATTCTCCTGGGTACCCCGCGGTGATTGATCAGATTCCAAACATTATTTCGGTACTCAGACTCTTTTTAATTGTTCCAGTAGCCTATGGCATCCTGTATAAACACTGGGAGTTTGTGTTGATCCTGCTTGTCATTGCCGGGTTAACCGATTTACTTGATGGTTATGTCGCACGCCGGTTCGGATGGACTTCAAGATTCGGGGAGATCGTAGATCCAATTGCTGATAAAGTGACCTTTGGTGGCGCGTGCGTGTTGCTTACACTAGAGGGACTTTGGCCCCTATGGCTACTAACTATCGTCCTAGCTCGAGAAGGTGTGATCCTGGGTGGAGCGGCCGCCTACAAGTTGTTGTATAAGCGTTTGGACATTGAACCAACATTATTGAGTAAGACGAATACGATCATACTGGTCAGTGTAATCGTGCTCGAAGTAATCGCGCAAATCGATTTCGGGTATCAGGAAATCGCTGCTAGAGGTCTAGATGTTTGGGGAGGATATGGACTTGTTGCACTGTTCTCAATCACTTCCGGATTAGATTATGTTCGATTGTGGGGACACCGAGCATTCTTGGAACACAAGAAGCAGGCTTCGACCGATACCGACAAACTACCTTGATTAATCGTTTGGTATTACCTCTAGAACCGAACGAAACCTATACACGCGAAGGTTTTCGTATCGGGGTAAATCAAAATTTGTTCTCGACTCTATTTTCAACCGACCATCTTTGGGTGCACGGAGATCCTGCTGTGGGCAAGACTCACGCGATGCACATCTTGGTGAAAGGAGTTGACGATGCTATCCTTGTTACCGACGCTGATTATGAACTGACTGGGTTGGAAGCGTTCTCTACAGTTGTTCTCGATGGTATTGATCAATGGATGGGTAACGCCGAAAACGAACGACAGATATTTGGTTTGTATGAACGCTTAGTACGAGCAAATCGAAGACTTGTAATAACTTCGGAGGTTAGGCTCGAAAATCTCGACGTTGTGCTGCCGGATTTAAAGTCTCGATTCAGTATGTTTACCCGTTATCACATGATGCCGTTACCACCAGAAGAGCAGCTAGGCTTTCTGCAAGATCTTGTTAAGAGAAATGGAGCGACGCTGAACGCGGAAGTCGGGCGATATTTACTTCGGCATCTCACCCGCTCCCAATCCGGATTGGTTCAAGTTGTGGGTCGTCTAAACGAGGAATCGATTTTTCGTAATCGAACCATTTCCATTCCATTTGTTAAGGAAGTATTCAGTCTGTGACCGCTTCACATACGATCGTATTTACCGGCGGAGGTACAGCTGGTCACGTATTGCCAACAAAACCTGTCATAGAAAGGTGCCAACTTCGTGGAGACCGCGTTGTCTTTATTGGTTCTAAGAGTGGATTAGAACGTCAACTTGTCGAAGACTGGGATGTTGAATTCAATGACATTACGGCCGGAAAACTTCGCCGGTACTTGTCATTGGAGAATGTCATCGATGCGTTTCGCGTACCCATAGGAATATTGCAAGCTCTGTTTCTTCTATTAAAACTTAAGCCGAACGCAGTCTTTTCTAAAGGCGGATATGTTGCATTTCCGGTGGTGGTTGCAGCATGGTTGTTGCGGATTCCTGTAGTCGCACACGAATCTGATCTGTCGCCTGGGTTAGCAACCCGAATGTGTACTCCATTTGTGAAGACTCAATGTGTATCGTTTGCTCAAACAAAAACGAGCGCGAAACGCGTAGTTGTTACAGGTACACCTATACGTGCCGAACTCATAGATGGAGATGCAGCAAGAGCAAAGACTTGGCTCAAGCTAGACTCGAGATCGAAAGTGTTAGTCGTGGTAGGTGGTAGTCTTGGCGCGGACGCAATCAATCAAATCATACACTCGAGCATCAATGAGCTCGCGCAAGAATTTGCAGTGATTCACGTATGTGGTAAGGGAAATGTCAATGAGAGTATGCGTACCGTGGAAAACTACTTTCAGTTTGAATATATCAACGAGCAATGGGGTGATGTACTAGCCCTAGCTGATATTGTTGTTTCGCGATCCGGGGCGAATGCTTTATTTGAACTGCTAACTATGCGTAAACCCAACATATTAATTCCCTTACCTTTGGCACAAAGTCGCGGGGACCAGATAGAAAACGCAGAACTCGCGGAGACTAGTGGTTGGAGTGTGGTACTCCCCCAAGATGAATGTAATCAAGAATCACTCATTGCGAAAATTTCATTGATCTCTGAAAATTTAGCGCAATGGCAAGCAAAATTACAAACTTTTAAAGTTAAGGATAGTGCTAGCTTAATTTTGGCAGAACTTGATCAAGTTCTGAAGTAGTGTCGCTATTTGGATGCTTTGATCAGTTCATTGGTGAACTTCTGCCGTTTATTTTGAGTGAATCAGGGAACCGAGCTTTAGAGATGAAGGAGAGAGACTATTGGTAGAACCTAAACCGCGTACCGAACAGTTTCGAATACAGACATTCAATCAAATCGCGTCGCGCGGGCTCAAATTGCTGACGACTCCTCAGTACAGGTTAAGCAAAGACCAGGATTCTCCGCATGCGATCATACTTCGGAGTCATCCACTCACGACAGACCACCTGTCTTCGAACTTGTTAGCGATTGCTCGAGCGGGCGCAGGTGTAAACAATGTTCCTGTGGACGAGTGCACGCAGCAAGGAATATTGGTGTTCAACACTCCTGGTGCCAACGCCAATTCGGTCAAAGAACTTGTTATAGCTGCACTCTTGTTGTGTGCTCGAGACGTGATTGGTGGAATCGAATACGTAAACAATCTACCTAACGTAATTCCCAAAGGCGACTTAAAACAACACGTAGAGGAAGGCAAGCGTCGTTTTGCTGGTCGAGAATTGTCTGGTCGGACCTTGGGGGTTGTCGGCTTGGGCGCGATTGGGACACCCGTTGCCAATATTGCGTGTATGCTGGGAATGCAAGTCCTCGGATATGACCCATTTCTCTCGGAGACGTCTAGACAGAACGTCGATTCACGCGTCGAATTGGTCGACGAACTCAAGGATTTGTTTGCGAGAGCACAGTTTATATCTCTTCACGTTCCACTGAGTCCCAAAACAAACGCGTTTGTCAATGATGAATTACTGAACTACTGTCACGAGGGTACGTGCATATTGAACTTTGCACGATCTGAAGTTGTCGCTCCTGACGCGATTTTGCGAGCATTAGAACACGGTCAATTGTCAAAATATTTCATCGATTTTCCTCGAAGGGAATTTCTTAACCATCCCAAGGTCTTTACCACACCCCATCTCGGTGCAAGTACCGCTGAAGCGGAAGAAAATTGCGCTGTTATGGCAGTTCGACAAATACAAGATTTCTTGGTCAATGGAAATATCGAAAATTCCGTTAACTTTCCATCTGTCAAACTAGAGCGATCTTTAGACTACCGCCTCACGATAACGAATTGGAACCAGCCTGGCGTATTGAGGGAAATCTTGGCTGTGTGTTCCAATAAGGGACTCAACATTACAGACATGATTAACAAGAGTAGAGATAACGTCGCGTACAACATTCTCGAAGTTGATGGCGAGGTAACTGACTCACTGAGAGCAGAGCTCCTTTCAGTACCAAACGTTGTTCGAGTGCGAGCCTTAGGACGCAGGAACTCGAACGAACTCTAAGCGTACTCCCTTTCCACGATGGGTTCACCGCGTAGCGAGTTAGGTAATGCTTCAGTGATCTTAACGTCCACTAAAGGTGTAGAGTCAGTGGACGCGAAGAAATTTACCACCCGATTGTTCTCGGTACGTCCTTGCACCGCACCCTCAGTTCTGCGCGAGGGACCCGTAATCAGCACTCTTTGAGTTGTACCTACCATCCTCCGCGCATGCCTATCAGCTTGCATGCGAAGCTGTGCCTGCAATCGTTCAAGACGGTCTTGTTTAACACTCTGAGAGGTGGGGTCTGGCATTGACGCAGCCGGGGTACCAGGTCGAGCACTGTAAATGAAACTAAAAGAGATATCGTAATCTAGTTCTCGAACTAGTTTCATTGTTCCTTCAAAGTCTGCATCTGTCTCTCCTGGAAAACCGACAATGAAGTCGGATGAGAGAGCTATTTCCGGTCGCGCAGCTCGCAATCGGCGAATTTTTGATTTGTACTCCAAGACTGTATGGCCACGCTTCATCATCGCGAGGATTCGGTCGGATCCAGACTGAACAGGTAAGTGCACATGACTCACGAGTTGTGGAACAGTTCGGTACGCTTCGATGAGCGTGTCAGAGAATTCCACGGGATGTGAGGTAGTAAATCGAATTCTTTCCACTCCGTCGACAAGCGACGTGTAATAAATCAGTTCCGCGAGATCTGCCGTACTTCCTTTGAATTCACCTCGATATGCATTGACGTTTTGGCCCAAAAAGTGAATTTCTCGAACCCCTTGATCGACCAAGGAAACTACTTCTTTCATCACGTCATTCACGGGCCGACTTACTTCAGGTCCGCGGGTATAAGGAACTACGCAGAATGTGCAAAACTTACTACATCCCTCCATGACTGAAACATAGGCGGAAACTTGGCTAGTGATGGGGGTAGGGAGGTGGTCAAACTTTTCGATTTCAGGGAAGCTGATGTCTATTATTGGCTTTTTGAGTTGTCTGGTTTGCTCGATCATCGCAGGTAATCGGTGGAGTGTTTGCGGTCCAAATACCAGATCAACATACGGCGCGCGTTTAGTGATTTCTTCTCCTTCTTGCGAAGCTACACATCCACCAACACCGATTAACAGATTCGGCTTTTTAACTTTCAACTTGCGATAGCGACCGAGTTCGTGGAACACTTTCTCTTGTGCTTTCTCACGAATTGAACAAGTGTTGACTAAGATGACATCTGCGTCATCCGGTGTGTTGGTACCTTCCGCGTCATGGCTCTGTTGCAACAGATCTGACATACGTTGCGTGTCGTAGTCATTCATTTGGCAACCGTAAGTCTTGACGTAGAGTTTCATTTGGTAAGACAGGCTTATTTATGGCAGGCACTATGCATTCGCGCTACATGATTCGTTTGAACTGATCCCCAAACGCGGTTATTGATCATGAAGGTGAATCCTATAAGAACAGTTGATGTTGTAATCTTCAAAACAAATAATTTCCTAATCAGAGCATTGCAACATTCTCGCCAGATATGATCAACCGGGAGTAACGAGAGTTTTTGATTAACACTAGTGTTAGGTCACTGCAATACTTTTCGAGATTTGAAGCCTTAATTTTAGGCTTGTTCACGAATCCCTGCTCTTCGACATCAACCTCGACGATCACTTACCTCCACATAGCTCCGGGCGGTACCTAAATTTTTCCATGCTAGGTCAGCTCCCAAATCGAGAGCGGAACCTGACAGTTCGACTCGCCTAAACAGGTCTATCTTCCTCGATACGAACTGAAGCTCATTGAGAGTTTCTCACATTTGCGGATACTGTTTGTGCAATCTGGCTAATCTTTCTGTCCGGTATATCGTGGATTGCTTCAACATACGCTCCCTGAAAAACACGCACATTAAATATGTACATTTTGAGTAGGTTAATTACAGAGCATATTCTGTAGGATTTCACCACTTTGACGAGTTGTGTCAATATAATTGTCATTTAACGTGTCAAATGACAACTAAAGTGACGCAAAAAATTTACCCTCGAGCGTTGGACTTGTCGTCTATTCTGAATTCTAGATCCTGTTTTTTCTTAGGACCACGCTTGACCGGGAAGTCCACACTGATTCGTGAAACCATTCCAGAGGCCTTAGTTTTTGATCTTTTAAGTAACGACGTCTACTTCTCTCTACTCGAAAAATCATTTTCGCTCGAAAATGTGGTTTCTGCGAATACGGACATCGTGGTGATCGACGAGATTCAGAAAGCACCTCAACTACTTGACGAAGTGCATCGACTGATCGAGTTGAAGGGTATACGCTTTTTACTCACAGGGTCTAGTGCTCGTAAACTCAGACGAGGAGGAGTGAACCTCTTGGGTGGTCGCGCAGGAACCGTGCACTTTCATCCATTTATAGCCCGGGAATTGGGAGATGACTTCAAGCTTAAACGCGCTTTGCGCTATGGCACCGTGCCTGCTGTGTACTGTTCTGATGAGCCTAGTCGCGTCCTTCGAGATTACATTGGTAATTACCTTCGGCAGGAGATAGCCGCTGAAGGAGTCGTGCGTGACCTCCCTGCCTTTGTGCGTTTCCTCGACCTAGCTTCACACTGTAACGCTACTATAGTTAACTATGAAAACTTGGCGAGCGACGCTCAAGTCTCTCGCAATACCGTCTACAACTACTTCGATATTCTTAAGGACACACTAATTGCATTTGAACTACAGGCTTGGCGACACTCCCCCAAACGTAAACCCATTGTTAGTTCGAAGTACTACCTGTTTGACATTGGCGTGGTGAACGCAATTCAAAGTCGTAGTGCCTTTCGCTTTGCACAATCGGAAGGGTTCTCTTTCGAAACTTGGATGTTGCATGAGTTAAGATGTTGGATCAACTACAATGAACGCGACGATGCTTTACACTACTGGAGGTCGAACTCCGGCTACGAGGTAGACTTTCTTATCCATGATCATACTGCGATCGAAGTTAAAGCAAAGCCAAATGTCGGAATGCGTGATCTCCGATCGTTAAAAGCACTTAAAGAGGAAGAGATTTTCCAAAATTTCGTCTGTGTGTATATGGGATCTCTACCGAAGCACGTCGATGGTATCGAAATACTCCCCTATAAAACTTTTCTGGACTATCTTTGGGAAGGTAAGTACGGCTGAGTCCTCCTCAAGAATTCCATATTACGGTATGAGTGTCTGTGAGAAACACTTTCGGATTTTCGCGGTGGCGGATGTGGCTACTCATTTCGTACTCGCGGGTCGATAGCGTCTCGCAAGGCGTCGCCGATGTAATTAACACTCAATACAGTTAAAGAAATTGCCAGTCCAGGCCAAATCACACGCGCTGGGGAAATTTCAATGAAGTTTACTCCGTCGAACAGTAACCGACCCCAGGTGGGGAAGTCTGGCGGAAAACCCAACCCTAAAAAAGACAAAGTTGACTCGGTGATAATTGCGTTAGCTATCCCTAATGTTGCTGATACCATGATTGGACTTAAGATGTTTGGGAGGATGTGCTTCGTAATAATGTGCAAACCAGATGTACCCATGCTGGTTGCCGCTAATACGAACTCGCGCTCTTTTACTGCAAGTGTTTCCCCTCGTACAATGCGCGCGGTTTGCATCCAACTCGTAATCCCAATCCCCAACACAATGAGAATGAAGATCCCCATTTCGGGATCAAACGCACGTAGCGTGTCCCGGAAAAGCATGATGATGACCAGTAATAAAGGCAACAGCGGTAATGCTAGGAACAGGTCTGTTAGTCGCATTAGTGGTCCGTCAAGTCTTTTGTAGTAACCTGCAACCACTCCAATCGTAATACCGACACCGAGAGAGAGCAGCATCGCTGCGAAGCCAACTGCGAGCGCAATTCTGCCGCCAGAGAGCATCTGTGCAAGCATGTCGCGTCCTAAGTTGTCGGTACCTAAGGGGTGTTGCCAGGACATCCCTTGATTCCGTACCGCAGTGTCTGTTAATTGTGGATCAATAGTGTAGATTAGGGGACCAATTAACACTGCTAACACAATAAATGTGAACACCCCAGCGCCAACGAGGGCTCCCTTGTGGTTCTTTAATGCAATCCAAACGATCATCCATGGTGAGGGATGTTCCCGTGCTTCTTGGATGGATTGACCCGCTCTAGCAAATTGTTCGAGCTTCATGCTTACTCGGTAGTGTCTCCGTTTGAATTTATCACTATAATATTGTATATGTTTGCAGATGAGTTAAACATCGGAGGAGAGGTACTTCTTCGTCAATCGTGGAGAAGGTGTCAGACTAGATGCTTTTGAGTATTCAGCAGTCTTCGATGAAGCGAGTGGGCAGGACATCTATGTCTAGCTCCGAAATGGCTCAGATTTCAAAATGAGACTGTACCGATTACTCGTACTTAATCCTTGGGTCCAAAATACCATAAATCACGTCCGCAAGGAGATTGAATGTGACAATTAGTACGGCGAAGAGAAAGGAAAGAGATTGAACTAGCGGTATGTCTGCACTTTGAATACCCGTAATTAGCAGCTGACCTATGCCGTTTACTCGAAAAACTTGCTCAGTGATGATCGCGCCGGTAAAAATTGTCGGGACACCTAACGCGATCATAGTAATGACGGGAAGCATACTATTTCGCAGAATGTGTTTCAGCAATATCGATCGATCGCGCAAGCCTTTGGCGCGAGCAGTACGGACATAGTCTAAGTTTAAATTTTCAAGGACAGATGCCCGCATGAACCGGCTGAGTTGCGCGGCGTTGTAAAACGCTAGTACCATCACCGGCATGGTCATTTGTTTTACTTGGAACCAAAACGACGGGAAGTCTTTCACCACATGCGTAGTGTCATACGTGGACGGAAACCAAGACAGCGTGACGCTGAATATTATGATCATGACCAATCCGGTAAAGAATGTTGGCACTGAAAATCCCACCATAGAAATAAAAGTCCCGATTTGGTCGAACCAGCTGTATTGTTTGTAGGCTGAGATCACTCCAATAGGTAATGCGATCATGATTCCCACTATGTAGGATAATCCTACTACCCAAAGTGTTTGCGGGAGTCGTTCGATAATCAAATCAACTACGGGGCTTCGCGTTAGCCAAGAACGTACCCGCAAGCGTGATTCGGAGTCTCCAATCTCTAGCCCAGTGACTTCTTCGATCAAGTTCAGCGGTTCGTTGACGAAGAACTGCTGCATCCACTTGAAGTATCGAATGTGAAAAGGTTTGTTGAGTCCTAACGACTCTCTAATTTCTTCTCTTACTTCCTGCGGTATGGTTTGTGGTAGATTCCCGGTCGGATCATTGGGTGCTAAGTCCAACAAGGCGAAGAGTACAAAACTGATTACGATGAGCGTGGGGACTGCAAAAAACAATCGTTTGCTCAGGTATTTCAGCACCTGGCCGTTACCCCGTGGACAAAGAAGCTAGACCAACCATCGATTTATTCCTCTCGGTACCAGTCTGCTATGGTCCAAAGTTCAGAATCCCACCCATTTAACTCGAAACCTTTCAGTGAGTTGGATTTTGCTGAAACTCGGGCTCGGTGGATTAGAGGAATTTCCCAAATGCTCTGCACAACAATGTCATTGAGTTGTTTGATGATTGCTACGCGTTCATCTGAGTCAAACGTCTCGGAAAGAGTGTCAAGGAGAGCGTCGAATTCTTCAGAACAACCACGTGAAATGTTCGGACCCACCCATTGGTTTTGAGGATCTGGTACATTTCCGCATTGCCATCCTTCAACGTAGTTAGATGGGTCATTTCCCTCAAAATTGTTTGTATACATTTGTACGTCCGCAAAGAACTTTTGCAATGTATCGGGGCTACCAGGGTCACCGCCGAAAAACACTGCGGCATCGATGTTTCGTAGTTCAGTTTCTACACCAATTTCCTGCCACATACCTTTGATAAGAGATTGGGTTCCCTGACGAACTGAATTGGTTGAAGTTTGATAAAGCAAACTCAGTCGAACACCGTCCTTGGCTCGAACCCCGTCGGATCCTTTTACCCAACCAGCTTCTTCGAGAATGCGATTCGCTTCGTCAATATTTGGTGTCTTACAGTCTTCATTGTTAGTTGACACATACTGTTCTGGGAGAGGTATGACATTGCATGTGGGCTGGCCTGCTACGCCATATCCGATGTCGACCAATATTTGACGGTCAATTGCGAGAGAGAGTGCTCGTCGCACATTTATGTCAGATAGAAATGGGTGTGCGTTGTTGCCATCCAAGTAGACCGAGCGTGTGTCTGCATCCAAAGATGGATCTTCATTAGTCTGGTTGACCATGATGCGTTCCACTTGGGAACCAAAGGCGGTGAGCACTTCACCTTTGCCCGCGTTTCTCATATTATCGAGCACTTCTGGTTCAACTTGTAGGTTCCACGCGTAGTCAAATTCGCCTGTTTGTAGTACTGCGCGAGCGGCTGAAGCTGCGTCGCCTCCACCTTTGATTATTACAGTTTGAAAAAACGGTTTGCCTTCTTCCCGATAGTGAGGATTTGCCTTGTACCGCACCGTGTCGTTTGCTTTAAATTCTTCAACGATGAATGGACCTGTTCCTATAGGATAAAAGTTCGCTTCGGTACACTCCTGTGCCCGCAGACCCAAACAATCCTTGAACTGTTGATACTGTAGTACTGGGCTGACCGATCCAACGAATGGTCCAAATGGAAAAGGAGCTGGTTTGGTAAAGTCTATGCGAACGGTATAGTCGTCAACCGCGACGACTTGCTCTACATCTCGAAACGAATCTTTGCCCGTGCAACCTGCTTCTTCGTGAGTGCAATACCTCCAAGAAAAGACAACATCTGCCGACGTAAGCTGAGTACCGTCAGACCAGACTATATCTTGCCGTAAGTGCCAAGTAATACTTCGATAGTCTTCGGCAATATCGCCATTTTCTACTGTTGGTATCCTCGTTGCAAGTATTGGTACTTTCTTTGCGTTGGCATCATAGTGTGCTAACGGTTCAATGACAATAGATGCGGCTTCGATGTCTTTGGTACCGCTTGATAAGTACGGATTTAATGTTGACGGTGCTTGCCAATAGAGGAGTCTTAGATTCGTGTCTACTTCTGCTGATTCTTGAGAGCAGGATCCGAGAAACAATATGGATAGGGCAATTAGCGCAATTAGTGGGGAGCGGCTCATGGATAGATTCCTCTGCCTAGGGGTTTAAATAGCAACAAAACACTAAATTTTGCACGGAGCCGCGAATTTCTTTAGAAATTATCTTCTGAGTCGATGAAACGGATTAGGTCGACGTACTTGACGTTCGTGAAATCTGTTAGGATGTAATTCTTCAACGCATTCCAGCCAAAGCGGTGCAAGTTCACCTAAATATTGACTCGCAAGAATCTCTGCACAGTAGGGAGTACTCGCCGTACCTGCACTTCCATGGGCTAGATTTACCCACGCATTGGGACTGATCTGTCCCACGATTGGCAGCTTGTCGGAGGTGATAGTACGTTGACCGCGAAACGATCGCAAGTGAGTCCAACCTTTCCATTTGGTTACCGTATGCAATCTTTCTAGATTTGTCGACGTTGCTAAGCCAGGTTCCCACTTCGTATATTCGTAGGTGGATCCCACCTTACAAACTGACTGATTCGGTACAACGTAACCATCTTTAATAATTACCCGCCGTGGTACCGCAGACTCGTTCGTATGAGTGAAAGTATCAAGCTGTCCCTCAATCGTTAGAACTTCCCAAGAGTCTGCTAGGTCTCCGAGTAGAGATGCTGAACCTGTAGCGTAGATCGTCCGTTCATCGAGTATTGGTTGTGTAAGTTCCTGTGCGTCGACTTGGATGTTCGGATGTTGGGACAGATACTGACAAAATTTTTCGCCCTCGACTACAAACGATTTCGGAAAGAACGCTGCATCATGATCGTGCTTACAACCGGTCAGTTCAACTAGTTCTCTAGTGTCCATCCACTGTGCCCATTTTTCACCTAATAAATAAGAAATATCTTTTAATCTACTTGCTGCCATGTTTTTACCAGTAAGTTGTACAGCACCAGACATAGCTGTTGGAAGAGGGTAGCCCTTCATCGCCACAGAGAAGAAGTAGGTTTGTGTTCTGAAATATGCGGGGACATCCATGCTTGCGCTCAATCGAGGATGCAGGACAGCCGTTGGTATCCCGGACGTTGCGTCGCCAACTGTCCCTGTGGGAGTGAACAAACGAACTTGCACACCGCGTCGAGCGAGGGCACGTGCAGTCGCAGTGCCGGCAAAACCTCCTCCTACGATGGTAGTTTTCGTCGGTGGTTCTGTGCCTGAAAGACCGGGTTTGTTCAGCGTCGCGAGTAAGGTTTGTCGCTTAAACGGAGTTCCTTCAATTCGACGAACAGCAAAACCGTTTTTTTCTAAACGTCGGCGCACGATACTAGCAGAACTAAAAGTCGTAACCGTTCCGTTTGGTTTTGTACACTTCTGGAGGTTTGCAAGAATATCGGTATCCCACATCTCTGGATTTCGATCGGGCGCAAATCCGTCGAGAATCCAAGAGTCGACACCCACAGAGTCTTGATCGACAAACTCATTCAGCGCTGTTTTTGCGTCAGCGAAAAAGAGAGTAAGTTCAATTTGGTCGCTCGCGAATAACCGACGGTAGATGCCAGCAACTAACGGCGGGTAAAAGTCCAGCAACTTTTGCGATAGTGTTCGATCAACCGCTGCACTAGCGTGTGCTTCGGAAATGAGGGCACTCGAAAGCGGAAAAGCTTCGCAACTAATGAATCGCAACCGAGCATTGGAATTGGCGTGTTTAAGAAACTCTGCACCAGTTGTCAGGAAATTAATTCCTGCACCGAAACCAAACTCAAAAATTGTGAATGTTCTAGCACGGCCCATTCGCTCGACAAGATCAGCGGGCTGGATGTGAACGTGAACCGTTTCCGCGACGGGATCCCGCGCCGCGTAATAGTCGTTGAAGTTAGGTGAAAATAGTCTGCCGTCGACAATACGCGCGACGGCCGGTTTCATCCGGTAACGACGGGTCGAGAAGGATCTTCGATCCATTCACTCCAAGACCCTGAGTAAAGTGAGGGTTCTTTGTGTCCGGCAAGGATTATTGACAAGATGTTGTGGGTAGCACTAATTCCTGAGCCACAATAGCAAATGACCTCCGCATCTTCAGTCAGAACATCAAACCTTGAACCGTCTCGCGTATATTTGAACGATTCGTCTAAGTTCTTACTACTCGGTCGACAGATAGCACCGGGAATATGCCCCGCCGTATGGTCAATCGGTTCAATCTCTCCTCGGAACCGGTTCTCAGCACGTGCGTCGATCAATACCCCGTTGTGATTTAAGACATCATTAGCATCGACAAGGCTCGTTAGAGACGGTTTTGGTTCGAACGTACTTCGACTAAGCTCGTTTACATCGGTACTGAGCGGTTGCCCAGCAGCCTTCCATGCACTCAATCCTCCATCGAGAACTGACACTTTTTCGTGTCCAAGCCAACGAAACATCCACCACAATCGACATGCGAAAATCGCAAGCCCTTGATCGTACGAAATTACGTGAGAATCGTTGCTAACCCCCCAAGAACGTACAGTTTCAAGGAACTCCTCGCGTGTTGGGAGAGGGTGTCGTCCACGCTTACCTGGAGGCTCTGCAAGATCACCGGTGACATAGGCGAAAATCGAGTTAGGTATGTGTCCTTGGGTGTAAAGTTTGTGACCGGCATCCGGATTTGTTAGTTCGTAGCTGCAGTCGAAAATTACAGTTTTTGGGTCGTTCTGGATTGCGACTAACTCGTCAACCGAGATCAAATTGTCTTCGGGTCTCCACATCAGCTTACTTTACCTCATATTCCAATACGACTCGCTTCTCCTCTTCGATTTCTTCTTTGAAAACACGAGGATATCGACCAGTACCGTATTTTTCGGTAAACGCTTCAAGAATTTCGGGAAGTTTGTCTTCGTCGTCAAAGATCGAACCTTCTAGCATGAGTTCTGGCCCTTCTTTGTACTTTTCTTCTGCTCGAGTCCAAACTCCGTAATCACCTATCCAAATACGCGCGTCCTTTAGGTCTTTACGAATTGCTTCGGCGCGCCAAGCATCGGTTGCAGTCGTTACATAAAGCTTTGAATCCAAGTACACGAACCAGACTTCGCCTTGACATTTGCTTTCTTCTCCATCCGTTTTAATTGGGGTGAGATAAATGAGTTTGGCAGTCTCGAGTTCTTCTGGTATTTCAGTTTCTGAAGTTTCTTCTTCCGAATCGGCAACATCGACATCAGCGGTCGCTTCTTCCGCTTGACCGAACAAAGATCGAGTCAATACCATGGAAAGAGGAATAGTAGTGGATGCGATAGTGAATTTTCGTCGATTGAGCATGATCTAGTGTTCTCCCGATCTACCTTTGAGTACGTTTAAGTCTAAACGCACCATAGATTCAATATTCTAATCTCGTTGGAAATGGTAGGCTGAGAGAATCAGTTGACTAAATACCTCTCCTAGAGTCACTCACTGAAATGTGGTGTGAGAATCAATGCAATTCAAGCGTTTTCTGCTAGAACAGCCAATCGCTCTTTACGCAGTAGATAGGGAACAGACTTCCTATTTGGGTTGGCTTCATCGACTGAACTTGGTACTTCAACGGATTGCGTTTCATCACCGAGGACTCAGCTCAAATCTTAACCTCGATTGACTCATCACTGTGTATGTTTTTGTTCACAAGATTTACGATTCCGCTTTCATTATTCCTGTCATGAAAGATCCAGACAATAGCACCGTACAACAGAAAGCCCCCCAAAATCAACCAAAAGGGTGATATGTTCCACCAAGGTGTTTGATCGATAGCGGTAAAAAGACAATTGGACGGTAAATCGAATTTGAGAAATTCATGCGGATTCTTGTAGAACAACATAACATAAACCAATACTGGTGCGATGACTACTTGCAGGAACCAAAAAAAATGAAACATAGCGCGGAATTTAAGCGCTGCCGCAACAGACATTTCTACCGTGTATCGAGAATCTTTCATGCTTCCTCCAAAATTTAGCTTTCGTTTCAGTCCTTACCAATTGTTGTGATGCGTTTGGGACGTCTTACTATGCATTCTAGGAACGTCCTCCACACTCTGTCGTCGCTCTTACATACAATTTCGTTGTTCCCCTAAGCATTCGTGTGATTGCCATGAGTGGGATCTATTTCACCTTCATTTTTACATTACTCAGCAGGCTTCATATTTAGTGAATTATTTTGACTGGGCATTCGGCGTTGTCGGATTCTCGCCTCTTTGGGCATTGGTGTATTTTCTTATTTTCACCCATGTCACTTTTATCGCGATCACGTTATATTTACACCGACATTCCGCCCACCGGTCGCTTGATTTGCACCCCGCCGTAAGTCATTTCTTTCGCTTTGTCTTATGGATGACGACGGGTATGATCACCAAGGAGTGGACGGCAGTTCACCGCAAGCATCATGCCAAAACAGAGACGGATGAAGATCCTCATAGTCCAGTGGTTCACGGCTTGAGTGCAATTCTTCTCCAAGGTGTTGAATATTACCGCGACGCGATCGATGAAGAAACGTTAAAACGATATGGCAAGGGTACTCCTGATGATTGGCTTGAACGTAACGTCTATTCAAAATATGCATGGCTTGGTGTGACTGCTTTGATATTCATTGATGTCGCGCTCTTTGGGATTCTTGGAGTAGTCGTTTGGGCATTGCAAATGATTTGGACTCCTTTTTGGGGTGCCGGAGTAGTAAATGGTATTGGTCATGCTATCGGCTATCGAAACTTTGAATCTCCAGACAATTCCCGAAACATTTGTCCCATCGGTATCTTCATTTGCGGAGAGGAATTGCACAATAATCACCATACGTATCCAAACTCAGCAAGGTTTGCTGTGAAACCTTGGGAGTTCGACATCGGGTGGTTCTACATCCGCGTCCTCAGTCTTTTCAAACTTGCTCGACCAGTTCACACTCAACCTGTAGCCACGACGATTACTGGAAAGTCCTCGATAGATATGGATACACTTTGGGCCGTGATCAATGACCGGTTTCGAGTAATGTCGACCTATGCAAGCCAGGTCATTCATCCGACGATTAAGCAAGAACGTCGAGGTGCAGACAGCTACTTCCGCAAGTTGCTGCGCCGCGGAAGAAAGGCAATGAACGCACATGAAGTGGTATTACATGAACGAGATAAGAACCGTATCAATCAAATCACCGAACGAAGTCCTGCACTCAAACGTATCTACGAGTTTCGACTATCGCTGATCGCTATTTGGGCTAAGCGAAGCGGGAACGCGGACGAAATGCTGGCGCAGTTTCGTACTTGGTGTCGAGAAGCCGAAGAAACCGGCTTAGAACACCTGCGCTTATTTGTGCGAGACTTGAGGACCTATACAGTTCCAAAGAGTGTCAAACCGTTACATACGTAACGGTAGCGAAATACCTAAATTCTCCAGTCCGACCCGCAAAACCTGCGCAGTTTTAGCACAAAGGCAGAGTCTGCTATCCATCAACTTTGGCGTTTGCGCCTTAAGAACTGGGCAGTTCTCGTAGAAACGCATAAAGTGCACCGTTAACTCGTAAAGATAGTTGCATAAATAGTGAGGTTTACGTTCGTCGAGACACTGTTCCAGAGTCTCAGCGAATCTTAAGAGCCTTAGTGCGAGCGAGCGCTCGCTCGGGTGTTGCAGCTCGATCTCTCCTTCAAGAAACTCGCTCAATTCTTTTTTAGCACGAGTGAATATGGAACAAATGCGCGCATGCGCGTATTGAAGGTAGGGCGCTGTATTACCATCAAGGGAGAGCATCACATCCCAATCAAATCGGTAGTCATTAGTGCGATTTTTGGATAAATCCGCGTACTTGATCGCACCAATTGCTACTTGACGAGCAACTTGTCGTTGTGCTCTGTCGGTCAAATGGTCGCTCTTCGACCGGACTATATCGAACGCACGTTCGACACCTTCCTCGATAAGTTCTCGCAATAGTATGTTGTCTCCGCCGCGCGTTCGGAATGGTTCACCTTCCTTGTTCAGAACTGAACCAAACACAAGGTGTTCGGTCGAAACGTCCTTGGGAATATAGCCAACACGTTTGCCGACAGCGAACAGCATTTGAAAGTGGTGGATTTGTCGAGAGTCTGTGATATAGATGACTCGATCTGCACCTAACTCTTGTGTTCGGTGTTTTAGGGCTGCTAGATCGGTCGTGTGGTAGAGATAACCGCCATCCGACTTTTGAACGATCATTGGTAGCGGCGAGCCGTCTTTACGTTGAAAACCGTCGACGAACACACACTTCGCACCGTCCGATTCCACAAGCAATCCTGCATTTTCAAGATCCTTCACGACCTGCGGTAAGACAGGGTTAAATGAGCTCTCGCCACGAACGTCCGACAGTTTGAGGGAAATGTCGAGTTCTGAGTAAATGCGTTGTACATCCTCAAGCGACTCTTGCACTATATGTTCCCAGGTCTTGAGCGTTTTGGGGTCTTGACGTTGAAGTTTGATGACTTCATTCCGTGCCTTCTCGGCGAAGTCGAGGTTTGTTTCAAATTCTTGGCTCGCGGCGACATAAAGCTTTTCAATGCCACCTATGGTAAGGTCGCTAGAGTCTTGATCCGCGTTTACGTAGGCGATTAGCTTTCCGAACGCAGTACCCCAATCACCAACATGGTTTTGTCGAATAACCGTATGTCCGACGTACTCGAAAAGACGCACTAATGCGTCGCCAATTACAGTACTCCGCAGATGTCCTACGTGGAGCTCTTTTGCAATGTTTGGGGAAGAATAATCGACGACAATGGTTTCTGCAGGCTCCACAGGCTGAGACAGTGTCGCCTTGGACAAAGTAGTTGCTAAGAATCCGTCATCGAGGCGAACATTGATGAAACCTGGTCCGCCGATATCTAATTTAGCATTTAAATCGGCGAGTGGCGCACGGTCGACAATTTCTTGTGCGATAGTTCGAGGATTCCTACCTAGTTGTTTGGCAATCGCCATTGCACCATTGGCCTGGTAATCCCCAAATTCTTCGTTGGCAGTAGCGAAAACGAGAGCACTAGGGTTCTCGACCCCGAGACTGGTAAAACTCTTGTCGAGATAGTCGGTGAGTAATTGCCTTAGATTAATTGGGAGCTCTCACTGCTCTAACTTTATGTCAGTCGCGATGGGACCTCGATCACTGGGAGTGACGATATAGCTCACGCTGGGTTTCTTAGTCAAATCGCGTTCATTTATGTCTTGACCAACCGCGGATTTATGGAAGAATATAGTTTGTTTACTCTCGTCTTCCACGAAACCGTAGGACCTGCGAGTGTAGTACACACGAACGCGCCCCTTGACTCGTTCTCCACTGATTGCCGGCCCTTTGGATGAATTCGACGGATCACCCGTATTTGGAGCTCTACTTGTTTGGTCAGATTGCTTTGAAGGAGTAGTGTTTTTGTTTTTGGGAAGTTTGGAGACCCTCTTTTGACTGGTACGTTCTTGAGTTGTTTTGAAAGAAGTCTTATTTCCTTGAGACTGTCTTTTCGTTTGTCTGCGGTTTGTTACATTGTCACTTGAAGGTACTGTCAGCTGATTTCGTTTAGCGATTTGGTAGGTAAGAAAGGAGGAAGAAGCAACTGCGAGGGAAACAAGTACGAACAGCACTAGAAAGCCATTTCTTGTTGCACTAGGTGGTAGTCCTTGTGATTCCTCAGTATCAGTTTCCAAAACTTCATACAGGCTGTTTTCAGACATGTTGACGTACCGAAGGGAAATTTCTGAAATCAAAGCAGCCCAAAAAAGTGCCGACCCTGTGATCGCAAGAAGTAATAGGACGCGTTTAGACATGAACTAGCCTGGGTTAGTCGGAGATTGGAGAATGAATAGTTCTATAACTGGATCGGTCGATCTATTCGAAAGTTGATGCTTGTTTAATCACGACATTGTCAACGGGAAAATCTTCCCAATCATAATCGTTTAGATCTTTAGTTTCCGTCTCAACTTCCGCAATCTTTTCCACTACGTCCATTCCACGAATGACTTTACCAAACACTGTATAGCCATGAGGATTTTCTGGGTGGCCTTCGGGATCTAGACCTAAATTGTCCTTCAAGTTTACGTAAAAGTCCGATGAAGCAGAATCAGGATCATCCCCTCGTGCCATGGCGAGAGTGCCTTTTTCGTTCGAGAGGCCGTTATCTGCTTCGTTTTCTACGGTATCCTCAACGTTTTGATGTTCAAGTTCTTGATTAAAACTACCTGTTTGAATGACGAAATCTTGGATCACACGATGAAAGATCAATCCGTCGTAGTAATCTTCGTCGATTAGTTTGAGAAAGTGTTGCACGGTCAAGGGAGCTTCATCGGGGTAAAGTTCAACCATGAAAGTACCTAAGGAGGTGTCAAATAAAACTTTGGGATTCTCGGATTCCTCGTCGGAGTCTTCGTTGTCGTTCTCAGTTTCCTGCGCAGCCATGTTAACCACAAACCCTAACGACAATAATAAGATTAGCAAGCGATGTCTTCTCATCGGTCAATGTAATTCCTTTGTAATTTAGTTAATCGGAGGCTCATTTTAAGGACAGAAATAGTGTGTGAAAGTTCCCCAACAAAGCGGGCAAGACTAAGCCTCATAAAACCTATTATTAAAGGTATCGGGTCGATTCTGATTGTGATACTGCTACCTGGGTGCGAAGTATCGTTTTATAAAACATTTCGGGGTGATACGATGGGCACATACTATCGTGTGGTCGGACAGTGCAGAGATTCGCTTACCTATCAACTATTGGAGTCTGAACTTCTCTCGCTGACCTCTGTTCTATCGAACTATGATGAAGCATCTGAAATTAGTTCAGTCAACCGCTCTGAAAGTATCGGTGAGTGGGTACCAGCACATGAAACACTGGTAACGGTACTTGTTGCGGCTCAACAAATCAGCGAACAAACTAATGGTGCGTTTGACGTTACCGTCGCGCCATTGGTCGAACTGTGGGGATTCGGTGTGAAGGATGTCACGCAGCCGCCTTCGACCGAATCGATCAAGCAAGAGTTGCGTCGTGTTAACTACAGACTGCTGGAGCTAGATGAGAACAACAACACATTACGAAAGTTGTCAAACATCAAACTGGACTTGTCCGGCATTGGAAAAGGCTATGGGGTCGATCACCTCGCAGAAGTATTAGACAATCAGCGCTGTACCGACTTTTTGATCGATATTGGGGGCGAAATTCGGGTGCAAGGGCACAACGCATTAAGTAATTCTTGGCGCGTAGGCATTGAAGTACCTGACGGAACTGGCCAATCAGAAGTCTTTCTCAGTCTATCCTCGGGCGCACTTGCAACTTCGGGAAGTTATCGAAACTACCGTGTTTTTGATGAAAAGTCGTATCCACACGTTATTGATCCACGTTCAGGATACCCCACTTCACACAATTTAACTGCGGTGACTGTATATCGTTCGACTGCGACCGAAGCAGATGCATTAGCGACTGCGCTCTTCGTTATGGGTTTTGATGAAGCCTTAGAATTTGCTGAATCGAACGATGTAGCCGTGGCTCTGACGACTTGGGACGCGGATTCAGAGAAACACGGTGCTAGCTATTCAACCGCGATGAAAGCCTTGATTAACGAGGGGAATTGATGCTTCTCAATGGGATTCCAAGGGATTGTCATGGTAGGTCACGGTGCTTGGAACAACATGATTCGCAAGGTTGCGATTTGGAAGGTGGAATAGGAGGAGAGATTTCCATGTACCTACCACGACAGTATCCCTACCCAAGGAGAATCACTAACAATATTTTGTCGCGCGACATTGCAAGACTGATGAAGAAAAAGTGGAATCTTTCTTGAGTGTGGTAACCGTATCGTTTCGTCATCCGACATCTCGGCTTTAATATAGACAACACTTTCATGGTGTGGCAGTGAAGTTACCTCTAGCTCAACGTATCGCATGGCGATATTTCTGTTCGTCCCGAGATTTCCTTAGGTCTGTAGCATCGATCGCAATGCTTGGATTTGCGCTTTCGATCGCGATCTTAGTGGTTACCCAAGCGATTTTGTCAGGTTTTGAAACCGAATTAAAAAAACGTGTGCTAGGCTTGGTTCCTCACATTACCGTGCACAGTCGTAGTGGTACTATGGAAGTGGATGACATCGAAGATAGGCTTGATGCCCTGTCAGTTGAATATCGAGGTAGTCCAGAAATCGAAAGCTATGTCTTGCTCGTCGTACGGTCACACAACGGCCTTGACGGTGGATCGGACCAGTCTCGGGGACGTGTGGAGGCAACCCGTTTGATTGGGATTGATCCTGACAAACACGCGCGCGCCTCAGCCCTCGGACTATTTGTTGATGCTGAAGAAATGTCGCGATTGACTCCCGGTTCCTTTCAGATTTTGCTCGGCCGAGACAAAGCTAGAGAATTAGGAGTAACAAAAGACGATTTCATTACTGTCGGAACGATGGAACCAACGTTGACTCTTGTAGGAGCGATTCCCCGTCAGAAGCGCTTTCAAGTTGCTGGAATAGTTAACACACTTACTATTCTTGATCAAGAAACCGCGTACATTCATGTCGAGGATGCGGCTCGATTGAGTCGTATTTCCAACGGTATCACAACCTACAACTTACAGATAGCTGATCCATTCGAAGCGAAGAATTTGGTTCGCGAACTCGTATTTCGACAAGACTGGAGCAGTAGTTCATATGACGTTTCGACTTGGTTGGATCGTTATGGATATCTTGTCGACATCACTGTTGCCTCGCGCAATATGCTAGTTTTGATATTCTCGCTAATGGTTGCGATTGCAGCATTCAATTTAATTTCCACGGTAGTCGTGTTTGTGAACGAACGCAAACAAGATATTGCAGTACTACGAACGTTAGGCGGCGGGCGATTGTTCATTGGGTCATCTTTTCTGATTACAGGATTTATGACTTCGTCCTTAGGAATACTGTTCGGATGCGTTATCGGTGTGTTACTAGGGATAGGTTTGGAGGCCGGTTTACCTGTTTTCACGGATCTCATCGGAATAAATCTATTGCAGGAATATTTCCTCCAAACACTTAGTGTTGAATTCGTCATCGCCGACCTCTTGTTAGTCGTCATCATCGGTTTGAGCTTGTCTGTCTTAGCTGCTCTTTATCCGGCTTGGAGTGCGATGAAATTAGACCCGGCTGAGATTCTGCGTCGTGACTAACACAACCGTCGTATCAGCTCGAAGTGTCTGTAAGTCGTTCCACGATGGAAGTCGGACACTGACAATTCTCCAACAAGTGGAACTATCTGTAACAAGCGGAGAACAAGTAGTAATTCTTGGTCGGTCGGGTAGTGGTAAGAGCACTCTTTTGCACATTTTGGGAGGACTCCTGAGCTTGGACGAGGGTGAGGTGTTTATTGCTGGGGAGGAAATGAGTCGCGCGAGCGCTCGGAATCAGGGTCGTATTCGAAATGAATCAATGGGATTCGTGTACCAATTTCATCACCTTTTACCAGAATTTACTGCATTAGAGAATGTCGCTATGCCGCTATGGATTCGCGGAGGTAGCGATTCGAAAAACGCAAAATCTAAAGCACTAGATCTCCTCGAGATGATGGACTTAGTAGATCGCGCGAAGCACTACCCCCACCAACTTTCAGGCGGCGAAAGACAACGAGTAGCGGTCGCTCGTGCACTTGTGGGAGGTCCTGCTGTAGTACTTGGCGACGAAATTACTGGAAACTTGGACGCAGAAAATGCAGAGAGAGTTTTGCAGCTCATCGTTTCGGTACGAAAGGAACTAAATACCGCATTTGTGCTAGTGACTCATGATCACGCCGTGGCGAGTCAAATGGATCGTCGCCTGTGGTTAGATCGAGGTACATTACGCCCGTATGACGAATAAGTCGCGAGTAATGTTTATCCTACGGGTAAGCAGCCGGTACTTATTGTCAAAGCGTAGCGGCAATAGCCGACTCATTAACGTAATATCGTTTGTTGGCTTAGTGCTCGGTCTTTCTCTGCTTATCGTCGTGCTCTCGGTATTGAATGGAACACGAGACAAAATTGACGACTATATTTTTGAAATCTTTCCACACGCAATTGCACGTGTGAGTCCTGATCAGAATCTGTTATTGGATGAATTGCAGTCTTTACCGGGTGTGACCTCTATAGAACAGTTCGTGGATCTGCGCGGATTGCTCAATGTACAAGGAAGTACCCCAAGAGCGGAGCCAGGCCTAGGTATAGAGGTGTATGGTTTTGAGCCCGACAGTTCCAATCGTACGTTTCGTCAAATGTACACGGTGATCAAGGAACCGCGCGATCTTCCACTTGCTGGAATGGACTTCCCAGTCGCAATTAGGTATGGACTTGCTAGGGGAGATACGTTTACATTAACTGTGCCAATAGTAACTGCTCGCGGTGTGCAGTTTAAGACGGTAGCGTTTCGCTACGCCCGTCCGATGATGCTAGGAGATAGAGGGGGACGTTCCAGAATCATGTATGTCCAGATTCCGGATCTCATAGCACATGGCATCATCTCCCACGATCAAGTACACCATCGAATCTCGTTGGAGGACCCTTATCAGGCCGACGTCATTCTGGGTGAATATCCGGAAGTAGTAACATGGACAGAACGTTTTGGAAGTTACTATCAAGCCCTAGCTATGGAAAAAACTATCCTGTTTGTTTTGCTATTGTTTGTAATCGGCTTGGTGATTATGAGCGTGATTTCCGGTCAAGCAATGTTTATCAACAGAAAGAGCAGTGATATTGCGATCTTACAAACTATGGGAGCGGAGTTGCGTTGGGTCTCCATAGTCTTCATGTGCCAAGGAGCCATTATCGTTGTTAGTGGCATCATCGTGGGAACGATCCTTGGATGCGTCGTGGCGCATTTTGCTTATGACATCATGCAATTCTTCGAACGGGATGCAAGGAATGTAACTTTGTATTTCGATAAAGCGAACGTCTCCGTGCAAGACTTGATTTGGACTATATCAGCGGTGTTGTTGGTGGGATTGGTAGCGATTCTTCGCCCGCTTAATCTTGTCTTCAAGAAAGATCCGGTAGAGTCCCTGAACAGAATGGTCTAAATTTATCCGATTTAGTTAGTGAACCGAGTTCGATAGCTCTAGCTAGGCATGTAACTGCGACCTGTTCAAAGACATCTAAACATTACCGTGCATTACTAAAATCTATTAAAGTGATTTTTGGCACAGTTGTGAGGAAATAGTGCTCAACAAATGCCTATTTTTAGCTGGGGGATACGGGACGCGTTTCTTACCGGCGACGAAGGCAATGCCCAAAGAAATGCTACCGATTCTTGATAAACCGTTAATACAGTACGGTGTCGAAGAGGCGGTCGCGGCAGGACTGACTGAAATTGGTATCGTAACCGGACGTGGAAAACGCGCGATCGAAGACTATTTTGACGTCAATTTCGAGCTGGAACATCACCTTCAAGGATCTGCCAGAGAGACCAAGATACAAGCGCTTACGAGTCTAACTGACTCTTGTCGAATTGCCTACACCCGACAGAAGGAAATGCGTGGTACAGGTGATGCTATACTCACTGGACAGATCATCGTTGGAGACTCGCCTTTTGCAGTGGTTCTATCGGACGATCTGTGCTTGCACCCCACTAAAGGCATCCTCGAACAAATGGTGGAAGTGTACCAACAACATCAATGCTGCGTCGTGGCCGTAGAGGAAGTACCTGCAGAGCTGACTGAACGCTATGGCATCATAGATGGTGTCAAGCAAGAGGACGGTACGTACTTAGTTCACAATTTGGTAGAAAAGCCTTCCAGCAATGAAGCGCCAAGCAACTTAGGGGTTGTGGGGCGGTATATTCTGGTACCAGAGATTTTTGACGAGTTAATGAAAACTCCCCCAGGATACGGTGGAGAGATTCAGCTGACCGACGCTCTAGGCGCGATTGCTCGGCGAGACAAAGTCGTTGCTTGTCGCTTTCAGGGCATTCGTTTTGACTGCGGTTCGATTGAAGGCTTCGTCGCAGCTACGAACTATTGTTATGAGAAACTACAGAGATAGCCACGTGTGGTACGCAAGCAACCACGATTATCTTCTATATAGTACATGACTTAATTCATGGAGTTATAGTTGATAAAATTCACTT
>WTGV01000033.1 GCA_011525295.1 Pseudomonadales bacterium | reverse complement strand
TTCCTCCTCTTAAAAAAGAAAATTAAATTATGTCCACTAACTAGTGCACACTCCAATTCAATAATTGTAAAACATTTACTGCGAATTAGAAAAATTTAGTGAGCAAATGAAGCTTTCATACTCACAGGTCTGCAGTTCAATGTGAGAGAGTTCCATAATCCGGTCCTTCGCGAAATACCTCTTGATAAACTCCTTATCTTGGTGAACAAAAATTGTTCATTACACCCTGTGTGGACTAGGTTTATTATCGTTCAAGATAAGTATAATCTAGAAGAGTAGTGTCGCTTAAATCTTGGGCGAATCTCAAACTATCTCGACGGGTGCATTGTTGTTTCATCGAAGTAACACCTGCATTCTCTTCATGATGAAACTTTCAGACAACTGCTCGAAAACCCTTCATTTAGTACTCGAACTCATAGATGAAATTGCCCCAAGAAGTTCATTTCTTTTAGGCGGAGGCACAGTCTTAGAAGCACGTTGGCACCATCGATTGAGCATTGGCGTCTCATTTTTTGCGAGAGAGGAGTGTGTGGGAGAGTTTATCGACTCATTCATCCAACAAGCAAGTTCTGACAGGTGGGTTAGTCGTGGAATTTGCATCGAGCAGATTTTCGTTGGAAATGGGGTTCTTGGAGGCACGCCAAATGGAAAGTTTAGTATTTTTGGAAATCCTAACGCGTTCAAGGATGCGCGCTCTGAAGAAGAAATTGAAGGAACTGGAATCTTCGCTCACAGCACTCCAGAAATACTCTTAAGAAAAATTCGTGCGCGCATGCTCCGAACCGCTTTGTACTATTCAAGAGATGCCTACGATGTAGTTGTTGCAAATTTGTACTCTCCTGATGAATTGAAACTTGTACTTGACAATCTAAACACGTTGGAAAAGGACTCCCTCGAATTTGACCGGCACCGTTCTGACTTGCAAATTAGAGATCTAGAGGATTTAGTCCAACCGAAGTTTCCGGAAATCGTGGAAAATCTTCAGTCCTTCCTGTTTGATGTTTTAACTAGAAGAATCCATCGAGAAGACTTGCTAAACATTTTGGATTTAGATCAGGAGTTTCCACATTGAATTCCTCCTTAAAACACCAAAATCTCTTGAAGTCTATGAAGGCTTGGGAAAAAGAGACCGGGTTGAAAGCAGATTGGCTGTTGAACCGAGTACCTGTTGAAGTATTGCCCCTTGAAGACTTCGATCTACCTTCGAATCACCATCGACCGCAGCAATTAGAATTGGGAATGAATCTCTTACGAGGTCAAATCAGCAACCATATGGCTGGTATTAGGAGTAAATTCACCGCCGAAGAAGTGGTCGAGATGATGCAACACCCAAAAGAGCTGTCTGCGCGCCAGATTTCCTACCTTCGTGAGTTGATCAATCACTGTAGCCCTTGGATTCTTAAATTGCTATCAAATTCATTAGGGTTAACTATTTACGAATGGGCTCGTGTTATGGGAATTTGCGAGATTAACAATCGACGACTGGCAGAGTGGATAAACTCCTACATCCCCGACTACGAAGTCTCCTTTTATTGGAAGCGCATCTGGTGAGAGATTAGGTACTAACACTCAGTAACTAACCGATTAAGTCTGCGTTCGGATCGAAATCAAGCACTACCAAAAAAGTGGTTCACACAAGAGCAAGCCACAGCGTGCTTGATGAGATCATGGACCTAGGATGAAAAAAGCACAAGGATTGGCTTTTTAACGATTTCGATCCTCTCCTAATCAGGTTAATTTAGCTCCGAAGTGATCAACTCAGTTCTCATTGATGTGATCATTCGTAGCCAAATGTAGCAGGTTACAAAACTAAAAACGAAGGCGATACCGACGAACAGCAAGGTACCCAAACGAAAAGGTGAATTGGAAAGTAATACCGACATTGAATCGCTCACAGCGGACCATATGCCCACGACGATTGAGAATACGGTGGGTACAAAAAAAGGATGTTTGCGGGCCAACAGATTCACTACTTTTTGATCCCAGGAATTTGTAATGTCCGAACCCCATCGGGAAAGGTTTTCTTGATTCAGGTTGTAGACCGCAATAAAAACACCTGGAATAGTAAGCAAGCTGATGTACCTCATCGCCCAATAGAAGGCCGGGTCGTCATTCATTCGTGGCCAAAACAGAAGTTCTACAGTCAAGACCAAGACGCCGACAAATGAACACATTAGAATGACACTGGCCTTCGGTTGTTCAATCAAGAACCTTTCAAATGCCCCGAATTTTTTTGTACGTTCATCCATTGTCGTGTCCTTCAAATCGAGTGGTATTGAGTTTACTCTGTAAAATTCTATTCTGACAAGCGCACTTAGAGAATGGTGGGTCATTCATATCAAGACATATCCTTTTGGAACGAGACGTCAGACTAATGCTACGAGACTACTTTCAAATTTGATGTTTTGTAAGTGAAAGAGTTCTGTCCAAACCGTGGAACTTATGGGTGGAACCCTTGTCATAAAACTGTAACAATTCGTGCCAATTCAGTTCGGTAAATCATCTACTACCACATGCAGAGTGTGAAGATTCTGTCGTTCTACTCGCCGACATTGCTAGTAGTCTGCGGCATTATTCTTGCATGGTATTAACACAATCAACTTTCGATCGAAAAAGGAGCTAATAATGAAAACGGGCAGACAATGGATAGTAGCATGCTTTGTGCTAGTATGCTCTTACGCTGTCTTTGCAGAAGTAATCGTACCTAATGTAATAGGTGACCCCTATGAGGAGGATAGAGAGTACTTGACTATTGAAGGCTTCAAAGTCTATGTGCTACCCGTTCAGCAATATTCGTGGCGTGGATACACTCTAGAACAACGAGAGGATGAACGTCTTCGCGCGATCCGCAGAGTGACAGCACAATTAAAACTAGCTGTAACTCTTCTACCGCCGGATCCAATTAATGAGTTGCGTACCAGGGTTATTCTCTACATGGACGATACTTGTGAATATAAAGACCCGACAGAAATCCCTAAGACTGTTAGAACTGGAAAAATCTATTATTCTCCACTTGAGAGCAAAGACGGTACTGACCGTAAGTTAGGCCGAGTGACTATTCGGTGCTATTCTGCCTTCGTTCACGAATATCCTTACAAAGGGATAGTATTGCACGAGCTAGCACACGCGTGGCACGATTTGTTTATACCTAACGGCTTTGAAAATCACCAGATCAAGACTCAGTACGAGTGGTCGAAAGAATGTTTACACTCAGGGCACAAGTCCTATTGGAAAACTAATGTCAGTGAATTTTTCGCGGAAATGTCCTGTGCGTACTTTTTTCGCAGTAAAGATGTACCGCACACAGATATGTCAATGAGTGAAAAGAATAAAGCTTTAGTAAATGCGGCATGGCAGGATCCACCTCAGTTAAGTGAATTCCAACCTGCAGTTGGGAGTTGTTCAGACGAGTCTCAATTGACTCTGAATAAGGGTGAAGAAGTCATTGACAGAAAGAGGAGTTCTATTGCGGCTCATTAATTGACAGGTGTCAAACTATAAATCCATGATGAGAGTAGGATTCTGTTGAATTCACGCGAGGACGTTCTTATCTGTATTCTGACGTATCCTCCCTTATGAATCGTGTGCTTATAAATTATTAGAAGTACGCCGCACCTTGTTTAGTGCTGTTCTGAAGCTACGGAATGCCCAGGTCGACCGAGTACACACCAATTCAGTAAATAGAGAAAATCCTTAGCGGAACAACACAATTTTCAAAATTTACTGCAATGCAGGACAGAAACTGCATTTTGACATTTAAGTGACACAAGCATCTCCCAGAGCAAATAAGAACAAGTTAAATGTGAAAGTGATGCTGTTAGTGACGATGGCGTTATTCGCTTTTCTTTCGCTTGCTGACGATCTTTCGGGGACCTATGAGTTTCCACCTCCAGAAGGGATGGAAGGCGATTCAGCCATAGTCCAACTCTACAAAGGTGAGGAAGGAAAGTACTTCGCACAAGTATCAGTGGCGGAGGAAACCATTGAAGGGACAAATGTTGTCGTAGGTGAGAATCAGTTTTCCTTCGATATAGTAGTCGAGACCCCAGATGGAGACATGTTGCAAGTCTATACGGTCAAACTTGACGACGGCAAATTTACCTTGTCCATACTATCTGATCTAGGTGGTCGAAGCCAATCTATAACTCTCAAAGGCAAGGTCGTCAATGAAATAGAAGGGAGTTATACATTTCCACCACCTGAGGGTGTCCAAGGCGATACTACCAAAATCCAACTAGCAAAAAACGAAGATGACAACTTCTCTGTTATAGTTACTGTCGGTACCGAGACGATTGAGGCTTTGAACGTCATAGTAAAAAGTGAGGAGTTCTCGTTCGACACAGAGGTGAAGACCGAAATTGGTAACATGTCCCAAGCTTGGAAAATTGAAGTCGCTGACAACGAAGCGACGCTGTCTATACTAGCAGATGTTGGTGGTCAAAGCCAATCGATGACATTGAAAGGCTCACGAGTCGAAGAAGAACCTGAAATAGAGAATTAGTCTGAAAAGCACGCGAGAGTGTAACAGCGTCTTGAAGGACAAGTCAATGGAACAGTCAGGGTTAAAGTGAACGAGAAGTTCGTTTTCAAGTCCAAATTATTGTTCGGAGCCCGCCTGTTGTCAGCTTCAGGTTGTCCAAAAAGACTTGAACTGATAGATCAACACCGTAATCGAACGAGGTAGGTGCGGATAAGAAATCGGATGATCTATGGAGAATCTGTTTGAAGATTTGTACTTAATGACTCTTTCAATAGTTCTGGGTGTAAATCCTTTTTAAGAATACATCCATAGTTGTCGACAAGAAAACTCTTGGGTACGAATTGCACTCCAAAATTCACGGCGGTTGGTCCTTTCATACCTCTAATCTCAACTAGATTTATCCACGGGAATTTTTGTTCTTCTGAACTCTCTCGCCAGTCTAAAACTACACTGTCAAGGGATACTGAAACAATTTCAAAACCCTTTTCGTTATAGTCGGCGTAAATGGATTTAAGATGGGGGAACATCATGATGCACGGGGTACACCAAGATGCCCAAAAATCGATGAGCACTAGTTCATTTTCTTTTAGTATGTCGCTGTAAAGAGACATGTCTGTGCCTTCCATATTGGTTAGTTTGAAGTCAGGAACTTTCTGCCCTTGAACTAACGACTCTTCATTTGCCTCAATGGCAATATTACGAGCAAAGTGTTCTCGTCTAGGCTCTACTCGTCGAACTACCAGATCAGAATCTAACTCTTTACCTAGTTTGTCGAATATGAGAAATGCTTCATCTCGATTTGTGTCGTTGACGCCATAAGCACCTAATTCCATCGCGAGTAATGCATCGAAAGGATCGTCAGCGTTTTTTGCTAAGTTTTGTAATGCGTCTTTTTTATTTGGTATTGTTCCTGACGCAGTCTCCCAGCTTTAGAACGCATGGAGTTTGCCCGTATTAAATCTCTTATCGAAATTTGAACATCGTCTATGGATACATGCTCGCAACCCACTGCTTGTCGCGATGTGCTTATGTTTGGTGTATTTGCAGTTTGTTGGGGAGACTTCTCATTTCCCGATATGTTTGAATCGGCAGATTGAGCTTCAACATTGTTTGTTTTTATGGTCTCAGGACCAGAGTCCTCATCTTTCATCGTTCCTTTGACTAAATCTGCAACGGTTACACTTTGAGGTTTCAACTTCGTATCAGATTGGGCGGCGATGACCTCACCAGCTTTTTCTAAGTACTCTTCATTCTGCTGCCAACTCTCCACAAGAATTTTGTGTCTGCTTGAATCCGAATGAGCGATTAATAATTTTTTCGACTGATCCAATCTCACCGTCGTCACTGATCCTGGTTCGATTACAGCTGGTGTGGACAAGTACTCTGTTCCGGTATCCAAATAGATAGATGGTTACAGCAAGAGGTTCGTCGATATCTCCATCAATCGGACACCGCATCCCACCAACCATCACAGCCCCTAGGTTGAGAGTATTCATAGTGCCATCCACAAACTGAGTTCCTCGTATATCAAGAATCGCCGATCTTAAGTCGACCAAGGCACCACCAAACATACCGAAAACGAGAAATCTCTTAGCAGAGTCCAAAGATTGGGTCGACCGTGCGCTTAATATCAAATAATCGGATATATGTGGATCTTCGTGATCCACTAACGAAAAGTAGACTGCGTGTCCTCGGGGATCCAGTACCACAGTTGTGGACAAGTTTTCTTCGTTCGCACCTCGTACGACGATACGAACTTTCGTCCGCGTATCCACAGTACCTCTTAACTGAACTCTCCTGTCGACGAACGTGCCTGAGGTCAGAATGACAGTTTCTAATTCTCCTAATTCGTTGGTAGTGTCGTAGGTAACATCAAGCGTAGCGGATGACAAATCTGTCTTATTTGCACCCTTTGTTGTAGAACTTTCATTTTCTTCGGTTTGAGATTCAACATGTTCGTACCACCCATATATCACAAACTCGTCACTTGGTTCGTAGTCGTTGGCGAATATTGCCGATGACAGAAAAAACAAGGAAACAAAAAAACCAGTCATCCACATAGCCAAACTCTCCTTTCTTACTCAGTCTAATTAGAAATTTCACAACCGCGACACGAGAAACTACTCTAACACAAACTCTGTGTCTATTGAGTCTCTCAGTACTAGCTTCCCAAGAAGAGGTTGTTCGTTGGAAACGAGATTGAACTCTTCAATCGACTAAAACTGATCACCATCAAGTAGTTTGAAGTTCACAGCAATGCATTGATTACTTACAGAACGTCATCCTCATTAATTGGATCGTCAGTCTCTTCTTCCGTTGGAGTGCCGAACCGATCATCGAGAAACTCCTGTAGTTCTTCCATGGTGAGATCCCGGTCAAGAATTTCTCCATCAGATTGGAGAAGGAACTCTGTTGGGATCCATTGGACCCCATAATCTACTGGTGTTTCACCTAAGAATCCGTTTAGATCAGCAACGTTTATCCCTGGTACTTTGTGTCCGTCGGATCCAGTTTTCCAATCTTCGTATGTATCGTCAATGGACACGAACACGACTTCAAATCCTTTGTCTTTATACTCGGTATGAAATTCCTTCAACTTGGGAATCTTTTCAACGCACGGACCACACCAAGAAGCCCAAAAGTCGATGAGGACAACTTCATTATTGTTTAGAACATCGTCATATAACGCAACGTCCTCTCCTTCCAAATTCAGCAAGGTGAAGTCGGGTGCAGCATGTCCGGCAACAATGGTTGAAGCGTTAGTTGTCACGCGAATTTGTCTTTCCAATTTGTCACGTTGGGGTGAGACGCGGCGAGCGACCAAATCCTCATCAAGTTCTTGTGCAAGTTTATTCCAGCTCTCTAATTCACGGCTAATCGCCATGCTGGTACGTACTCCTAGTTCCATTGCGAGTAGGGCAGTCAGCGGCTCATCTAAATTCTGAGCGATCGATTTCAACACCGAATTTTGGATCGCAGACATTTTTTGATAAACATCGTAAGGATCTTTAGTCGCCTCTTGATCCGAGTCTTCTGTCTCTGTTTGTTCTTCCGCTTTTTCTAAATCTGATTTAGCATTTTGAGCTTCAAACGCTATCGCGCTTGCGTACTCATCCAAGCTCTCACGATATTCTGCGCTATTCTGCCAACTCTCAATGATTTTGCCATGCATGCTCCCTTTCACTTCTGAATGCGCCAATAGTTCCGACGCGAACATACCGGGTGCAAACGAACTTGATGTCGTACTCGGTGAAATCTTAATTCTTGCTCCGGATTCCACCACCAAGTCTACACTCGCGATATATACATCAACTTCATCAATTATCCAAAGATTGACGAGTATCGGTTCGCTAACGATTCCTTCGATGGAGAAACGACCGTTACGCAGAAGTACCGCGTTCGACTTATTAGGCAAAACACTTCCGACCTTCAGATTTCCCGAAACACCCTCGATCGTAGCAGTTGCTAGTGACAATTCCTGATCAGTCATTGAACTCAGATCACCAGTGATCGTGAACTTATCGTCTGACTGCTGTGCGACTCTAAAGTCCTCAACTAATATCAATTGGTCTACAACACCCGGGAACGAATTTTCCTTGTCCCAAAGCGCAAAAGATGTAGTCGCACCAGGTATTAATGCCGCAGGAAGCGTCATTGGTTCTTCTGAGCCTCTGGTGACAGAAATCAAGACATCGGTAGGTTCTTCAATCTCGCCCTCAAGGAAAACTTTACCATCTTTAAAAGATCCAGATGCGAGCACACTATTAACAGACGAGTCCTCGTCAGCTCTGACACGTGTTACTACTACTGAAGTTTGCATTGTGTCCATCATTTCCTGATGGTCTGCAGGTGTCCCAGATTCTCCAACAATCCATTCGCCCGAGACGTTGAAAGTCTTAGTTTCGTCAGCATTAGTGTTCCCGAATAGCATCAAAATCGAAGCTATCATGGTTAGACCCAACTGTCTAGTCATTTTTGTTCCTGTCAATTTAGTCAAAGTATGATTGAGTTTGTTCTTGAAATTGTGCAAAAGAGAGTCATGATGTCCAAAAGCTTGAATATGTTATCCAATTTTTACTACACTCTTTAATCCTTGAGTGGGCATCTTATTTCCATGTGAAAGAGTCTGTGAAGAATCGGGCTACTAGTTCTCTTCTTTTTCCATAGTCCATTTGATGGCGTCGCCGATGGTATTGCCTTCCGATAGAGGTGTAAGTACTACATCTACAGTTCCTGCTTCCAAATCGAACAATCCAAGATCATTCCATCCCGATTTTGCTACTTCAGGTTTAAACTCAATCTTATTTGAGAGTCCGAAGTTTTTGATTTCCAATTGAACGTTTGCTAGTCTAAAGCTCCTTGACATCCAAACCATTGAACCAAAACCAGGGCTGTGTGCAGACTGATACCTCTTCCTTTTGATCGCTGGTGTGTGAATTTCGAGCTTCCATTTTCCTGATGAGGGTATGTTCGCCGAGTAAGCCAACTGTGTCTGTTCAGCACGTTGGAAATTTATCACGTAAGTGTGTCGGTACTTCCCATAACTTGTTGACTCCGAGTCCCGATACCATAGAACTGAATCGAAAACGTCCTTAGCTGGACTGTCGGCCGCGATATCTAAATTCAACAAGCCATGGTCCGTTTCGAGTTCTGTGTCGTAGGCACCAAAAAAGTACGTGAGCCATTTCGGAAACAGTGATTTGTTGCTGGCATCTTCGCCGCCTGTGACCGAAAACCCAGCGTCCATGTCGTCGACGATGATGGAGTCGACAGTGTGAGGATTCCAATCGACTGCTGTGATATATGGAAAACTCACAGAAGTTGTGGGGATGTCATCGTCATGTTCAACAATATTCACTCTCAAATGTTCTCGATTGTGAGAAAAATATGGCTTTACCAACACTCGTCTAGGATGATCAATCGTCTGGATTGCAACCTGCAGTGTCGTTTTACTAGGTACTCGTAATGGTATCAACTCTTGCGAACTTAACTCACCCTCTTCACCGGAGGAAATTGTGACGAAACCGTCGACGTCTTCACCATTGTGAATGAAAAAGCTCGACTGATAAACTGATTCAATTGAATCGGGACTCTCAAGTATTTCCAAGTTAGCACGTGCGACCACAAAACCAGGTATTTCAGTACTGTGTAGCCAGTTGCCCAATAAGTCTTTAAAGTCTACACCGGCGTTCAATGCAGTGTTGTGAAAGTCTTCTTCCGTGTAATTCCCACCTCGATATTGCGTGATTAAATCTCTTAAGAAAGACCCGATGTCATTCTTGTCGACGACATCTAGTACCAAGTTTTTGAGTGCATCAACTTTGAGAATTAGAGCATGGTAGGAGTTCATTGCATCTTGTTCAAGATCAAAACTAGTCAGAGGTGTACCGATGGCTTGTTCCCATATAGATGGGCGGTTGATAAAGCGCTTTCGCAACTCTAGTTTTTCAAGACTTGCTCGGGTACCGAAGTCTCCACCAGCCCAAAACACAGAGTTCCGCAATTCCGATGCTCGATTTCCTTCCAATGCAGAGTGGATCAAAAAGTACCCATCCGAACCCGTGACGAGTTCGTTTGCGATCTCACCTACCAAATATTCCATTGCTACCGCGCCCGAGCCACTGGGCTTTGTCTGATGGCTCACTAAATTGCGACCAAGATTGAGCAACGGATTCCCGCCCTCAAAATCGTTTTCAAAAAATCCCTGCAAGAGCTGCAATATAAACACACTAAGCTTCTTTTCGTCTTCAATCAGCTCTGCGTCTTGAGAATTGATTGCATAGTTAAAGCGTGCGATGGGTAGCCCAGACTCTCTGATCATTTGAATGCCTGGTGGTGAATATACACTCTCCATTTTCCAACCACCACCATACGTTCTCAATGGAAGTGGAACTTCTACGATCGACATCGTATCGTATGGATAACTGAGTCCCAATTCACTGGCCACAGTCATGCGTTCCTCAATCCATTCTTTTAATGCAGGAATGACTGGTTCCAAAATGTTCAAGTTTTTAGCGTGTTTCTTGCTTATCAGTAGTTCAAACGTCGTGTCTTCCATCTTAAGTGATCGCTGCTCAAAATTAGATGTGACTAGAGCTACTTCCGAAACTGAGTTCTTTGGATTGAATCGATACTTCGTTTTCCTATTTTCTTCAACGAGAGTTCGTGATCCTGGACCTGCAACAATCCAGTTCCTCGGCACAGTCACGTGAAGATCAATGTGAAAGAAGTCTTGAGGGCGCATTTCCAAATTAGATTGACCATACGCGGATCCCGATGATGGAAACCAGCTAACGCCTGGTACTAGAACAACAAATCCTGGATGAAAAATGTACGACTTCGTCCCGAATTGTCGTGCTGCCAGTGCTTGCGCGTAGTTCATGTCCTTCCACGTTAGCGAACTGTCCAGATAGGCAAACATTGGATCGGGGACACCCTTCGCGACGATCCTGATTTCCGCGTTCGTTGTACCCATGCTTTGCTTTGGTACCCACAGTAAGCCATTTTCGAACATATAGTCTTTAGTCTCTTGCCCATTGAGCTCAAGAGTATTGATTTTGTACCCACGATTGAGTGAAAACAGCCATTTGTCTGAAGGACTAATAGCGGAAGGCGACAGTCTTATTACGAGATCCAGGCGTATCGTTCGACCTGGGAAAATCTTAACGTCACCGCTGATCGATTCGATGTCCGTGTCTGAGTGTGTTTGGAATTGTTTGTGTAATGAAGCCCAATCGTCTACCTGATCTAGTTCAAGCAATTTGGAATTTACCAAAGCATAGATTCCGAATATCGCAATGACAATCGCTGAGCTTCCTGTGATAGCAAAAAACTGACGTTCTTGCAACTTAGCCTGCCTCGGATAGAGTACCGAAGTGAGTCCGAGCATTCCTATCGTCAACAGGATGACATACAAGCGGTTGAATACGATGTCGGTATCGAAAAATTGTGGCGCGATAGCGGAGGGTAGGGAATCGACACCGGTATACGTTGCTAAGGCCGAAGCAAGGAAAAAGGGAATGCGACTACTAAATAAGTAGTACCCGAACACCAATAGCAACATTATTAGTACGACCAACATACGAAATCGAACTATTACCGCGACCAACATAGTCAGTGAGCCCCAAAAGAGTAGGTTCGGAAGTAAATCCCAAAACAGAAATTTCACGACACTAACGGGTTCTATTGCTGAACCAAATCCAAAGTTAAAAACTTCAGCGATCAGTCCAAAACCGCACATGAGAACAATCAAAGTCATCGCCGGCACTGCGAATAAAGTTACGATTCCGAACAATCGACCTGCGATCAACTCAAGATTCGTCATCGGTCGAACGTCGATGGTTGCACCTATGCGATCTCTGACATCACGTTGCCGAATGTCAAAAGCAAGAAAGACGATTCCAAACGTAAACGTTAGCAAGGTTATTCTGCCGATTTGAGAGATCGAGAACTGCGGAGCTACAGTCCCAGCTGAAGCAGAAACATACGATACGAACGTATGCATTAACGACAGCTGTAGCCACAAAAGAGAACCACAAATCATGGCAACAACTACCATTACCCATGTCCGTGCTAACCGTCTACACGATCGTATTTCTGCGCATGCAATTGACCAAAGTCTGGAAACTCTCATGTATTTACTTCCTTAGAACACGGTTTGATTCGCCGATAGCTCGCTCTCTATCCCAGCGGAGTGCCAGAATGAATGCCCGATTTCCTTGGAGCGCCTTGTTTCGTTGAAGAAGAATTTTGGTAGTGAATTACGATGTTAAAACTGAGCTTGAGATTGCGATTATCTGAAGCAAGAATCGTGCCAACTGCATTCGTTATAGAATACAATGAATTTGGGGAAACAACTTGGAGTTGGCGAATGAAAAGACTCTTGTGGTATGTTATCGGTGTGCTTACTTTATCAGCACTATCAACATTGGGCTCAGAACCGCACTATGGTTTTAGTGTTTTCCAAGAATCGTTTGAAGACTCTCTTGAGCAAGCCAAAGAGGCGGATCTTTCAATCTTTGTGTATTTTTACAAACAGGATTGCGTAGCCTTTGAATATATGGACTACCAGTTTCATCGCGCGTCGGTGTGGCAATTTTTGAACGAGCGATTCATTAATGTTCAGGTTGATGCTTCCAATGAAGAATCTAACGGTCCAAGTCTCGCGAAAAAATTTAACATAGACTCCTATCCCACGTACCTGATTCTCGATCACAACGGTAAGGAAACGCATCGAACTACTCAAGCCATGGAAGGACGTGTTTTCATTGATACTATTAATTGGTTGACAGGAGAAACCGAATATCCAATGGCAGAACAAGACGTTAAATACGAGGCTGGTAACCGTGATCCAGTCTTTGTTCAGCAATATTTACTAGATGCAAGGAGTGTATTACCTAAAAATTTAGACATAGAGGACTTACACATGAAAGCGTGGGGGGAAGTTCAAGATAAATACACGGCAATTGCCAAAGAATATCTGACTAGCCAGGAACCTAAAGACTTAATAAACTTACGGGATTTTTCGATTATCAAAGCATATAGCTACAGTATGGATGACCCTGGTATCAAATTAGTACTCGATCATTTTGACGCTTTTGTAGAGACCACGTCGATGAAACAGGTAAGTGAAACTCTGCTCGAGGTCGCGTTCAACACTGTTCTTATCAGAGCGATAGACGAACTTGGGCCGGGAGACGGTGGACTAGAGTTGCTAGAGGAAGACTTTCAATTGTTCGAAGAACTGCCCCTGAAAAAAGCTACGGATTGGCTACGAAGTATCGATGCAGACAGTCTGCTTAAACTGGAAGAATATAGTTTGTTCTACGTGCGACAATTTCTGGCCGAGACAGAGGGATCAAGTCCCGACTCAGAATAGATATGAAATATTTACAGCTCGAGTTAGTTAGACTGTCATCGACTCTTGAGTAAGTAGTCTCGATCCGTGGAACACTCGATCGCTGGGGATCAAAACCGATCCACAAATCAAAGTAACCAGTCGAGTGTCTGAAGAAGGAAAAGGAACCTACTGTTTCTATCTGCTCGGTCAGTCAAGTCTCGTTTGTCGCGTTCGTACCTAGTGAATAAGTCTTTGAGGAGATTTTCTTGTAGTCTTGAAGCGATGCAACACAATGTTCTATTAGGCAATAGGACAATTGAAGCCTAGGTCGGATCCAATGCCTTCGAGCCAATTCGGATAACTAGGTCAATTGTCCGTTGCACGTCATTCCAAGTGGTCGTGTGATTCAGGATACACATCCGAAGAGAAAATTTTCCTTTCAATGTTGTCGACGAGACAAATGCTAACTCGTCCCAGAACACATGCGCTAACACTTTCCGATTGATCTCTTCCAAACTTTGCTCGTCGTGATTCCCATCGTTGACCCTAAAACACACAATCCCTAGGGACACCGGTGTAATCAACTCTAGAGCTGGGCTCGACTCGACATAGGTTGCTGCGCGGTTTGCTAAGTCCAACCCGCGCTGGATCGCTACACGGAACGGAGCTATGCCAAAAATTTGCACGGACATCCAGATTTTTAAGGCTCGAGGCGAACGGCTTAGCTGTAAGCCGCGATCCGAGAAATTGGGGTGGTTTGCCCCCCAAATGGTGTCTTGAAGCGCATCATGGCGGATAGCGAACGCATCGTTTAGATGCTGACCATTTTTCACGATGAGTGCGCCCGCTTCAAATGGTTGAAAGAACCACTTATGGGCGTCAACTCCGATGGAGTCTGCACGATTGATGCCTTCAAGTTTCTCTTTACCGTCGGCGGTTAGCAAAGCGAACCCTCCGTAAGCTGCATCCACGTGCAACCATATGCCTTCATTTTTGCAATAGTCAGCTAGCGCTACTAGCGGGTCAATCGAACCAGTACTGGTTGTACCTGCGTTGGCGCAGACTGCTACAACGTGGAGACCATGGGCTTGGTCCTCCGAAACTTGCTGACGTAGAGCATTCATGTCCATTCGAAATCTGTCATCGGTTTCTATCAGGCGGATGTGTTCCCGTCTCACTCCAGCGATCAATGCAGCCCTTATTAACGCGCTGTGGCTCTGATTGCTCATATAAACAACAGGTTGCGCCGGATGTCCAGCTGCCTCTCTTGCCGCCACTATAGCTTCCACACTCGCGGCTGAACCCCCTGAGGTCATCAATCCGCCAGCAGATTCTGGGTAGCCAATCCAACTTCGGAGCCAATCTATTACTACTAGCTCTAAGTGGCTCGTACCACTTGAAACGAGCCAAGAGCAAGTGTTTATGTTGAATCCAGAAGCAAGGAAGTCTGCTAAGATTCCTGGCCAAGTTGGCGAAGATGGCACAAATCCAAAGAACCGTGGATGATCAAGTTGCGCTCCGTACGGTAACACGTCCCGCGCTACTTGTTCTAATACTTCTTCCGCTACTCGGCCATTTTCGGGCGGAGGCCCGTCGAATTCTCTAGCAAGGATTTCTCGAAACTCACCATCCCAAGCCTTGGCCCCGTCCATTGATCCAATGCGGTCAATCAGAATATCCGCCGCTTTCGATGCGAGTTGTCGCATCTGCTGCGGGGTCATTTCTAGTCCAGAATGCTTATCAGAATCTTCCATGAGAGTTCCTTTCAACGAAATCTGCGGATAGCCCCGTGTCTAAGAGTGATTCAAACGAGATGACATTTCTCTTACTTTCATCAAGGCTTCTATTGGTGTGATGGTTCGCTCAGCCATGAGTCATTTCGCGACCGAGTTCATATTCAAAATGATAATCCAAACATCTTGAACAACAAAGAACCGGTTTCGATCTTTGAATCTGCTCCGGTAGAGTCAACGAAAAACTGGAAAAATGGAACAATTTGAGCGTACATCTTTGCAGATTAAGCATTTTCAACTAAGGTGAATTTTGAATGAAAGACCGAACCTCTGAGCAGGGTCGCATGTCTTCAAATGCGAGTGCAGGTTAGAAGAAGTCCAATGCATCAATTTATGTTGATTTTGGTGACTAAATGCAAATGTAATTTACATTTAGACGTCTAAATGTAAAATATACTTATGATCGAACGAAGATTTTGGCTTTATAAGATTGAGCAAGCTTGGAGAAATTGCTCGATTGTTTGGTTGGCTGGTGTCCGACGTGTCGGTAAGACAACTCTTGCGCAGATGTTGTCATCGCCGACGTTTCGGTACTTGAACTGTGACCTTCCTTCAGTACAAAGAGAACTCGACGATCCCGAAATATTTTTAGATTCTGTAGCTAGGGGAATAATCGTCATCTTTGACGAAGTACACCGGTTGTCAGATCCTTCCACGCTGCTGAAGCTAGCGGCTGATACTCGCCCGGATTTACGAGTTTTAGCCACAGGTTCATCCACGTTAGTTGCAACAAAGAAGTTCCGCGACTCTTTATCGGGACGTAAGAGAGTCATTCACCTGACCCCTATTTTGTGGTCAGAGTGTATTTCGAGTTTTGACGTTCAGGATCTTGACCATCGTCTTTTGCGGGGTGGATTACCACAAGCCTTGCTCGCCAACGATAAGGATCCAGAATTCTTCTCTGAGTGGATAGACAGCTTGTACGCTCGTGATATTCAAGAACTCTTCGGCATTAGAAATCGCGTAGGTTTTCTGTCGCTCCTTCGATTGTTGTTACGACAAAGCGGGGGACAGCTTGACTACACTAAGCTAGCGAGACTCACAGAACTCAGCCGGCCGACCGTCAAGAGTTACATTGAGGCACTGCAAATCGCTTGTGTTGTTCACTTAGTTCCTCCCCTCGGTGGTTCGTCAAGCTCGAGAGAAATTGTGAGCCGACGAAAGTGTTACTGTTTTGACAGTGGTTTCGTGACTCACGAGAAAGGATGGGACGCGATTCGAGTTGAAGATCGCGGTATCCTTTGGGAACATCTAATTCTTGACGCTCTTCTATCACGGTTCCGACGAGAACAAGTCTATTATTGGAGAGACAAGTCCGACAAAGAAATTGATTTTGTTATTCGCGCTCGTTCAAATGAGTACGATGCTATCGAATGTAGGGTAGATCCGGACTCGTTTTCCTCAAAATCGTTGGCTGAGTTCAGAGCCTGGTATCCCGAGGGCAAAAATTTTGTCGTTAGTCCGCATACTTCTCGAAAGTACCATCGTAGTTTCGATAGTATGAAGGTGACGTTCTTACGTGATATCAAACACACTTTCTAAGAAACACAAGAATATGTTTTTGGTCATGAGGTTGCCAACGGGAGGCAGGTTCAATCACGAAAACGTACTCACAAACGAATGGAGACTAGTGAGATTTTCTTGGAGTGTGAAGAATACTTATAGTCTTCTAAGAGCGCACTTGGCATTGGATGTTCGGTCTTCAGCGATGTGTCACGGGAGCGATGCAGTAGTGTGTCGTTTGACCAAAAATCCCAAAACAAACTGGCCACCAAACTAAGTTCACGGAAAGTACTCATTTCAAACTAAATTTACATTTAGGCGTCTAAAAGTAAAATTTATTCCCAATTGAACGAAGGTATGGGATCAAAGAGACTGGCCACTTCTTTTACAAGCAGAATCACACGGTTAATCTCGGTTTGCTGCATTGTTCTTCCAACAGTCTAGGAGTGTTGAAGAATAATGCCTTCGTTGTTCTAACGGTGATGGTGCAGTCGTCCGGTCAAAGGACTTGTACTTTTAACGACCTTTCAAGGAGAAATTGAATGAATAAATGGATTGCGACCGCAGTACTCGTACTGTTTGCTACTTTAGGTGTGTGTCAAGACGAATATGTCGAAAAAGAGGGTGTGTCGATTTCTGCGGGCGTCGAAACCTTTGAAATCGACACTGGAAGAACCACTTATAACAACCTTACTGATGAGACAGCTAAAGTATTTGAAAAAAATGTTACTGTTGGCATAAGAGCTATGTATTTCTCAAACAAATTATTCCGACAGTATCCTTTGTATCTCGGCCTTGCCGGCAATGTGACTAACGTTAACGGAAGAAATGACTCAGCCTACACCATAATTGGCGAGTTAGGCTTTCAGACCAATATTCTGACGCCATTTGTAGCACTAGCCTATACCAATGATGTCGGTGAAGATGGCGATGATTTCAATGAACTAGACACTGACCACTTTTACATTGAAGACACAAACCTGGGACTGGGGCTGATGGTCAATAATCCACTTGAAGACACGTTTAGTGCAAAAGTGGTGTTCAACGTGTTCGGAGAAGCTGGAGATGCTAGTGCTACAAGCGTTGATTTGTATTTTCGTTTGCAAAGGTCTCGAGCAGATGATTCTGCACCAGTTCTCTCAGTTGGTTTTAAACAAAAAAGTGAGACAACCGTTGAGCTACGGGACGGTACGGAGCGCATTCGTCCTGACGGTAGCGGTGCAACACTTTCAGTCGGTATGTCGATACCGTTATAACGAGACACTATGTTGTCCTATTGCGACATGAGAAGGATCCACAATAATACTGGAGGAACAATCGTCATTTTGGAATGAGTGCAGTGGCCATTAGATCCTATCACACTGTTTAAATGAGATGAGGGAGTTCGTCCCAATTTACCGGCACCAGCTACCGGTTCATTCACCATAGCTATAGCTGAAATCAAAGTAGTTTGTAATTCGTGTACAGGGGGAAAGCAAGTTATTCTGCTTTCCTCCGTTTTCCTGATCTATTTATTCGAGTGTTGATTACAACAATTCGTCTTACCCAATCATCAAAAATTTTCACTACGTCCAATGTTTTAATACATGGTTGTGCGTTCATTTAATCGCACCAAAATTCATCCCAAAGATTCACTATCGATGCTTCGAGGGATGTCATGTCTCCAGTACAAATCAAATCGTTTTTCCGACGATTTCTACTTCCATTATTTTTTACCGGATATTTCGCTTCCGTAGTATCAGCTGAACTCAATTCGGTTCAGATAACTGATCAAACCCTGAAGGCGGTTGATTCCTGCTTAAAGTGGAAGATCATTGGCTCATGCACGTGGCTTCACTGCGATCTCTTCGGTTGTCGGGTTCGAGTATCACTGAAGATTGGCCATTATCGACCTGATCTCGTAGTTTCGGTCTATCCGACCATTAAGTCGCATCCCTGGAAGGAAGTTAAGACTGTGGTCAAGACCGCGTTTGATCAAATCAAGAAAACACTACCAGACAATCTTCAAGGTGTCGTAGCAGGGAACGCCTTGGAACCGGGACACAACACAAAATACGTATCGAGAAATCTGCGACTCTTTGAAAGCGATGTAATTGGACATCCACTGCCTGACTTACCAGCAAGTTACGCAAATTACTTCTGTAATTCCCAAACTGTTCCTCTTACTCCCTATTACAGTTCTTTACTAGACATCATCGCTTGGCGAAATCCAGAATTCGAGGGCCTCAACTTAATTAATTTAATTCCTGGTAGACGCGAAATTGGCCGATGGCCCTTGTTCACTTGGGGTTCAGTCTATCCTAGGTGCGGTTGGACCAATCAGCCAAGCCCTCCGAAAGCTGCCGCCGTCATCGCTCAACGCGCTGCCGACATCGCGATAAACGGAGGACTGTTACGTGTTCGAACACCGATAGGAAAGTCTGCTGGTCGTCAGAAACGCTGGGGACCACCAGCTCTTAGAGAAGCAAATGGCAATACAGGAAAATGGCAGATGATTCATCCCCGGAAGCAGAGTTCGTGTCAGTCCTTTGGGTCCAACGATCTATTTTCAACGTCCGATTGGGGTGGTGGTAAAGTGGACAAGAAAAATGCGTATCTTTGGGTTTTGTGGCGTCCGTATAAGTGTTGTGCTCGACGAGGACAAGTTTTCCTGGGTTCTGATGACGTACACGGGTACCCATGAAACAGCATCGTATTTCAATGTGTGTGGTTTGTGTACTATTCCTGTCAATCCACGTAACCGCCCCTCCAGCTCCGCCCGAAAACAGCCTCTGGTACTACGAGATCGGTGGTGCTAAACCAGTGTCCGCTCCCGCAAATCCAAGAGTCCATAGTACAACGATTGGAGGAAGCGCGAAGTTGGGTCTTGGATATAGTTGTTTGAAATTCGACCCAGTTACTGCTGTAAGCGATACGCTGAATCAAGTTAAAGATGGGACCGAAAACATGCTCAACGCTATGACCCAGGCAGCTACTGGCGCGATCGCATCGTTGCCTGCGATGATTCTCCAACGGGCCAATCCAGGTTTATACGACCTGTTTCAAAATGCACTCGTACGGGCCGAACTCACCGTCGACCTTGCTACCAAGTCCTGTGAACAAATGGAAAGCGCGATCGCAAATAACAAGAACCCTTACGAAGATCTGGTGGTGCTTTCAAAAGGAAATGATTGGAAAGTACAAATGGGAGTAGGGGGCGGAAGCGTAATTGCTGCTAAAAAAGCGGTTGCCCAAGCAAATGGTGCGAACGGTCTCCCTTGGATTGGCGGTAGTGCTGGTGGCGATGGTCAAGATCCTTTGGCGTTAACAGAAGATGTCACAAGAGCTGGCTTCAACGTACAGATGAATCGAGCTCCAAGTGCGCAAGGTGCTGTCACTGCCGATCCGGACCAACGACTAACGCTCGTTTGGAACGATCCAAGAGCAGCCGCCGAATGGTTAGTTGATGTGGTTGGTGAACACAAAGTTACCACTTGCGAGGGATGCGAGAAGTCAACTACCCCAGGAAATGGGTTAGGACCCGTTTTGGAACAAGAGACAAGTAACCTAACTACAGTATTAGAGTCCTTAGTCTCAGGACGACAAGCCCCGACACTGACCAACTTAGCGAGAGTCTCGGCACCAGGGATTGCTATCACTCGTGATGTTATCAACAGCATCAACACATTACCGGTTACCGAACAACAAATTGTCATCGATCGTTTGGTTGCTGAGATCGCGGTCGCACGCACCGTGGAGAAAGCTTTTCTCGCTCGTCGCTTAATGAAATCGGGCAGTTCGATACCCGAAGTACAAGCAAATCCAGTTGCTCGAGAACACGTCGACCAAGTGGTCCGCGAACTTGATTCAGAAATCGATCGACTGGCATTTGAGGCACGGATACGAAAAGACCTAGTGTCGAATACGGTAACGAATTTGCTCAAACGGCATGATTCAAGGGAGAAAGCCTCGCTGACTGTTCCCGAACGTAATAGCCGTGATCCACATCCACTAATTGACGGGCGTGTCGAAAGCCCTTAAGCGACGAGCGTTTACGAAGTTAGGTTTGCTGATTGCGCTTTGTGCTGGCGTAACAGTATCAATTCTGTTGTCAACGACCGACGGTGCTGCCATAGTATCTTGGCCGAACTGGTTCGCAAAGAACCATTGGCTGACGACTATTGTTAGGGTAGGGCTTTTTCTGGTCGCCATAGTTGTTTTTTACTCGATACGCAAACGTAAAGATCTAAGTTCAGAACATCAAGGAATCCCTACGAAACAAGCACAACTACACTCTCGCGTTTGTCAACTATTGCTGTGGTTTGTGAGTATAGAACTGCTGTTTGGGCAAGCGCTACTACCTAGCATGTTGGAGTTTTTCGTTTCGTGAGTGTCGACAGCTACCTTGAACTGTATTCGACCATGTTTGGTTGGATGTTCTACGGTGTCGTTTGGGACGTCCTTGTTGCTACTGGTATCGTATATCTACCCTTTCTCGGAATCGTTATCGATTATTGGCGAAAACCGGCGTCTGAAGCACCTCACAGTGTGTCGAGCGGCATGTCTTTGCGGAAGATGGAACATGAGCTACTACTAGCTCTCGTAGTTGTGATATTTGCCGGTCAGCCTGTAGGTCTCACGCCGTTCATCGCCTCTACGCTAAATTACACACCGCCACCAACGGTTAATAATCCAAATCCGCCAACTGTTGACTTTTCCAACTCGCAAAGCACGTTCGGAACCACTGGATTCGGCGACGCGGTTGACACCGTAAACGTTCCCATGTGGTGGTATGCAGTCATTGCATTTTCTTCTGGGTTCAACCATGCGGTCGTCGAAGGACTGCCACGAGCGAGTGAAATTCGTCAATTGTCGCAATTATCTCGCCTCGCAACGATTGAAGACCCAAGACTAAGACAAGAAGTATCTGAGTTTTACTCTGCCTGCTATGTGCCGGCGCGTTCGAAATTTCTCGCCGAACAACCTTCGACTACAGCAGTCGACAATTTACTGAGGCGATATGGACACGCCGATACAGATTGGATTGGATCGCACGTTTATCGCGACACACCAGGATACTATGACTCATTGCGGGCACGCACACCAGTGAGTGGGTGGGCATTCGTACCCAGTCGAGACATCGAATACGACGTTGCCAATCCGCCTCTAAACGGTCGACCCTATTGCACTCAATGGTGGGGACACGCTCAATATGGGCTGCGTGCTAAACTTGTCGATGCTGCCGACACTAGTGCGCCTGGTTTTGCTACCCTGTTCTACAACCTTGCACCTGCGCTCGCAACCGAACGCCAACTCGATCTAATTGCGCGTACTGTACTACTTCATACTCCAAGAAATTGGACTAGCAACGATCTGTCTTCTGGAAATCAATCCACTTCGGGGATACTCGGTCAAATCGAAGGATTTGCAAAGGGGTTGTTGTATATCGTCGGTGCGTTTTCTACCGCGGCGGTATTCAGCGTGATAGTCACTGGAATTATTGCCGTTGCGCCGATGATTCAAGCAATGATCCTACTAGGGATCTATTCGTTGCTACCGTTAATCGTCGTATTTTCTCGGTATTCATTCACGATCATGATTACGGGAGCGCTAGCTATATTTGGGGTTAAGTTTTGGACAGTGCTTTGGTATCTTGCGCAGTGGATTGATCAGAACATGTTTACTGCGATGTATCCAGACACTAATCTGTTGTTTGAGGTATTAACAAACTCAGGGGAGCACACAACCAAACGGGTAATGCTCAACGTCATTACCTCATGTCTTTACATTGGTTTACCGTTGTTGTGGAGCTCGATGCTGGGATGGACTGGGATCGCAATCGGACAATCTTTGGATAGCGCGACCTCGCCGTTTGGACAACATACTCGAGGTGAACCAAGACGTATTGGCTCTTTGCGTTCGAAGAAGGCCAGTTGAAGCGTCTCGAATATCAACTAAAACAACTCGCTAACCACAACCGAGACGGGAGTTTCGCGACCCAAGCAGCTCGAAAAAATCACTTAAAAAGGGTTGCGCGCGAACTACGTATGTTGGGATATAACCAGATGCATGTTCGTTCCTTAAAACTAAAGCACGTGCACGCCCTCATTAATCATTGGCAAAAGATTGGATGTTCAATCGGTATGCAAAAGAACGCATTAGCCCATTTACGGTGGTGGGCGCGTAAGATCGGAAAGGACGAAATGATTCCAAAGTCCAACCATGAACTATTGATCGGCTATCGAAGTTTGATTCCATCGGAATCTAAAGCTCAGTATCTCAAGAGATTCCAGCTCAAGCAGATTTCTAACGCGTACATGCGTTTAAGCATTGAACTGCAACAAGATTTTGGGCTTCGTCAGGAGGAGAGTTTTAAGTTCCGTCCCTCCTATGCTGATCGAGGATCTTACATCGAACTCAAAGGATCATGGACGAAGGGCGGTCGGAAGCGATCAATTCCAATAATTTCTTTTGAACAACGCGATCTCATCGACCGAATCCACGCAATCGCTGGTCAAGGATCGTTAATACCGGCAGAATATTCATTAAAAACGTGGAGGAGTAAATATGTACGATTGTTAAGTAATCTCGGGCTAAAAAAATTACACGGATTGCGCCACGGATACGCTCAGCGCCGATATCGTGATCTCGCTGGGTTCGAGTCAGTATTCGCTGGAGGCCCGAAGAGGATAGCATTAGATTCAGAGCAACAAGTGATCGACGTACAAGCACGACTTCAAGTGAGTCAGGAACTTGGACACAATCGAATAGAGATAACGGATGTATATTTAGGACGCTGATTACTTTGGTACGCGACAACAATTTTCCTTTGGCTCGGTTGTTTCGCGACTGAGACAACGAAGAACCCAAGTCGTTCTTCGAGTTCATAGAAGTACAGCACGCTGATTTTTCATTTGTAGTGCCCAATACCAGTGACAAAAGTTTGACAAGCGTTCGCAGAAGTGTACCGAACAGTTTTTTGCAACTCCGAACCCCTCGACAGTCCCATCTGAATACACTCAGTTCTGGCTTATCGGTCGTCAATAGTGTGCTACCCGAGAATTGCCTGAGTACATGGTTCTACCGCAAATCCCAAAGTGAACTATGTATCAATCTGAGGCAACTTCAGTAAAGGAATTGTGGTATAAAATTCACGCAACAGGAATGTTTGAACATGAAGCGTCTACTCAGTATCAGAAGCTAACTCGCAGCCTGGAATGGTTGTTATTTGTTCCTGATAAATTTGTTTCCGAGAAATCCAAATTAAGGGACGAAAGCCAAAAGAAAGCATACGAAACAGTAATGTCTCATGTAAACAAGAGGAAAAAATCATGAGTGACACAGACAAAGGTAAACAAGATTTGGGATGGAGCGGGAACGTAATCAAAAGTGGACCACCTAGGAATCCTGACATTCCCCCTATTAAGCTTCCACCCGATTATCAACCACCTCCAGATCCTCCACCATCACCAAATCCTTCGCAACCACCAGAAAAGAAGTAATGGTCTGAGTCATTAGCAAGGAGTTACCGTACCTACAACTAAGCACACTCCCGATACCCAGACTCAATCAGTCGAATGATGAAAGCGACAGTAGAATTTGAAGACAATGAGCATGATTCACTTCTCGATGAATCACTTCAATGAGTTCTTTACGATTTCGTGTTGGAATTTAGTGTAGAACCTCACTCTACTAAACGTCGCCGTTCGTACTCCGTAGGGCGCAGGTAAACTTTGACCGATTGTATTGGATCGGTATAGTCGACCCTCAGCAGATAGCTTGCTTTCCCAGGAAAAGATTGACTTCCCTAAACTAACTTAATTGCTACATCCTAAATTGTTGATAGCTCCAATTCCAAAACTGTCGAATCGTTCAATTCTCTCGAAGAATATCGGAAAATGACCAGCTAGAGGATGGCGACGACTGTTCAAAATTGTAGCATACTCCTAACAACTCGACGAATTACTCAACAGCTATTTTTTGCATTCGATCGTGAGTAAATATGGACCGTAAGTTAAACCGAGCACTCGCTGATTCATTCGAAGGCATAGACGTGCAACAAAGTGTAGACCGTCTCGCTGACTGGCAAACCAGAGCTGCAAACGCTCCTTCAACAGATTACGATCATGCTGACACAGTAAACGACTTCTACGATCTTTCGACGGAGTTAGCTAGATGGGGCTGGCACGAGTCATTTCACTTCGCCCCAATGAAAAAAGGAGAGTCGCTGAACGATGCGATCCTACGCCATGAGGGATCGATGATTGAAAAACTGCAAATCGATTCCACGAAGACGGTACTAGATGTTGGTTGTGGGATTGGTGGCCCAATGCGGCACGTAGCGCGTACGACTGGCGCACAGGTAGTAGGTATTAACATCAACGAGCATCAGATCAAAGTAGGACAAGAATTGAACCAAGCAGCTGAACTCGATCATTTGACAGACTTTGTTCATTGTGATTTCATGGATATGAGCGTGCTCGAATCAAATTCCTTTGATGCAGCCTATGCGATCGAGTCTACTGCACATGCTTCAGACAAAATTAGCGCTTACGAACAGATTTTTCGTGTGCTAAAACCCGGTGCTTATTTTTGGGGTCAAGAGACAATATTGACTGGTGAGTTTCGAGCTGAGCGTACTGAACACCAAGAAATTAAAGATCGACTAATGGGCACCATGGCACTCTACGAGATTGGTTCGATCGCTGAGGTTAAAGCTGCACTCGAGACAGTAGGGTTTAAAGTTGACGAGTGTGACGATCTTGGTAGAGCTAGTCCCGAGTCTGTTCCATGGTACATGCCACTCACCGGCAAAGGTAAGTTCTTTCATGCATCTAGAACTAGTCCTCTACGACGCGCGTATACCTTGATGACTCTCCGAATAGTAGAAGCTCTTCGTCTGGTTCCTAAAGGGACAGCAGCCGCAACCAAATTAACCGCCGCTGTGGCTGATGCGAGTATTGAGGGTGGTAGAGCAGGGATCTTTTCAGTACTTGGGTGTTTTCTCGCACAAAAACCAGCAACACAAGACATACCGTCATAGTTAATGACGATAATATTCGATGAATTCCTCGTCGTTACTATAAATGACGAAATGTGTAATGGCTGGTATGACACTAAATGAAAAAAATTCGATCTCTATTCGCGATTGGAATTGCTGCTTGGTTAGTTGTAATTGCAATATGGGTTTTCGTTCCAAAAACAGACTTCGACCACCTAGAGGGCGAAATGCTCGACTCCGTAAGATATGATGGACTTACGATCGAGTGTATTCCAACCGATCGGACCGTAAAACAGCAGTACCCAATTGGAAAGTATTCTTCTGAAGACATTGAAATTGTCTCATCTGGCGAACAGGAATTTATCGTATTTGAATGCACCGCTAAGGAGCCATTCACCGGGAAAGCCTACCCAATTAACATCGAAGTCACCGCTGGTGCGGATCTCTATTTGTATTGGAGCACATGCGACATTGACGGACTAAATATGAGGGCTTCGGTCGTATTCTATAACTCAAGGCCCGACATCGTTATCGAGGAAACACTCGAGTGTGTGGACGAGCTTTCAACCTAGCGTTTACAGCACTTTTTAGTTGCGCGTCGGGTCGAAGACAGAATATCCCAGTAGATTTAAGATTTTCTCAATCAACGAACTTAACTACTGGGAAGGTACTCTAAAGCGTCGAAATCGACCCTCCAATACCATCATTTGAATATTCTTTTGCATCTCCTTTCTTTCTTCTTCAGTCATGTTTTCTATATTGTTCATCATCGCATATTGTGCCGATTCAGAACCGCGTCGCCCTGTCTCGGAGTTGTAGTCTGAAGGTAGAAACCGCTTTACGTATGAAACTTGTTCTTTTGTCAAAATATTCCTTCCAACATTAATCCGTATGAGATCCATAGCCGCGTTGTACTTTGCGTCTGTTGAAGGGAGTTCTTCTAGCTTACGGACCAATGATTTTGGATCGGAATAAGCCCATTCATTGATAACCAGTTTGTTGTACAAGTCTCGACTCTCTTCTGGCACTTGTTGAGCTAATGCTAAAGCTCGATCAGCTTCATTTTTGCTAACTAGGGCTTTGCCCACAGCTACAGCACCGAAACTTTTAGTATAGCCTTCTCGTGCCTGCGCAAGCATACTCATCGCTCTTTCGATATCGGTTCGTGCTACTTCTGCGATAACAGTAGCCTCCAAACCCAGTCCCATTAAGTCGACAGGCTGATCAAGTGCTGTTTGTAGTGCTAGTTCGGGATTCTCAGCAGCAAGTCTGCGTAGTACGGTGTTGAGTACTTGGTTTCGCAATGATTCGGTCGAAAACGATTCTGCCAACGCCCAATTCAACGCTTCAAGAGAGTTCTTGTTAGCCCAGTGAATAGCAATCTCCATCTTTAGCTCGGACTTCAAAAACTCGTCCGAGACATTCGCTAAATACGACACTGTATCTTCAGGTGCTATCCTTGCGAGCTTACGAAGAGCTTTCTTCTCAGCGTGGGTACGTAGGTTTTCAGGAATTAGATCAATATTTTCAAACAAATCTTTGGGATCGTAGTTAGCCCAAGCGGTTACAAAGTGTTCGAGCATCTGGCGGCGTGCTTTTGGTGATTCAATTAAGGAAATTGAATCCAATGCTTCTTTAGGACCGATACTCGCCCAAGCACTAGCCATACTCTCCATTGCGAGTTCGCGTAATGCGCCTTCAAAGTTCAAAACTTGGTGCATTGTCGAGTGTGGATCGGTCAGTATGGCTTGTTGTAATACAGAGCCTAGCACTACCTTCTTCAGAATGGAATCCTTTAACGATTGATCGATAAAAACAATCACCTCTAAACCTGCTTCATCTACCCATGTATGAGCGAGTCGAATGAGTGATGCTGTCTGCGCCACGTTTGACTGGTCGTCCGAAAATAATTGTTCCCATTGATCCGAAAAAGACTTAGAGAAAATATCTTGTTCAGATTCGCTCAAATCAATCTGAAGATCAAGAGCTAATGCCTCTTTCTCAGTACTCTTGAGTTTGTGTTGAGACGCAAGTATTCCCCGCATTGCAGCATACTTCCCGGATTGTTTGAGACTCTTTGCGTGGGCTGTTGCTTCATCCAAATCTATTTGAGACCACTCGCCAAAAACGCTTGCAATCAATGGATTGTGGCGGTCGTCAGACAAGCTATCAATAGTCTTCAGCGCTAATTTAGGGTCGAGCTTCGTCAACCGTTGTACGATAGCGGTTTGCGTAGTGTGTTGTAATGGCTCAGATCCTATATTCTTAGATTGTTCGAGTAGCGTAACCAACAATTTTGTGTCGGCGGAGAGCAGCAAACTATACAGAGCTTCGGTTCGCTCGAAAGCACTTGGTGCCTGATTCAAAAACTTGAGAAGACCTAAATCCGTGTCGCGATTACGGGAACTAGGCGAACTAGAATTCGTGAATTCAGTCTGAGAGCCATTCGCATCCGTGATCGAGGTTCGATGTGAGAAGCTCTCAATGTTGGCATCATTCTTCATCGAATTGAGACTAAAAAGGACACCAAGCGTTGCTACGACTCCCAAGAAACTCCCAGTTATAGCCAATATGATGGTACGATTTCGATTTGTTTTTGTTGAACTCATCTCTAGCGCTCCTACTTCAAACTAGAGTTAATGTTTAGCTGACCATACCTAGAAGGCAATTTGTGTATCAACTGCGATGCTTGGCTCAGATAATGTAGAAACTGCATGGACCTCATTCTTCCTTCCTCACTTTTTGTTCTTCTGGGTTGAGAAAGATCACTTGTACCATTTCATCAAACCGCTGGTCGGCCATTTGTGTCATTTGTCCGCTAAACGGATCGACATAGCCTTCAGGCAAAAACTTTCCAACTTGCTCCATCTGCGCCGAACTGAGTGCCTTCGTATCGGGGTTGTATCGCACAAGTCCTCTCGCTGCTTGGTTCTTCAATTGGTCGGAGGGAAGCCCTTCCAAAGCATCGAACAGTGTCTCTGGATCGGACATAGCCCATTGATACATGAGTTCAGTGTTGTAGTTTCTTCGTCGACTCTCACCTAATTTTTGTCCAAGTGCGAGAGCACGATCATACTGGCCATCCCGAATCATTGCACGCCCGACCTCACCATATGCATGAGGGATAGTTAGTCCTTCGCGTCGTATATCTGATAACATCGCGAGAGCTTTGTCTATATTCATGTCGACCAAGTTCTGTATCACCGTAACTTCCATTCCTCGGTAGTGCACCCCGCGCAAAACTATAGGTTGGTCTCGTGCAGTTTTGAAGGCTAGTTCAGGATCATTGGTCGCCAGATTGGCCAACACCAGCATCAGTGTTTCTGCCTGCTGAACATCAGTCGTGAACGCCTCATTAAGGACCCAATCCAAAGCTGCATGAGGATCCTGTTCGGACCAATTTGTAGCAATCTCCTTGGCGAGCTTGATTCTGAGATCGTCGTCTTCTATATCGGTGAGAAACGATACTGCTTCTTCCGGAGATATGCTTGCGATCGCCAGCATTGCTTCTTCCTTAGCCATGGCGCGCAAGTGTTCCGGCACTGACGCTAGCATCTCAAGTAAATTTCGCGGGTCGTGAGCGGCCCAAGCTGTTAAAAGGCTTTCCTGAAGCAATTTGAGAGTCTTACCACTCTCCATGGTTGCAATTTCAGCTAAAGCCGCTTGAGGTTCAATTCGAGCCCAAACTTCGGCGATAGTCCGTAGAGCCAGTTCCCGAGAGTCGCTTGTAAGCTGTAAAGCTTCAATCAAAGCTGCTCGCGGGTCGTCTTGGGCGATTCGGTGCAACGCAGACATGATGACAGCTTCGCGAACGACTGTATTCGTGAGCGATTCACTAATTTGATCAATTACCGAAATTCCTTCCTGCAGGAGCCACTCAGATGCGATTTGTATAAGAAATTCTGTTTGCGCTAGGTTTGGCCGACTGTCGAAAACGATTCGACTCCAAGCTAACGCGGGATCTTCAAAGGCTGAAAATGCAATGGCTTCAGCAAGATAGTTCACCACGTATGTTTCCTGATTTAAATCCTTCGCTATCTCCAACATCAAGTCATCAGAATGTTTGTGTCGCGCGAGCAAAATTCCTTGAACTGCAGCCTGTTTCATCGTTGGATCAAGTTCCAACGCTAAGTTCTTTGCTTTGTTTAAATCAGAAAGTGATAATTCCTCGAAAACTGCAGTTATTAAGTCTTGTTGTCGATTCGTTGGTAGAGTGTGAACTTGATCGAGGGCAATTTGTGGATTCAAGGAAGCCAACTTTTGAACTATTACATTTTCGGTCGTACGACGTAGGGAGGGGGAATCAAGTTTTTCGGATTCTTCCAATTACTCAATGAGACTGGATTCAGAGGCATTCACTAACAATCCGAATAATGCTGTTTTTCTTTCAAAGTCTGTCTGAAATTGCAAGATATCTTCAAGGTCTTGGACAGCAACACTTGTACCCGTCGTCCCAGACTTGTTGTCAAGAATATTCGAAGGGATACCTGCTCGCCAATCTTTAGCACTATCGCCTTTGAAGAAAGGTAAAAGGAAAACGACCGCAAGGGTCGCAGCACTCCCGACAATAGCACCTCCAATCATTAAGGAGATGGTTTTAGACTGGTTTGATTTGAACATAGTTAAGAACTCCCATAGGAATCATGAGCGAGAGGCAAGAACCCAATCAATTGATTATCATCAAACTCGGTTAGTAATCAAGTCCTCGTGTCGCAAATACATGACTTCATACAATTCATGTAGGAGCATTCTTTTTTTTAAGCCGACTTCGTCGTTGTACCATTTGGGACCCCATTTCTTTGGTAAGAGGTCGAGTAGTTCTTCCACTAATTCGCTGTCAGGCTGAAAGGACACTTCATCGCCAAGGGAATTTCGAATACTATTTGGTAGACTTCTTTCAGCTCCTAACTCAAGCACTGTTTTCACACACTCACCACTTTCCTGTAGACTCGAACCCATTATCGCAGTAAATAGCGGTGTATTACCATCAGGATCTACTCGGTTTATAGCGTCAGGATCCTTTTCCACCACTTGCTTAAATTCTTCGCAACGTCCCAATCCGACGAGATCGTTCGTCCCTATCTCTGGTTCTTGAGCGAGAACGAACTCCATCAAGCTTCGATACGTCCTGCTGGGATAGTTGAGAACAAAGGAAAGCGGAGATTGACCGTTGTCAAAATTCTTTGTGAGTAAGTCTGGGTATTTTTTTAAATATTTTTCTATGTACTCGACTTCTTCGGTCACTAGAAAGTGACGACGAAACCAGTCTTTATCGAGTAGTTTCAGTGTTGATTCTTCAATAGAAATTTCTTCCTTAAGTCCTTGAAGATAATAAACATAAGCGTCTCGAGGATATATACTCGACGATCTGTATGTTTCTTTCCCAGTGTTGAAATAAATGATGGTTGGCAGCTGAATGACCTTAAACTTCGTCGAAATCTCCGGTGACACATCCGTATCTACCTTGAAAACCCTTGCTTCACCCTTCATGTCCGGCATCAGTGTTTCGATAACTGGATCTAGGATCTTACAAGGGCCACACCACTCAGCAGTAAAAACAACTAAAACGGGAAGGTCTGAATTAAGTGCTTTCTCCTCAAATTCGTCTGTGGTAATAAAGTTCACGCTTTCTGTGGTATTCGCGTGATCTGAGGTTTGTCCTTGGCGTAGGTTGAGGTTTTCGTCAGCGATTGGGTCTATTCCTTCGCTGTCAGTTTCAGTCCAGATAGGCAGACTGAGGAACACTACTGAAAGTTTCAGTAACGCTAGCCTTTGATGATGTTTCATCGGTCTCGATTGAGTTGAATCGTTTCGACGTATAAGTACTGGCAGAGAACGCAACATTAGATGCTTGAACGTCACATTTAGTTACCCAAAGATTGAGACTAAGTCAAATATAATCAAGAGCTTCCCCGTTAAATCAGTTTAATTTGGCAACTAACATAGTAGCCAAGCCGAACCAGGAGCAGTGAAATGGAAGGTTCTTTACATCGATTCTTGAGTGGCGTGAGTTTCATAGTCTTAATCGCGTCAGTCTCTATCTACGCACAGGTTGAAGGTACCTATGTATTGGAGGACAGTGAAGAGAGTCGATTTAAGTGGAAACAGCCCGAATTAACCATCAAAGCTAGTGATGACGGAGGGTATTCAGCTGTGTTAACCGAAAGTTCCGGCGAAGTTTTGCTCCAGTCCAAAGAAGTCGAAGTAGACGGACAAGAATTCAATGCCATTTTTACTTTGTCGAGTGATCTGGGAGACCTCGAGATTACATACGCTGGTCGAGTGGATAGTGGTACATTGTCAGGTACGATAACCGAGTCCATGTTCGGTACCGAAGTCAAGCTCGTCGGCAAACTCAAGACGACCGACGAATCTCCACACCCTGAGGAAGACCAAATCGGGTCTGATGATGAATCCGAGGTTAGTGTATCTCCTGAATCTCAGTCCATCAATCCGAACATTGTCGGAACATATATCTTGGATAATAATTCTACTTCAAGAAAACCAGAGTTGACAATAAAGTTAGACACAGATGGAAAATACTCGGCAACATTGGTCTGAAGTATGCACTAGTTAGTGGACAACAAACAATTTGTGGGTGAGCTTGTAAG
>WTGV01000034.1 GCA_011525295.1 Pseudomonadales bacterium | reverse complement strand
ATCGTGAAAAGCCCTCTTTGACTTCTAATACGATCAAACACTAGAGGGGCAGAGAAGCGACCCTCTTTGGTATTCTCGAATGGGGTTGAGAATTGACTATCCACCTCATGAATATACCGAGAGTACTTAACGCAATATATCACGCGGTCCGTTGGAACGTCCGTTTCCAACGCAAAAAACGCGGCGACTAGCGGGCTAACTGTCCAGTCCAACAATCGCGTTGGTACGCCAATATGTTGCGCGAATGCCAACCAGTCCCAGTCACTGAATCTGGGGTCACGGATGAGCGATACGGCCCGAGCCTTGAACTCTCCGAATAATGCTATCTCTTGCGACTTCTTATACGGTCCAAAGATCTTCTCTCGCCCTATGCTTGGCACAAGATAGTGCTCTGGCGATGTAACTCCGCGAAAGATCCATCCGGAGTCTCTCTTGCGTTCAATTAGTGAATGAAGATGTGACCAATTCCGAACCGCAGTGTGTCCGCTACGAATGGTCCGCCGAACTTCATTCTGCGATAACATTGGATGTGGCCGCCTTGTTGTCCTCGTCGCCGCGGGTGGTCAGAATGTCATCCACCAAATCGTGCGATTTCAAGATAGGCCTCTCCGGTCTGCGATGCGTGCCTCCTGATACGAGATATCACTTCATCGAACGGCAAGGCACCTGACAAACACACATAAATGTGCGGAGCTTCAAAGAGCAACAGAAGGCCTCGTCGCCCGGATGCTGCGTCTATGGCGACACCGGAGAAGCCCGAGATGGAAACGAGAATTCCCATAGTATTATCGGCTTTGTCCTCGACCTTCGCTCTCAAGGAGTCCACGTCGGTAGCATCCGCTTGTTTGGCAGTGAACTTCAATTCGACAAGATAAGTTGTCCCATCATGGGTAAGGGAGCCATCGATCTGTCGACCATCGCTAACGTATGGGCGCCGATTATCGATATCAAAGAAGTCCAAGAAATCGTAGAACCACCCTTGAAAAGCGTAACCACCTGCCTGCGTACCCACCTGCGAGTGCAGCTCATCTAAACGTTGCTGCAATCTTTCTTTATCTGTCTCCGCCCTCTGAATCCGCGCCTTTTCTTCTCGAGCCCGTTTCCTCGACTCCTCTCTTTCCTGTTCGCTGAGAATCTCCTGCTCCTGCTGCTTAAGATAGCTTTTGAGCTCACGAACTGCCTTATCGGCATCCTGTATCTTCTGATCGGAATCCTCCCAGTTTCTCAGATCCGGAAACGTGGTTTGCTCGGAAAGGTTTCGCGCCATCCGAAAGATCACGGCTTTTCGTCGATCAGACCGCTGTAGTTTGTCGAATACGCGATCCAGAAATTCCCGTTTACTTTCGGAGCCATCCCAAGTGGAGAGGAAGGATTCCGAGAGATGCGACGCACGCAGAAACTTCCGCAGAGCATTCTTGCGCCAAAACGATTTCAGAGCCGCTTCGTATGTGAGTTCGATCAGTCTAGGAGTGATTCGTGCTGCCATACCGCCGCGATCTCCATTGCGGGTCTACATACAAGCCCGGAGCGCAGCCGGGCGGGCGTTACCTTCAAGTTGATCGCGCTCGTCCAACAGTGTCAACACTTGTCGCTCAGACGCTTGCTGAGAGAAGAGCAGGATTACTCCGATTGCCCTATGGAATAGTAGAGTAGGCCGACGTGCCTCCATACTGGGGGCGCGGTTAACCGCCAAGCCCTGAACAGCGTCAGGGCAAAGACAGCAAGATTCATATTCGAGGCACCGTTACCGTGGGAATCTTTCGGTCTACACGACAAACCATGACTCAATAGAATAACGCAGAGAATCTGCGCGACTATCTGTTTTCGTGGTGCCGGTGTGCAGAGCCCTTTTCCAGACAGCGCGAAATGTCGTGTAGACAACCGTGTCGACACGTCAGGTGCGGTGTGTGAAGGGCGCACCTGATCACCGTCTACACGCTGCCTACACACTCGATCGCCAGGACCAAGAGCCTGCGTAACCCGTTTGAGAACTGGCGCGCCCGGAGAGATTCGAACTCCCGACCACCTGGTTCGAAGCCAGGTACTC
>WTGV01000041.1 GCA_011525295.1 Pseudomonadales bacterium | reverse complement strand
TGGACTCCTCAACATTTTCTAATTGTAGGTGTCCATCAAACTGAGGCAACTTCAGGACTTATTTCAGGAGTGGTGGTTGTCTCGATTGCGGTGACACTCTTGTTTATCATAAGGCAACAACAAACTCAAGTTGGAGAAATGAGTCAAGGTGACCGAGCAAACAAGTCTGGCGATGCGACCATTTCAAGTTCGAACGCAAGTCAACGAGCACCCGGTCTGGCGAGCCGAGAAGATAGATCAAAAGCGACAAACACCTCTCCCTCTTTAGGGTTTTTAGTTAACGACGAAATTTCTGATGTTGGTCAATTGGCAGAACTGATAGAGATTGCAAACGAGTTGTGGGACAAAGAGGGCATTTCTGCACTTCAATTAGTCTATGATACCATTGGGGACGAAGCCTTGCGAGAAACACTCATGGGGTTCATTCTCTACCAAGCTATCGAGAGCGGACACAAAGAAGTTTTTAATTCGGCTCTTGAACTTGATGGTAGTGCCCGACGTTGGACGCTCCACGAGGTCGTGACTCAATGGGCTCAAATCGATCCTCAATCCACGGTTGAGGCAGTTTGGGCACTTGATTCGACGGATCCTTCTCTACGGATACTACAACGACGTACAGTATGGGAATGGGCCAAGATTCAACCTAGTGAGCTGCTGACGAATATGGAGGCAGTTCCAGACAACATTAGAGATTTTGCTCAAGAAAAAGCATTACTTGCTTTGGCTCGAGAAGTACCAGAAGCAGCGATCGAGTATCTACCGAATTTTTCAGGGTCTAAACGTGAAGTGACCGTAGCAAAAGAGATTGTCAAGTCCCTGACATCTAGAAATCCTGACCTAGCAGTTGAATGGGTAAATTCTTATCGATTTTCAAATTCTGAGCAAAAACGGCAAGTGGTAGAAACCACTTTTCGAACCTTCGCACAGGTTGCCCCTGAACGTGCCTTTCAAGCTGCGTTGAAACAACCTCGGGAATTTGCACAAGGTGGAATGGAGTCGATTGTCATTGCAGAAGTTGCCAAAACTAACATTTCCCAGGCGGCGAATTTACTTTCGGAGGTACGTGATGACTCGCAAACGATATATGATGCCTATCTTGCCACAGCACAAGCCATGGTACGGTCTCATTTGGAGTTTGATCGAGCACTTGAGCTTGGGAAACAATTGCCACATTGGCACGATGACTTTTATCATGCCCTTTTTATTCAATGGAGAGCTTATCATCCGGTACAACTGCTAGATCGCTTGGAACGTGTACCCTTAGACCATCGCTCCCACGCAGCGTACAGCGTCATCGTTAACAATACAGTAAGCTTGGTACTAGATTCCGATCAAGTTCAAAAGGCACGAGCATACCTCAACGAAGACCACTTAGAACGAGTGGACAATCTACCCAAGCATCATGTCAATACGGTTCAGTTTCCCACTCATGATGAAGTCGTTTATTCCGAAGAAGAACTAGCGGAAATCGAAGCAAAGTATAACGCTGTTCGAAACGAAGTAAAACTTCGTAGAAGTGGCGATTTATAGCATAGGAAACATAACATTGCTGTAGAATAACAGATGCTGTTAGATAGATTCAACGGTTATGAGAACCCATTGCGCGTAATACGAGCTTTCCTACGAAGGGAGAGTATTTCGATTGATGAGATCTCAGCTTCGAATCACTATACTTTCGCTATACTAGCTAGGCTTAGCAATTGCTATTTAATGGGTGCTTAAGTCATTGTGTCCATCAATAATTCACTACGTTTTAGCACTGTTCGGTTAGACGATAGCTTCATAAAACTTGTTGTTGTTTTGTATATTTTCAGAGATTGAAGAATTGCGATGCAGAAAGCAGTTAGTACTCGTTTAGTTCTTGGGATCGCCTTAGTTTTCGGATTACTACTTGGATTTGGAAGTATTACTTGTGGTTTCAGGTGGTTCAGTGAAGATCGGAACACTGAGAACATACTAGCGATAGATTTCAATAGTCCCGGTTCGGGGACAACGAGAATCGGTGCTCAAAACTTCACGAATTCAACCAAGAGTGAGTTAACCGAGCTTCCCGATCGAATCACCAACTTAACAATTCCGACGCAGCTATTCCACCAAAAAGCAGCCATTGCAACTTGGACCTCAATTCTGACACAGGATCAGTTGTTAGACTGGCTCGAGGAATCCATACACAAAGACTGGCAGGTTTCGACTTTTTTTCGTACCGAGTTTCAGAAAGCAATGGTGGAACGGCTGTCCCAGCGTTCACCAGAATTAGCGTTAGAGTTTGCTTTAGATCGATTTGAACCAGTTCGGTCTTCTTTAGGCTCTATTGTGTTTTTTAATTGGGCAGTTAAAGATTTGAATGGCGCAATCGAAGCCGCGAAAAGTTTAGATTTATTAGATCGTTATTGGGCACTGCGAAGCATCTTCGAATCACAAGAAGGTCTTGCCCCAGAACAGCAACAAGAGATTGCAAGAGCACTAGGAGATGAGACCTATGCCTTGACGTTTTACTTTCAATCGCTCCTTGCTGAAGGGATTGAAGATCCCGAAAATGTTTGGTTTGAAGTTCTTGAGCTTGCAGTTCCAAACAATCGCCATCATGAAACTATACTTGAAGCAGTTGCGACTGCATGGATACATCAAGCCGGGCTTGAAGCGTTTAATGAAATCTCTTCGTCAATCAAAGACAGAAGCACCAAAAATTCGGTGGCATTGGGTGTGCTATTGGACTTCGCAGATGTCCCAGAACAAACTGCAGAAGCATTTGAATATGTTTTCAGTCAAAACGACGAATTTCCATGGAAGGAGCCGATATTGAATTCCATAATTTGGAGATGGGCAAAGTATGATCCGGATGCCGTACTACGTCGGGCAATGACTCTCCCACCAAGTCACTTCAAAGAGTCAATGATAGAGGATGTGTATCACGGAAAAGCTCTCAATGACCCGAAGTCGATACTAAGCAACCTCAATACAGTACCACGTCAACATCAAGTACATATCGGCAAGATTGCAGTTAGAGCACTTAGCGAATCATCACCTTCAGACGCGGTCAACTTAGTTTTACAAATAGACGAGAAAAGGTTGCAGCACGCTGTGGGAGTTGCTCTAGTACATCACTGGGCAAAACTCGATTTAAAGGACATGAAAACCTGGGTTTTAAGCTTGCCAGAAAATGAACCGTTAAGAGACACTTTAGTCGCTTCAATTTCGCATTTGTTCGTAGATTCTGATCCTCAGTAAGATAGCATTTCAAGTTACTTTACCAACGGTCGTTACGACCAACGCGAATGCTTGAGTGGATTCAAAGCCACGATCAGTCATCAAATCTCACTAATCAAAGCTCAATGTTGTTCCACAAACTAGCGTCGTACGCGATTTTTAAAGTTCTTTCACTACGATGAAGAAAACATTAGTCTATTCTCTTTTCATGTGCCTGTTTGGTGTGGTTTTGGGAGGTAGTATCGCCTATATAGTCCATCTCGCAACCATGTCCGAAGACCTTTCCAAAACTTCTAATGAGGTATTTTCATCCAAGAATGACACGAACTCGCCTATCGATAGTGACTCACAAATAAATGAATATTCGTTAGTAGATTCTCGCAAAATAGAGCAGCACCTTCAGGAATTTGATGACTTAACTTTGGTCGAAGACTCGGCTGATCAGCGGAAGCTTATTTATTCTTATGTCTCTCAGATTCCGAATCAAGAACTGGAGCACTATCTACGTCACACAATCGAAAAGTCTTTTAGTGTCGGAGAATTGGTGCAGTTTAAGTTACAGCAAGCGATGTTGGAAAAACTTTCGATATTCAATCCAAAGGGTGCGCTTGACATTGCCTTGGCTATCAGTCCTGCGCCACAGTCTTCAGCACTCTCAATGAGGATGTCAATTGATTTCGCAGTATTTCCGGCACAACCACCCAAGATGACTCTCATTGAAACTGTGTTTAAAGTCTGGGCGTCGAATGACCTTCCTAGTGCCGTAGCACAAGGTAAGACATTAGCTGACTCAACGAAGAGATTCGCGCTCGCTGGCATTCTTGCATCCCAGGAACACCAATCACTTGATCAATTACGGGGCATTGCCTTAGCAATGGGAAGCTCTCAAGAAGCAGTAAATGCATATATCGCGTCGTTCAATATTGAGCACCTCGATGATCCAAGGTCAGCCTGGTACGAAGTTAGTCGATTAGCAGCAAGGTTTAACTTACACCATGAATGGACTCTTAAAAATGTCTTGGTTCAATGGTATGAGCAACATGGGGCAAACATCGTCGACGAAATTCAAACTTCGACCATTTCTAGCAACTTGAAGTCTGCTATGACTTTGCTTGTGCTAAAGCGAGCGTTAAGTGATGATCCCAAGTTAGCTTTCAAACTTGCACTGAAAAGTGACAGCCCGACGATCGTCAATGAGGTAATTCGTTCTTGGTCCGAAATTGATCCGCAAGCTGCCTACAACATTCTTGAAGACATCGAAGATGCTTTTTACCGCAAGTTACTAACCCGAACTGTTTTCGACATCTGGGCAAAAAGAGATCCTCATTACATATTAGAGAACATTGATCTCTTTCCTTCCGAGTTCCATCGTTATGCTTTGGCTAGCTCGCTCGGTGCAATCGCAGTGTCTGCACCAGTAGAAGCGGCTGAACTTGCAATGTCGTTACGCAATACAAACGCACGAGAGCACGCGATGAATCGAGTGCTTAGGGTTTGGATGCGACAGGATTTAGAATCTGCCATTAACTTTGTCGAACAAGTAGATACGACGGATAAACAAAGGTTTGAACTTGTGTCGTCACTTTCAGAATGGTTACTTTCCGAAGATCCTCACCGGGCATTTGAGCTCGCACGAAATGAAACTACTTTGTCTCGTCACCAAACGGGACTAGAAGCAGATGTGGTAGGTACAATCGCGCAGTGGGACAATCTTGAAACTGCTGTTGAATTACTCGCGCAAGTTCGTGAAGGTAAGACCCGAGCAGTCGCATCTGCAAATGTAGCGGAGCAGTTGATTATCCGTGGAAGAATCAAAGAGGCACGTGATCTCGGTCTCAATCTACCGGCGACTGAGCAACAAGTGTACTTTCCTCTTATTGTTGACGAGTGGTCTCGTATAGATCCGCAAGGACTGGTCGACTATATTGAACGATTACCAACTGCCAGACTTAGATCTCGTGTTGCGCTGAGTCTTTTTGGTGAATATGTAGTAGATAACTTTAATGAAGCTCAGCTCGACCAATTGAAAGAGTACTTAGATGCAGAAGATTTGCAAATGCTAAACGACTAAGCCGATTCTCAAGTTTAGACGTTTTTGCAGATTCTGTACGAAGCAGTCAAGAAAGTCGGTGACATGGACCACTATCTCGGTCAAGAGCAATTTGTGGAACACGTTACTAGTCTATCGCAGACTACACTACGAATTTCGGCGATTGATACTGAGCTACACTGACTAGGCGGCGAAAAGTGAGACTGAGGGTACACCTAGTTTCGATTATAAGAGCTCTGATTAACGACCAGAGATTCATTAATCGAGTAGACCCTGGTAGTCGAATTTGCGGTTCGTTCAGTCTCATGACCGCAATGAATCGCTAAGACACATCCTTAACTGCTGTCGATGTGGCCTTACAAATACTTCTTAAACGTTGCGATTGCAAGGAAAAGTGCAACGCCCCAACACACTCCCATTAGACCATTTATCCATACAAACGAAATACTCCACGGCCAGAGTGCATAAATTCCCAAGAATAATATGAACGTTGGGAATAAAGATTTACTGGCAAAGGTAAAAAGCCATGCACTCTCACGTCCACCTCCCCAACGGCGAACTTCTCTCCTAACCAAACCGTCGATTAGCCCTACAAGTAGCAATGGTGATATCGATACGATCCCAAACAAGAAGGCGAGCATGCGAAACGACCATGCGCGAAAGACTTCAATAGCTACCAAAAGATGTCGAATGCTCGATTGTCGAATCTGCGCCGTAGCGTTAACAACGGCAGACATAGACTGTGGTGTCTTTTCTAATTTTTGCCGTTGAGCTTCAAAATACTGTTCGATAGGTGCGAGTAGACGATCGGTCAAAGCTGAACAGTACGAAGTAGCTCGTCGAAACCAATGTCTGTCGAAACTGGTACTTACAGAGCTTTCAATTCTTTGGATTTCAAGTTGAGTGCGCTCATATAGACGAGTTTCACTTGCGTTCTTCCACCAAGAATGCGTTCCGCCCCATTCCAAGATTGTTGCAAGAATAAGTGTGGCAAATACAAAGAAGATTGATTTGAGGACACTGTCCAACAGGTTCAAAAACGGATTGATCCGGCGTTTGGAGTCTTTCACTGTTTAGAGCAAGATTACGTATTGGTATTTATTGATGTTTCCTCGAACTTTTATGTTTGTGTGACCTGATTTTCGTGTCTACGTTTATAGCTTGCGTGCATCGCTTTGAACACTCCCTCAATGGTATTGGGTGCGAACGCATCGCCCTTTTCAGGCATGGGAAAGCGGACCTTCCACAGATTATTACCGTCGAGAATAGCAAAAGCATGACCTCGCGGTAGCCCCATTAAGTTTGCAGCAGTCAACAGCGGTGCATCTGATAGCGTTAGTTGATCATCGGTCCGAGAGCTAAATTCTGTGCTCAGCTGATTGACATCGGTGTCCGATGCGCTCGAGGATGTTTTCAGACCTCGAACTTGTGTTTGAGGTAGTTGTTTCGTGAGAAATTCTGCGGTAGCTAGTTCTTTAACTCGTAGCATGACCAGGCCATTGAAGTTTCCTAAGATTTGGCCAGTCTTCGCCTTACTACCTACTCTAGCCTCCAAATCCGAAATCGTTTGCGTGTAGGCGGTCACCTGATACCCCGCACCACCTGCTTTGTTGAGCAACGGTATAAATTCATCACCGATGAGTTCATTGAATTCATCCGCATGAATGCAGATCTTAGGTGGTTCGAAGTAAGTCTCGTTCTCCCCGTTAATCCCAAACTTGTAGAGGTACCCCGCTATTGATACGAGATCTGCGAACATCGAATTGCCAACGGCAGCTGCCACTGTAGTATCGGACAGCGCGTCTAGACCTACGTAAACGATACCCTTATTGCGGATTACGTCCAGCCAACTGAAGATAGGACGAGGATCATCGGAACTCGTGGGGGCAATGAGATCAGCAACCGCACCGGTAGTGAGTTTTTCCATCAACGGTCCTACGGAACTCACAATCTTGTCAAAATAGGTTCGATCGTATTTAAACGCCGAAACCAATCCTTCAAGGACTGGATCGTCGATGTTCTTCTTTTGCACGTATTTGTACAGAGCAACAGCCGTTGAATCCCTACCCTTCAAAGCACTCGTTAAATTGCGATCATTCAATGAACGAGCAATACTTTTAACTTCAGCTGCCCAACCAGCCGGTTGAGTTCGACTGAGAAGACTCTGTGTGTATTCGACAAACAACGGTTCAATGTCATTGATATACTGCCTAATCTTGCGGTAGTCGGGTACCTGTCGCAGTTCGTGTAATGCTCGAGCGATGATGTTCACAAAACGCCAAGCAAATTCTTTGAACGCTGAAGAACTACCTCCGCCTGGTAATTGATTGGCGATGCGGGTCGCGACTTCGGTGATACGAGAGAATCTTCCGATGGCGTTATATCGACACGACACCTCGGGATATCCAAGATGAAAGACATTCATCTGATCTTGTCTTCCAGCACGAGACGCCTCGGTGTATATTCGCTGCAATAATTCGATATCTCCCTTAGGATCAAAGACAAAAACCACCTCTCCCATCTGAATGTCTTGTGCTATCAACAGTTCAGCCAAGCGAGTTTTACCCACCCTGGTAGTGCCAACAACGAGTGTATGTCCAACTCGATCTTGAGAGTTCAACCAAACGTTTCGTTTCCGAAATTCGACTCCGTGTAGTCTTAAGTTCCCACTCATAGAAAGTTGTTGTTCTGGTTTTGTCAAGTCGTGTTTTGCACGAACTCGATGCAAATTTCCTATCAATCTCGTCCATTTCTTTGTGAGATACCGTTGCGCCTCAGGAAGCTCGGTGTCTTTGAGACGTTGCGTATGTCTGTAAGTCCAGCGAAAACCTCTCCCTAAATACAGAAACCCCGTTTGCTTTGGTATTCGTGCGAACGATAGCGACCAAGGAATCGAATTCGATAGACAAGTTTGATAAGCGATGACGTACAGGCCGCCGACGAATCGATAGCAACCTAGACATGCAATAGCAACCGCAGCGATATAAGTGATTGATCTCGGAAGCAGCAATTCGCTACCAAAAATCAAGAGTGCTAAGCTCATAGTGCAGCAAACTAACGCCGACCAAAGTTCTACAGGAGCACGTAAGAGTGCTTCTACGGGAAATTTCATCTATTTAAGCACATTGCTTAAATCTCTTGCGTCTCAATAAAACATACTTTACATAAGTATGTCAAGAGGTGTCAACATGACAGTGCTCAAGGTAGTTGGTCAAGTCTAAGAGGTTTAATCTCATCATCACGCCGCATTTTTAATCTAGGCACCGATTCAGCGTCTGAGTCGACAGATTCCAAGAGTCCATTGTCATAGTTGATAGTTATCTGTCCAGATTGGACGTACTGAATGTCGATGGCTCGAGATTTAGCCCATTCTTGGATTCTTGCACTGTCTTTTGTGTCGGTATCTACGAAATATAGATCGATACCGTTCAAATCGATAATGCGGTTGTAGACTTCGTCAAACACAATGTCGCACAATGCACAGTCGAGACTCAAAAACACTAGCACTCTATCCGAATCAACGAGTATCGTTTCTTTGTCGGAGGAAGCTTCTGGGAGTAGACTCACATCAATCAGTGGCTCGTCTTGGTTTAACGCTATTGCTTCGATATCGTAGGCTCGCTGAAACTGTAATACTCGTATCGCATCTTCCCGCATCATACGTGCCCAGATTCGTGCGTAATGCGTGCGCTCAGTTTCCGAACGGGCATGAATCCCTAATACTTCGATGGGAGAGATGTTCGAGTGACTCAATCGCCCTCGAATCCCTTGCATAAGTTCTTCATACCTACTCCATTCCTGTTCTGTGAGTTCCCATTGATCAAGAACCGATAATTTAACATTTGTCTCTTCTAACAAATTACTTGAAGTATTGATCGTAGTTGTGGTTTCTCGTTCAACTGCGCCGATCATCATACCAAACAAGCACAGACAAATGAATAGTGCCCTTTGCATTAGTCTTGCTCTTCCTCGATTGGGCTAGTGAGTTCGAACTGATCTTGAACTGCTTCAATTTGCTCGGAGTCCGTTTGTTCAGTTATTTCGGAGCGTTCATCGTTCAATTCGTCGTTTGATTTGGATGAGACCTCTTCAAGTACCACATAGTCGCTGAGGTCTCTGTGGGGGATTGATTCATCCTTGTATCGACAATCTTCATCCGATTGTTCATCTTGCTCTACTTGAAGTTCTACGTGTTCCGGGGAGTTATTTGATTCGAGTTCAGGACCGTGCTTTAATTCATCACTTGGTGCGAACATAAATATCAACAGTATGCCGAGTATCGACTCAATCACTCGTCAGTTTCCTCCTCTACTTCTTCGTTACACAATTCAAAGCTCACCAATCGATGAATCGGATCTTGCACCAAACGCCACACAGGACCAGCTAGAGTTTCCAAGGCGTGTCGAAGACTGATCGGACCTAGCTGTCGATGAATTTGAGGCAAAGGCAACGCAATCAAGGTGTGTACTTGATTCTCTTGGGTTCTAGGTACAGCCAATCGAATGCCTTGGTCTTCCAATAAGTACCGCATAGCTTCCCCGACTGTTGTAATCGAAGAGTCGAACTGAACGTTAGTCACCGTAGCGAATATGTTCTGTTGTGCTTCAGTGGGTAATGTTTTCATTGTGGAATATCGACCAACTTGAATCTCATCTACGGCTGATACGGTTAGGATGCTCGTTGTGACTAATACAAGTCCAAGCAAATATTTGATAGACATCATTAGGGAGTTGTTCCAATAAGTACGGAAGTGCGAAGTATCCAGAACACTACAGCCCTATGGAAGTGAATTTCCGGTCGACGCATGAAGTGATAGATGTTGGGGGAGCTCGATGTTCTGTACTGGAAACATCGAGCTTGGGGTGGTTTTACTACTGAATCTGAGAATTCAAAATGGAATTAAGTGGTTAGTGGTGTTGACCAGTTTAGGATTTCAAACCTAAACAGCGCTTCTGCAATCTCGTCCCGAGTCCATGAGCTCGCGGAATTCTCCATCTTAGAGACACGCTTTGAAATTGGAAATCTCGCCGCGTACATTCAGTTTGCTTATTTGCTTTGGTGTACAAATCGAAGATTTGAACATGATGTGGTGGAAAAAAATAGATCCGTCAATCAAGACGTCGTTTTCAAGGATCTGTACGATCTGTCCGCGAATTCCGTGCGGTACGGTTTTGTTAATGCAGGATTGTGACGATTAGTAGTTCGTCGTGCAACGTGTTTTCACTACGTACCGTGAGCAGAAAGTCCTGCTTGAACGAATTGCTATACTTCTACTACATTTCGAATGGTGCATTCGCTAAGCTGCGTTGCGAAAATAGTAGTCGACCATCGCATACAAAAGCGAGTTTTTCCCAATCAGTGGTGTTAAGTTTTTGCACTGCTCGATCCGGATCAATTCCCAACTTGGGAAACAGGGCTAATACCGAACCGTCATACGCCTCGATCTCACTTACGAAGAACGGATTTTTGTTCCGAGTCTTCGAATTGACGTAGACTCGAACGCCCTGTCTCGAGCAGTACTTCCTTCCCCACTCCCACCAGTTCCGCTCGTCGAAACGCCGTATTTTTCTTCGCAGCAGCCGATCTTTGTGCGGTTCTAGCGCTTTGTCGTAGCGATCGTAAATCATGGTGCGCAGTTTGCCATCTCTTACTGTCGTGGAACAAACCATATTGGTACAACCGAATCTTCGGTCAGCAAACACGTCATCCGCGCCACTAACCGCACCGACCCTGACGTCGAAGAAGTCATTGACCGTCGTCCTTGCTGATTCACCGAAATAAATTTGACCATTAACGCACTGAAACTTACCTCCAGTCTCCATCAGTCTGTCAAAGTTGTTCTTTTCCCATCGCCAAATCGCGCAATTCGGAGTCGCATCGTCAAATACTGAAGTGTCTCCTAGTTCAAAGTAATGAGTCATGGTGCCTTCGCGATAAAGGACCTCGTTTAACTTTTTAGCAGAGGTAGCTTTAAGAAAATCTCGCGGGGTGATGAAGATTAATTCACCATTGGGCTTAAGGTGTTCAATGCTTTTCGCAATGAAGAATAGATACAGATTACTGCGACAGTCAAAAAGCTCCATCGGTAGCCTATCTTTCGTTGTCGGATTGACGTCTTGAAATCGAATGTAAGGTGGATTGCCCACAATGGTGTCAAACCTATTGTGGATTGGGTAGTCAAAGAAATCGACAAAGATAGTCCGTGGATCGTCGCCGAGAGACTCGTCATATTCAATCGCCACGGCACTATGTTCGAGGAAGTCTAGAAATGCACCGTTTCCCGCCGCCGGTTCTAGAACGGATCCGCGATTACGTCTCAGATCTAACATTCTCGTTACGATGTTAGTCGGAGTAAAAAACTGTCCTAGTGTCCGTTCTCTACCACTCATTACAAGACCTACTCAATTCGATAGAGTGAATAAGACTTAAATGTCCTGTGTCTACGGAATATCGAAGTACGAATCCAAGAACGCAGTTAAGTCCTCCATACCAATATTCCTCTGGACAATGCAACCATTGGAATCAATAAGATAATCGAAGTGCCTGTGCACAACAGCGTAGGACTTGGCCACGTCAGAAGAGGAGTAAATTTGCGGATCGAGTAGTTGCATCCATTCAACTTCTTGGTTCGATGCAAGTTTCTGTCGTATTTCTGAATTAACTTTAAACAGCACCTCGACAATCTGCAACCCCGATCCACTATAAACATTGTGAAGCTTTGCTACAAGTTCTGAAAGCAAATAATACTCTGAGTTTCGTACGAAGGTCATGTATACAAGATTGTTCGATTCGAAAATTTGGCTAATTCTCTGAGAAGTTCCCCGAAGATCGGAGAGTTCGAAGTCGGGAGCTTTTTGACCAGGTAGTGTAAGGTGTTCATTTTCTTCCGATTCTATTACACTCAGCCTGAATTTGAGCATTGGTGCAATTCTCTTTTCGACGACAGTATCCGACACTTGTTGAGACAATTTTTCGAGTACTTTGATAAGCTCTTGTCTTTGTTCAGTTGTACGAAAAGCTCCTAGTTCCACCGCAAGCAAAGAATCGAAGGGATCTCTTGCCCTTCGTGCGATGTCGTTCAAGGTCGTTAACTGCATGCTGTCTAATTCAGCCCGCAACTCACTCACTTTTGGACCCGCTCTAAAAGTAGAACGAGTTCGGATATCAGGAAGTGCTTGTGATAGCTCAACATGCTCACACCCCTCGGCTGGATCAGCTTTCACCCACGAAACTCCTTCAAGATTCGAAGTACTGTCTTCACTTTGACCATCATCAGCTTCTTCGAGACTTGGTCTCATTGCTTCCAGTTCACTGCGGACGGCTTGATCTTCCGCAGCGGCATCATCTAATAATTCTTGCTTTAACCGGTACGTAAAGCTATTTCGCCAACTCCCAAAAAGCCTCTCCCGTCTTCCTGTTCCATCGGTGACTGTTAACTCTTGGATCTGTGATCGCTGCGAAGGGATTTGCCGATCTTGAAACCATCCTGTCGTTAGATTTGTGGAAGTATGGGCAGAGTGTATCGAAGGTTCAAGGAGGATCGTTGCGCCCGGCTCAGCAATGAAGGTAGCCGACGAATAATACGAAGGTGAGCTCTCGATATATACCGAGACGATTTCAGGATCCTCTACCTCTAATTCGATTCTGAACTCCCCGTCTTGAACAACAATGAATGAGTGCGCCTTCCATCGTCGCGCACCCTTCTCGTCCCAACGTCTGGTTTCGAGGAACGCGAATGCATGGTGCATGTCAAAACTCAACGACTTCAAATCGGCCTTCACCGAGAATTTCTTATTTTGATCTTGAACGTTCGACAGTGTGCCAACATGTCCAACCGCGTCATAGAATTGTAAATCAGTGTCAATGACCGCAAGAGCAACGCTCTCGCCAGGTTCGACAAACGTCCTAGTACTCAATGTTTCAGCAGCTTTGTCAGTTTCGACGACGACTTCCACCCACATCGGCTGCTCGATATGTCCTCGCAACTTCACCTTGCCACTTCGAAGTGGAGACTTCTTCAGTTCGCTCAGCACTTCCTCGTTTGACTCGTTAATATCGACGCGTTTCACGGAGACAAGTGCAGATGAGTAATCTACTGAATCGTCAGGCACTGATTCATCCAATTGAAACGACAAGTACTCAACTGAAATTGAGTATTTACTGGATTGGTCTCCACCACAAGCTGAAACCATTAGTGCAATTAGACACAAACTGCACAAGCCGACGGACACTCTCCGTTCAAACTGTATTCGCAATACTATTCGTTTGAGGTCCATTCAAAAATTTTACCAACTCAACAATGGGTCACCGGTGTCTATGACATTCCAATCTGCTCGTCCAAAAGGAATAAATGGGACGTGGAACTTACTTACTTCCAGCATACTGCAGTAAGCAAACCTTGTCTTAAATTGAAGTTCTAGTTCGCAGGTTCTTCCTCTCGCGATGAAGTTCGAATTGGAACATTTCATTTTTGTGAAGTGGCACTCAATAACCACAAGAAGCAGCTTCAATTCTTGAGTTACTCTCAAGTTGAATCACCTGCGCGGAAATAACGGTGAGCTCTTAACTTGAATTCACGACAAAGGCTCGTGTCGTTTGGATGCTACAAGACTCGCTAGTTATACGGGCAGGAGGGATCACGACTCCTTTAATTCTTGCAGGTCCGGTATAGCACTGTTAAGAATCCGGTCTCTAATGTAAATATTGAGATCGTAAATGTCCAAGACTAGCTTTGGGTACCAGCTATAGTCATCAAGAAGTTTATGTTGTGTGTCATAACAACAATCGACATCTGACTTTTGTTCCGAGAGCAGCGAAACCAAGAGACTGTTGAAAGTGTTGATTCTTTGCTTGAGAGATTCCATATATAAAGAGAGTTGCACTAAGTCATTGACAGTATCAGTATTGAGAGACTCGAAATTGCGACTATCAAATGCGGCAGTAAGTACTAAACCGGATATCGAATAGTAAAGGGGACGCGCGGGAATGTTAGGACGATTTCCCTTTCTGATCTCCTCTACCGTACTCAAGTGCCAAAGCAAATTTTCTCCTTCTTCAACATCAAGATGTTCAACCACCGTGCTCAGTTCTACAATAAAGCTTTCGTAGAACTTTATGCGAATTTCCCCTTTCTCAAGTTCCTCTTGATAGTCGGTCAAAAGGAACGCTAGATAGACTCCAATGAACACCACAGCCAATTCAACGAATAGCCGTGGGACGTGAGAAGAAGCAGTCCGTATCTTTGACGTGATTCGATCAATCGTCCACCTATCGGAGTTGGTGTTGTCTGTATCACTCATGCTCTATTCTCACTGAATTTGATGCGCGAGTTCAATCGTTCGAGGAACTCAGCGATTGAATCAATCGGGTCTAGTCCCAAGGGATATTTTTATTCACTCACAATATTCGCGAATTTTATCAGTTTAGAAAACAGATTCGATGTGGTTTCCTTTATCCTGTGTTTAGATTGAGCGTCTAAACAACATGAAGAGTAGATCAGTATCGAGAAGGCATTACTGTATCTTGCCGGCATGTAAATTGAATAGTGACCTGGCTTGAAGACACTAGAAAGCTATAAGGAATTTCAATAAAACAGAATCACGTTAGTTTGAGTAATGATCTACTCAAACTAACATGCTCTGATCCTGAGACACAGTTAAGAAACTGTGCCTTTCCTACGCTGGAATTCGGATGGTTAACACCGGTTCTCCATCATCGCCCGGATGAGCGACGACTTGTAGGAGACGTTGTTGCGCACCCCGAGACACTCCATCGCGTGGAATGCGGTTAATGCGAAAACGCATTCGGTCCGCCTTTGGTCCGCGAGTTCTGACATAGTCAGCACACGCACCGACGACAGAAAACAAACGAGATTTCTGGTTCTGAGGAACCTGTTGCTCACTGTCGTCATCGCTCCAAGATACGGAATCTTCCCAAACAGCCTTGGTCATTGCGACCGGCCATTTGAAACCGACTTGGCGACCGAGGTCACTGACATCAATGATGGTGCCCTCGGCAATTGCTTCAGCTCTCGAACCAGTGTATGCTGGGTCAACAGCCAATTGTTCAGGATTGTTGTCGAAGAAGTCTGACATAGCTATTCTCCAAATAGAAAAACGGCCGAGTCGACCTCTCGCCCGTCGGGGAGTGGTACTCCCCGGCCGGGTGGTAAAAATCTGAGGTAGAATCCGAGTTAAATACGGGCTAACTGAAGCAGTTAGCGTACCTAAGCTGTTTCTTCCAACTCGGCATATGCAACACCATTGACTCGTGCCCATTCGATGCCGATAAGTTTGGCTTTCACGGTTACTCCGACTTTGCCCTGTTTCGGGCCTTGTCGATAAGTGAACGTTTCCGCAAACATATCGTGTGTTCGAAAGCGAATCAGGACTTTGTCGCCTGCTTCCACGTACGGTGCTAAACTGGTCACGTACGCGTGACAGGAACGGCCCGAGACACGGCAGTCCATGTACGTATACCGAACTTCCTCGTCCCAGCCTCTGAGGGCGGAAATAGTTACTACAAGAAAGGGTAAACCTTCGTTGGGTTCGATCTCTCGAACTCGACTCAGATAGCCAATCCCAGTAGTAAGCAGTGCGAACTGCTTCGCATTTGCTATTACTGACATAACGCTGCCTCCAGGTTGGTCGGTTAAAACTCTTCCAAGCGAGCTTGAAAAAGCATGATTGCATCAATCTTGAATCCTTCAAAATTGACGGTGACATTAGGATCGCATACAAACTCCGTAAAGTTTGTACGTGTGCGTCGATTTCACGATCCGCCGACGCTTCTACCACTGAATCGCAGTGGTGCCGAGTATCTAGAGAAAGACTGGTCAATCTCCCAGTCCTTCGTAGGCTTCGTTGTTTTCGGTGACGGGAGGAACATAGGGAGGTATTCCCTTGATTATTGCAGGCGCGAGTCGAGCGCGTCTAGTGCCTTCTCTTACGTCTTCTGGTAATTCGCCCATGTATCGTCGAGCGGTTTTGCCATCCGCTTCAAACGATAGAGGGTTGTTTCGATCGATACCAAGATGACGGTACCGAGTTGCGAGCGCGAACAACCCTCGAATAAGACGAGCTACGTGATAAATAGTGTTTTTCGCAGTTTTGTTATCGATCACTCCTAGGTGTTTGCAGCCTAGAACACAACGTACGAGTGAATCAAACTTACTCAACAGTTCTGCTGCTTGATATGCGTAGGGAGTAGCGAAACTTAATCGAATACGAAACGGATCTTTATCTTCCGGTGGAGCGATTTGAAATGTTTCGCGAGCTGGCAGTTTGGCTAGGAACTTTGCCATGAGGTTCGCTATCCGATTGCCAATGACGTGGTAAGTGTCTTGCAGTTTTATGAGCCACCAGTCCGCATATGGATCATTAGCTTCAGCTGCGTGCCAGATAACTCGAAGCGAATCAGCAAATCGTAGTAGTCCAATAATTGGTGGTTTTCCCTTGACTTGTCTGCCGCGAACTAATAACTGTGCATATCTGGTGTGTAAGGAAAGCCAAACGTCAGTCTGAATGCTGTGCGCTCGATCGTGGGGCGAAGTTTTTCCATTAACTGAATCGACCAGTTTTAAATCTTGGTTTGATAACATGTTTATATGTCCATATATTATACATGAATTTTTAGAGACTCACCAATGAAACTTCAAGACATAATCAGCTCGGTAATCGATCTGATTTTCCGGTCTAAATTCGCGGTAATTTACCCTTCCGCGAATATAAACTCATTGGTATATATGTATTTGTTGCTGGCTAGTGTGTGATCACTTTTTCCCACTGCAGCAAATCAGTGAGATTTATGCCGCGATGCGAAACTGGTCATCAAATTCAATCGGCGAATCTACATCGCCCAAATCGGGTCTAAATTCTGTATGTTCGAACACTAATCGCCAGAGATGGAGTATTAGTTCAAAGGATTCAGAATCCACACGCCACATCACGGACAGATCTATTTCTTTGGCGATCTGAAGTGAGGGTGAAACGTCCTGATCTTGAAACTCACCGTAGAGTCTTGACTCGGGATCGAGGAGTGGGATCAGTTCATCCTTCGACAGTTCACAGGTCCCGGAAAAATTTACTAAGTATTCCCAAACCAAGCGAGTGGTCTGTGAAGATTCTTCTGATGGAAGATCTACGACAACGAATCCAAACTCTCCCTTATCTCCCAGTACGATACATTCTTGAAAACCAAAACGACGTGCTAACTCCATCGCTAAATTTCGGATCCGTTCGCTGGGTTCTTGATCCATGCACTTGTTCAAGAATTCACTTGCTGTACAAAATTCGTCCTTAGTAACTACATATGTAGAAGGTGTATCAAATTCAGGTGCGATGTCGCTTTTTTGAGGGAAGTCTTCTGTGGCTGAACTTTCTTCTGTTACAGTTTCTCGTGATACCGTATTCACTGAACTCTCTTCAATGTCTTGCAGTTCAGCTATAACCTGCTCGGTGAGTAAGCCTCGAAAAGTCTCAAAATCCAGATCCTCGTGATCACAACTCTGCGCGATTTCTACAAACAGTTGATTGAACTCCGATTCGGTTTTTCCTTCCGCGACCCAGTCGTTTTTGAGTCGGTCCTCAAGTCTTCGAATATGTTTGACATCAAGAGTACTAAAAGACGAAGCTAGCGACAACGGTAAATAGTCATTGAGAAAGTGCACCGCATACCTCATGGCAGCATAGGTGGTGCGATACAGTGGGAAGCCATGTTCTGTAAAAAACTTGGACACTTCCCGATCGCTAGTTGTATGGTCAATTGGAAGATCTGTGTTTCCTTCGATGAAATTCAAGATTGCTTTGGCGCGTTCAATAAAACTTGCTTTGTTTAGAAGATCGTTGGTAACCAAGTGACTGATCTTCGCGATACAAATCCCAGGCCAAGATAAGACAACGCAATTAATGTCGGAGAATCGCGATCCCCCACTCGCCTCGTGTAATTGTCGAACGATTTCAAGGCGAGTATTGCCACCAGCAATTAACACATAGTGTTCAGAATCTGGTGGTCGTGCAACAACGAAAGGTTGCTGCACACCTTCCTCTTTGATGGACTGATAGAGTCTTTCGTAATCTTCCCGCATGCTCTCCCGAACCGCGTACGGTAGAGATCGAATTTGATCTAACGGGATCAGTTCTTCGACGACGACTGTTTCGTTTGGAATCTGAGACTCGGACGAGAGAGATTTGATTCTTCGGGATACTTCTAAGAACTAAGAGGAAAGTTGTGTGATACTGATTAAATATACATATATTAGGCAGAGGTACAAAAGATCAAAGAAAAATCCCTACATCAAGTGATTTAAAAGGCTGGTTTATAGCAGACCAATCTTGAGCGATGAACTGATCAAACATGCTGAAACTTCCGTGTATAACGATGATCAGGCAAACTTAAACGGATTCGAAGTTTCTCGTTAGAAACCATATGAAGTCGTTATATAATCGAAGAGAATTCTTTGGGAGTAGCAACATGGCAACGACGCGTGGACTATCTTCGAATGTTTCCAAACGCATCGTTTTAATTGGTGTGACATTTGCGGCGGGTTTGGCACTGGGAGTACTTGTAGTTTTTGCAATCCAGCATCTAATGCCGCAAGACGAGCAAACATCGCAAGACGTTACTCGAGGCGGAAACCAACAAACTTCATCGGACACCATTGACAGTTCTGGTACGGGGGTCCCTAAGCAATTTGCAGCAGTCTTTCAACATCGTAATGTCTTTGAACAAAACAGAGCACTGCACTCCATCCTGTCTTCAGCTTCAGAAGATGAATTGGGAGACTGGTGGATTCGGTCGCAAGAAATCGTGCGTAATAGCCATCGCGAAATCGCCCAAGATGTCATACTAAGGCATTTGACCGCGATAAACCCTCAAACAGCCCTTACATTCGTTGTGGAAGAATCAACATTCCGATCAGAAGAGCCATTACGGAGTGTTTTTAGCGAGTGGTCGCTTCTACAACTCGATGAAGCAATCGAGGCGGCGTCGAATCTATCGGGCTCACTGCACAGTGTCGCTCTTGAAGCAATCCTTGAAACCCGAGACGACCTACCAGACAGTAGGCGTCGCACAATTGCTATACAACTAGAAGGGGAAGAAATTTTTCTTAAGCTTTTGAGCGACGCGGCCGCGTTCGAGAGCATGGCTGAGCCGAACGAATCCTGGGAGATCTTGCTCAACGACGAGGTTACCGACTATCTACAACTTGATTCTCTAACAAAGGTCGCAGAAGCTTGGCGCGAACAAATTGGTTTTGAGGTGTTCTCGAAGATTTACCATTCTGAAATCGACGATTTAGGTGCTAAACGTCGATTGTTGAGCACGATCGCTCAAGTAGATTTAACTGGTGCTTTAGACTACACTCGTGGATTACCGGACCAACACTTTAAGCAATTTGTAGCTACTTCAATTGTTAGTGATTGGGCGAGAAAGGATGCACTAGCCGCGTTGGCGGCTGTTTCTACCTTTGAGTCAGTCTCGATAGTTTCAGTCCTTGAACAAGAGATTACCCAAGTTTGGGCGAAAACCAAACCTCACGAATTAATCGAAAATATTGAATTGATTTCAGAGGAGGTTCGGCTGCCAACGTTGGAGACAGCGTTTGGTAGATTTGCTCGACTAGACCCGTTGGAAGCGATCGAAAAACTAAGTGTGGTAGAGGAATTTGTAGGGAATACTTCTTCAATCATACGGAGAATTGTGAATTCTTGGGCAGTTCAGCAACCCGAGGCTGCGGCGGACTGGGTAATGAATCAATATTCGCCCGACGACCCTCATCGTCAGAGGCTAATGCATGTTGTATTAACCTTTTTCGCACTCAAAGATCCTGATCGTGCTTTCGAACTCGCAACCGCACATCCCTTTTCTCCAGGAGTAGGATTTCCATTAGAACTGGTCGTGATTAATACGGTAGCCTTCAACGGTGACATTGACGTGGCAAAGAAGTTGCTAACGAGAGTAAAGGAAACTGAACCTCATATCGTTTACTCGACAGTTGGTGAGGCGATGGTAGTTCAAGGACTGTATAACGAAGCCGTGGAGCTCGGAAGAGACTTGTCGGAAGAGAACCAGTGGTCTTACTATAGCAGCGTCATGAGCACGTGGGCTAGCGAAAAACCCACAGTGTTGTATGAGTCTCTTGAAGACTTACCAACAAACAGTATCAAATCGACGGCAGCCTATCATCTGATATGGCGAAATACATACGAACCAGTACTCTCCGATGAACAAATCGCAAATGCCAAAACGTTACTGAGCCCTCGCGAAAAAGCTCAGATAGAAGCCAGGGAGAACAGATAAATTAATGACCATGCGTATAAGAAATTCAGATGTAAATAGCACTGAAGTTCTGAATTGAGACACCTTGATTACATTCAATGACGTTCTGCTCCCAAGCATGAGTTAGTGCGTTAGGTCAAGTGAGAGATCTAATTCAACTGATAACCGCAATATCCAATCCGAGTATAGTTGCCTCAAAACATTAACACTCCGTATCGCCGCTTCAACCTCTAGACGTAAGGTCTCCAACCTGTCAGATACAACTTCTAGCTGAATCGCTCGATGTTAGTGATAAGAGTATCGCAGACAGTATAAAATCAATTGACTACATGATTTTGGATGCACAAGTGTGACCCAAAAGAATTACAACGTAGGTTCAAATCGCTTTATGGTGATTGGGATCACCTTCGCGGTTGGTCTCGTTATCGGCGTACTTACAGTTATCACAATTCAAAGTTTCATTCTGAAGAGTGAACTCCAATCCTACGATTTCGCTGAAATCGGGACCCAGCAAGATCCGACCGAGGATTTTGATCGCGACTCCACCGCAACTCCCATTGGGGTTGAGCATTTTGAAGAAATCTTCAAACTTCGTCGTCCTGCTGAACAATTCAAAGCACTATACAACACACTCTCTCATACCACTGAACCGGAATTGAAGGAGTGGTGGATTCAGTCGCAAAAACTTGAGCGCACTAGTCATCGGGAAATCGCGCAACAAGTCATTCTCCAAAATCTAGCCAAGATAAATCCTCAAGTAGCTCTTCAGCTTCTAGAAGATGTTTCGACGCTTCAATGGGATGCTCTTTCAAGGACAATATTTAGTGAATGGGCCGTATTACATTTAGACGATGCAATCGAAGCTGCTGCCTCGCTTGTAGGTGCACGACGAAACTTCGCACTCGAAGCGATCCTTAGAGCCCGCGATGACCTGTCTGACAGTGAACGCCGAGCGATTGCGGCGCAACTGGAGCGGGATTCAACTTACGACAAATTTATTAGTGAAGCGAATGCACTTCAAAACACGACAGACCCAGGGGAGTCATGGGACATTCTGCTCAATGACAATATAGATGATGCGCGGCAAATGGGAGCTCTAGTAATGGTCGCGGAGAAATGGCGGGAACAAATTGGATTTGAAGTGTTCTCGAAAATCTACCATTCTGAAATTGAAGACTTTTGGATTAAAAATTACCTGACAGCAGCGATCGCGCAAACGGACCCGGCTCTTGCGTTGGATTATGCCAAAGGGATGTCCGACGAATGGGCAACAATCTTCTATTTCTCTCATAATTGTTGAGGAATGGGCCTCGATAGACCCACTAGCCGCACTTGCTGCGGTTTCATCCTTTAAACCATCTTCCTTGTATTTTGAGCTGGAAGGAACAGTCGGAGCGTTTTGGGCTAAGAACAAACCATATGAATTGATCCAGAATATAGAACTCTTGTCGCAGGGGTCTCGAATTTGGGCGTTAGAGGTGGCATTTTCTTACATCGCTCGAGAAGACCCATTAGAGGCGATTGAATCACTCAGTGCTATAGAAAACTTTGTTGGAAATACTACGTCGATTCTCCAGCGAATCATTGATGAATGGGGCATGCTTGCACCTGATGCCGCGACTCATTGGTTACTAAATGACTTTGACTACAAGGACCCACTACTGCTTCATTCGCTGTTAGAGGAAGTACTTCCCTCTCTGGCTCGCCAAGATCCGATTAAGGCTTTTGAAATCGCGTTGCAACAACCTAATCCAGTAGGTAGATTCGGGTTAGCAGGTAGGGTCATCTCGCAATTAATCGGAGACGGTGAATTCGAAATAGCGATTAGTCTTCTACCACGAATGTCGGAACATGATCAAATTTACGCTTATGAGCATGTTGGACGGACGTTGGTAAATAAGGGTCGGACCTCTGAAGCTTTGGAACTGGGAAGTGATCTAGAACCAGAGCAACAGCAAGAATACTATCGTACCGTTTTTCAGGTGTGGGCAAGGACCGATCCCACTGATCTTTACGAGTCACTTGAAGATCTACCCTCAAGTGCAGTCCAGTCGATTGCCGCATCAGAGTTGCTCACCAAGGGCTTCGATTACAGTCAACTTTTTACTGAAACTCAGCTCGAACGCGCAAGATCTTTCTTAACCTCCGACGACAAAAATTGGGTTCAAATGATGGAAGAGTTCGAGAGATTGGAAAAATCAGTAGAGTCCAAGCGTTAGCCCGATGCGAAATTGAATGAACTGTTTGAAAAGAGGAGAATTCGGTAGAGGTTAATGCAAACTCATCCGTTTGAATGAGCTCCAAATTGAGACGGGTGCCGAATGCGACAAAACTGAGAGTGATCTGAAAACAACCGTGACAAGTTTAACGAAATCAATGCGAAAGTACGTGATTGGAATCACATTTGCCGCTGGTCTAACACTAGGAGTACTTGCTGTCCTAGCGGTCCAAAACTTAGTTCTACAAAAAGAACATTCGAGCCAAGACATCGCTCGAGACAATGTAGAACGAACTGGTAGATCGAGCGCTCGCGATCTAGCATCGACAAGCACGGTCCGTGTCGCGAAATTCGAAGAAATCTTCAAACATCGCAGTCCTGCTGAACAGTACGAAGTACTATACAACTCCCTTTCCCAAAACAATGAAAGGGAATTGAAAAAGTGGTGGATTCAGTCTCAAAAAATTGAGCGTACTAGTCATCGAACTCACGCGCAACAAGTCATTCTCCGATATCTCACTGCGATAGATCCTCAAGAAGCTCTTCGATTCCTAGATGACGTCTCCGTGCTACAAAGGGATGCTCTTTCTAGGACAATATTTAGTGAGTGGGCAGTATTACATTTAGACGACGCAATCGTCGCTGCCGCCAAGCTTGTTGGCACACAACGAACTGTTGTGTTCGAAGTGATCCTTAAAGCGCGCGATGACCTACCTGAAGATAGACGCCGTGCGATCGCCGCGCAGCTCGAACAGGAAGAAACTTACCATAAATTGACAAGTGAAGCGAAAGCACTTCAAAGTGTAGAGAACCCTAGTGAGTCGTGGAGCATTTTGCTCAATGACGATGTCGATGATATGCTGCAGATGGAATCTCTAGCAATAGTCGCGGAAACGTGGCGGGAACAAATTGGTTTTGAAGTACTCTCGAAAATCTACCATTCTGAAATTAAAGACTACAAAATCAAGAGCTGGATCGTGGCAGCGATCGCACGAACAGATCCTGCTCTTGCTCTCGACTATGCCAAAGGGGTGTCAAAGGAGGACGAACAGTCATATTTGTCCCACGCAATAGTGGAGGAATGGGCGCGAACTGATCCACTAGCCGCGCTCGGTGCTGTCTCGACCTTTGAACCATCCTCCCTAGTTGGTAATATTGAAAAAGAGATTGCAGAAGTTTGGGCGAGAACTACACCTTATGAATTGATTAAGAATATAGAACTGGTGTCGGTGGAGTCCCGCATGTCACCGTTGGAGCGAGCTTTTTCTTACATCGCTCGTGAAGATCCACTAGGGGCAATTAAAACACTCAGTACTGTAGAAGACTCCGTTGAAGATACTTCACCGATTCTCCGTCGAATTGTTAACCAATGGGCCATGCAACAACCTGAAACTGCGACACAATGGGTGTTAAACAACGTTGACCAAGAGGACCCAGAACTTCAATCGCTACTGTGGGAAGTACTACCCTCTCTGGCTCGCCAAGATCCAATAAAAGCGTTTGAAGTCGCGCTAAATCAATCTGCCTCAAACCAAAGATCAAGGTTAGAGTCCTTGGTAGTTCAACAATTGACTCGTCACGGCAACATCGAACTAGCTATTAGCCTATTACCTCGAGTAAGTGAAAGTTCTCAAAGTGATGTTTATCACAATATTGCAGAGGCTATGGTAAACAAAGGACGAACATTCGAAGCTTTGGAACTGGGCAGCGATTTAGAACCAGAGCTACAGCAGGATTACTATCGTTCGCTTGTTCAAACTTGGGCAACGGCCGATAGCGCTGGTCTTTACAAATCACTTGACGAATTACCGACAAGTGCTGCTCAGTCGTCTGCCGCAGCAGAACTCATATGGCGCAACCAAATCCATCCTGTTTTCTCGGATGATCAACTCGACCAAGCAAGAGCGTATTTAAACTCCAGCGACGCGGCCTACATAAAAGGGTTTTGGATAAAAGTTGATCGATCAATTCCCTGATGGAGACATTTTTTGCAACAAAGTCGATCTATTTCCGCATCGTGATGAAACCCTTTCTTGAACCAAAGTATCATGATTTAAGTGATCGCCAGATAATAGCATTTTCTCTTTGACTACTATTGTTTCCAACGCTATTTTCTGTCTTCGCAAAGTCAATCAATGTTAGCATAGAACCAATATCACAAATATGGCAAAAGAAAACGGATTTGGTACGTCAAAAAGTAGTCTTGTGATTGCAGGTACGTTCGTGACTGGCATAGCATTAGGAATACTTGCTGTCGTCGCATTCCAAAACATCACTCCTCAAAACGAGCGTCCGCCGCTAGACATCGCTCAAGCGGATAGCAACGAAATTGGGACTAAGAGTGATATCGGACTGTCGTCGCTGAACCCAGTCGGTGTTGGGCAAATCGAAGAAATCTTCAAACATCGAAGTATCACTGCACAACAAACTGCACTATACACTAGCCTATTCGGAGCTAACGAACAGGAGTTGGCCGACTGGTGGAGTCAATCTAAAAACATCGAACGAACCAGTCATCGAGAACTCGCACAGAACGTCATACTCCGGAATCTGACTGCGATAAATCCTCAACAGGCCTTTCGATATTTAGACGACGTGTCCATATTTCAAATAGACGCACTGTTGACTACTGTCTTTTCTGAGTGGACCGAATCGAACTTAAATGAAGCAATCGAAGCTGTGGCTACTCTTGAAGGCTCACGACGGAACATTGCGCTTCAAGCTATTCTTCAGTCCCGCGACGACCTATCGGAAGGTCAACGTCGATTGATTGCTAAACAGCTCAAGGGCGAGGACACTTTCCTTAGGATGGTTAGCGACTCGAGAGCATCCCAAAGCATATTAGAACCTAGAACAGCATGGAACACTTTGCTCAATGACGATGTCGACGACTCCGAACAAAAAGAGTCGCTGGCATTAGTTGCTCAGGCTTGGCTTGCCGAAATTGGTTTCGATGTGTTGTCAGTTATCTACTCAGAAATTGAGGACTCCCGAATAAGATCTGATATAGTGAGAGTAATCACACAGGTAGATCCAAATGGCACTTTGGATTACACCCGTGGTTTGGCTGACTCCAGGGTACAGTCCGCTTTGTCTTACGTAATTGTTCGAGAATGGGCTAGAACAGAACCACAAGCTGCTCTAGCTGCTGTTTCAACTTTTGAACCACCCTCAATGGCATCAACCCTTGCATCTACCATCACATACGTCTGGGCTAGTGCTAACCCCCTTGACTTAATTGAGAATATCGAAGTGCTTTCAAAGGATGCTCGTATCCGACCGCTGGAAGTAGCGTTTTCAAATCTCGCTCGTAAAGATCCGTTGAACGCAATCGCAATGCTCAGCTCTATCGAAGACGACGTTGGGAATACTTCGACCATTCTTAACGGAATAGTTGGAGCATGGGCCGTACAACAACCTGATGCAGCAGTAGATTGGGTCTTGGAGAACTTCTCCAGAGAAGATCCACAACGGCGCATGCTATTACAGGACGCACTGCAAAACATGGCAGTTCAAAGTCCGAACAAAGCGTTTGAACTTGCGCTAGATCAACCTGCTCCGAGTCGGGGATCAGGCTTAGAGTACTACGTTGTGCGGAAACTAGTTCGAGAAGGCAATATCGAACTCGCCGCCGAGCTACTTCCTCGAGTTCGTGAAAAATCGCAACTTGAAACATACAGTCTCGTCGCGGACGAGTTAGTAGATATGGACAAAACGAACGAAGCATTCGCACTTGGAGAAGACCTCGAAGCAGAGAAACGGAAATACTTCTATCGAACAGTCGTACAGAATTGGACGTGGCACGATGCCAAAAGTCTCTATGAATCACTCGAAGAGTTACCGACGAGAGATCTCAAGTCGTACGCTGCGGGTCGATTAATTTGGATGAATCGATCAGCGCCAATATTAACCGATGACCAGATCGAACATGCGAAAACCTTCTTAATTTCCGAAGACGAGGCGTGAGTTGTACCACTTCAGTGGGCATTGTCAGATATATCGGTGGAGAACAAAACCGAGAGAAACTGTCCATCATCGTATTCTCAGCCACGCCTAGCACTCCTGCAAAACCATGCCTATCCTAAGAAAGCAATCTTCAACAACTTCAATACTTAATCTAAAGACTGGGATTATTTTCGCGCTAGGCTTAGCAATCGGCGTGCTTGCTGTTGTCGTAATTAAAAATTTTGGTCCGCAGGAAGAAGAGCATGCGACACAAAATACCGCACAACAACGGGTCCAGCAATCTTCGACGGAGCCTAGTCTGTTTGGTCCTCAAGAGATCACTATTAATGTTGGAGAATTTCAAGATATTTTCAAACACCAGAGTACCGCCGAACAGTACACATCACTTTACACTCGCTTATCTCGTGCCAATGAAACGGAGTTGAAAGAGTGGTGGATTCATGCTCAGAACATAGAGCGAGAGAGTTACCGTGAAATTGCACAAAAGGCCATTATTGGGAACTTGTCCGCCATTAATCCACAAGAAGCACTTCGATGCTTAAATGATGTTTCAATCTTTCAATTGGACGGTCTTTTGAGAACTCTATTTAGCGAGTGGTCGGTTTTTCGTTTAGAAGAAGCGGTCGAGACTGCTACCACTCTTCCAGGCCCGAGACGTACCGTCGCGTTGCAATCCATTCTTGACACTCGCGACGATCTGTCTGAAGAACAACGAAGAATGATTGCGAGGCAACTCAAAGGAGAAGATACGTACCTTATGTTGGTCAGTGAAGCAAAGGCATCCCAAAGCTTAGCTAATCCCCAAGATTCGTGGAACACTTTACTCAATGATGATGTCGCCAACTATCTGCAGACTGAGACATTCTTGAAAGTTCTTGAAACATGGCGTGATCAAATCGGATTTGCCGTGCTCTCAAAAATTTACGAAATGCCCTCATTTGGAATTAAATACGATCTGGTGAAAGCTGTTGCACGTGTGAATCCAGAGGGTGCTTTGGACTACACTCGTGGCATACAAGATCAAAAAGAAAAAGAGAGTTTGTCAAGGGAAATTGTTCTTGTCTGGGCTCGCACAGATCCAGAAGCCTCTTTAGCTGCCGCGCTGAACTTCGAACCTGCTTCTGTAGTTTCAACTCTGGAAAGTGTGGTCGCGCTAACATGGGCGAACACCAAACCGATTGAATTCATCGAAAACATCGAATCCATTTCCGAGAGACCTCGATTGTTGTCTTTGGAACGCGCATTTTTATCAATCGCTCGTCAGAATCCGAAGAAGGCATTAGCAATGCTGAGTTCAGTGGAGAGTTATGTAGGAAATACTTCCACGATTCTTTCCCACATTGTCGGGCAATGGGCCAAACAACAACCTGATACTGCAGCCGATTGGGTTCTGAACAACTTTACCCGAGAAAATCCACAGCGTCAAACGCTATTGATGCGAGTATTGCAGCGTTTGGCTAGCCAAGACCCTGAGAAGGCATTTGAACTTGCGTTAGAGCAACCTGCTCCTAGCGAGGGATATGAGCTAGAGTTCCACGTCATGACTGAAATTATCTTATACGGCGACATCGAAGTCGCGAAAAAATTTCTACCTCGAGTACGCACAAATGCCAAACAGTCTGTATACAGTAGCGTAGCTACGGCTTTAATAAATGTGGGACAGGCTAACGAAGCTTTGGAACTTGGATACGACTTAGCAGAATCGAATCAGCAGATGTACTTTTGGCACGTAATGCTTTTGTGGGCCAGCAATGATCCCATGGATCTATATGAGTCGCTTGAAAGCTTACAGTCAAGTGACCTTGCGTCTCTCGCAGCAAGACAACTAATATCGGAGAACCGATTCAATCCCGTACTCACGGACGATCAGATCGAACAAACAAGAACTCTCTTAACAGCTGAAGACGAAGCTTTCGTAGAACAATTTGAGAACCGATAACACCTTATCTGAGAGAGTTATTCAAAGATTATCGGATTGAGAGACTCAACTTAGTATGATCAAAGATGGGACGTAAGAAGCTCGTTTCAGCCAAAGTTTCAACCATATGTTGAATTACCAATGTTCGAATACACTTCAAGATTTAGTAGCTTTGAATTTAACACCAGCAGCATGACCAAAGATTCTTTGTCTTCTCGAAGACCTCAAAGTCTCGATTTATAATTGAGAATGCACTATGCGGAGTAGCAGCATGGCAACAAACAGTAAGCAATCTACGACATTATTCAATCGAATCGCCTTAGTTGGAGTCTCATTTGCTATAGGTCTGATCATTGGGATACTAGCAATTGTTGCCTTTCAAAATCTCGTCCCTGGAGACGAGCAATCCAATCAAGACATTGCACGAAGTGAAGTCGGGCAATCGTCAACAAACAGTGCTAACAGAATTTCAACCACCGATAGGATTGAGATCGGGCGGTTTAACGAAATCTTCAAGCACGATAGTATGTCCGAGCAATACAGCGCGCTACAGTCTACCCTTTCTCAAGCAAACGAGAGGGAATTGAAAGAATGGTGGAATCAATCTAAGTCCATCGAGCGGGCGAGTCAGCGTAAGATCGCGCAGCAAGTCATACTGTGGAACCTGACCGCCATCAATCCACAAGAAGCCCTACGACTTTTAGATGACGCATCACTATTTCAGATTGAAGAGCAGTTAATGACCATCTTTAATGAGTGGGCTGCGTCGAACTTAGAAGGTGCTATCGAAGCTGCGACCACGCTTGAGGGTTCACGACGCATCGTCGCTCTTCAAGCTATCCTTGAATCCCGCGACGATCTTTCGGAAAGCAAACTTCGATCGATTGCTATACAACTCAAAGGAGAAGAAACGTTTCTCAAACTAGTTAGTGACTCAAAGGTGTCGGAGAGCATAGAAACACCAGAGGATTCATGGAATATTCTGCTTAATGACGAGGTCGACGATTCCCTACAAACAGAGACTCTAGCTATTGTTGCTGAGACATGGTACGAACAAGTTGGTTTTGAAGTACTATCAAAAATCTATGCGGAAGTAGACGACTATTCGAATAAAGTCTACTTGTTGAATAAGATCGTTCGAATAAATCCTGCTGGTGCTTTCGAATATGCTTACGGTTTGGACTCTCAGTACGACAAGCTGAATCTATCCACGATTGTTGTTCGCGATTGGGCCAAGGCTGATGCCCAGGCTGCTATGTTAGCGGTTTCATCGTTAGAAACATCTTCATTCTCTTCGAGCCTAGAAGACACGATCGCTACAACATGGGCACGTACAACTCCGAGCAACTTAATCGAAAACATAGACGCAATACCAGAACAGTTTCGATTGTCAACCTTAGAAACGGCATTCGCTACGATCGCGCGTCGAGACCCGATGGAAGCACTAACCACGATGAGTGCGGTGGCTAGTTTCGTTGGAAATACTTCGAGTATCCTAAAGAAGATAGTCACTGAATGGTCATATCAAAAACCTGGTGCGGCGGCTGGCTGGGTAGTCAATCACTTTACCCAAGACGACTCACAACGCCGACAGTTGTTGATGCATGTATTACCGCTTTTAGCACGTCAAGATCCTGAGCAAGCCTTCGAGCTCGCGAAGACTAACACATCGACCACACAGGAGGGAGTCGGTTTAGATCACTTAGTGATTCGAGAACTCGCCTTAGCTGGTAAGATCGAAGAAGCAAAGCAACTTCTGCCTCAAGTGACGGAAAATTCCAAAGCAGCAGTTTACGGAACTGTGGGAGAATTAATGGTACGTGAGTCTGAAGAATTGGATGCCTTGGAACTTGGAAAAACCTTGAGCGAACAACACCAGAGTTTTTACTATGTCCGAGTTTTGAGTCTCTGGGCTGCGACTAAGCCCAAGAACTTATATGAGTCCCTTAAAGATCTTCCAACAAAAGATTTAGAGTCACAAGCTGCACTGCACCTCATATTGGTTAATCGACGACAACCCGTGTTGTCTGATGATCAGATCGACCACGCAAAAACCCTCTTGAGCTCTGCTGACGAGAAGCACTTAAATCGTATAGTTAACCCAAACTGAACACATTTAGAAACTTAACTGTGGAGCGGTACTGGATCATTGACACAGTAAGTAAATTTCAGATCTAGACAAGGTGTGGTCGATGACTGCCTAAAGGATATGCCCTGTTCATCAACGAGGCCACAGTGTCTCAATCGACCGAGGGCCTGCACTCAGATGAATGCGGTAGCTGATGTTTCACACTATCCGTACCGCAGTTTGACTAAAAACAACACCGAGTTTGAAATTTCACACTGATCTCGGCACAAGACAGAAAAAGCGAGTGTAAGTCAAGTTGTTCATTGAATTCACTGAGCAACGCACGCACGAGACACACAGCATATAATCAATTTAAACGTCTAATGAGGTATTAACGTGTCAACAATGAACGAGCAGTCTTCGACTGGTTTCATACGAATTTCGTTAATTGGAATCTCGTTAGCGATAGGCCTGATATTTGGGATACTAGCTGTTCTGGCGATTCAACGTATTGTTCCTCAAAACGAGCAATCCTCGCAAGACGTTGCACAAGGGGAAGTCGAGCAAACTTCAACAACTAGCACGAACAGAATTTCAACCACCGATAGGATTGAGACCGGGCGGTTTGACGAAATCTTCAAGCACGATAGTATCTCCGAGCAATACCGTGCACTGCACGCTACCCTTTCTCACGCGACCCAACAGGAATTGAAAGAATGGTGGAATCAGTCTAAGTCCATCGAGCGCACTAGTCAGCGTGAGATCGCGCAGGAAGTCATACTTCGGAGTCTTACAGCGATCAATCCACAAGAAGCAATTCGACGTATTGACGAAGTTTCAATACTTCAATCTAATGCAGCTTTAAAGATTGTGTTTAGCGAATGGGCAGTCTTACACTTGGAAGATGCAATTAACGCTGCCGCCACACTTGTAAGTTCGCAACGCAATGTCGCTCTTCAAACCATTCTTGAAACCCGCGACGATCTACCTGAGAACGAACGGCTTTCAATAGCGAGACAACTCGAGAGCGAAAAGACTTTTCTTAGATTACTTAGTGATTCGAAGGTGTCTGAGAACATTGGAGAACCTGAACGGTCCTGGGAAATTTTGCTCAATGACAACGTAGACAATATCCTGCAAACTGAAACTCTAACGAAAGTCGCAGAGGCATGGAGGGAACAAATCGGTTTAGAGGTGCTCTCAAAGATCTATCAAATAGGAGTCGATGATTATCGGATCAGGCCTCCTTTAGTAGAAGCGATCGCGCAAGAAGATCCTGAGAGCGCATTAGAGTATGCTCGCAGCTTATCAGATGAGCAAGAACAGTCTTATCTATCTGAAAGAATTGTTCGCGTGTGGGCTCAAACAGACGCACCAGCCGCTCTCTCTGCTGTCTCGACGTTTGAACCAGCTTCCCTAGTTTCAGCCCTTGAAGAAAACATCGCTAACACTTGGGCACAGAGTAATCCTTCTGAAATGATCGAGAATGTTGAATTAATTTCGTTAGAGAATCGAGCATATCCGTTGTCAACAGCGTTATCAAATATCGCTCGTGAAGACCCTTTAGGCGCAATCGACATGCTCAGTTCTTTAGAACACACAGTTGGAAATACTTCGATGATTCTGAGCAGTATTGTGTATCAATGGGCAGTTCAACACCCCGAAGCTGCGACAGAATGGGTACTAGAAAACTTTGACTCAGAGAACCCACAAAGACGAAATCTACTGGAGAGTACTTTACCCCGTTTAGCTCGCAGAGATCCTAACAAAGCGTTTGAACTTGCCATCCAGCACCCTGCTTCTGGCTCGGGATTGGGACTAGATTACCACGTTCTGGGAGAAATCGTTCGAGAAGGGGATATCGAAGTCGCCAAGAAATTGTTACCTCAAGTGAACGAAAGATACAAATACATACTGTACGGTAGGGTCGCATCGGAGATGGTAGTTGAGGGTCAAATTGAACAAGCGTTGTCTCTTGGAGAAGAACTAGAAGAATCCAATCGACGATATTACTATCTCACTGTTTTTTCTTCTTGGGCAAGAACTAATCCAAAGAATTTAATGGAGTCTCTTGATGGCTTGTCGGATAAGACGATCAAGTCCATCGCAGCGTACGAAATAATTTCGCAGAATCGTTACAACCCGGTTTTCACCAACGATCAGCTTGAGCGGGTACGAACATTTTTGATTCCTGAAGACGAGGCAATCTTAAAACGTTTAGAAGACAGATAGATAAGGGAATTACGTAGATAACTTGACAAACACGAAAATATAGTTTGATGGTATATATAATAACAGTATGTATAAC
>WTGV01000015.1 GCA_011525295.1 Pseudomonadales bacterium | reverse complement strand
GCTATGTGAAGGTCTATGTCTCGCCCATGCCGGGCGGCGCCAAGATCATCTTCGCCGAGGCGCGTCGGATCTCTGTCGAGGACCGGGCGTCGCCGCGCACGGCGGTGTTCCTGCAACACGCCGCTCTCGCCCTTCTGCGCCGGCTCCTCGACTGGACGGCGGGTGCCGATCCGCAACCGGAGGCTGCCGGCCGTTCAATGCACTGAACCGTAGGGTATGAAGCGACTCGACAGGTGCTCGACGTCACACGACTCGATTGCACCGAATGGATGGTCTCCTCGCGCCTGACTCCCAACCGGTATGATGCTGGTTTTCGATTTAATGTCAGTCAGGTCATGTTATCGGCTCAGACATGGTGAAATACTCGGTGACCTTACGACTCATTTCGACATTGTCTCTCTCGTCCAAAGAATAGTTGTCAAATATCCAATTGAGCGCCTGAAAATGAAGTGTAATGAATTCGACAAGGTCAGGACCAAAGCTGACAACCCCTAGCAATGGTTTGGTGACAGAACACAAGCAACATGCGACCACCCTCAGCATAATCCTCTCCGTGGAGAGGAAATAGAACCAATAGGGAAACGCCTCATCCAGTTTCTTGCAGAACCTGCGCACCTCCGGGATTTCGTACAGTTCTCGCGGATCCTCGGAATACCCGTGAAATGACAAGTCTACGCGTCCACGATACCGTTGGACGGCGCTCCTGTCGGCTAGCACACGCGAAAGCACCGCCGCTGTACGGGACACGTCAATGGCCTCGACTTCCGCGCGGTATACGACTACACGGAGCCAGTCGGCGTCCACGCCTTCCTGGAATTCCGTTCCAGGGGTATCGCCGGTTACCGAGGTCCCTGAAACCGAGCCGGCTGCGGCCTGGCTTCCATCCCCGAAAGACCGCGCCGGTTCATGGGGAGTCGAGTCGCTGACCTCGCAGTCAACACCGGGCTCGTACACCACAGATTTACCCACGCGCATGCCAAATCGGCTTCGTGGGAACACACCGCGCTGATCAGAGACCGTAAAGATCTCTCGAAGGGATCGTACCAGCCATTCTTCGGTAGATTGAAAGAAAGTCAGTTGCTGGAATTCCGAGTGATCCAGAAGCAAACATGGAATGCCCGTCTCTTCGGATACGGAGAGGACAAGCGGGCTACAGTCTGGTCGGTCTGGATCAAACACCTCCTTGACAATGACCATCCCGAACACGTCGCGGCCAGACATGGATACATTGCGGCTCTTCCCGTCAGTGAAGACTTCAATAGACTGGTTTGATTTGAGGTGATTGATAGTTCCCTTAAGCTGACCGGCCGCTCTGCCGACATGTTTGACAGCGACGGCTTGCTTTCGAATCAGCGTCCGAGTTAGTGCTGACTCGGTGATAGGGCTATCCTTAGCCTGAATCAGCAACAAGGTCTTGTCCGTTATCACGAGAACGTCTGCGAATTCTCGACTGTTGTCCGCGCGAATCGGATTCGAGAGCACCTGGTCGCTCCTGAACGTGCGACGCAGAGCGGCGGCTATGTCGGGCTCGTTGAAATCGCCTGGGTTATCCACGTGCTCGGCTAAGCTGTCAGGAAACATCTGTTCCCGCATGTGGATGTCAAATGCAGCGTCGTCGTCCGATGGAGAGCGAGCACTGAACCATAGTTGCATCCCGTCGAGAAGCTGGCGACCGTGAGCGAGAGATGGGGATACGAAACGAATAGTATCCGCGAACCCACGAAATCGATGGGCATCAGGGTTATCAGCTCGAAAGCCAAGAAGCTCTCGGTTATGTTCGTCGAAGAAGTGAACGTGGAATGATTCCGAAGACAGCAACAAGAGGAAGTCTCGGGTGATCTCCTCGTTTAAGAGCGGAGTGCGGATCGTCAATGGCTCATCGTCGTCATCAAAGAAGGCGGTTACAAGACCAAAAGTTGTAATGTTGCCGACGCGTACAGGAACCATATAGAAGCGGAATCCTTCTCGCAGCTTGGCCGTTCGCGCCATCTCCTGCGAACCCTTCACGATGAGGAGCATTCGCAGATCGCCACCACGGCGGGTGGGCCATAGTCCCCCCGGAGAGTCCACAAGT